>JABXHX010000042.1 GCA_013373385.1 Flavobacteriaceae bacterium
ACAAAAAACCTTCCATTATAGAGGTATTTCTTTCCATCAACCATTACCGTAGGTACGACACAATCCAATAGCCCGGGCTTTTAACCCCAAGGCTATGAGTTTATTATTTATCCCAGCGCTTGCTCTTAAATAACCGCTTGGAAAATAAATCCGTATGCCAGCGCAATGGAGACCTGAAATTATGGTTCGTGGAGACAAGAAGGAAGAAAAAATAATCTAGTTAGATTTTTGGGCTAATTACAATAATTTTATTCCTTTCGTAAAGGATTGATTTTCTTTAAATGGATACACAGATACTACTTTTTGTAATTATTTTAATCGCTTTTGGAATCCATTTCTATTTCAAAAGAGTCCTTATTCCAAAAATAAAAGGTGGTTTTGGAGAACAGAAGGTCGCTCTCCGACTCAATTGGCTTGATAAAAGAAATTACATAATTCTTAATGATGTATTACTGAAATTTGGGGAGTCTACAACTCAAATAGATCACATCGTGATCTCAAAAAGTGGTCTCTTTGTAATCGAAACGAAAAACTTTGATGGTTGGATTCATGGCCATGAAAATTCCGAATATTGGAAGCAAACTATTTATTCTCAAAAGTTCAGATTCAAAAATCCCATAAAACAGAATGAATTACATGTTTATGCTTTGAAAAGAATTCTTATTGATTATCCAAGAATTAGATATTTTCCTATCGTTGTTTTTTGTGGGGGTGCAGTTCTAAAAAATGTTACAAATTGGAGCCCTGTTATCTATTGCAACAAAATAATCAGAACAATTAAGTCAATGGATAATGAATTCAATTTAACCGAAGAACAAATGCAGAAAATTTCTGATTATTTGAATCGGGTAAGACTAAGAGGGTTTAAAGAGAATAGAAATCATGTTAAACGAATCAAAAATAAAAGAAGAGGCTACTTGAATAATTCAACTTCAATCACCTGTCCAAATTGTGGTGATTATTTAGTTAAAAAGACAGGAAAATATGGTGTGTTTTATGGTTGCTCAAACTATCCTGCATGTAGGTATACCGAAAACGTCAAAAATTAGTTTCGATTCCAACGACAAGGTTGAATATACCTTCTTGAACTATCATTTGCATTTTTAGTTCTCAATGACTAACTTTTTAGACATTTTCAATTTTATTGTTTTACTTAACCTACTTTTACTATGGAAAACAAGATTTCCATCGAGATCCCAGCAGCGGATCTACAGGCTGCCAAGGCAGCGCTTGACCAAGTGCAGCAGATCCTTGCACCTTATGTGATTGCCCTCACTCCGGATCAGCGGAAGACAATTCCGAAGATGAGTGATGGCACGGAACCTTTCGTCGGAAAGGTTATCGAGTATGCGGATAGCAATCCTCAGTTTTTGCCTCCTTTTGTCGATAAGGGGGAGTTTGACAAGGACTGGGAGGCGATCAGCGGTTTACTTCCTCTCTTGCGCTTATGCACGCAGATTCAGGATACCCTAAGCGACACGACCATGCTGGCGGGTTCGGAGGCCTATATCAGTGCCCTGAGCTATTACAATTCCGTCAAGCAGGCTGCGAAGGTCAATGTCCCGGATGCCAAGGCCATCTATGAAGACCTGCGCAAGCGTTTCGAGAGGCGAAGTAAAAGCAATGGCAGTAGTACTGCTGAGAACTAAGAAAAATACCTGATACTATACTTAACACAGGCCGGGTCTTCGGACCCGGTTTTTTTATGCCCGTTTGAGACATAAAGAACCAACCGAGTACCTCAGAAGTCCACGCTTGAACCAAAAAGGCTCAACGTTCCACCAAAAAGTCTCACGCTTGAAGCAAAAAGGCTCGACGTTCCGACAAAAAGGCTCACGATTGGACCAAAAAGGCTCAAGGTTCCACCAAAAAGGCTCGACGTTCCACCAAAAAAGTGCTCGATTGGACCAAAAAGGCTCAACGTTCTACCAAAAAGGTCCTCGCTTGGACCAAAAAGGCTCAACGATGGGGTAAAAAGATCCTTTCGAGGGCTTCTGAAGTGGGAGGGGGTACTTGGCAAGTGGGGTAGGGTACTTCGGAAGTACCCTAATTTGATTGAAAGAATTACAAATTCTTGGAAAGAAAAAAGCTTAGTTGCAAACTACGCTTGGTGGGGGGTATGCTTATCTATTTTTCAGACTTTAGATCTGTGTTTATCTAAATATTCTTTATTCCCTTCACTAAGCTGCCAAATCTTTTCATTCCCACTGACTCCAATTTTCTTAAAATCCTCCCAAGAAATCTGATCTGAGAGGATAATCTTTCCTGAATTCTCGAAACTAATTAAGTGGCGATCGAAGAGAGCATCGTAAGTAGGGGAAAGGAGTATCCCATTTTCTACATCTAAGCGTTCTTTGTCGGAAGCATCTTTCCAAGGGACAATATGAGAGGCAATTAGGATTCTTGGATCGTTAAACTGAGTAACAGCACATTTATAATTCCAATAATGGATAATTCCCTTCCGGTAGGCGCCTTGACCTACTCTAGATGTAACTAATCCCTTTCTTTCAGTTTCATTGGGAAGAATAATATCATATTTATCTCTCAATGAATCTGCTGCAAACTCCAAATCTAACTGCTCTGGACGGATTAATGGTTTAGCTCCTACACGGTTAAAAAAGAACTTTATCCCAATCCGCATATCCCCGTTGCGATCAGGTGTTTCAAAATAGTCTGCATCGTAAAACTCCAACTCACTTTCAAATCTTACATATCCTTTTTGAACATATTCAAATAAGAAGACCCGTTTATTTTGATCTCTATGGTTTAATAAGGCCAAGTTTCCTTTAGTAAACTGCATATCTCCAACTTGACCTTCACCTGTGTATGAATAGATTTTATCATTTACCCATTGATCTTTGTAGCCGTGTTGTTTTCCTTGAGAACCTGAAAAAATAAATATATAGGGTTCTTGAGCAGAGGGGCAAATACCACTTTGCCTATTTCCTCCATATTTATCATGAATTTGGGACCGTTGATATATTTGACCTGGTATGAACATAGTTAATACTTGAAATAGGCTTCTGCTATTTGTCTATAAAAATCCCATCGGTTTTTTCCTTTTTTATGGATATGTGAATGTTTAATGAATTCGGGCTCTAATTCATTTTTTGTTTGGTAAAAGCAATCTAATACTGTTTGAATTTGAAGGTTAAAATACTCATGTCTACCAGGAACAACCCATCTTCTTAACCTCCATTTAACAACTTGTTCCAATAATTCTGCTTGCCATCTAAATTCAAATTGAATAGACTTTAATTTTTGAAATTCTATGTCAATGAATTCCCTTTCATAAAGTTTTTTTCTTTTTTCCCAATTTGAACTTATTCCGATCTTTACGTAAGAGCTAACAACTAAAATGTAAAACTCTGTTGGCTTATACCACTCAATATCTTCTGTTCTCACTATTAAAAATAAGTTACTCTAAAGATATTAGTTTGATTCAAAACTAAAAACTCATTTGTCAAAAAAGAAGGTTTTTTCCCTTACGCCAACTCTCTTAAATCCACCGGAACTACTCTTGAAACCCCTGCTTCGATCATGGTGATGCCGTAGATGATATCGGTGCTAGCCATGGTGCGCTTGTTGTGGGTCACGATGATAAACTGGCTCTCCTCGCTGAAGCGGTGGATGATCTGATTGAACTTGTCGATGTTGGCATCGTCAAGCGGGGCGTCCACCTCGTCGAAGATACAGAAAGGGGCCGGCTTCAGCAGGTAGATGGAAAAGAGGAGGGAGGTGGCTGTCAGGGTCTTTTCCCCACCGCTCAGCTGATTGATGGTCAGGGGACGCTTGCCCTTGGGCTTGGCCATGATCTCAATGCTGGATTCCAGGGGATTGTCCGGATCAGTGAGCTTGATGTCGCAGTCGTCCTGCTCGGT
>JABXHX010000004.1 GCA_013373385.1 Flavobacteriaceae bacterium
CAGGTTGAAAACGGTGTAGCAGTTAGAATGGCTGTTATCTACTTATTAGCACAGCAGATAAAAAGATAATTTGTTTTTAAATTTATTGACTTATGGAAATTACAACTACAGAAGCCTATTTTTTAATTACAAGCACAGAAGACTCGTTTGATGTTTTTTTTGAAAACTACAATTTGCAAAAAACTGATTTTGAAAAAAATCACACCATAATTCAACTTTCTGAAAACCTTAACACTACTATAAAACAATTGTCTTTATTTTTGGATATAGCTGCTACATACAGAAGTAATGGCATGTCTTTTGTAGTGATTTGTAACGGAATTGACATTGATGATGTTCCAGATGAAATTAACATCGTCCCAACATTTACAGAAGCAGAAGATGTATTAGAGATGGAGGCGATTGAGCGCGATTTAGGATTTTAAAAAACACCAAACAACCGATAAAAGAATGCTAAAAAAAATACTTTTTGTACTATTTTTATGTATCTCAACTGCAATGTTTTCTCAAAAAACATTGCAAAAACTAACGGCTGCTCCAAATCCGTTTTACACAAACACATCAATAAAATTCACTGCAACAAAAAAAATCCCTGCTTTTCTTATCGTCAAAAATGTATTAGGAAAAACTGTTTATAAAAAAAAGATTACTACTAAAATAGGCACCAATACAATTCCTTTTACTAGAGCCAATTTAAAATCTGGAATGTACATTTTTGCCATCCATAGCAAAAAAGAAATGGTTTCTAAACGTTTTGTTATTAAATGAATTTAGAACTTACTATTTTAGGTTGTCATTCTGCAACTCCACGAGTTAATTCGCATCCCACTGCACAATATTTAGAAATTAACAACCGTCATTTTTTAATTGATTGCGGTGAAGGCACACAACGTCAAATGCGTAAATACAAAGTGGGTTTTTCTAAAATAAATCACATTTTTATTTCTCACTTACACGGTGATCACTTTTTTGGATTGATTGGGTTAATCTCTACATACGGAATTTTAAACAGAGAAAGAGAATTGCATATATACGGCCCAAAAGGCATAAAAGAATTGACATTATTACAATTAAAGCTATCGCAATCTCATGCAAAATATCCTATCATTTTTCATGAGTTAACTTCTAAAAAAAGTGAACTAATTTTTGAAGATAAAATGGTTAGTGTCAGTACCATTCCGTTAAGTCATAGAGTATATACTAATGGTTTCTTATTTAAAGAAAAAGAAAAAGCTAGAAAGCTACATATAGAAAACATACAGCAATATCCAGAAATTGAAACTTGCGATTATCATCACATCAAAGCAGGTAAAGATATAACACTGACTAATGGAGAAGTTATTAAAAACAAAGAGTTAACTTTAGCTCCTGCCCAGCCAAAAAGCTATGCATTTTGCAGTGATACAGTTTACAAAGAAGATATTATACCCATTATAAAAAATGTTGATTTGCTGTACCACGAAACAACTTTTTTATCTGATAATGAATCCCTTGCTAAAAAAACAAAGCACGCAACTGCAAAACAAGCAGCACAAATTGCTCTAAAAGCAAATGTAAAACAATTGGTAATTGGTCATTATTCTAGTAGGTATAAAGACATTCAACTTTTTAAGAAAGAAGCACAAGAAATATTTAGCCAAGTTATTTTAGCTGATGCTGGTAAAAAGATTTCTATTTAATATTGATTGATACTTAATAGAACAAGTGTACAAGCTTCTTCGGTTTCAATAGCATTTTCTTGTAACAATGCTCTAAATTCTTGGTTTTCTGTTCCCGGATTAAAGATAACTCTACGAGGTTTTAATTCTAAAATATAGTCATAATACTCTTTTTGTATCGTAGCATTTACATATAATGTTACAGTGTCTATATTTTTAAAAGACCGTTTTTCTGTTACAATATCTACATCTAACACACTTCCCTTTTTTACACCAATTGCTAGTGTATCAATAGTATTTGCTCTTAATTTCTTTATCGCCTTATTCGAATACCTCTCAGGATTCATAGAAGCACCAATCACTAAAGTTCTTTTTTTCATTTGTTAATATTACGTTAAAGCATGTTAAGTTTAGTAACAAAGATACAAAATGAAGCGTCTACCTAACATCAAATCAAAACAACTTAAAATAAACACATGAAAAAATTAATCCTACTTTTTGTCTTGACGTTTAGCGTAAGTTCTTACGCACAACTTGACAAAAGTAAAATTGCTAGGCCAGGAATGATTTCTGGAAAAGTAATCGATCAAAAATCAAAAGAAGCATTACCTTATGTCAACATTGTTATTAAAGATGTTGCTAAAAAAATAATCACTGGTGGAATTACTGATTTAGATGGTAATTTTAAAATAAAAAACATTCCAGAGGGAACTAGTTTAGTTGAAATTCAGTTTATAGGATACAAAACGTACTCAAAGCAGATTAGCATTAAAGGTTCTAATAATAAAATCAACCTTGGTACAATTGCACTTTCTGAAGATGCCACTACATTAGACGAAGTTGAAATTAGAGCAGAAACCTCTACCGTTACCCAAAAAATTGACAGAAAAGTAATCAATGTTGGTAAGGATTTAACATCTGTTGGAGCAACAGCTTCTGAGCTGCTAAACAATGTACAATCTGTGAGTGTTGATAGCCAGACTGGAGAATTATCTCTACGTGGCAACAGTAATGTAAGGGTATTAGTTGACGGAAAGCCTACAAATATGAGTACTGCACAGTTATTACAACAGATTCCTTCTGCATCAATTAAAAGCATCGAGTTAATTACCAATCCGTCTGCAAAGTACAATCCAGAAGGAATGAGTGGTATTATTAATATCATCTTAAATAAAAGAGCAAATATTGGTTTTAACGGATCTGTAAACTCTGGAATTACAAGAGGAGAATACACACGTTTAAATGGTTCTTTAGACATGAACTATAAAACAGGAAAAGTAAACTTTTACACAAACTATGGTTTTAGAGATGGGAAAAACGGTGGTAAAGGACACGTTACAAGAACAGGAGCCAATGCTTCTAGACAAGAGTTTGAGTTTTTAAATGACAACAGATCTCATTTAATAAAATTGGGTGCAGATATTTACATCAACAAAAAGAATACATTGTCTATGTATACAACTCAAAATTTTTCTGATGGTCTAGGTACTGGATCAACAAAAGTTTTTGACTCCAATAACACCTTATTAATTGATGCCCCTTTTACTGCAAATTCTAACGGAAATAGATCTAGTGCTTATAACTTTAATTACAAGTTAGACTTCAACAAAAAAGGACATAATTTAGAACTAGAAGCAACTTTTTCTGATGCTAATTCTCCTGAATATGCAGTACGTAATACGGGTACCGAAGACATTAGCAATAAAAGAAGCAATACATTGTTTAATATTGATTATACCAACCCAATTTCAAAAAATGGTAAATTAGAATTGGGTGCAGAAATCAGAATCAATGAAACTGATAATATTAACAACAACACTAATGCCTTAAATTCGTCTTTTAGCTACGACAGAAAAATGTATTCTGCCTATATAAACTACGGATACCAATTTAAAAAAGTAACCATGCAACTTGGTGCACGTTTTGAGCAGTACAATGTAGACGGACTTTTTAAAGAAGAAACTAAAGCTGATAAACCTTATACAAATGATATTTTTAGTGTATATCCATCTGCTTTTTTTACATATAGCGCATCAGATAAAAACCAATGGCAATTTAGTTACAGCAGAAGAGTTGATAGACCTTCTATACAGCAAGTAAATCCGATTAGGGAGTGGAGCACACCATTAGTAACCTCTTTAGGAAACCCAGATTTATTGCCTCAGTTTACAAATTCTTTTGAAATAAACTACACTCGCAGATTAAAAAAAGGATCATTATCTTTAGGTACATTCTTTAGAAGAGTAAATGATGAAATTTCTACAATTCTATACAAAGACCCTAACGACCCAACAAATACAAAACAAATTAAATCTGATGAAAACTTTGATGCAAACAACAGATATGGTTTCGAAGCTTCTTTAAACTATAGGCTTGCAAAATGGTGGAGAGTAAACTCAAGTATGGATTTTTACTCGCAAAAATTAAGAGGTGTTGTTGCCAACCAACAAAGTGAAGTAACCAACAGTGCTTTTAATGTAAGAGTTAGCAATAGCATTACAGCAACCAATAACTTACGTTTCCAAGTTTTTGCTATGTACAGAGGCGCAAACAGAAGCTTACAATTTGATGCAAAAGACATGTGGATGGCAGCAGCAGGTGCAAATTACCGAATCTTAAAAGGAAAAGGTAGCTTAAACTTTAGAGTGAATGATATTTTTAGAACAGCAAGGTTTAGGTTTTCTACTACTACTCCGTTTACACAAAGCGGTCAGTTTAGAGGAGATAGTCAAGCTGTATCACTTGGATTTAATTACAGATTTGGTGGTGGTAAAAACCGTGCTAAATCTAGAAGACAAAGAGACGATAACGAGAAAAAAGGTGGTGGAGGTTTCATTTAAACCAAGAACCATCAGAGAATTATTTGAATTAAAAAACCGAAGCAAATGCTTCGGTTTTTTAATTCTTTTAAGTTTAGGTTTACCAACGTATAATTACAGAACCCCAAGTAAATCCACTTCCAAACGCCGCAAGCACCACCAAATCTCCATCGTTAATTTTACCCTTTTCCCAAGCTTCTGTCAACGCAATGATTACCGACGCTGCCGTTGTATTTCCATACTTCATAATATTGTTATACACTTTATCATCGGTCAATCTAAATTTCTTTTGAATAAATTGTGCGATGCGTAAATTTGCTTGATGCGGAATTAACATATCTATGGCATCTTTCTCTAAATTGTTAGCTTGTAAACCTTCTACTATAGCTTCCGAAAAACGGGTTACTGCATGTTTAAACACGAACTGACCATTCATATATGGGTAATAAGAAGTATCGTCTGGGTCGTTTGCTTCCATAATTTCTGGAACCCAACGAGAGGTTGATGGACCAATCAAAGCCAATTCTTTTGCGTGTTTTCCTTCAGAATGTAAATGAGAAGATAAAATCCCCTTTCCTTTTTCTTCAGTTCTCGATAAAACCGCAGCTCCAGCTCCATCACCAAAAATTACAGTAACTCCTCTTCCTCTAGTAGAGCGCTCTAAACCTCCTGAATGATTCTCTGAACCAATTACTAAAATGTTTTTATACATTCCTGTTTTGATAAACTGATCGGCAACAGATAATGAATAGATAAAACCAGAACATTGATTACGAACATCTAAAGCCCCAATAGTTGGCATTTCTAGTAAATCTTGAATCTGAACACCACCTCCAGGAAAATAATAATCTGGACTCAAGGTAGCAAACACAATAAAGTCAATATCATCCTTTGTTAAACCAGCTCTTTCTATCGCTATTTTAGCCGCCTTTGCTCCCATTACTGCTGTAGTATCACCAGTTTTAGGATCAATCCATCTACGTTCTTTGATACCCGTTCTTTCCTGTATCCACTCATCACTTGTATCCATCCATTGTTTCAAATCATTATTAGTAACTACATTTTCTGGAACGTAATACCCTAAACCTGTTATTTTTGAATTATACATCATTTACTGTCGTTCTTTTATCGTTTACAAAAATTATCTATCAAACTTACTAATTTATTTATATCTTTACAACAAGGTAGTGGTATATAAAAATATACAAACAGCTATAACCAAACTTAAACCTAACGTCAATGAATTTACATTGGCGTTTTTTTATGTCATCTTGTCACAAAATAGTATTTGGTATTTTTTTTGACTATTTCAATCTAAATAATTAAAAACTAAAATTTTAAACATATACATTATGAGTAAAGGAAATATTAATGTTTCGGTAGAAAATATTTTCCCGTTAATTAAAAAATTCTTGTATTCTGATCACGAAATATTTTTACGTGAATTAATTTCTAACGGGACAGACGCTACTACTAAGCTAAAGCATTTAATTGCAATTGGAGAAGCTAAAGTTGAATATGGAAACCCTCAAATTGAAGTTAGCATTGATAAAGATGCAAAAACTCTTACCATAAAAGATCAAGGGTTAGGAATGACTGCTGATGAAGTTGAAAAATACATCAATCAAATTGCTTTCTCTGGTGCTGAAGAGTTCTTAGAAAAATACAAAGACACGAATAATGATACTGGTGTAATTGGTCATTTTGGATTAGGATTTTACTCTGCATTTATGGTAGCTGATAAAGTAGAAATTATTACTAAGTCTTTTAAAGATGAGCCTGCAGCTCATTGGACTTGTGATGGTTCTCCAGAATATACATTAGTTGAACATGATAAATCTGATAGAGGAACAGAAATTATTTTACACATTTCTGAAGATGAAAAAGATTTCTTAGAAGATTCTAAAATTTCTGGATTATTAACAAAATACAATCGTTTTAATCAGATTCCAATTAAGTTCGGAACAAAAGAAGAAACTTTACCGTTACCTGAAGATGCAGATAAAGATGCAAAACCAGAAACAAAGACAGTTGACAATATCATTAATAATACAAATCCGGCTTGGACAAAAAAACCTGCTGATTTAGAAGATGAAGATTATAAAAACTTCTACAGAGAATTGTACCCAATGCAATTTGAAGAATCTTTATTTCACATTCACTTAAATGTAGATTATCCATTTAACTTAACCGGAATTTTATACTTCCCAAAGTTGAGTCCAAATATGGATATGCAAAAAGACAAAATTCAATTATATCAAAACCAAGTTTTTGTAACTGATAATGTAGAAGGAATTGTACCAGATTTCTTACAAATGTTAAAAGGGGTGATTGACTCTCCAGACATCCCGTTAAACGTTTCTCGTTCATATTTACAAGCTGATGGAGCAGTAAAGAAAATCTCTGGCTATATCACTAAAAAAGTAGCTGACAAGTTAACTTCTTTATTTAAAAACAATCGTGAGGATTTTGAAGCGAAATGGAACGACATCAAAGTTATTATTGAATACGGAATGTTATCTGAAGAAAAGTTCTTTGATAAAGCAAAGAAGTTTGCATTATATCCATCAGTAGAAGATAAATTCTACACATTTGATGAGTTTATTGAAAAAACAAAAGATGCTCAAACTGATAAAGATGGAAATCATGTAATCTTATATGCTGCGCATAAAGATGCACAGCATAGTTATATAGAAGATGCAAAAGCAAAAGGATATGAAGTGTTATTATTAGACTCTCCAATTGTATCTCATTTAATGCAAAAACTTGAAACTTCATCTGGTGACGCAAAAATACAATTTAAGCGTGTAGATGCAGATCATATTGACAATTTGATTAAGAAAGACGATACGGTTATTTCTAAATTAACAGATGAAGAAAAAGAAACCTTAAAGCCAATTATTGAAGCTGCTGTACCAAAAGAAACCTATACCGTTCAGTTAGAAGCAATGGATTCTAATGCTTCTCCGTTTTTAATTACGGTTCCAGAGTTTATGCGTAGAATGAAAGAAATGAGCGCTTCTGGTGGTGGTGGAATGATGGGAATGGGCAATATGCCAGATATGTACAACTTGGTTGTGAATACCAACCATGAATTAGTTGGACAAATCTTAAACACCAAAACTGCAAAAAAACAAGAACGCTTAATCAAGCAAGCATTTGATTTAGCGAAGTTATCTCAAAACCTTTTACATGGTAAAGATTTAACAAACTTTATTAAACGTAGTTACGATTTGATTAAATAAGTAATTATTCATTATAATATAAAACCTCTTTGTAAAAACAAAGAGGTTTTTTTGTACCTTGTAGTATCAAAATTCACACAATTATGAGTACAAAAACTTTTTACAATAGTGTTAGTTTTATTGCTGGATTACTCATTTTTATCATTGGGTTATTGAATTTATTTAGAGGTGATGACTCTTGGTTAGGTGTAGCTTTTATTACCCTTTCATTTATTTATATTCCTGCTGCAAATAAAGTTTTTAAAAAGACCTTTGGGTTTTCAGTACATTATTTGGTAAAGATTATATTGGCTGCAATTTTGTTATGGATTTCTATGGCAGTTGGTGCTATTGCTGAAGGATTTTATCCAGAAATTATTTAAATGAAGAATTTTAAAAGTACGGCTTATTTAATTCAAGCTACCATTATTTTATTTTGGTGGTTAGCATTATATACAAATGATGTTTTTTATAACGCATTCCAATTTCCAAATATTGAAAAAACAGCCTTTAATTCATTCTTAATTCCTGATTTTATTGTTATTGCATTATTATCATTAATTCGTTCATACAGTAATAGTAAAGAACTAGAGTTTATTATTTTAGGTGGATTTGCTTTTGCTAGCTTATATTGTTTAAATGCTACAATTCTTTCAAATGGAGGATATTTAGCAACTACTCTAATGAGCTTAGGCTTATTTTATAATTTATTTTTAGTATATCAAGACAAATTTTTTAGAGAATCTAAATCTGACAGTTCTTTAATTAATGGATTAAAAACTATTATTCAAATATTTTGTGTTTGGCTGATCACTCTAGTAATTATTCCTAGCATTATACTTCATAGTTTAACTGAAAATCCAATTGAAGGAAATCACGCTTTTTTAAGTTTTACTTTATTTATTGGGTTTAGTTTAATTGGATTATCAAGCGCATTTGTTTTTGTAACAATAGGAAAAGGCACTCCCTTACCATTGGATCAAACTAAAAAGCTAGTTGTTTCTGGACCATATAAGTTTGTTAGAAATCCAATGGCTGTAGCTGGAATAGGACAAGGAATTTGCATTAGCATTTACTTTGAATCTATTTATATATTAGCTTATTCCATATTAGGAGCCTTTATATGGCATTTTGTAGTTCGTCCAATTGAGGAGAAAAACTTGTTATTGCGTTTTGGAGATGAATACTCTAAATACAAAAAATCTGTTAAATGCTGGATTCCTAAAATAAAATGATAAAAATAAACGCTAAGCAATTGGCTTCCCTTGCCAAAGCTTCATTTTTACAAGCCCATGGTCATTCGGCATCAAAAGAAGATATTGACAATTATCTAGCTGACAATTTTAGTGAAGAAAATTTTATCAATGAATTAATAAATCCTGATAATCATTACCACTTAATTTATTACGATACTGTTTTAGCCGGTTATTCAAAAATTACTTTTAACACAGTAAGTAAATGTATACCATCTAAAGATGTAACTTACATGAGCAGATTGTATTTACTCAAAGAACTTTATGGATTGAACTTAGGTAAAGTATTGTTTGATTTCAACATTGAATTTTCTCAAAAAGGCAATCAAAAAGGAATATGGTTAGCTGTTTGGATTCAAAATAAACGCGCTGTAAAATTCTACACAAAAATGGGTTTTAAATTGTTGGGAAGTACGATTTTAAGATTTAGGCAACAAATCCAAATCATATTATGTGTTTAAAGTACTAAGGCTTTTATGTATATTTGAGAAAATATTTAGCTCTCAACAATGAAAAATTTACTTCTAGTCCTACTATTTATCGCATCTTTTCTTAGCGCACAAACAAACACAGAAGTGTATTTGTACAATCTATCTAACAATAACGGAACTTACAAAATTAAAGATGGTAAAAACATTTCAAACAACCCGGGCTATGACAGTCAGCCATATTTTTATTCAAAAAGAATTGTTATCTTCTCTTCTATGAGGGACAAACAAACAGATATTGCTATGTATAATGAAAAGACAGGTAAGGTCACTTATTTAAGCAATACACCAAATGGCGGTGAGTATACCCCACAAAGGATACCGAAATCAAAAGATATTTCTGCCGTTAGATTAGATGCAGATGGCTTGCAACGTTTTTATCAATACAACATTAAAACCGGAAAAAGCACTGAGCTTATTGCTAATTTAAAAGTTGCTTATCCGTTTTGGCTCAAAAAAAATGTAGCTATCAATGTTGTTATTGTTGGTAAAGATTTAGACTTGATTATTTCTAACTTAAAAAACAACACACATTCTACCATTCAGAAAAAAGTTGGTAGGTCTGTACATAAAATTCCGAAAACCAATTTTGTAAGTTATATCAGTAAGCAAAATGAGCCATGGGAAGTAACACTTTACAATCCTAAAAATGGTGATCGAAAAAAAATAATAGAAACCCTTGGAGGCAAAGAAGACGTTTGTTGGCTACCCAACGGAACTTTATTAATGGCTGCAGGTAATACCATTATGAAATTCAATCCAGCTACAGATAAAAATTGGAGTATTTTTCATACGTTTCCTAAAACCAAGCACAAAAATATTTCTAGAATTTTAGTAAATGACAAAGGTACTAAATTGGCATTAGTATCAGAATAATATTAGCTGTTTATTCTTTTTTCAAAATACCCTTTTAAATAAAAAATTTGCACAAAAAACAATAGTGAGAAAAAGAGAAGCACATATACTGTAGATGTAGAGATATTTATCCCGTTTAACAATCCAGAGAAATCTAACTTTTCAAAAAAAGAAAAATTAATTTCGGGTAATGTAAACAAGCGTTCTTTTGTATTCTTAAACGCAAAGAACAAAACAGCTACAATGCTTGCCGCAACTAAAAACCAACCTTTTTTAGATATTAGTGGTTTATACTCTAACGCTTTTGTTGTTTGTAGTGTAGCAATTTTACCCATGATGTTTTTAGTAAAATCTACAGAAGGAGTTTCTATCGGTAATTCTTTGATGTACTTTTTTGCAAAAGCATCTAACTCTTCTATGTGTTTATTTTCTCCCATAATGACTAATTAATTCTGGTTCTACTGTATTTTTAACGATGCTCAATAATTTCTTACGAGCTCTGTGTAATTTTACTTTTACGTTTGCTTCACTCATAGAAGTGACTTCTATAATTTCTTTCAAACTTAACTCTTTAAAATAAAAGAACACTAAAATTGCCTTTTCATCTTCTGGCAATTGCTCTAAACATTGATTTATAATAATTGCTCTTTCATTCCTTTCTATTCCGTCTAAAATTGTTTCAACCGAGGCAATATAATTTACAGTTATTTCATCTATTGCAACAGCGTTGTATTGGTTTGTTTTCTTTTTTATTGCATCTAAACTTGTGTTGTATCCTATTTTATACAACCAAGTAGAAAACTTAGAATCGCCTTTAAATTTAGGCAAAAATTTATAAGCTTTTATAAAAGTATCTTGCGATACTTCTTCTGCCTCCTCTCTACTCTTTACCATTTTAACTGCCAATGTAAATACCATATCTTTATACTTATCAATTAAGAAAGCAAAAGCATTTGCATCACCTTTTAAGGTTTTATCTATATAGTCTTCGTCAGTTAGTTTAGCCATTATTTTCTTTTGACTGATATCTTTATATATAGGTTACAGTTTTAATGAAAAAAAATTATTTTTTATTTTTTGTAACCTTTTTTAAAATGCCGCTGTCATATGAAGCAAACGAAATAAAATTAAACATTAAAAATTTAAAACAAACATAACATGGAAGAAGTAGCAGTATTAATCGTAATCTTTGGAACATTTTTCGGAATCTTTTATTTATTCTTTTCAACACGCAATAAAGAAAGATTGGCATTAATTGAAAAAGGAGCAGATGCATCAATTTTTAACTTAGGGCAACGACAAAAAGGCTCTAGTTCTTTTGCTAAAGTATTTATACTAAATGTTGCATTATTAGCTATGGGGATCGGATTGGGAGTTTTACTAGCTTTAATAATTACTTCATATACTACTTTAGAAGATGAAGAAGCCATTTATCCTGCAATGATATTCATGTGTGCTGGAGCAGCTTTGTTTGTCGGGTTCAATATGACTAAAAAATTAGACAAAGAATAACCTCTTCATCATTCACTTCTAAAAAACCGTTTCTTAGTAGAAACGGTTTTTTTATTTTTAAAAAGCTGTATCTTTAAAAAAATAATTTTTTATGAGCGAAAATTATAAAGACAAAAAATTTCAGAAGCTACTAGAAAAATTACAACAAGAAAGTTGGCAGCTAGAATTAATTATTTCTGGGTTTGCCATATTTGGGTTATTTACGGCTTTTCCACATATAAAAACAGCTTTTCAAGTTGCAGAATACGACAAACAAATACATCAGTTTATTGTATACACATTATTACTTATTTCTTGTTCTATCCTCTTGTTTAATCTTTTAATTCATGTTATTCTTAGAGGCCTATGGATTGGCGCTTTAGGACTGCGCTATGTTTCGGGTGATATTGATTTTGAAAGACTTAAATACCATCGTAAATTTAACAACTACCTTAAGAAAAAGATTGTTTCGTTCGACAAATTTGTTGCCACCTTAGAAAACTATTGTAGTGTATTATTTGCCATTTCTTTTCTACTTATTTTCTATGTTATTTCCTGCTTTTTAATCATCTTTTCTATTGTTGGAGTTGCAACTTATATTATTTCTAATGATAATTTACCCGATACACTTAGAACAATTGTAGGTGTTTTTTTAATAGTTTTTATATGTATTGGTTCAATACTCGTTTTTATTGATTTTATTACACAAGGGTTTTTAAAAAAGAAAAAATGGTTGGCTAAAATTTATTTTCCTTTTTATTGGGTATTTAGCTTTATAACACTATCGTTTTTATACAGACCTTTAGTGTATAATTTTTTAGACAATAAATTTGGTAAAAGATTAAGTTTTGTATTAGTTCCTGTGTACCTTATTATTGTTGGTGTAACCTCTTTAAAATACCAAAAATCTAATTATTTACAGTTTGACAAAATAAGTTCATCCATAAAAATTAACAAGAGAAACTACGAAGATTTGCTAAAAAAAGACACGGACTTTATTAGAGTTGCAGCCATACAATCTAAAGTAATCACAGCACCTTATATTAAAGTGTTTCGGGTATATTCAGAAAGTTTAGAAAATCAGATTTTTAGCTATCATCCATCAATCAAACCAAAAGAAGATGTTCGTGGATTAAAGAGTGATATTATTTTTTTTAATAATTCTAATAGCCGAAAAAAGAGAGACAGTTTAACCAGAAAGTACATAGAAGTATTTAACGAAATGCATCAGGTATATATTGACTCTACGTTTTACAAAACAACTTTTATCGTTTCTAAAAGCAGCAAAAACAAATTAGGTTTTGAGGCTTACATTAGCACAAAAAACCTTACCCAAGGAAAGCATCTGTTAAAATTGATACGCTATAAAAAAAGAAAAAAAGACACTGTAAAACTTATAGATGTAACAATCCCTTTTTGGTATTTTAAGGACTAACACCATGACCAAACCTACACTTTATTTTAAGAATGATACTGAATGGCGCACTTGGTTGCAAGAAAATTACAACAAATACAATGGTGTGTATTTAATTTTTTACAAAGTTGAATGCCAAGAAGCTTCTATGCGTTGGGAAGAAGCTGTAAAGGTTGCTCTGTGTTATGGCTGGATAGATTCTACCGTAAAAAGTTTAGGCAACGGCAAGCGACAACAGTATTTTACACCCAGAAAACCTAAATCGGTCTGGAGCGCTTTAAATAAAAGCTATATAAAAGAATTGATGGCAAATAACTTGATGCACAAAAGCGGATTAAAATCGATTGAAATTGCTAAAGAAAATGGCTCTTGGACGGCATTAGATGATGTAGAAAATCTAGTAATCCCTAAAGATTTACAAAATCAATTTGACAAAAATCTTACAGCTTATAACAATTATCAAAATTTTGCTACGAGCTATAAAAAGAGCTATTTGTATTGGTTAAGTCAAGCAAAAAGAGTAACAACCAGAGAAAAACGAATCAAAGAAATAATTGAACTTTGTGAGCAAAACAAAAAATCTAGAGGAAGTTAATATTTTTTTCTTCGAGAAAATCAAAATGTATAACTAACTGATAGTTTTGCCGAAAATGGTGTTCCAGGAGTAAAATGAATTTCTTCTACAGGATTTGCTTCATGTTGTAATCTAGATTCTGTAGCAAATTGTGTTTCGTTCCATACTACATTAAATAAGTTTTCAATAGATACCCCTAGCGTAATATTCTTTAGTTTATAATTGATATTAGCATCGGTTACAAAATAACCTTCTGCAACAATAGAATTGTCTTCGTTGGCAGCTCTATCTCCTATATATTTGTAGTGAATTCCGCCTGAAAAATTATTGTAATCATTCATAGACAAACCTCCTGTTAATGTAACTTTTGGCGCTAACGGAATATAATCTTTTCCCGATGGCTCTTCTAAACTTTTTGCCCTTGTAAAGGTAGCATCTGTATTAAAATACAACCAATTTGTTAACTGATAACGTAGTCCTAAATCTAATCCATAACGCTCAGATTTACCTGAAAGCTCAACAATTCCGGCATCACCAACATATACAAACTCTTCTTCAGAAAACAAATACCACAAAGTAGAATTTAAGATTAATTTTGATGTTGGTTTCCAGCTATTTCCAATATCTACACCATACGCTCTTGGCAAGGTTTTATTGGTTTGTTTCACAACTACTCGCGTATCATTTGAATGAAACCCAATTCCAGATTTTAAAAACCACTGTACATTTTTGTTAGGACTATAGGTTATATTAAACTTAGGGTTTACAATTGCTTTTGATTTTGCCTGTGTACTATATGTTGGTTGTAAGGCATCGTTGTACGAAAATTTTAAATAATCTAAACGCACTGCAGGTGCTATGGTAAAATTCCCTAATTCAAACTCAGTATTTAAAAACGCATAATAGTTGGTTTGATTGATATCTCCTAACTGAATATTATTGAGTGTTTGTTTTCTATTTAGAGTGTGCGATAGGGTTACATCTTTAACTACATCGCTTCTTAACCCAGTACCTGCGGTTAACTTTACATCTAACCCAGAAATAGCTGTGTTTTTAATAAACTGAGAATTGAAGCCAATAATATCTCTACTTTCTTGTTGTTTTATTTGATCCCCATTAATTGGGTCGTCTAAGAAGAATGTAAAGTTCGAAAACAACTTAAATGCATATTTTGTATAGAAAACATTGGTTTGGTGCTCCATACCATTTTCTAGCTGCTTATTGTATTGTATATTTAAATTTGTTCTAGATGTTTCTCCGCCTTCAGTGTCATCTATTGCTCCAAAACGTGTGATACTTCCGTTGTCTACTGCTCTTTGTGGTATTTGCCCAGAGGCATCCCATTTACTAGTAAAATGAGAAGCTGTAAAACTTAGCTTCCTATTATCTTCTAAATAGGTATTGTATTTAGAAAACATATTAATTCTACTAAAGTTTTGAGGTGATTCTACAAAGCCATCTGTTGCCAAATACTCAATTACAGCATAGGCGTTTTCGTTACTTTTTTTACCAAGTAAATTAAACATCCCTAAGGTTCTAAAGGTGTTAAACTGGCCTACACCCAGACTTATTTGGTTTTGATGTATTGCTGTTTTTGTTTTAAAATCTACATATCCTGCAGTATTAAAATCTCCATGATTTGCGTAATAAGGTCCTTTACCAAAATTAATTTTTTGAATTGTTTCTGGAATTAAAAAATGCAAATCACTATACCCTTGTCCATGTGCATGAGAAACCATATTTACAGGCATTCCGTCTACAGAAATACTAACATCGGTTCCGTGGTCAATATCAAAACCTCTCAAAAAAATTTGCTCGGCTTTACCTCCACCTGCATGTTGTCCAATAAACAAACCTGGCACTCTTCTTAAAACATCTTGCGATGAATTCACCGGATTTTTAGCAAAATCTATTTTCATTACGGTTTGAATAGGATCAATCTTTTTAGAGAGCACTAACTCATCTAAAATAAAAATTTTAGTCTCTAAAATCAGAGTTGTTTTGTTTTTCAATTGATACGCACTAAGTGTAATTATCTTTTTTTTGTAACCTAAAATTCCAATTTCAATTACATCTCCAACTGTACAGTCTTCTAAAATAAAATCTCCGTTAACTTTTGTGTGAGTATGACTATTAGACGTTGTATTGTACACATACACATTTTCTATTGGTGTATTGCTAGCATTTGTAATACGACCATGAAATGTTTGAGCAGAAGCACTTAATACCCCTAAAGTTATTATAAAAAACAATGCTTTCTTTACCTTATTAAAAATCATTTCTTATGAGTTGTCTTCTTTTTTTTTGTTAATATTTCTACAAACAAATATAGCTGTCATCTTTCATCATTTTATGTTAAATTATTCTTAAACTCCTAAAGTATTTATAACAATAACAGTTTACCTATTTTTAACAAAAAGAATCCTTATTTTTGAGCATGGTTACTATTTTAATTACTGGCGGAACTGGATTGGTTGGACAATTGTTGCAACGCAAATTGACTAACAAAGGATATATTGTTAGAATTTTAACAAGAACACCAAAACTCAGTAATGAATTTGCTTGGGATATTAAAAACAATTTTATTGATAAAAAAGCATTTGAAAACCTAGATTATATCATTCATCTAGTTGGTGCGGGCATAGCAGATAAACGATGGACAGAAGCTCGTAAAAAAGAAATTATTTACAGTAGAACTGCTTCTGCATCAATGTTATTTAAAAAAATACAACAATTAAACATCAACCTAAAAGGATTTATTGCCGCATCTGCTATTGGATATTACGGTGCTGTTACAACTACACATATTTTTACAGAAAAAGACAATCCTGCTAATGATTTTTTAGGAAATGTCTGTCAGCTTTGGGAAACCGCTTCTTTAGAATTTCAGAAACAAAACATACCTGTTACCATCTTTAGATTGGGTATTGTGTTAAGCAGTAATGGCGGAGCACTTTCTAAAATGAATACGCCCTTTTTTATTGCTCCAATAGCCAGCGGCAAACAATACATTCCGTGGATTCATATAGAAGATGTAACGAATCTTTTTATTCATGCTATTGAAAATCATGTGACTGGAATCTACAATGCGGTTGCTCCTAACAACCAAACTAATTATAGTTTTTCTAAATTATTAGCAAAAGTAAATAACAAAGTATTTTTACCTATAGGTGTACCAGCATTTTTACTACAACTTATGTTTGGGAAAATGGCTATTATCTTAACTACTGGTAGCAGAATTTCATCAGAAAAAATCTTACAAAGCAATTTTCAATTTTCCTTTGTTAATTTACAAAATGCCTTAGCAGATTTAATTAAAAAATGATACCTTTCGGTTTCAATTTTATCACATCTAAAAATGAAGCTTAAAAATTTATTCCTTTTAGTATTTACCTTGTTTACTTTTACAATTTCTGCACAAACTGTAACCTCACAGAAAAACAATTTTACCAGACAAGACACCTTGCGAGGTTCTATTACTCCTGAACGTATTTGGTGGGACTTAAAGTATTATCATTTAGATGTGCAAGTATTTCCAAAAACCAAATCAATTAAAGGGAAAAACACCATACAATATACAGTATTGCAATCTGCTAACATTATGCAAATAGATTTGCAGAAACCACTAAAGATTACCAAAGTCACACAGAACAACACAGAACTAAAAGTAGTTTCTGAAGGCAATGCGCATTTTATTCACTTACAAAAAAAGCAAACTGTTGGAGCAGTAAATTCTGTGACTGTGTATTATGAAGGAAAACCAAAAGCTGCAAAAAGAGCTCCTTGGGATGGAGGTTTTTCTTGGAAGAAAGACAAAAACAATAATGACTTTATTGCTACTTCTTGTCAAGGTTTAGGAGCCAGTGTTTGGTGGCCAAACAAAGACCACATGTATGATGAAGTTGAACACATGGATATTAGCGTTAGAGTTCCATCGCATTTGATGAATGTTTCTAACGGGCGTTTAAAAAAGGTAGAAAAGCATAACGATAATACAACTACATATCATTGGACAGTAAAAAACCCAATTAATAATTACGGAGTAAATGTAAACATTGGAGATTATGTGCATTTTTCAGAAAAATACCAAGGTGAAGCTGGTGAATTAGATATGAATTACTATGTACTATCTTACAATCTAGACAAAGCTAAAAAGCAGTTTAAACAAGCTCCAAAAATGATGAAAGCTTTTGAACATTGGTTTGGAAAATATCCTTTTTACGAAGACAGTTTTAAACTGGTTGAAGTTCCGTATTTAGGTATGGAACACCAAAGCTCTGTAACCTATGGTAATAAATATAAGAATGGTTATTTAGGTAGTGATTTATCTGAAACAGGTTGGGGATTAAAATTTGATTTTATTATTGTTCACGAAGCAGGTCACGAATGGTTTGCTAATAATATTACAAATATAGATATTGCAGATATGTGGATTCATGAAAGTTTTACTGCCTACTCAGAAAACTTATACCTCGACTATCATTTTGGAAAAAAAGCTTCGACTGAATATGTTATTGGCACAAGAAGAAGTGTGCGAAACGACAAACCAATAATTGGTATTTACAATGTAAACAGCGAAGGCTCTGGAGACATGTACTACAAAGGTGCTAACATGTTACACACCATTAGAACAATTATAAATAATGATAAAAAATGGCGTGGAATTTTACGTGGACTTAACAAAACATTTTTTCATAAAACAGTGACAACACAACAAATAGAAAACTACATTAGCAAGAACGCTCAAATAGATTTCAGCAAAGTATTTGACCAGTATTTACGCGATGTTCGTATACCAGAATTTACATATAGTATACAGGGAAATAAACTAAAGTATAAATGGAGTAATATTGTTAGCGGATTCAACATGCCTATAAAGGTATTTCTAGATGGAAAACCAGTTCTATTAAAGCCAACTAGCTATTGGAAAACTAAAAAACTAAACACCACTACCTCCAACTTAACTGTTGATGAGAATTATTATGTTACAAGTAAAAAGTTAGATTAATTCTTTAGATAGAATTACATCTAAATATACATCGTGTTTTTCTTTTGGAACAACATCTATTTGTTGAAACGGATAGCCAATGCCCACAGTAAAGGCAGTTGGGTGTTCGGCTAAAAAAGTATCGTAATAGCCACCGCCATACCCTAATCGGTAATTGTCTGTATCAAAAGCCAAACCTGGTACAATAATAATATCATAATTACCCGTATATTCAACAGAGTTTGCAGGATGTGAAGTTCCGAATACTCCTTTTTCTAATGCATCTAATGAATTCAACACCAAGTGTTGCAATTGCCTTTTAGGCAACGTTTTTGGAGTAACTACCGTAATTTGTTGCGCCAAAAGCCAAGTGAGTAACGGAATGATATTGATTTCGTTTCCCATAGGTAAAAACGCATGTACAACCTTGCACTTTTTTTTAACAATGAGTTCTTGTAGTGTTTTGCAAATGGCAGTGTCAAACAATTTCTTTTCTGTAGCATCTAACAAACTGCGTTGTTTAAGCATTGTTTTTCGTAAGCTTTGTTTTTGTGTTGTAATAGCATCCATATAAAAGCAAAAGTAAGAGATTTATAATCCTTATATTAGTTCTCGATACAATTTTGTGCAGCTTTCACAAAATCACTTCAACTAACAAATACCTTCTTTTGGAAAACTCCTTTTTGTTCATCTAATGAATTTACAATTTTATAAAATTGTGAATTTGTATCGAGAGGCATTTTTGTATATTGCTTACACAAATATTCTCTATGAAATTCTGGCAACAACTATTAGCAAAACTTCAAGAAAACAAAAATGTATACCTACTTACTGTAATTCAGAATTCAGGAAGTTCTCCTGGTCGTAAAGGATTTAAAATGTTGGTTGCAGAAGATGATTTTATTTTCGGATCTGTTGGTGGTGGCGTGATGGAATTTGCTTTGGTTGAAGAAGCGAAACACTTACTAAGTAATCAGCAAGAACAAATCATTTATAAAAAACAAATTCACAAAGGTAGTGGAAAAGATGGTTCTGGTATGATTTGTTCTGGAGAACAAACTGTGGTATTTCATCCGTTGAATACAAATCATATTACATTGGTTTCAAAAATTGTGAACTGTTTGAAAAACAGTCAGCAAAAAACTATTCACTTCTCTCCTACCGGAATTTCGTTTAACAAAAACAATATCCAAGAAAAATACCAAGCAACCATCCACTCAGAAACCAATTGGTTGTTTCAAGAACAAATTGGCTTTAAAGAAACTATTTATATTGTTGGTGGTGGGCATGTTGGTTTAGCGGTTTCTAAGCTGTTTCGGCAATTAAACTTTTATGTAGTTGTATTTGACAATAGAGAAAATTTAAACACTTTTAACAAGAATACATTTGCACATCAAAAACATGTGATTGATTACAACGAAATTGAAAACCACATAATACAAGGAAACAATAGTTATATTACAATTATGACTAATAAATATACAGATGATAAACTGGTTTTAAGCAAGTTGATAAAAAACTCTTATAAGTACATTGGCGTATTAGGCAGCAAGGCAAAATTAAAAACCATGTGGAATGTTTTATTGCGAGAAGGTATTACACAACAGGAGTTAGAGTTGGTTTTTGCTCCGATTGGAATTCCTATTAAAAGTGAAACTCCAGAAGAAATTGCGGTGAGTATTGCTGCGGAGATTATTCGGACTAAAAATAGCTTGAGTAATTAAACTTCATCAAAATCGTTGAACTCGTTTAAAAATCAAAAAACACCACACTACTGAAACCTGTTCAGTGTAAACTGTGGTGTTTTTAGCTTAATTTTTACAATGCTAAACTAGACTTACTTAGCACAATTTTTTAAAGTTTGCTGTGCTCTGTCAAATTGAAATCTTGGATAAAACTTATATGGTACTGTTTCCTTTTTAGCCAACTCAATAGCACGTTTTACGTCTTTACAGTAAGGCGCAATAGACTGTCCAAAGAAGCGTGCACTACCCATATCCCACTCAGCTTTGCTAAAAATCACCCTTGGGTTGTTGGGTGCTAATTTTAGCGCTTCTGCATACAATGCTGCGTTTTCTTGAGATAACGTCATTCCATATTTTTGTCCGTCAAAAGCTATATACGCTGTATTTAACAAAGCATAGTTGATTGTAATTTCTGGATTGTCTTTAGAAAGGGCATTTGCTTTATCTAAAAACTTTTTTGCCTTCTTTAATCTAGCCGTCAAAACCACCTCATCTTGCAGCCCAAAACAGCTTACAATTTCTACAGTTGCTGCATAATAATATGGCAACCAATTATTTTTTTCTGCGTTAGCAATGCGTTCAAAAAGCTGCGATGCTTCTGCGTTTTTCTTTGCTCCCCAAAGCTGAAAAGCGTTGGTCATTCCTTTTTCATATTGAGTTTGTGCAGTTAGATTTACTACAAAAGTTAGTGCTAATAAGGTGATTATTTTTTTCATCTGTTTAAATTTTATTGCTTTTAAATTGGTCAGATGTAATTCGCCATTAAACATCTTTATGGTTGTTTAGAAATGTTATGGCTCATTTCATCATTTGATATTTTTTTATTTGTTATTATTTTACTTTTATTGAGAGAATTCTATTTTTATCTACGATAAACTTTGCATCTTTAAATTTTGGTGGCCCCATAAATGCTTTTGCATTGTTAGACATTCCTGTTGGCTCTTTAGGTATTCCTAAAAAATTGGTGTCCATTTTTTTGTTTTCATTTGTATCATGAAAAACAGAAATAGCATACACACCATTTTTAATATTTTTAAAAACTGCGGTGGCTTTTTTGTTTTTCACTACTACAATGTCTCCTTTAAATGGTTTCTTTAAAAAATCTTTTTCAGCGTTGTAAAGTGCCACGTACACATTACCTTTGTCAGATTTCATTCCTGTAATCTGTACGGTAACAGAGAATTTGTTTGAATCTTGTGCTTGTATTAAAAAGCTACTTAAAATACATACTAGTGTTAAAATTGTTTTTTGCATTGTTGTTCATTTTTAATGGTTCAAATATCAAATGATTTAGAAAGATATACATTTAATTGTTACTCAATTGTTGTTTTTTAAGGTTGAAACGTTACTTCGAGTAATTTTGATTCTTCAAAATTGTATCGAGAACTGTCCCTTATAGATTCTTCAACTGGTTTTTATTTTTATCGGTACTAATCGTCCAGAAAAAACCAACAAAGAAAAATCTATCTGCAGACGGAACAATAGCTCTACTTTCAAAAACACCATTGTTATTGGGCTGATTAGAAAACTGATATCCGTTGATATTTTTAATTCCCAACACATTACTTACAGAAACAAACAATATTTTTTGTTGACTAACTAAATAGGCCCAGCTAGCATTGATTGCATTGTAACTTTTCGTTTTATTGTTTAAGAATCCGTTTGTATTTGGGTTTGTATAATGCCTTCCAGAAGCAAAATTATAGCTCAATCCAAATTGACTTTTCCAATTGGTAATAAAATGTTTTACTACAACAGATGCATTGTGCTTTGAAGCAAAAGAAGGAGTTGCTGTTGTTGGATAGTTTTTATAATCTCTCTCTGAATCTAAGTAAGAATAAGACACCCAATAATCTGTATTTTTAAACGACCTATTATCTCTCCAAAAAACATCTAATCCTTTTGCATAACCACTACCTTCATTAGAAAAATTAGCTGTTGGATTTGGCATAAAAGTATTGTATTTAACTAAGTTATTGTATTTTTTATAATAGGCTTCTGCTCTAAAAATTTGTTTATCTTTTACATATTGAAAGTTTGCAATAGCGTGCGATGTATTTTCTGCTTTTAAAGCTGTAGTGAACTTTAAATAAGCATCTTTTGGATTCTGATAAAACTGTCCGTAAGCCAGAGACATCTGTGCGTATTTTCCTGTTTTATATGCCAAAGATAATCTTGGTGAAAGTGTAAATTGATTGAGTAATTCTGAACGCTCAGCCCTTACACCAACTTTTGCAGCTAATTTTTTAGAAAAGAAAACATCTGCTTCTGCAAAATATCCAACAATATTGTTGTTAAAAGTAAACTTATGATTTCCGTTTGTTTTCCCTATATAATTTTCTTGAAATTTTGTAATAAAATATTCTGAACCTAGAATAAATTTAAATCGATTGTTTATACGCTTTTTTAGTTTTACTTTAAAGTGCGCTGAGTTATTTGTGTCTTCAACAAGATCATCAATAATATTAATATCAGATTTATCATTGCTAAAAGAAACGCCTGTTTCAATACTCCAATTATGTGCTAAAAAACCTTTGTAAGAAGTATTGATATAAAGATTTCTATTCTCTAATGCAAATCGCACTCCATTAGGTTCATTGATATCTTCTTGAGTAAGATCAAAATCAGTATAGCTTAATGCTCCATATACTTTTAACAAGCCATCATTTTTTAATTGATGTCTGTACACTGCTTCCCCACCAAAACCTTGATAAGGTTTATGCCATACATTTTTGTCTGGAAAAGCAGCTTGATAAGGTGCTAAATTAATATACGATGCATTTAGACTGAGCGAATTTTTCTTCCAAATTTGGGTGTTACCAAGTCCTAATCCAACTGTCATAAAAGACAAGTCTGTTCTTTCTTCTAAGGGTTTGTCAATACTTTTTAAAGACAACACACTTGACAATGCCTGCCCGTATTCTGCAGAATATCCACCTGTTGAAAATGAAATTCCTTTAAATAAGAAAGGCGACAATCTACCTCTAGTAGGAATGTTCTTTGCTGTTGGCGAATAAGGAGTAAACACACGCAATCCATCAACAAAGATTTGGGTTTCTTCTGCATCTCCTCCACGCACAAATAAGCGTCCATCATCAGCGACTGTTGTTGTTCCTGGCAATGTTTGTAAAGCCCCTACAAAATCTCCCATAGCTCCAGCTGTTGTTACTACATCTAATGGTTTTAGTGCAGTAACTTTTGCGTTATCACCTGCTTCTAAAGTTCCTGCATTAATGATAACTGCATCTAATGTATTTACATCTTCACGCAAAATAATCTTTAAATTTCGGAGTGCTTTTACATCTGTTATCTTCTTAAATGTTTCAAAAGATATGAAAGAAATTATTAATGTCTGTTGTCCTTTTGTACTTGTTGTAAAAGAAAACATTCCTTTTTCATCAGTTGATGCTCCGTCGTACGTGCCATCTAAATATACATTTGCGCCCATAATTGGTTCGCCTTTTTTATCGGTTACTTTTCCAGAAATGGTTGTTTGTGCAATTAAAGAAAGTTGACATATTGCCAGTAGGTAAAATAAAATTCGCTTCATTGTTCTGTTGTTTACATTGATTTGATGGTACAAAGATGTAATAGCAAGCTGCTCTTTACTAAAAAGAATTACTGAGTTGTGCTAAATCTAAGATGAATTGTAGTTAACTATTGTACTTGAAAACGAAGTGTTGTTTTGAGTTTTTCTACGGGTACTTTTCTAAAATCTGACAGGTAAATTTCTCTGTGTACTTTAGAAACTCGCTGTAAACCGATACTCTCTGCATATTGCTCCATGGTGTTAAAGGTGATAGGTTCATTATCATAGCTACCAATATGTAGCATTTGTATACACTTACCTTCTTCTATGCTTTCAAATTTTACTTCTTCTAACAGCGGATGGTATTTCTTTTTCTTTACTTTATTTATAACATCTACCGCTATTTGTTGATTCACAAAATTGGGTTGTCTTATCATCAATGTAAAAACCAAATCGTCTTTATGAATTGCAGTGTTCTTTATATAGTTCTTCTTAGCTTCGTCATTTATATCCCAAACGCCTTCTAACGGATATACTGTATAATCAACATAGTTAGCAATCGTATTCTCTTTTTTAAGTCCCATTTTTACTCCATAAGAAAGTGCGTACAACACGCTAATATATTCTGCAAAAAAAGAATCATTAGGGTTCCCTTGTCCTCTAATTGTAAAAAAGTTAAATGCAGGAAGTTCTACAATTTCTGGTGTAGCTTTTGGTATATAAAGCTGCTTTTCCTTTTTTCTCCATTCGTGTTTCATAAGCTAATTGTTTTAAACTATAAAACAGGGATACAAATGTCTACAATAAACTTGTTTTCTGGGTGCTCTTCGGCATTGTTATAATAAATTTCAAAAGGATCTTTATCGCTTTTTTGATAACCATTTTCTGACATCCAAACAAAACTAGACTCCCATGCTTTCTGAAATTCTGGCGGAGCAATCTCAAAACGTGAAACAATACATTTACCTGGTTGCATTATTTTTAAACTTACCTCACCTTCTACAGCCACTTCTTTATTTAAAACTATAGAAATACTAGATCTAATATTCTCTGGGCTGGTAACTTTTGGGCTGTCGTGATAAATAGTTAAGAGACGTAGGTTTTCTTGATTCATCAATCCTTTTGGAGTTGCCCATTTGATTAATCTTTGAAAAACTTCTCCTATTTTTTCCATCGCTCCTTTATGAGAAATGTAAGCTATTTGTAAATCTTCTACATTTTGAACCGTTACTTTTGCATTCATTTTAAACCAATTTAGTGCGTTATTAATGTTACAAATGTATTGTTCAAAAGAAACAACTACTTGTCCTTTCTTGCTTTGTGTTTTACAAATCTTGCTAAATTTATGAGGACTTAACTCTTTAAACTCGGCAGGACTTACTCCATAGAATTTTTTAAATGCCCTAGAAAATGACGATAAACTGTTAAAACCAACCGCCAAAGAAACTTCTGTTATTGATTTTTCTTTGCGGCTTATCAATAAAATTGCTGCTTTTTCAATTCGTTTTCTAGCAATAAAATTGTTTACAGTTTCGCCAACAACTAAAGAAAATAGTCTATGAAAATGAAATGGAGAGAAATACGCTTTTTTTGCAATAGCTGTTAGCACTAACTTTTCTGTAAGATTATTCTCTATATATACAATAGCATTGTTTATTCTTGCGATGTGTTCTTTTCTAATTGAATCTAATGCCTTATTCATTCTAATATTTTTTCTGTAAAAAATAGAATATAAAACCGCTAACAAAATACAAAACAACATCTATACTATCTGCTGTATATCTTGGATGAAATGTTGGTAACCAATATTCAAAGATAAGAGCATACACTAAAGACAAGTATACAATATTTAGTAATGAAATGGTTGCTTCTTTATTTCCTATTTTTCTGACAAGATATAAAACTATTGTTAACACAATGGGAATGATTAAAAAATCATTTACATAAAAGCGTACCCATCTTGGCAACTCTATTTCTATAAGTGCTGCAAAATAAATACAAGTTCCTGTAAGTATTGAAAAGAAAAAATAATATACTAGTGCTTTGTTCATCCTGCAGCAACCATGGCAACAAACCAAGCAATTAATCCGCCAATAATATTTAACAGCAACCATACAGAATGTAAAATCCAACCAAAAAATTTCACTAAGAAAAATGGATGCTTTCTCAGGGTATCTACAAATGTTTGCTTTTCTAATTTTGCAATAGTTTCTTTAATTTCTCGCTGCTTTGTTTTGCTTTCTTTTTCTTGACGGATAATTGTATGAGAAATCAATTGATTGCAATTTTCACAGTATTCTCTGTCAGTATTAAACACACCACAATTAGCACATTTTATATGCGAAGTTGAACTCATGCTTTACTTTGAAATGATTGGTTGTTTTTGTTTTTAAAAGGCCTGATAATTAAGCGTGTTTCTCTATCAAAGCGAATATAATTATATACCCAGTTTAAGAAAACTATCGCTCTATTTCTAAAACCAATTAACGAAAAAAGATGTACAAACATCCAAACAAACCAAGCAAAAATTCCTTGAAATTTCCACTTTGGTAAATCAACTACAGCTTTATTTCTTCCAATGGTGGCCATTGAACCTTTGTCATGGTATTGAAACGCTTTTAACGGTTTATCTTTAATTAATGCAACAATGTTCTTTGCCAACAAGGTTCCTTGTTGCATGGCTGGCTGTGCCATCATAGGATGCCCTAACGGAACTTCTTCAGAAACCATTGAAGCAACATCTCCTATGGCAAAAATAGTATCATAGCCTACTACTCTATTGTAAGCATCAACACGAATTCTATTTGCTCTTTCTACAATACATTGTTTTTCTAAGCCACCTACAGTTTCTCCTTGAACACCAGCTGCCCAAATAACAGTAGCTGCTCTAAATTCTTTATTAGTATTGGTTGTTACTAGGTTACCGTCGTAATTAGTCACGTGAATATTTTTCCAAACATGTACTCCTAATTTACACAAAAACTGTTCTGCTTTTTTAGATGCATCAGCACTCATAGCATCTAATAATTTTCCAGAACCTTGCACCAGATTGATTTGCATTTCTCTAATATCTAAATCTGGATAATCTTTTGGCAAAATTCCTTTTTTCATTTCTGCCAAGGCACCTGCTAACTCAACTCCAGTAGGCCCACCACCAACGATGATAAAATTCATAAGCGCTTTACGTTCTTCAAAATTTGAAGTGAGTAAGGCTGCTTCAAAATTTTCTAAGACTAAACTTCTGATATTTAGCGATTGCGGAATGGTTTTCATTTCCATAGCATGCTTTTCAATAGCTTTATTACCAAAAAAATTGGTTTTTGAGCCAGTTGCCAATACTAAGTAATCGTACGCTAGGTCTCCTATCGTTGTTTTTATTTCGTTTTTATCTGCACAAACCTCTAAGACTTCTGCCAATCGAAAATGATAATATTTTAGATTGTTAAAGAGTTTTCTTATAGGAAAGGCGATAGAATCTGGTTCTAACCCACCTGTAGCTACTTGATACAATAAAGGTTGAAATGTGTGATAATTGTGCTTATCTAATAAAACTACTTGAACTTCTTTATTTTCAAGTCCTTTTGCTAAAGCTAAGCCTGCAAATCCGCCACCAACAATTACTACTCTTGGCAAGCTGGTTTGTGGTATATTCATATGAAGTATTATAAAAAATACGGTTAATTTTAGTGAAATTTTTAAATGGTAAATTTACGGAATAATGATTACTTAAACAGTTGAAAACACAACTTTTGAGTGTTAAATTTCAACTAAATTCGGCTTTAATTTCTTGAAGTGTTTTATTGGAACTGATTAGCTTCGAAATAATATTCTTTCTTAACTCATCAATATTTTGATCAAAATAGTTGGCCCATTTTTCTTCTTTCAACAAGGTTCTAATTTGTATTATTCTTTTATGGGCTTCTTTTAAATAGAACAAAAACACATCATCTCTTTCTTTTTTGTGGTAAAAACCGACTTTATTCATCTTAAAGTCAACCGAAATATAAAATTGCTTTTCTGTTTCATTTAACGCGTAAAAATCTGTCCATTTTGCAAATCCTAAATGATGTACTTGTGTTTTATAAGCGTTATCTGCAATTAATTTCCATCTGCAATTGGCTACGCGTCCCCAATGGTTCGAATATCGATACACACCTTCTTCTGTATACGAATAAGAACTATCTGCTTTGCTTTTAAAATGAATCGGGTTCTCTTTAAAGAAATTTGGATTCACCTCAGTAAACTCGCAATAAGTGTGCTTAAAAAAATTGTACTTGTTGTATAGCTTCAAAATAGATAACAATAAAAAACGCAACCAAATTAATGATTGCGTTTTAATTTATCTGCTAAAAATTATATTAAAATTGATATCCTATTCTAAGGTGAAGGTTTAAACCCATTTTATTTACTTTTCCAAAGGTGTTTATATCTTTTGGAAAATAACTCACATAACCTAATCCAATTCCTGTTTCATAAGTGAAATGCTTTCCAATAGTTCTTCTAATTCCCCAAGTGGGAATAATTGAGATATCTGGAGTAACTTGAACATTGTCTCTGTTAGAAATTACAAACCAATCTGGATGAAAACTAGTTTTAATACTTAAAAAATTACCGCTATTGCCTTTTATGCTTTTTCCTTTTTCTAACCTTTTATCTAGGTTGTAATACCATCTTGGCTCTAACGTGATTGTTGGTGATAAAACAAATTTAGTATTATTAAAAGAATCGCTTCCTTGAATACCTGTATCTAAACCTATTTCGCTTCGAAGTGCAAATTGATTGGATAATCTTGCTTCATTATGTACCCAAACTCCTAAAAATCCTGTTTGAATTCCAAAAATAGATTTTTCTACGCTTGCATTTTGAGCATAAAAACTCAGAGAAACAAGACTTAACACAATGGCTAATTTAATTTTTTTCACAGTAATTTAAATTTTTCTGTTATTAAAATGCTTTTTTCTTTAACATTTTACCATCTTTAGTTAAGTAAACATTTCTATTAAATGTTGCAACTGTAAATATAGAAGGATAACCAGGCACATGCTCATGGTAATACAATTTCCAATTTAAACCACCATCGTTTGTGTATAGGGTTCCGTCATGATCTGTTAACATAAATATATTATTTGCATCAACTATTTTAATCTTTCTTATTTTTTCGTCAACATCAGATAAGTCTGGTAGCATAACTTTAGTAGTACTCACTCCTCCATCAGTAGATTTGTATAACTCATTAGCCTCTTTATCATAAAACCAGATATTTTGATCGTCTAAAAAATCAAAAGTCAAAGGCACTAATTGCAATGGCTTACCTGCATTATAATTCAACTGAGATTCAGTCCATGTTTCTCCTTTATCGAAACTCTTCGTAATTTTTTTATATTTTAAATCAAACACACATACAGTATTTCCTTCCTCATATACTATTCTCATGTATTCTGCATTACGGTATTCACCTGTATTACTTGGAAACTTATTTTTCTCTATCCAGGTTTTTCCTCCATCAATAGACTTTATCACGTGCCCTTCTCCACCTTTATTAGCAAGTAAAAGCACTTCATTTGTATTAAAATACACAAAACTATATGGTAAATATCTAAATCTAAATTCTGGAGTTTTAATTTCACTCCAGGTAGCTCCTCCGTTTGTAGAGGTATTATAATTACTTATTCCTTTTGTATACACAACATCTTTATTAAGAGCCTTAAAAGAAAAAATATGACGATAAGTTTCATAAATCAAAGTCCATGATATACCACCATCAACAGTTTTATAAATTTCGCTTTCTCCATCTGGCACAATAACAGCCGCATATGCTATATTTTCTTCAACAAACTGAATATTAGAAAAGTATTGTAGGATATCTATTTCTTCCCAACCAATATCATTTATTTTTATATACTGTTCAAATTCTGACACCTCTGGTTCTACAAAAGAAAGTTTTAATATTCCGCTAGTTGCATTCTCTGGAATCTTTAATGTAAGCTTGTTTTTTTCGGCTAATACTATTGTAATAGGCTCACCATTTAGTGATGCCGTAACATTTTTATATATGTTTCCTCCTATGAAACTAATTTCATCACCAGCATTTACATAATTTGAAGTAAGGTTTTCAATTTGAAGAGGCAATAATTCATCTTTCACACAAGAAACCAGTATTAGACTCAGTAGAAATAAGAAAAGTGTTTTTTTCATAATAATTCTATTTAAAATATTTAGACTACAAATCTCAAGAATATACTCAATAAAAACCTAACGGTTTTCAGGTATTTTATAATAACGGTTTTCCGTTATAGATTTCAATAATCATTTTCTTTTCTTTGTCGTATCAAATGGCATACCTGTTTTAAAAAATCGTAAATCATTTTTAGTTTGTTCTAATGAAGAAGTATCATATCACCAATACCCAACATGATAGTTATGAATAAAAAACATTTTAGCATCAATAAAAACAGACTTGTATTTTATTTACTCAGTTTGTTTATGGTAATACATTTAAGCTGTAAAAAAGAAAGAAAGACACCTTTTCTAAAAATTAAAAAGGAAGACATAAAAATAATGGATTCTATAATGATAGCTTCGTCTATGAAAAGGTATAATAAAAACAAACAGTATGATTCAATAATTATAGCTATTAAACACCTAAATAGTTTTATGAAAACCAGACCGTATTTGAAAAATGCTTCAAATATGACATTTTATGTAATAGGGGAAGCATATAGAAAGCTCGATAAACTAGACTCAGCAGCTGTGTATTTTAAAAAAGCTATTGTTTTTTTTGAAATCGAACCTAATGCAATAGATGAATTTACATGGGATTATGTAGATACTGTATATGGTATCATTGCAATTGATAGAAAAACAGGAAATTATGACAAAGCCATTAAAACATTATACAAAGCTCTGGTAAATTTGAATGGAAAAAGACCTGATTTAAGAAGTCGATTGTATTATTATTTAGGGTATACCTATTGGTATTCTAAAAATTTTGATAAAGCAGAAGAGATGTTTCGGAAAGCATTACAAATACCGCAAAAAACTGAATACATTAAGCATGCCAGTTATACAGGATTAGGCGATGTTTTTCTATCTAAAAACAAATTAGACAGTTCTTTATATTATTTTGAAAAAACAACCCCATATTACAAAGGGAGAGAATCAAAATCGAATTTTCATAATAATGAGTTAAACAAAGCTGAAGTATTCATTAAAAAAAAGGAGGCAACTAAGGCTAAAAAATTAATACTAGAAGCTAAATCATATTATTTAAAAAATGATAATTTTTATAATATGGGGAGAATCTATTTATTATTAGCAGAAATAGCTTTTATAAATAAAGAGAATGACTCTATACTTTCTTATCTTGAAAAAGCAAATCCTTTTATCGAAAAGAATGGTTCTTATATAAGTAAAGAACAATTATATTATAACTTTTCTAGGTATTATAAAGAAATAAACAAGCCAACCCTTAAAAAAAAATACGATATAAAATTAAATAAAATAATAAGCTCTCTTGATGATCTTAAAAAAAGAAGTTTAGTTGATGTATATGAACTAAAACACCTGAACGAATTAAATGAGTTTAAAATAAGAACTCAAGAAGAACACTTACAATTAAAAGAGAAACAAAATAGATGGTTAATTTCGGGGTTATTATTTCTGTTTTTATTAATGGTGCTATTATTTATTTTATATAAAAAATGGTCAAAAACTCAAAAGAAATTAACCAGTGAAAAAGTAAATACATTAATAGAAAGCCAAAAAGTAAAAACCATACAATCTCATTTAGATGGTCAAAATAATGAACGAAAAAGAATCGCCAAAGATTTACATGATAGTATTAGTGGAAATTTAGCCGCTATTAAAGTAAAGCTAACTAATATTGAAAGTGATTCTGAGAACATAAAAACGATTATTTCGAATATTGATGACACTTATAACGAAGTTCGTCAAATTTCTCACAATTTATTACCTAAAGAGACTGAATTACAAAGTTTTACACAACGATTAGACAACTTAATTAACTTATATAAAACAAAAAAACTACATATTGAGTTTGATGTTTTTCCTATTGAAGAAATCAATAATATGCATATAACAATTCAGGTAGAAATTTATAAAATTCTCCAAGAATTAATAACGAATATTACAAAACACGCTAAAGCTTCTGAAGCAGTAATAAATATCACTGCTCATGAAAGTTTTTTAAATATCTTAGTAGAAGATAATGGTACAGGGTTTAACAAAAATAAAATATCTTCTGGAATTGGTTTACAAAACATTTCTTCGCGTGTGACTACTTTAAAAGGCGCTTTAGAAATTGATTCATCAAAAGGAAAGGGCACCACCATTACTATTAATATTCCAAAACAAAACAATGGAGAAAAAGATTAAACTATTTATTGTTGACGATCATAAAATGTTTTTAGAAGGCATTCAATCCATCTTAAATGATGTTTCATATATTGAAGTAATTGCTACTGCAAAAAACGGAGCAGATGCATTGAAGTTGTTAAACAATTTTACCCCTGATGTTTTAATTACCGATATTAATATGCCAGAATTAAATGGGATTGAGCTTATTGAAATTATAAAAAAACAACACTCTAAAACTAATGTTATTGCTGTAAGTTCTCATGCTGAAAGCGAAGTTATATCTGAAGCAATAAAAGCTGGAGTAAATGGCTACATTTTAAAAAATACTGGTAAATCTGAACTATTAAAAGCTATTAAAAAAGTATATGAAGATGAGAATTACTTTACAGAAGAAGTAAAAACAATAATGAATGATAGTTTATTTAATCTCGCAAAAGCGGAAAAACAACTTGTAAAGTTAAGTAGCAGAGAAAAGGAAGTCCTTCGACTGATATCTCAAGAAAAAAACACACAAGAAATTGCAGACGAATTATTCATTGCATTTAATACTGTAGAAGTTCATCGGAAAAATTTAATGCGTAAAATTGGCACTAAAAATATGGTTGGTCTCGTTAAATATGCCATTCAACAAGGAATTATAAAATAAAAAAACCTCGAGAGATTCTCGAGGTTTTTACTTTATGTGAAGTTTATTATTACTTTACTTCTTCAAAATCTACGTCTTCAACAGTATCATTATCAGATGCTGAATTGTTCGCTTCTGGCTGACCTTGCTGTGCTCCTGCTGCATCTGCGCCAGCTTCTTGCTGCGCTTTGTACATTTCTTCAGAAGCAGCTTTCCAAGCTTCATTCATTTTTTCCATTGCAGCATCAATTTGTGCAAGGTCTTTAGATTCGTGAGCAGCTTTTAACTCTGTTAACGCAGCTTCAATCGGTGCTTTTTTATCCTCAGATAACTTCTCTCCAAACTCTTTTAATTGTTTTTCTGTTTGGAAAATCATTCCGTCAGCTCCATTGATTTTTTCTGCAGTTTCTTTCGCTTTTTTATCTGCATCTGCATTTGCTTCTGCTTCTGCTTTCATCTTTTCGATTTCTTCTTCTGATAATCCAGATGAAGCTTCGATTCTAATCTCGTGAGACTTGTTAGTTCCTTTATCTAAAGCAGATACTTTGATAATACCATTGGCATCGATATCAAAGGTTACTTCAATTTGAGGAATTCCTCTTCCTGCAGGTGGAATACCATCTAAGTGGAAACGACCAATTGTTTTGTTATCTGCTGCCATTGCTCTTTCACCTTGTAATACGTGAATTTCTACCGATGGCTGGTTATCTACTGCTGTAGAGAACACTTGCGATTTCTTTGTTGGAATGGTTGTATTTGCTTCGATTAATTTGGTAAATACATTCCCCATTGTTTCGATACCTAATGACAACGGAGTTACATCTAACAACAATACATCTTTTACATCACCTGTTAATACACCTCCCTGAATTGCAGCTCCTAAGGCTACTACCTCATCTGGGTTTACACCTTTACTAGGCGCTTTTCCAAAGAACTTTTCTACTGCTTCTTGTACAGCAGGGATACGTGTAGAACCTCCTACTAAAATTACTTCGTCAATATCGCTTTTAGATAAACCTGCACTTTTTAAAGCTGCTTCACATGGTTTAATGGTTCTCTTTACCAAGTCGTCAATTAATTGTTCAAATTTTGCTTTTGTCAACGATCTCACCAAGTGTTTTGGTCCACTAGCTGTTGCTGTAATATACGGCAAGTTAATCTCTGTGGTTGTAGAACTAGACAATTCAATTTTTGCTTTTTCTGCTGCTTCTTTTAAACGTTGTAATGCCATTGGATCTTGACGTAAATCCATATTTTCTTCGGCTTTGAACTCATCTGCCAACCAGTTGATAATTTTTTCATCAACATCGTCACCTCCTAAGTGCGTATCACCATCTGTTGCCAATACTTCAAAAACTCCATCACCTAATTCTAAAATAGATACGTCATGTGTTCCACCTCCAAAGTCAAATACCACTATTTTTTGATCTTGTCCTTTTTTATCCAGTCCATAAGCTAATGCTGCTGCTGTTGGCTCGTTAATAATTCTACGAACTTTTAAGCCTGCAATTTCTCCTGCTTCTTTAGTTGCTTGCCTTTGCGCATCGTTAAAATATGCTGGTACAGTAATTACTGCTTCAGAAACATCTTGTCCTAAGTAATCTTCGGCAGTTTTTTTCATTTTCTGTAATACCATTGCAGAGATTTCTTGTGGTGTATATAAACGACCATCAATATCTACTCTTGGCGTATCATTGTCTCCCTTTACTACTTTATAAGGTACTCTTTCTGCCTCTTTTTGAGATTCAGAATATTTGTTCCCCATAAAACGTTTGATAGAATACACGGTTTTTGTTGGGTTTGTTACCGCTTGTCTTTTTGCAGGATCTCCTACTTTTCTTTCTCCACCTTCAACAAAACCAATAATTGATGGTGTTGTTCTTTTTCCTTCTGCATTAGGTATAACAACTGGCTCATTTCCTTCCATTACAGAAACACATGAATTGGTTGTTCCTAAGTCAATTCCTATAATCTTACTCATAATAGTTATTTATATTTATGTTGTTAATTCAATTTTACAAAACACTAATAGTCAATTTGTATGCCATTGCTTTACTAACAAGATTTTGTCAGTTTATTGTAAATTATCATCAAAAAATTCTGACAGGTTGACAGAAAAATAGCTTATAAGTACAAGGTTGTAAAATTCACAGAATTCTATATTTACACATCTAGGTTTTTTATACATTAGCCAAAAATTTATGTATGTCACAATTTATTAGTGTTTTTGACATGTTAAAGATTGGTGTTGGCCCCTCTAGCTCACACACCTTAGGTCCTTGGCGTGCTGCGCAACTTTGGGTTAAGAAGCTGAATTTTAATATCATTACAGATACTATTACACATATACATGTAGATCTATACGGTTCTCTTTCATTAACTGGCAAAGGACATGCTACAGATTTGGCTGTGCTTTTAGGTTTAAGCGGAACAGATCCTGAATTTATTCCTATAGAGTCAATTACTACAACAATTTTAACGATTAAAGAATCTGGCATTTTAAAATTGAACAGCATCAAAGATGTACCTTTTAATGAAAATACCGTTGTTTACAATAAAGATTTTTTACCTTTCCATGCAAACGGAATGACATTTATTGCCTACAACAATAATGAAATAGTTTCTAAAGAAACCTATTACTCTATTGGTGGTGGTTTTATTGTACAAGAGAATGATAATTTAGAGGATGATATCGAAATTTCTAAGAAAAACTTTCCGTTTCCAATTAATAAAGCAATCCAATTAGAAAAGTATTGCGAACTAGAAAATAAGTTAATTTCTGAGATTGTCTTTTTAAATGAATTAGAATTAAAATCTGCTGATGAAATTGATTTTGAGTTGCGAAGAATTTGGGATACCATGTTAGAGTGCATGTACATTGGCTGCCACACAGAAGGTATCTTACCTGGCGGTTTGAATGTAAAGCGCAGAGCACATACCTTACATCAAAAACTTATTAAGGACGCTAGCTATACTGACAAAGAAAGTTGGCTTACAGCTATTAGAAATACAGAGGTTAAGTTTAGAGAAATTTTAAAATGGGTGAGTTGTTTTGCGTTATCTGTAAATGAAGTAAATGCCAATCTAGGCAGGGTGGTTACTGCACCTACAAATGGTAGTGCGGGAGTAATCCCTGCAGTGTTGATGTACTATTTGGTTATTGAAAACCACGAAGCTAATTTTAATGATATCAAGAAATTTTTATTAGTAGCAGGAGAAATAGGAAGCATCTTTAAAAAGAATGCAACAATTTCTGCCGCAATGGGTGGATGCCAAGCAGAAATCGGTGTTTCTTCTGCAATGGCGGCGGCTGCATTAACAGAACTTTTAGGAGGCACACCTGCTCAAAGTTTAGTAGCTGCAGAAATTGCTATGGAACATCATCTAGGGTTGACTTGCGACCCTATTGGAGGATTGGTACAAGTTCCTTGTATTGAACGCAATGCAATGGGAGCTATTAAAGCAATTAATGCAGCAGAACTTGCTTTAGACACTGATCCGAAAGAAGCAAAAGTACCTTTAGATAAGGTAATTGATACCATGTGGGAAACTGCCAAAGACATGAATCGTAATTACAAAGAAACTTCTGAAGGTGGTTTAGCAGTTACCGTTGGCTTAGCAGATTGTTAGTCATTGCTCAATTATCAATTTAGAAATATCTGTTCTCAAACCAAGTAAGGAATAATTCTGTTAACGCGTAAACACCAACTCTGTTTCGGTAGACATATTTGCATCAAAACCATAGCCGTCAGTATTAAAAGACTTGACACCCTCTAAATCTTTGATATTGTTGTCTACTATATATCGTACCATTAGTCCACGTGCTTTTTTAGCAAAGGTCATAATAGTTTTGTACTGCCCGTTTTTAAAGTCTTTAAACACCGGAGTAATCATCGGTACTTTTAATACTTTTTGATTGACTGCTTTAAAGTATTCTGCACTAGCTAAATTGATAAACAATTCATCGTCTTTCATTTCATCATTTAATGCCTTGGCAATCGTATTTCCCCAAAACTGATACAAATTGTCTACTCTACCCACTTTTAGTTTTTTACCCATTTCTAATCGATATGGCTGAATTAAATCTAGCGGTTTTAACAAGCCATATAGACCAGATAAAATACGTACATTACTTTGTAAAACTGGTAATTTTTCAGCCGCAATAGTTGTTGCATCTATTCCTCTATAAACCTCTCCTGTAAATGCAAAAATTGCTTGTTTAGCATTCTCTGGAGTAAAAGGTAGTTTCCAGTTTTGATTACGTTCATAATTCAGCTCTGCCAAATCTTTAGAAATACCCATCAATTCTATTAATTTTTTTCGAGACAAGGTTTTTAATTTCTTGTTTAGTTTTTCCGACGCTTCTAAAAACTGTGGCTGAGTAAACAAACTTGTAGCAACTGGTGTTTCAAAATCTAACGATTTAGCTGGAGATATAATGACTTTCATCTTAAAAATTCTTTTTTCGATTGTAAATCTACAAATGAAATGATGAAGTTTCAAATTTTCTATTTCTTTATTATTGATAGTTTCATAAACAGAATTGATATGATACCAATTTAATTTTCATCTCCTCAATATTAAAATCAATTTTAATTGTTATATTAGTCCATACTAATTCTAGTAGCTTAATGACAAACACAGAATTTATACACTTAAAAAAACAATTGCAACTAATTACAGAAGTTGTTTCTGCAGATGTATATAATTTAGGAGAGCGTTTTTTTGAAGAAGTTGTTATTAAACTAAACAAAACACTAAATGCCGATTATACTTTTATCGGAAAATTGTGCGAAAAAAAAATATGTGTAGAAACCATTGCTTTAGTAAGTAAACAAGGCTTAGTAGATAATTTTTCGTATGAATTAAAAGGCACACCTTGCGAAAATGTGATAGGAAAAAATGCCTGTTCTTATTCAAATAGCGTTACCAAACTTTTTCCAAAAGACCAGTTATTGATTGATATGGGCATTGAAGCCTATGTTGGTATTCCATTATACGATTCTAAATCTAATGCAACTGGTATTATTGTTTCGCTTTTTAAAGATAAGATTGTAGATACTGCAAGCATAGAGTCTATTTTGATGATTTTTGCTTCTAGAGCTAGTGCAGAACTTGAGCACCAACAGCTGTATGCCAAATTAGAAAAAAATAAAAGAGAGCTAGAATCAAAAGTAGTCGAAAGAACCAAAGCATTAGAAGACAGCAATAAAGAACTAAAGAAGCTATTAAAAGAATTACGCAATACGCAGGCTAAATTAATTGAATCAGAAAAAATGGCTTCTTTGGGAATATTAACTGCAGGTGTAGCACATGAAATTAACAATCCGTTAAATTTTATTCTTGGTGGCTATACAGGGCTTCATAATCATCTAGATAACATTGGCGTAAATGATGAGCAAACAAAAGTCTTATTAGAAGGTATTGAGGTAGGTGTAAAAAGAGCTTCACAAATTGTAAATAGCTTAAACCACTATAGTAGAAAGGAAGATAGTTTTGACAATAAATGTAATATCCATAAAATTATTGACGATTGCTTAGTGATGCTTAACAACAAGATAAAAGATAGAATCACTATTCAAAAAAACTACACTTTCACTCCTATTGTTATTATTGGAAACTCAGGTAAATTACATCAAGTATTCTTAAACGTTTTACAAAACGCCATACAATCTATTGAAAAAATTGGTGTTATTACTATAACAACAACACAAAATAACAACACTGCAAATATTAAAATAACAGACACTGGTCACGGTATAAAAAGTAAAAACCTCTACAAAATTACAACCCCTTTCTTTACAACAAAACAACCCGGTGAAGGCACTGGACTTGGGTTATCTATTACCGCTTCAATACTAAAAGAGCATCGAGGCAGTATAGATTTCTCATCAAAAGAAAATCAAGGAACAACGGTAAGCATTAGTTTACCAACAAACAATAATTAAGAGCATGGAATTACCAAAAGTTTTATATGTAGATGATGAAATCTTAAATCTTAGGCTTTTTGAAATTAATTTAAGCAAACACTATACTATTTTTAAGGCTTTAAACGGAAACGAAGGACTAGAAGTTTTAAAAAACAATCAAGAAATTAAATTAGTTTTAAGCGATTTAAGAATGCCAAAAATGATGGGTTTAGAATTTATCGCCAAAGCTAAAAAGATAACTCCAAATGCGTTGTTTTTCTTACTATCTGGATTTGATATCACTAAAGAAATTCAAGAGGCATTAGACTCTAAACTTATTGCTGGTTATTTTAAAAAACCGTTTAATTTAAACGAAATACACAAAACACTTACACACTTTACAAAAAACGCTTAATCTTTAGAATTAATAGTGTAAGTTCTCCATTTTTCTAAACAAGTCTCTATATCAGAAGGTATGGACGCTTCAAAACGCATAAATTCTCCAGTGGTTGGATGTTCAAATCCTAAGGTTTTAGCATGCAATGCTTGCCTAGGTAATACCTTAAAGCAATTCTCAACAAATTGCTTGTATTTGGTAAAAGTTGTTCCTTTTAAAATAGCGTCACCTCCATAACGCTCATCGTTAAAAAGTGTATGTCCAATATGCTTAAAGTGCACTCTAATTTGATGTGTTCTACCGGTTTCTAATTGACATTGTACTAAGGTTACATAGGTCAATCTTTCAAGTACTTTAAAATGTGTTACTGCAGGTTTTCCATATTCTTCATCAAGAAAAACATCCATCTGCAATCGGTTTTTAAAACTACGACCAATATTTCCAACAATAGTTCCTTGATCATCCTCTATATTTCCCCAAACCAAAGCAGTATACAAACGCTCTGTTGTTTTATCAAAAAATTGCTTTGATAAATGTGCCATCGCATATTCTGTTTTGGCTACCACCAATAAGCCACTGGTATCTTTATCAATTCTATGTACCAAGCCTGGTCTTTCATTACTGTTAGTAGGTAAGTTTTCTATATGATGAATCAATCCGTTTACTAAAGTCCCAGTATAATTCCCATGCCCTGGATGCACAACCATACCTGCAGGTTTATTAACCACAATAACAGCAGCATCTTCATATACAATATCTAAAGGGATATCTTCAGCAACTAATAAATTTTCGTGTGGTGGATGTGCTAATACAACTCTAACAACATCGTTTGGTTTTACTTTGTAATTAGACTTTACTGGCTTATCATTTACTAAAACATTTCCAGCCTTTGCTGCTTGTTGTACTTTGTTTCGAGTGGCATTTTCTACAAAATTCATTAAAAATTTATCAACTCGTAACGGCTCTTGCCCAATACTAGCAGTAAACCGATAGTGCTCGTACAATTCTTCGTTTTCGATTTCTTGATTTTTTTGTTGCATACACTAGAATGTTTGTAAATCTTGAAAGTTACTAGTCGCTCGCTCCCAATTGATAATTGCTAATTGTTAACTGGCAACGGTGTTATTTCTTTCCATCACCTAAAACCAAGTCTATACTAGAACTCTTAGGCAATTTATCTCCTGGTTTTAAAGTTTTTCCTTTAAACTTCATCCCTCTTACCACATCTTTTCCTATATCTGGTACATAAGAAAAAGTTCCTATTTTAAACCCGATAGAAAGCAAATGTGTTTCGGCTTGCCTTTTGGTTCTACCGTTTAAATCTGGCAACACTACATCTCTATATGCAGTAGGATTAACCGTTAAATAGATTTTTCTATTTTCTTTTACAAAATCTCCAGCTTCAGGGTTTTGTTCAATTACAGATTTTTTTGGATAATCTGGATTGTACCTTGTAGAGTCAATTACCTCGAATCGTAAATTAAGTTCCTTTAACTTTTCTTCAACTTCTGTCAAACTCATTTTATTTAAATCGGGAAGCTGAATTTTTTGATTGTGATTGGTCGTATAACCAAACCACCATTGCAATCCAAAAATTAATATAAAAAAGCCAACAATAGCAATTGCTGCTTGCTTAAAGAAAGTTTTACTTTTAATAAATTGAAATAAACGCATAGGCTATTTTTTACAACAACAAATATATAAAACCAAACGTTAGTCTTTCTATTTATATTTTGATAAATTTGTTAATATGATTCTATAAATAACAATGAAAAAAAACATTGCCATTATTATGGGAGGTTATTCCTCTGAAGTTACCATTTCTTTAAAAAGCGGAAATGTAGTATACGAGCATTTACCCAGAGAGAAATATCATGTATATAAAATTCATATTTTTAAAGACAAATGGGTGTATGTAGATGGGCAGAAAAATGAATTTCCAATTAATAAAAATGATTTCTCAGTAATTGTAAATAATAAAAAAATTACTTTTGATTGTGTCTTTAATTCCATTCATGGAACTCCAGGTGAAGATGGTAAAATCTTGTCTTATTTTGATTTGGTTGGAATGAAACATACCTCTGCACCTTTTTATCAAATGGCATTAACATTTAACAAACGTGATACTTTAAGTGTTGTAAAACAGTACGGAATTGCTACCGCCAATTCTATTTATTTAAATCAAGGAGACACTATTAATACTGACCAAATCATTAAAAAAGTTGGCTTACCTTGTTTTATTAAACCTAATAATGCAGGTTCTAGTTTTGGAATTTCAAAGGCATACAATGCTAAAGAAATTTTAGCAGGAATTGAAAAAGCTTACAAAGAAGACACAGAAATTTTAATCGAAAGTTTTTTAGAGGGCACAGAAGTTTCGGTGGGAGTAATTCAATACAAAGGAGAAACCCTAGTGTTGCCAATTACAGAGATTGTTTCTGAAAATGATTTCTTTGATTATGAAGCAAAGTATGAAGGGAAATCTGAAGAGATTACACCAGCAAGATTGTCTGAGAAAGATGCTCTTAAAGTAAGAGCAGTAGCTAAAAAAGTCTATCAGATATTAAACATGAGTGGCTTCTCACGTTCAGAATATATATTGGTAAATGGCGAACCTCATTTCTTAGAAATGAATACAGTTCCTGGTTTAACAGAAGAAAGTCTTTTACCACAACAAGCAACGAAAGCCAATATTAGTTTATCAGATTTATTTGATAA
>JABXHX010000087.1 GCA_013373385.1 Flavobacteriaceae bacterium
AAGAAGAAATTGTGCTTTTTCATAGTTAGGCGTATTTGATCCCTAAATTACTCATAAAAAGCGATATTGCTGGAGTGGGAGATTTAAAAAGCACAAAGAATCCTCACTACCATAACTTCGGGAGTTTCACTAGTTAAATTCCCTGTTTAAATAGCTTGAGAAACTTAGTTTGGTTTTTGTTTTGAAACTGATTTTTGAGAGTTGTAGATGAAGTGAGGCTTTGAAAGTTTTGGCGAAAGGAAAGAAGAGGAGGACAAAAGTCCTCGCTCTCTGTCCACTGAGCAGCCTCACCTCAAAGCAAAAAGCGCTCTTCTCAGTGTAGTATCAGTTGCTTGCGGGCTCCTTTTTTAGGATCCACTGTTTTGAAAATAAGTTTACCCGATGGAGTAGTTAGATATGGGATAGTTCCAACAACTAGTTGATTGTCAAAATCGTAAGCGCTGGATATTTTCATGCTTTGAGGATCAATTTTAAAAATCCTCGCTTCTGCCATTACTTCATCCATCCGTACGGTTGTGATTTTCAGAACGCTTCCAAAATCTTCTCGGGAGGTATGGATTCCTTGTTCCAACTCAGCTGGAACGCTGCGGATCAAGGCATAAACCGTCCCGTTCACTTCAAAGATTTCCGAAGGTAAATGGATTGGGTTTTTCCCGATTAAGCGAACAGGCTCATTGTTATCTCCTTCGATTTCTTCAGTCAGGTATGCCTTTTTCAAATCGCCTTGAGGGGAAAGTTGAAGGATTACTGTAGAAACTGGTGCCTGCTGATTAGCAAAGCTGACCATATAATCCCCATTGGAAAGTTCGGTGATGTTTTCAACTGAAGCGACATTCAAATCCTTAATCTTTGCTTTAGATCCGGCTGGGATTTGCAATTTAGCTTCGATATCCGTGTTTAAAATTTGCTTAGCAAAAACCAAATCATCCTCAATCTTGTAAATGGCAATGCTTGGTTTTTTATTCAGTCCGTCTGGGTAGAAGGGTGCGATAATAAACTGCGAATTACCGGCATCCATGATTTTCACATCCACCGTTGGTCTTTTTTTAGGACCTTCAGCAAATGGAAGTCGGATTTGCTTTAGAATATTTCCTTGTGGATCCATTCGAATAGCCATCAAGTCGCTATCATCTTTTGTGCCTTGGGAAACGAGTGCCAAAACTCCGTATGGCGTTTGAGAATAGGTTATTCCAACTGGAGCTGATTCCATGTTGGTAATCACCTGATTGTCCCAGGTTTTGGAGCTCATGTCGTACACGCCTGAAATGTATTGCGGATCAGAGGAAGCCATCAGACCTGCAATAAATGCTTTTCCTTCTAGAGGGATATAATCCGTATCCCCGTCCAAAGCTCGGAGAAAGCGGTTCATTCTTCGGGTTTGATAGTTTTGGTTGTCAACACCTTCTCCTTGCAGGGCAAATGAGACAAAAGGCCAGAATTTATCTTCCAGCTGGATTTGATCATCTTTCTTGAACTTATATCCGGCCCATAAATCATTGTAATATCTGTTTTCGAACTTCCCTATATTTAATTTAGGTTTCCCTGCCAAAACGGTTTTTTGAAAATAGCCGAATTCCTTTCCTGCTAGATTCTCCGGTGCTTTTGAATCGGTCAGCATAGGTTCAGCTCCGATATTTGGGAATTGAGAGAGGCTGGATTCATTATATGGTTCTTCCACAGAGGAAATTACTTTTCCAGAATCATCTGTTGTTACTTCCAAAAACATCAACCCATTCTTTTTATCCTGATATAGGAAAAAATTGTAAAGCTGAGTCATGTCACTGTTCCAATAAGAACCGCCATTAAATAATTGACCTTTTTGGGCAGCTTTCTCAGCATTAGAACTTAGAGGAATGTCAACTTCATTGGCTGAGATTTCTTGGGAATAGGAGGAGTAAATCCCTGCAATTCCCATAAGGAGTGCGAGTGTTAATTTCTTGATCATTGCTTTGAGTGTTTGGTTGAATCAAATTTCTGATCAATAGAGAAAAGCTAACTCCCTGTTTTCGGGGATTTTTCTCCCTGTTTTCGGGGAGGAAGTCTACTTTCTGTTTCCTTTTTAAGTTTGATTAATACTTTTTACACCATTTTTTTTATTTTCCGAGGTTCAGAAAACCACTGCAATTCATGAGTTGTAAAAAACACCTCTCTTCAATTCTGGGACTGATGCTCGGAATAAGTTTTTCTTCCTTTTCACAGACCGATAGTTTATTCAAGGCGATTCAGGAGTTTCAACAGAAAGACGAGCCCTTTCAGGTCGTGGAGGCATATAAAAATATAGGTCGGTATTTTGAATCAATTCAGTCCTATGATTCGGCTTTTTATTATTACCGGAAGGAGGGAGATTATATAAAAAAGCATTTTGAACAGGAAGTTCAAGATTCCCTTCTAGGGAAGGTTTATATGGATTTTTCCTTCGTCGCTTTAGGCCTTCGGGATCTGGATATGGCTTTGCCGTATCTGGATAGTGCGGAGGTTATCTACGAGCGCTTGCAAAGTAATGGGGATTTGGCCAGAGTAATGAACAATCGGGCCAATGCGTTCAATGAAATGAACCGCTACGAGGAGGCGATTGATTACCTGCTCAAAGCCATAGCATACGGAGAACTCCTGGAAAACAAAGAAAGTAAAGATGCATTGCTCAATAGCGTTTACAACAACATAGGGAAGAATTACCTCTCTTTGGAAGATTGGCCAAATGCAGTCAAATACACCAAAATGGCTGTAGCCATTCCATCTTCCTATCAAATAAATAATGCACATGCTCGGCTCAATTTGAGCAATGCCTACATAGGAATGGATTCTTCCGAATCAGCTTTGAGGTTCGCAGAGGAAGCAGGGGGGATTTATGAGCAAGTTGGATTTCCATACGGGGTGATTGCGGCCAAAAATAACCAAGGAGTAGCCCTGAAGAATCAGGGTGAAATGGAGAAGGCTTCTTTGCTTTTTCAGGAATGCATCGACCTGTCTGAAGCTATTGATTATCCTTTAGGAAAATTGGAAGGGCTAATCAATCGATCTGAAATTTTAGCCTCGAAAAAACAATTTTCTCAGGCAATTTCTGAAATGAAAGAGGCAGAAAGGTTGTGCAACTTGTATGATGACCGTCAATACCTAAAGTCCGTTCGGGAGAATTTGGCGAAGCTTTATGAGGAAACTGGAAATACGACCAATGCATTGACTTATTTTAAAGCATATAAGCAGTTGGATGATTCGCTGAGATCATCCGAAAACATTAAGAATGTTAATGATCTTCTGCTTAAATACGAGACTTCGGAGAAAGAAAAGCAACTTGCGGAACAGGAAGTGGAGATTCAAACCCAAAAAGCCACTTTAGCAGTTCGTAATTCTCAATTGACCTATTTGCTCTCCGGGTTAGTAATTGTATTGTTGGGAGGGACGTTCATTTATCAACGAAATCGATCCAGACAAAGAGCAGCATTGCAGCAAGCGATCATTGAAGAGAAGGAGCGGGGTTTTGACGCCGTAATTCAGGCTACAGAAGAGGAGCGAAAGCGAATCAGCAAGGATTTACATGATGGGATAGGCCAACAGCTTTCCGTTTTAAAACTAGGGCTTATCAGACTTCAAAAACAAGCAGATCCTGAGATCCAATCGGAATTGGTAGATATCACGGAAAAGTTTTCCAAATCGGCAGATGAAATCCGTCAAATTTCCCATCAAATGATGCCTCGCGCCTTGATGGAAGAGGGCTTGGTACGCGCTGCAGAAGATTTGCTGCGCAACACATTTCAATATTCAGAAATTCACTATGAATTTGAGCACCATGGCATGGAAGGAAGACTGGACGAACGAATAGAAATCAGTATCTATCGGGTACTTCAGGAACTTCTAAATAATATTTTGAAGCATTCCAAGGCTAGTTTCGTAAATGTTCAGCTTTTGAAAATGAAGAATAAACTCACCCTGCTAGTCGAAGACAATGGGAAAGGATTTTCTGGAGAGAAGTCAGATGGACATGGGCAAATGAATATTCGCAACAGGTTGGATTTGATCAAAGGGACTATCAATTATGAATCTAGCCCTGAAAGCGGTTTAGTGGCCGTCATAACCGTTCCAATTAAATAGATGGATAATAAAAGAATTGTAATCGTAGATGATCATCAATTGATCATCGATGGGCTAAGTCGCATCATTCAGGATATTCCAGGTTTTGAACTGGTCACGGCTTACCATGATCCGTTGGAAGCCTTGCAAAAAATTCCTGTTTGGAAGCCGGATATTTTAATGGTGGATTTTGAAATGCCTGGTTTAAACGGGTTGGAATTGGTTCGAAAATTAAAAGAGCAAATTCCAGAGATAAAAACTGTTTTGTTGACCATGCATTTAGATCAAGCGACTGTAAAAGAGGCTTTGTCTTTAGGAGTAAATGCATACATTCTGAAAAATCTAGATGAATTTGAATTACGGGTAGCTTTGGAAAAAGTCAGCAAGGATCAAAATTATTATAGTGCTCCCGTCATTGAGGTTTTGAATTCCCGATCAAAATCAATTCAAAAAACCTCTCATTCCCAACTTGAGTCATTGAGTAGTCGGGAACGAGAAGTCTTGAAATTGATTGCCGAGGCTTTTTCTACCAAAGAAATAGCCAACCAACTCTGTTTGGAAATTTCAACGATAGAAACTCATCGGAAATCCCTCATGCGAAAATTAAACGTGCATAATGTTGCAGGCCTTGTCCGAATTGCCGTGCAAGAAGGACTGGTTTCCTAACCCTTCACTTTTTAGGCAAACCCAAAAAGAATCGGAAATAAGAATATTACAATAGCAGACCAAATGAAATAAATGGGTAAGTAGGCAGAAATCGCATTGCCAACTTGTTGGATTTCAGTTCTCCCTTTGACAGCTAGAAATAGTTTTTTCCCAACCAAAATGAGGTGAATCATCATCAAAACATTGATTCCCAAAACTGCCAATCGGTTTGG
>JABXHX010000017.1 GCA_013373385.1 Flavobacteriaceae bacterium
AAGTAATTGCTTGTTCTCGCCTACTTCTGAAAATCCTCACGGATTTTCAGTTTGGTGTGTACTTGCTAAATTAAGTGCAAACCCACGCAACTACTCATAGCCGAGACCGTTGTAACCAATTGACGCAAAGATGACGTTAACTTGACGTAACAAGTAATTATGTTTCCGATATACATTTGCTGAAACAATAAATAACATTCAAAATGGAAACAAAAGATTTAGCAAAAAACTTAAAGAAATTAAGAGCAACTCGTGGAATGTCTCAAGAATATTTAGCAGACGAATCAAGAGTTAGCTTAAGAACTATTCAAAGAATTGAAAATAATGAATCGGAACCAACAGGCGAAACGATTAAAAGAATAGCAATTGCGTTAGATGTAGAATTGACCGAGTTGATTGGTTCAAATTCTGTGACAGAAACGAGCGATTTAAAAGCAACTATTATTTTTCTAAAAAAACAGCTTTCTAAAACAAATGAAAAATCGGAAATAAAAACATTTGAAAGATTTATAGGAATTTTACAAAAACTAAAAGAAAAAGATTTAAGTATTGAACAGAGAGAAGGAATTGAAAGTTACATACAATATTTAGAACTTGAAAAAATACCATCTTTTAGTAATGAAATGTTCAAAGTTAAACTGACAAAATTTAGAAAGTACTTAAAAAATAAATTACGTTTTGTACCAAAAAATTATTACACGACTTGGGCAGCAAGTTTTGGACTTTCATTTGCAGTTGGTTTTTCTGTTCAAAGTAATATAGATAATAACATTAAAATTGGAGTGATTTCAGTTGCTTCAGTAATAATCGGAATTGGAATCATTATGGATATGAGAATGAAAAGACAGAAACGAACATTTAGTTTCTGAAAACAACTGGTTACAACACCGTGTATAAAAAATTGCTAAATTAGCTACTTAAACACACCACTAATCATATACAATCACGTTAGCCACAAACAAAAAAAATGAGAAAACTTATAATCATATTACTTACCACTCTTCTATTTTCTTGTTCAAAACAAGGTCAATTTGATAAAAAGAAAGAAACAGAAGAAATTTTGAAGTTACACAACTTGCAACGAGATTATCATTTTAATAAAGATTCAATCTCTTTTGTAAATCAACTTTCTGAAAATTTTATCTCTGTCAATAAAGGTGTTATAACGCGGCCTGAAAGAAGTGAAATTTTGAATAGATACAACAGTTACTTTTCTTCGGTTGAGTTTCTGAAGTGGGATGATGTCACCAAGCCTATAATCAAATTTTCTGAAGATGGTACGTTAGCATATTCAATTGTAGATAAAATAGTGAAGGTAATTTATAAAAATGAAATTGGAGAAAACGTATATGGAGAAACCCATTTCGCCTGGACTGCCATTTACAAAAAGTATGATGATAAGTGGAGAATTGAATGTGTCACTTCAACAGAGAAACCTAATAGTATAGGCGAAAAAGATTTTATCATTACTGAAAAAGACATAATACCTGAAGGTACAGCCTATAATTCCAAAACAAGCACTATATATATCGGTAGTATATACAAACAGAAAGTTATTGCAATATCGCCAAATGGAAATATAAACGACATCATCACCCAAGAAGTTTTTGAAAACTTGAGCCCTATTGGAATGGAAGTCGACAATAAGAACAATATACTTTGGACAAATGTTGCATTGGCACCGATAGTTAATAAAACAGGAAAGAACAAATGGAAAACAACAATTATGTCTTTCGACTTAACAACCAATAAACTAATTAAGAAGTATGATTTTATTGAGGGCAATCAAGTCTTTCTAAATGATTTAACTATTGACAAAAATGGTGATGTATATGCAACTGAAAGTGTTAATAGTAATATATATAAACTAAATACACGTACAGATAAACTTGCAATATATCTTGATTTGAAGAAATTTGGCTTTCCTAACGGCATTGTCTATAACCAACCACAACATTGTTTGTTTATTGCAACTAATGAAGGGATAGTGAAAATTGATATTGAAACAAAAAAAGCGAAATTACTGGAGGTTGAAGAAAATATTAACGTCAAAGTTATTGATGGATTAGCAATTAACAATGATTATTTTATAGGTCATCAAAGTTCTAAAATATCAAAATTTTACTTTGATGAAAATATGGAAAGAATAATACGCTCAGAAATTTTTGATTCTGGAGATGAATTTGATTCAAGTACAACTGGAGAAGTAGGAAATGGTTTTTATCACTACATTGTCAACTCTCAAATAAGAAGTGGAATAAATAGAAAAAAAAACCAACTAAAACCGTTAGATAGTTTAGAAAATGTGATAATTAGAACAAGAATATTGAAATAGCCAGTGGCTAACAACTTGTATAATTCATTGCTAGTAATAGCCTACTTACGAAAGTCCTCGCAGACTTTCTATCTGTGATTTACTTGCTGACTTGTCCCTAAACCACGCAACGAAATCATACACAAACACGTTATGTGCAAGTTGAATTAGAAACAAAAAGGAAACAACTCAATCAAAGTTTTGAGAAAACAAGTAAGAGGATTAACATGTTGCAATTTGAATATATAGTACTTGCTCTCATGTACACAACTCTGTCGATATCACTATTTCTACAGTGGTTATGTTTTAAGAAAAATATGGAAAATTGGGAAACGATTTCACTAACTATTTCTCTCTTATTATTGGTAATTTCGATGGGACTTTCCTCTTTCTTCTCAGAAAAAGAAACCACTACAATCACTACTTTACTATGTATGATTCTGGTAGGAGTGACTACCTTTATGGAATCCTTAAGTCAACAAAAACATTCTATTCCACCAACATATAAAATAGTTCAAATTGGTACTTCAATAGCCTTGACTATATGCGTTATCCTTGTCTATTTTTTTGAAAAAATGGCTTTTGTCCAATATGTTGTAGTTGGTTTCTTGGTTATTTCTGTTATAACCTCAATGCTAATTACCCGACAAACAAAACCAGTAAAACAATATAAACATCTTGAAAAGTCGAACAGAGTTTTCGCCTTCACATTTTTAACTTTAGTCCCAATTTATCTTGCTTTCCATTATGCTTTTGAAGAAGCTTATCAACAATTTCAAATGGGATTTTTGCTTTACTTTGCTTTTATTGCACTTGCAATACGAAAAATATTTGACGATTTACATCGATTATCGCTCGTTAACAATACCTTAAAACCAATCGAACAGCATTTTAAAAACTATGGATTGACAAAAAGGGAACAAGAAATTGCTATTCTTCTCTTTGAAGGTTTAACCTATCAAAGCATAGCTGACCAGCTATTTATTTCACTCCCTACCATTAAGACTCATGCTAGCAATATCTATAAAAAATGCAAAGTAAAATCTCGTAATGAATTAACAAAGATTCTTGCCTCATAGCGAATTCTATTTACTAAACATTATAACCTACTAATTATCAGTACTCATACTTTTGTATGATATTTTTATTTTCACTAAAAATCATCCTATTATTCGATTGTCTACCTTTATCTGGATAGTAGTTTTGCTTCAAATTAAAAAACTATAATGAAGTATAAACTATTATTCATCGCATTTTACGGAATTACCCTCCTTAATTTGAATGCTCAAGATTTAGCATTCAATAACAAAAATCTCATTACACAATTTGAAATCAAGGATTATTATTATTCAATTGCAAATGATCATTCTAAAAAGGATTCTATCAAAACTAGAAAAACCCAATTCTTTATCGGTTATGATTTTGGAGAGGCGGCTTTCAATAAATTTCAATCCCTCGGTGGAGAGATTGGAGTTAAATTTAAAAACAATCATCAAGTAAGGCTATCCCACACGAGCATTCGTTTTACAGAAGCACACCTATCGTCAAGTTTTGCTGGTGCTGTAGATGGCAAAAATGTAAAAGGGAAACAATTTGGATTTGAATTATTTTATGATTTTCCAGTATTTTTTAATGGGTTTTATATTAGTCCTTCTTTGGGATATTACGATAATGAATACACACATACAAATTTGAATGAAAAGCTCGAAAAGGCATCTTTCACCGTTGGTTCGGCAATCAGTTTTACTGAGGTAGATATATTTAAAGTAAAAGGGCTTTATTATAGAGTTTCTCTGCCATATCGATATACTTTTAATCCTCACAAGAAAACAAAATTGGGAGAAACCACCATCAAGAGCAATACTTTTGACAGTCATCTTTGGTTCTTTGTAGGATATCAATTTTAAGCATAATTTTGCAAAAGCAACCAACAGAGTACTGCTAGACGAGGTAAATTAAATTCCAAAATAATTCAGTTTTAGTCAATTTAGAATTTAAACTTATGAAAGTGGCTTTTCATCAAGAAGGAATAAACAAAAACCTACACACAACACCGTGTATAATTCATTGTTGCTAGTACTAGCCTACTTACAAAAATCCTCGCGGATTTTCTATTTCATTTGTATTTGCTAATTTAGTTGCTGAAATACGCAACGAAATCATACACAAAAACGTTGTATGAAAGCTGATAATCGCTTTAATGAAATGATAAATATTAGAAAATAAAATGCTGGTAATAGAATATTTAATTCTTGGCCTTGTATACACATCACTAGTAGTTTCCTTGTTTCTACAATGGTTCTGTTATAAGAAGAAAATGGAAAATTGGGAAACGATAGTCTTTACAACATCACTTTTACTCTTGGTGATTTCAATTGGTCTATCTCCTATACTAGAAGAAGGAAACACAACCAGCACACTAACCTTAATTTGTATGGTTTTGGTTGCAATCACTACGGTTTTAGAGACATTAAGGCAACAAACACATAATATTCCCAGCCAATACAAGAAGATACATTTTGTAGTTGGGGTATTTTTAATCATATCTGTACTTATTGCTCGATTCTTTGATATGATGTTTTTCGTTCAATCAATAATCGTTGGGTTTCTTGTGATTTCTATTATTGTATCTATGTTGATTGTTCGAAAAACTAAATCCGTAAAACAATTTCAACACCTTGAAAAATCAAACAGAATTTTCGGCATTGTATTTTTAATTATAGTTCCCATTTTTCTAATACATCACTATGGTTTTGAACAAGAAAGCTACTCGTTTCCAACAATTTTTCTACTCTATTTTGCCTTTATTGCCCTGGCAGCAAGAAAGATCCATGACGATCTGCAACGACTATCTATTACCAGCAAACAATTAGATCCAAATAAACAACAATTCAAAAACTATGGATTAACGCAAAGGGAACAAGAAATAGCAACATTTCTATTTGATGGCTTAACCTATCAAGAGATAACTAACAAATTGCACATTTCACTTCCTACTGTAAAAACACACGCAAGTAACATTTACAAGAAATGTAGTGTGAAGAACCGTAATGAACTTAGCAGGTTACTAATGATCTAATTATCAATACTCATACTTATATATGATATTCATTTTATAGGCATAAATCAACCTATTACCTGATTGTCTATTCTTGGAAGTACAAATAATTTTGCTTCATAAAGAAAAGTATAAATGAAGCATAAACTATTATCCATTGCCTTTGGTCTATTGATTAACTCTTTTGTTCTAGCCCAAAAAGACTCATCAAAAAAAGAAAGACTTGATTTCGCAAAAATGTACTTTGAAATCGGAGGAACTTACCTTCCATCTTTTACAGGAAAGCAACTAGAAAATAATACAATAACTGCTTTTGATCATTCTGCAACTCTTAATCCATATCTAACATGGGGTGGTTTTCACTTTTGGGGACATACCGAATTCTATGTCACTTTTCCTTTAAGTCAGTTAAGGTTAAATGAAGACAATGGAACAAGTCACGAACTAAATCACTCGGTAGCCACAGGTGTAAGAATATATCCTTGGGCAATGGAAGAAAGAAAAATACGACCTTATATTGGAGCCAATTGGGGAGCGCTAGACTTTAGGCAGATATTAGAGCCTGATAAAAATAAAAGTAAACTCTCCAAGGACTTTATGCTCAACTACGATGCAGGTGTTATGTATAATTATAAAAAATTAGCCCTAAGGCTGGGTATTAATTTTTTTACAGATAATAAATGGTATTATCCTGTGAGCAAAACCCAGCTGTCAGAAATTAGAACTCCTAGAATGTCTTTTCAAATGGGACTGCTCTATTCCTTTGACTCAACAAAAGACACCAAAGAAGAAAATATTGATAAATGGAATAGTTATCCTACTGTTTCAAAATTATCTTATGATGCCAATAAATTTGGAGACCTATTTATAGGTATAGGGCCGTCGACTTCATTTTCACTTTCAGATTCTGACTATAACGCCATTCAGTTTCCTTATTTACAACAAAAACTAACTTCTACAAACTATTTTGATATAGCATTGGGTTATCATTTTAATCGAGCTAATCTGTTCACAGCTATATCTTATAGAAATCCAACTTTTGAAACCGAAGGTTTTGGGTCAAAACAAACCATTAAAAAGACTTCTTTAGCTGTAGAAGTTAATAAATTTCTGACTGACTATTCTGGCTTTGCACCGTATATTGGATTAAATATAGCCTATGATAGGTTTAACTATGAACAAAATGTTGATGGAGTTAAAACACAGCAAACTTTTACAAATGAAATTGAACCAGGTTTTACCTTCGGTTGGGATATTGTACCTGGTAAAACTAACGAAGCTTTGATATTAAGAACCAATTTGAGGTGGTATCCGTTTTCTAAATTTGAAATAGATGGCACAAAATTTAATTTTAGTCAATTGGAATACAACTTGATTCAAGTCGTTTTTTATCCTGAAAGACTTAAAAAAAGGAAATAAAAGCCAGCACACAATTATTGGTTTTGTACCTAGACCAAGACCACTTTATAAATGGCATTTTGGAGCTTACGGATTAGGGTGGGTGATTTCTCATATTCACGATTATTCTATTATCTCTCATACAGGTAGCCTATCAGGAATGTTGTCTTCAGTAATAATTGTACCAGAAATAAATTCTGCTGTAATAGTTCTTACAAACAGTTCTCAAGGAGGAAATAGCTACAACACTATAAGTTCTGCAATTCGTGATGAATGGATTGGTCGAAAAAGGTAGGATTATTTAACCAACACTAAAGAACAACTTGAATTTGCAGAATCTTGGAATAATTCAAAAACTCAAGAAGTATGGAAGACAGTAACAATTTCAAATACCAGAAAAATAAACGTTATACAACATTTAGAAACTACTAGATTTTCTTTTATAAAGTAACATTTTAACCCATTATTCGTCTATATCAAACAGCCAAAAAATTATTAAATGAAATTTAAAATATCCCTGTTAGTTTGCCTCGTTGTATTTTCAAATTGTAAAAATTTAGAAAAAAAACCTAAAGTTGAAACTATAGACCCAATTCAAATTTCGATGGACAAAAACGCAGATTCACTTCTCTTGGATTCGAAAATAAATGCTGTTTCAATCGGAATTTATAAAAATGGCAAAAAGTATATTTCTCACTATGGCGAATTAGATAAAGGAAAAAGCAACAAACCAAACGATAATACTATTTATGAAATAGCATCTGTAAGTAAAACTTTTACTGGAATTCTTGTTGCAAATGCTGTGCTCGAAGGAAAATTAAACCTTGACGATGATATTCGAAAGTACTTAAAAGAAGATTTCAAAAATTTTGAATACAATAAACAACCTATAAAAATAAAGCATTTACTCACGCACACAAGTGAAATGAGAAAATTTTTACCTGAAAGTATTAATGAATTATTTTCCGATTTTAATGAAGATTTACCGTTTAAGGTTTATGAAATTCAAAAGAATTATACCAAAAAGGATTTCTTTTCTGACTTACAGAAAATTAAGTTAGATACTATTCCTGGCTCACGATATGGTTATTCAAATGTAGATACAGAGATTATGGCTCAAATATTAGAATATATATATGACAGATCATTTAATGATATTTTAAAAGACTATTTCCAGATAAATGCAAATATGCAAAATACTCAGATTGACCTTCCAAAAAACAAACAACAATATCTAGCAAATGGTTACGGAATGACAGGAAAGCTTGTTCCTCATGAAATTGTATTGTATGGAGCAGATGGCGGTGTAAAAACTACAATGCCAGATTTAGTAAATTATATGGCGTTTCAGTTAGATAAAACCAAACCTACTATTATAGAATCTCACAGAATTCTCTATGAAAATGGAAATCGAAAAATGGCTTATTATTTGCCAATAAAAAGCAACGAAGAATATGGTGTTTATTATAATATGCACGGAGGAGGTTTTGGAACTCAAAATTGGTTTTTTATTATCCCAAAATATGATTTAGGAATCTCTGTAATCACAAATCAAAGTGATTTAGATACTGCAAATAAATTAGTAAAAACTGTTAAAGGGCTGATTATTGATTTGAAATAAAAACGTTTTACAACACCGCATAAAATTAATTGCTAGTACAGCGTTTACTTACGAAAATCCTCGCGGTTTTTCTATTCGGTTTGTATGTGCTAAATTAAGTACTCAAACAACGCAACTAACCAAACACAAGACCTTTGTGACACATTCAACTAACGTTCAACTTTTGTTGCTCCGTGCTTCGCACTCCCACCCCAAAAGATTGTGTTCTAACAGACCTGCAAACCTAATCTGATCCTGTAACTTTTATTCCTCATCAGCCAGAATTTGGCAAATAATAATTACTTCCTAATCTATTTGATAAACTTTTATTAGAATTTTTAGCAAAAGTCCCTTTTCTAATAATAGTTAATCAAATTATTTATATTTACTCAAAAAATGCAGAACTACGTTTTCTAGGTCTGTTAGCACATATAAAAATCACATTTTAAGAAATAGCTAAAACACAAACAATGATAAGCAAATCGATAAATACTTATATAAGCCTCTTTTTATTGTTAATAATTTTCATTTGCTCCTGCAAAACAGAACAAAAATCAGCTGTTGTTAAATCCTCAGAGCAGTTAATTGAAAGGTTGTTGCCTGAATATAGTAATCAATTTATTATTCAGGAGAAGCCTAGTTTGAATGGGAATGATTTTTTTGAAATTGAAAATGGGAAGAATCAGAAAATAATTATCAGAGGAAATAATCCCATATCAATAGCTTCTGGATTTAATTATTATTTGAAACATGTTGCAAATTGTCACATCTCATGGAACGGCGATCAACTGAACCTCCCTTCTAAATTGCCTCCAATAATTCAAAAAATCAGAAAAGAAAGTCTGTACAAATCTAATTTTAATTTTAATTACTGCACATTTAATTACACTATGCTATGGTGGGATTGGAATCGTTGGGAAAGAGAAATTGACTTTATGGCACTAAACGGCGTTAATATGCCACTTGCAATTGTTGGCATGGAAGCCGTATGGTATAATTTTTTGAAACGATACAATTATTCTGATAAGGATGCAAAAGAATTTATTTCGGGACCAGGCTACACAGCATGGTGGTTAATGGGAAATTTAGAAGGACGAGGTGGTCCTATGACCTCAGAATGGATAGAAGGGCGAATTGTATTGCAAAAGAAAATATTAAAGAGAATGCGTAAACTAGGTATGCGTCCTGTATTACCTGGTTTTGTAGGGCTTGTACCAACATCATTAGATAAAGTTGTTCCATCTGCGAAGCTTTTAGATCAAGGAAAATGGTTAAATGATACACGGCCTGCTGTTTTAAACCCAGAAACACCTTTATTTGATGAAATGGCAAAAGCATGGTATGAAGAACTAGACAACCTTTATGGTTCTGTTGATGCTTTTTCAGGAGACTTATTTCATGAAGGAGGCAAAACGCATGGATTAGATATAGGTAATATTGCCGCTAAAGTTCAAAAACATATGATTGAATATAATCCGAATTCAATATGGTGTATACAAGGTTGGGGTGGCAATCCAAAGAAAACACTTTTAGAAGGGCTTAAAGATGAAAACACTTTAATTATAGAACTCTGTGGAGAGTATTTTAAAAACTGGAGAAAAACTGATGGTTTTAATGGTAAGCCTTGGGTATTTAGCACAATAATTCAATATGGTGGTAATGTTGGCTTACATGGACGTCTGAAAGATTTAGCAAATAATCTAATTGATGCGCAGTCAATAAAAAATGAGCCTATAGGAATAGGAACAACATGGGAAAGTATAGAAATAAACCCTATTATTAATGATTTTTTAAGCGATATGAGATGGGAATCAAATGTTCCTGATATCGAAGAATGGTGTGAAAATTATGCAGTACGAAGATATGGTTTTGATTCTGAAAACATTCGAAAAGGATGGAATATCATTCTCAAAACAGCTTATGGAACTTATAAAAATCATAGGAGACCAACTGAGTCAATTTTTTGTGCTCCGCCATCTTTAAAAGTGAAAAAAGCGTCTCCATTTGCTGCTTCTATTAAAGTACATTATGACCAAAGGGATTTTCGTGATGCCATTAATTTAATGCTTTTAGATGCCGAAATCGGAGCTGATCAAGCTACTTATAAATATGATATTGTTGATTTTACAAGGCAATTTATGGCTAATGCAGCTCAAATTCCATATAATTTGATGGTAAAAGCTTTTCAAGAGAAAAACATTTCTGCTTTTGAAGAATCTGCTGGTCAATTTTTAGAAATGATTGATGATCAAGACCGGTTGTTAGCTACAGAAACGTCATTTTTACTTGGAAAATGGATTAACGACGCAAGGAAAAGCACTACTACACCTAAACAAATAGCTCAAAATGAGAGTAATGCTCGCGTTTTAATTACTACTTGGACAAAAGAAAAATCAGGTTTGGACAACTATGCTTGGCGTGAGTGGAATGGCTTGTTAAGTACCTATTATAAACCTCGTTGGGAGCTGTTTATTAATAATTTAAGAAATCAATTAAACGGAGCTTCTGCTCAAAAAACTGACTTTTATTCATTTCAAAGTAAATGGTCAAACCAAAAATGGGAAGATCAGAATTATCTTATAAATCCTATTGGAAACCCACTAAAAATTGCAAAAGAGTTAATAAAAAAATGGAGCTTTTTAATTGATAATCCTGAAAAATATATGGGCCCGAAAACAAAAAAAACAGATAAAATTGAAACTTCAAAAGAAGCACGATAAGCTAATAAAAATTTATGTAATAATGGGTGGCTCCACTATACCATCATTATTAAATAAATCGATTATACTCTCTACATTACCATTTTCGAGATTCTTTAAATACTATTTTGCTATTTCAGTTTTGTTTATATAGATGTATTTTTAATTTGAACATGATTAATTAAACTATTTCACTCTTGGTTCTAGTTGATAACCTGCTTCTCCTTCAACCAATTGATAGTTGTATTTTTTAGTGATTCCGTTTTCTTTAAATTCTCTTGTTATTTCATTTTCAGTTATGGTAAGTTTATCTGAGTTAATTTCTTTTTGAGCATCTATTTTTCTTACAAATATTTGAGAAATGCTTTTTCCTTTATTAGAAGCGTATCCAATTAGCTCAAGGTTTCCCGAATCATCTGTAGGAAGAATCTTAATGAAAAATTCTTTGAATCCGTCTTTATTTATATCAGTCATAAAACTACTTAAAACCACACCTTCAATTTCTATTGATTCATTAAAATTAGTTGCTCCGCCTTTGGTAAATAAGTTAATTGTAGAAGTTTCTCCATTTTTCGACTCAACAAAAAAAGAATAACCAGTAGCTTTATGTTCTGATTTATAATATTTTGTGAATGTTTTAGAGCTTTCCGTTTCTTGAGTTTTTATAGCTTTTTTAATTTCTTTTTGTGTGTTAGTGCTAGTCTTTTCATTTTTACACCCTATTATAAAAAGAGAACAAGTAATGGAAATGGTTAATGTTAATTTTCTCATATTATATTCTGTTTTTTTTAAATTCCTACGAAGTTATTTATATCTTCAAAAGTATTATAAAAATTTAATGATATTCTCAACTTGCTCTTGTAGCTTTTTACAAAAATACGATGTTTCATTAATTGTTATTCTATCTCTGAGCTATTTTCAGCTGGAATTAGTATAAAATGAACGTAGTTCTTTTGAAACAGGCGAGTTTATAGCTATATTATTTTTCATCAATTCAGCAATTAAATAGTCAATAGGTTCTTCTATTTTAATTTGGATGGTTTTTATAATTAAACTTTCTAGTAAAACTAAAAGGGAATTGGTAGTAATAAGTCAACAATTATTTGCTTATACTGTCGAAAAAATGAAAAATAATCAAAATGAGAATCTAGATTTACATTTAATGAATTTAATTACTACACCACATAGAACTTAAAACAGATTATTCAATAATTAGTTTGTTATTTCATATCCTACCTTGGAAAAAAGCAATTGAATTGACTGAAAAAATTATCGCTAATTAAAAATATAGAATATACTAGAATTGACACACTTTTGGTCCTGTTATTAAGATTTATAAAATAACGAAACACAACGATTAAAAACAAAAATAAGCCGACAATACTGGAAAACTTGATTAAACACAACTTTTATAAAGTATATTTGCACTTTAGTTACTTTAGTTTTTGTGTCTAAACATTTTCAACATTTCGCAACTTCTATAAACGGAATTAATCTTCCTACAAGATTTACGTTTCCGTTTTATTACGAACCACATCCTTTGTGCAAGATTGCCGCAAAAGAAGTACAAGAGTATTTACAAAATCAAACTGATTTTCAACATAATTTTGGTTTAAATAAAAATCAAAAAGGTTTAGTAATTGGCAAAATGTTTGGCGTGCTTGTCGTAAAAAATCAACAAGAAGAAATTGGATACATTACTGCTGTTTCAGGTAAGCTAGCCGAAACAAATACACATCAAAAATTTGTTCCACCTGTGTATGATATGCTAACTAAAGACTCTTTTTTTACTAAAGAAGAACAGTTTCTTAACAACATTAACAAAGAGATAGAACAGCTAGAAAACCATATTGAATATAACGATTTACAACAACAATACACTTTAAAAAACAAAGAAGCAAAAGCTGATATCAAGCAAAGAAGACAAGCATTGAAAACAGCAAAAAAGCAACGTAAGCAAAAAAGAGAAAAGGCTATTTTGGCATTATCTGAAAAAGAATATACTACCTTAGAAAAACAGCTCGCTAAACAAAGTTTAGAAGACAAGTATTTTTTTAATAATGTAAACAGATTTTGGGAGTTCACCTTAGCAGACATCAAAAAAAAGTTAGCTACTTATACAAACAAAATTGAAGCTTTGAAAAAAGAAAGAAAACAAAAATCTGCCGCTTTACAGCAGCATTTATTTGAAAAATACCAATTTCTAAACAGCGAAAAAAAAGCAAAAAACTTAGCTGAATTGTTTAAAAAAACCAATCAGGTTCCGCCTGCTGGTTCAGGAGAATGTGCTGCTCCGAAATTATTACAATACGCTTTTTTACACAATCTTACTCCAGTTGCTATGGCTGAATTTTGGTGGGGGCAATCCCCCAATAAAGAGATTCGAAAGCACAAGCATTTTTATCCGGCCTGTCAAGGAAAATGCAAACCAATTCTAACACATATGTTAGACGGAATTGAACTAGACACCAATCCAATGTTACAAAATCCTGCTATTGGAAAAGAACTTGAAATAGTTTTTGAAGATACAGATTTGATTGTCGTAAATAAACCAGCTGAGTTTTTATCTGTTCCTGGAATTCACATACAAGATTCTGTTTATACAAGAATCAAGCAGCAAATAAAACATATTTCAGGACCAATTATTGTTCACAGACTAGATATGTCTACTTCTGGATTGTTGGTTGTTGCCAAAAACAAAAATGCTCATAAAGAATTACAACGACAGTTTATTAACAAAACTATTACTAAAAGGTATACTGCTTTGTTAGACGGCACTATTAAAAAAGATAAAGGCACAATTGATTTACCTTTACGAGTAGATCTTGATGATAGGCCAAGACAATTGGTGTGTTTTGAATATGGAAAACAAGCAATAACAAATTGGAGAGTTATTGAGCGCACCAATGGTAAAACTAGAATTCATTTATTTCCTGTAAGCGGAAGAACACATCAGCTTCGTGTACACTGTTCGCATCATTTGGGATTAAACACGCCTATTATTGGAGATGATTTATACGGCACAAAGGATAGCAGATTGCATTTACATGCAGATACCTTAGCGTTTATGCACCCAACTACGCAGCAAAAAATGCATTTTCATAAAAAAGCCGAGTTTTAAAACTCGGCTTTTTTATGTTGAGCTCCTTAACTTTATCTGAATTACAGCATAAATCTGTAAGTTGCTTTAACTAAGAAAATATTATGCGCCGTTTGTCCAAAAATATTATCTCCTAAGCTCCGTAATAAATCGTCCATTGGGTTTCCAGCACGTGTCAATCCTTTAGACCAAACCAAGAATACTTCTGATCCAGGAATATATTCCCATCTTGCCACTAAGTTCGATTGAAATTGTATGAACGAGAAATTTGGGTTTGCAAAAGAATAATCTGTTGTTGTATCTGTATTTTCATCAACCAAATAGCTATTAGAATTTGCATCGTAGTTAATTTGATTGTTTGTGTAAGACTGATACCTATCAGAAATATTTGTTGCTAACGAATTTGTAATATATTTAAAGTTGGTATAACGTCCTCTAGAAATAAAAGGCGAACCATAATACTGAATGGATAAGTTAGGTTTAATCGTATAGTTTAAACGCAGCGACAAGTTAAATGTATCTTGGTCTAAGCTTGCGTTGATATATCTGGTATTTCCATTAAACGCATTTGTTGTAACATACTGTAATTCTTGGTTGTTAGAATTAATTCTAGCATCAACAGAAATATTTAGTGAGTTAATAGGGACAAAAGTAATTGTGGTCGAAGCATAGGTTCTTTTAAAACCATTATCTGCTCCATTAGTCTTTCCTCCACGTACTCTAAATTGCACTTTTTTACTTTGATCGCTATTGATGTACATATTGTAATCTAAAGAGCTGGGTAAACGTAGCATAGGTCCACCACGTAAAGCTGCATCGGAATAATCTACTGCTGCATAATGAATATTAAATCCGGTTCTCCAATTGTTATGAAATGTTGCATGAGAGTTGGTATTGACCCCTAAATACGTATGATCGCCTTCAAAGTTCCAAGACGCATAGTGATTGTAGTTTATTTGCAATCTTCTAAAAACTGAAAATGGTTTTAAAGAGCGATATGCCATCCAATTATAATGCGTAATGTCATCTGCATTTCGTTGAAAACCAATATCATTTAACTCTAATTCAGGAGAACGCCAAGTTATCCCAGTATCAAACATAAAATTTCCGCCACCAGATTTTCCAATTTTTATATTTCCACCAGTACCTGTTAACGAAGTCCTATTAGGATCTACATTAACATGCTCTGCATCTACTCGCTGAAAATTATGACGTAAACTGGTTTGTGTATTATAAATAGCTTCTTTGCTTCCTAGCACTTTGCTCATCACCATATTACCAGCAACATACCAAGTTCTATTATTCCATTGATGCCTAAAGTCTACTCCACTTGTATAGGCTGCATTATGAATTCCGTTGATATTGGTATCTGATAAATTTCTGTTCGTAGCTGTAAAAATTCCGCCAATTAGCGTATTACTATTGTTGTATTCTTTTTGCAATCTGGTTAAAAAGAAGTTGGTAAGCGGTTCAATGGCTTCTTTTCTACGAGTACCATTATTATCTATTTCTGCAAATTCTTTTTGTGTAACTGCTTCTAAAATTCCGATTGACAAACCTGATTTTGTTTTTCCAGAAAATTTAGCCGCTCCTAAAATGGTTGTATTTCCAGGTCTGTTAACATACTCACCAGTACCAGCTGTTGTTCCTCCTTGTGGTTTACGCCCTATTCTTCTTGAATAAAACACATTGTCTCTTGTAAAAGGACCACCTGCTTGAGCTTGCGTAACTTGATAATCAAAAATGTTCTTGTTCTCAACAAAAAACGGACGCTGTTCTCTTTGGAATATTTGAAATCCGTCTAAGGCAATTGCAGATGGGTCTGCCTCTACTTGACCAAAATCTGGATTTACCGTAAAATCTAAAGTCAAATTATTTGTAACACCAATTTTACCATCAATCCCTGCATTTACACTACTTCTTTTTCCTGTTGCAAAAGGGTTACCGGGTACTTTCTCAAATTTTTCTGTTTGTCCAACTACATAAGGTTGAATTTCTAATTGTTTTTGAGGTTTGATATTTTTAATTCCATGCAACTCACCTAAGTTACTTACCCAACCTGGTAAATCTCTTGGAATTCTTTGCCAAATAGAACGCTCGTTTTCTCTAAAATTATTTCTGTGCATTTGCAAACCCCAAACTTGTTCTTCTTTGTCTGAAAAACGTACTTGTGTAAACGGAATTTTCATTTCTGCGGTCCAACCTTCTTCATCTATCTTAGTCTTTGCGTACCAAATTGGGTTCCAGCTATTATCCCAATTGTTTCCATTTTGCGATATAGCCTCCTCTCCTTTTACTCCTGCTGCTGTAATGGTAAAAGCAAAACCAGTTCTTAAATCGTGGTAACTATCAAAATTTACTTCAACCCAATCTCCTGCATTACCATCTCTACGCGACAATCTATTTACAATTTTATCTGGCTCAGTATCATAACAACGTACGGCTATATATATGTTCTTTTCGTCATAAATAATTTTGAATTTTGTTTTCTGTGCTGGTTCTTTCCCTTCATCGGGCATCCATTGTTTAAAATCGCCAGCCCATGCAACAGCATTCCATGTTTCATCGTTAATATTACCATCAATAATGGGTGCAGTAGTGACTTTTTTTGTGTTGTAGATTCTTTTCGGAACTTTTGTTATTGTAGATTCTTGACCAAATGCAACAGTACATATACATAAAGAAAGAATCAATGAGAATTGTCTAATCATTTTAATAGTTGAATTGATTGCTTGTAAAAAGTATTTTTTACAAAGACTTCATGATTAACAGAAGTGTTACAAATTAAACTCTCTACAGTCCTTATTCTGTCTTAATGTTATGTTAATAATTTAATAAAAAAAGTTAAAGCTAGGCCAAGCTAAAGGTAAATATTACCTTAAAAACCTATAGGTTAGCTTAAATAAAAAGGTATTATCTGCTCTTTTATTAAAGATTAAATTATCTACTGTACTTGTTAAAGATTCTGAACCATCACCAAACTTTGTTGCTCCATTAGACCAAACCAAGAACATTTCTGAGCCAGGGATATATTCCCATCTTACAACTAAATTAGATCTAAATTGCGCAAAAGTAAAGTTTGGGTTTTTAAATCTATAATCTTCTACATTGTCGCCATTTTCATCTACAGAAAACTCTTTACCAATTGCTGTAATTTGATTGGGTGTATACCATTGTACTCTATCGTTTAAATTTTCTGCAGTTGCATTTGTTACATAATTAAAATTGGTATAAGTACCTCTTGTAATAAATGGCGAACCATAAAACTGAACCGACAGATTAGGATTGATACTATAATTAATTCGTAAAGATGTATCCCAAGTTTTTTGATCTATTTCTCCTAAAATATATCTAGAAGTACTACCAAAACTCTTTTGACTTACATATTGAGTTCTGTTAGGATTCAAATTATAAGTGGTTTGAAAAGCAAAACTTAACGAATTGATCGGTTGATAATTAAACCTAAAGACTCTTCTCTTAAATGCAAAGTTTTGTTGTTTTGACCTGCTTTCAATCAAACCAATTGTAAAGTTTACTTTTTTACTTTGATCTGATCCAAAAAACAAAAACATAAAGTTTTCTTCAGAAAATCTCCATCTTGGTCCGCCACGTAAAAACGTATTGTTAAAAATTCTTGGTTTATGCCCCAAACCAAATTCAGTCCACCAATTATTTTTCCAGTTTACATTGGTCTGTAGCTCTAACTGAAAACTATTGTAATTCCCTTCAAAATCATACGTAGAAGATTGCTCTAGTTTTACCATAGCTCTCCTAAACGTTTTGGTAGGCTTTAATGTTTGATAGCTCACATCTGCATACTGAAATATTTCGTCTGCTTGTCTTAAAAACCCAATATCATTAAGTTCTAATTCTGGCGATCTCCATGTTAACGCACCTGCATAACGCCAATTACCTCCACCAGATTTTCCTGCCACAAATTTACCTCCTGTTCCCGTCAGTGAAGTTCTTGTAGGGTCTACATTTACATGACTTGCGTCTACTCGCTGAAAAAGATGTGTTAACGAACGTTGTGTTACCTCTATAGCTGTTGTGCTTCCTGAAACTTTACTCATGATTATATTTCCATCAATAAAGTAATTTCTATTTTTCCATTGATGCTTAAAATCAATTCCAGCTGTGTATGCAGATGTATGCAAGTAATCAAATTTACCTTCTAAATTTCTATTAGTTGCAGTAAAAATTCCTCCTAAATACGAATTGTTATTATTAAAATCTTTTTGTGCTCTTAGTACCAAATAATTTGTGAGTGGTTCTACAAGTTCTTCCTTTCTACTTCCATTAGTATCTATTGTTGCGTACTCTTTAGCTGTAACAGTTTCTAAGACTCCAATAGACCAACCATTTTGGGTTTTCCCAGAAAACTTTGCAGCACCTAGAATTGTTGTATTTTTTGGAGTTTTTGCGTATTCTCCAGAATTTAAACTTGGTCTGCCGTGTGGGTTTCTACCAATTCGTCTACTATAAAATAAGTTATCTTGACCATTGGCAAATTCATAATCAAAAATATTTTTGTTTTCTACGAAAAATGGACGCTGCTCTTTTAAAAATATTTGAAATCCGTCTAAAGAAAATGCTCCAGGGTCAGCTTCTACCTGACCAAAATCTGGGTTGATAGTTAGGTCTAGTGTCAAATCATTGGTTACACCAATTTTGGCATCTATACCGCCATTTAATTTAAAATCGCTACCATCTCTAAATGGGTTTCCTGCTTCTGCTTGATAAGAATCAAACTGCAATACAGTAAATGGTTGAATTTCTAATTGCCTTTGCGGTATCAAATCTTTTAAACCGTGTAACTCTCCAGATTCACTGATAAATCCTGCCGAACCTGCCGGAATTCGGTTCCAAACCGAACGTTCGTTTTTTCTAAAAAATTGTCTGATTAGGTTTAAACCCCAAACTTGTTCTTTTGCATTTCCAAAACGCAATTGGCTAAATGGAATTTTCATTTCTGCGCTCCAACCATCTTTATTTATTTTTGCTTTAGTATACCAAACGGGGTTCCAACTATCATCCCAGTTATTTCCATTCTGAGTTACAATCTCATCCCCTTTTACTCCTGCAGCAGTAGTTGTAAAAACAAATGCTGTTCGTTTATCGTGGTAACTATCAATCAATACATTTACTCTATCTCCTTGAAAACTATCTCTTCTAGCCAGTCTTTTTTCAATCTTATTTGGTTCTTTGTCAAACGCTTGTATTGCTATATACAAAAACTTGGTATCGTACAAAATTTTAAATCTCGTTTGCGATGTTGGCGGAGTATTTTCGTCTGGATCATTTTCTATAAAATCATTACCCCATGGTACATTATTCCAGCAAGCATCATCTAAAACACCATCTATTTTAGGGGCTTTAGAGTTATTATTAAACTTTGTAATGTATTTTTTCTTAGTGGTTTCTTGACTAATGGTAAGTTGAACGCTAAAAAAAGTTAGTAAGAGTAAGATGGATTGTAATCCTTTCATTCGTATATTTTTTTGGTGATTGATTTTACGACGCCACAAAATTACAAAACCCACGTCTTAATAATTTGTTAATTGTTTTGTAAGCCTTTAAAAATCAACAACAAATTAAATTACAACTATGTTTGTTGTTTTGCTTTTTAGTTGTACCTTTGCAGACCTTTTTTAAGGGAAAATTTTTATTTATTAATTGACAAAAACTAAAAGTGTAATGAACACATTAAGTTACAAAACAGTATCAGCAAACAAAGAGACTGCTAATAAAGAGTGGTTGGTTGTTGATGCGGACGGGCAAACATTGGGTCGTCTTGCTTCTAAAGTAGCAATGCTAATTAGAGGAAAATACAAAACCAACTTTACGCCGCATGTAGATTGTGGTGATAACGTTGTAGTAATCAACGCAGACAAAATTAACCTCACTGGTAATAAATGGTCTGACAAATCGTACATCCGTCACACAGGATATCCTGGTGGACAGAGATCGTTAACTGCTAAAGAAATGTTTGACAAAGACCCTGCAAGGTTAGTTGAAAAAGCAGTAAAAGGAATGTTACCTAAAAATAAATTAGGTAGTGCATTGTTTAGAAATTTATATGTATATGCCGGCGCTGAGCACAACCAAACAGCTCAAAACCCAAAAGCAATTAACCTTAACGATCTTAAATAATGGAAACAGTACACAAAATAGGTAGAAGAAAAACAGCTGTTGCACGTGTATATCTTTCTGAAGGAAAAGGAAATATCACAATCAACAAAAGAGAGTTTACAAATTATTTTACAACTCCAACGTTGCAATACAAAGTACAACAACCTTTACAATTAACAGACACTTTAGTATCTTACGATATTAAAGTAAATGTTTTTGGAGGTGGTGTAACTGGTCAAGCAGAAGCAATTCGTTTAGCAATTACTAGAGCATTAGTTGCAATAAATGAAGAGCACAAAGCAATCTTAAAACCAGAAGGATTATTGACAAGAGATCCAAGAATGGTAGAAAGAAAAAAATACGGTCAGAAAAAAGCAAGAAAAAAATTCCAATTCTCGAAACGTTAATAGTTTTTTTGAAATTATTTCAGAATATCTATACAAACGTAGTAGCGAATTGTTCATTTATTATTAAATAAACAGTTTAGCATCTAAATATCTAAGACTCAAAAAAAAGACTACTTAGATATTGCTACATTAAAAGAAAGTAAACAATGGCAAACGTAAACATTAAAGAATTACTAGATAGTGGAGTGCATTTTGGGCACTTAACTAGAAAATGGGATCCGAACATGGCTCCTTACATTTATACAGAGCGTAATGGTGTGCACATCATCGACTTGTATAAAACAGCTGCAAAAATTGAAGAAACTGCTGCTGCGTTAGAAAAAATTGCTAACTCAGGTAGAAAAATTTTATTTGTTGCAACTAAAAAACAAGCAAAAGATATCGTTGCTGAAAAAGCAAAAGCTGTAAACATGCCTTACATCACAGAAAGATGGCCAGGTGGAATGTTAACTAACTTTGTAACTATCAGAAAGGCAGTTAAAAAAATGTCTTCTATTGATAGAATGAAACAAGACGGTTCTTTTGACGCTTTATCTAAAAGAGAAAAATTACAGATTAACCGTCAACGTGAAAAATTAGAAAAGAACTTAGGTTCTATTTCTGATATGACGCGTTTACCAGGAGCATTATTTGTAGTTGATGTTAAAAAAGAGCACATTGCAATTGCAGAAGCTCAAAAATTAAACATACCAATCTTTGCAATGGTTGATACCAACTCAGATCCAAGACCAATTGATTTTGTAATTCCATCTAACGATGACGCTTCTAAATCTATTGATAAAGTATTGAGCTATATCACTGATGCCGTTGCAAACGGATTAGCTGAAAGAAAAGCAGGAAAAGAAAAGGCAAAAGCTGAAAAAGAAGCTCCAGCTGCAGAGGCTAAAGAAGCAACTACAGAAGAAGCTAAATAATTAAAAGAATTCATAAATCTTAAAACCTTTCTAACCAAAAATTAGAAAGGTTTTTACAAAATAAAAAAGTGACATGGCAAATATAAGTGCTGCAGACGTAAAAAAATTAAGAGAAGCTACTGGTGCTGGAATGATGGATTGTAAAAAAGCATTGGTTGAAGCTGAAGGTGATTTTGATAAAGCAATTGAAGTATTACGTAAAAAAGGTCAGAAAGTAGCTGCAAAAAGAGCTGACAGAGAGTCTTCTGAAGGTGTTGCAATTACAAAAATTAACGATGAGAATACTATTGGTGTTGCAATCGTATTGGCTTGTGAGACTGACTTCGTTGCTAAAAATGATTCATTTAAAGAACTAGCTAGTCAATTTGTAAACATCGCATTTAATCACACTAGCAAAGAAGATTTTTTAGCTGCTGATTTTGGAGGAATGACAGTTGCTGAAAAATTAATTGAGCAAACAGGAGTTATCGGTGAAAAAATTGATATCACTGCATTTGAAAGAGTTGAAGCTCCTTTTGTAGGATCTTATACACACGGTGGTAAAATTGCAGCTATTGTTGGTTTAACTGCTGCTGTTGATAATGCAGATGTGTTGACTAAAGATTTAGCAATGCAAATTGCCTCTATGGGTGCAACTACTTTATCTTACAAAGATTTTGACCCTGCATATGTAGCTGCTGAAACTGAAGCTAGAATTGCTGTTATCGAAAAAGAAAATATTGAGCTAGGAAGATTAGGTAAAACATTAAAGAATGTACCTCAGTACATTTCTATGTCTCAATTAACTGATGAGGTTTTAGCTAAAGCTGAAGAAGATGCGAAATCAGAATTAAAAGCTGAAGGAAAACCAGAGCAAATTTGGGACAGAATCTTGCCTGGAAAAATGGAAAGATTTATTTCTGATAACACTACATTAGATCAAGAACAATGTTTATTAGATCAAAACTTCATCAAAGATGAAAAGAAAAGTGTTGCTGATTATATCAAAGCATATGGAGATGTTGCTGTAAGTACTTTTAAAAGAGTTACTTTAGGGTAATAACATTTCTTTATTTACCATATTAAAAACCAACCTTTTTAGGTTGGTTTTTTTATTTCTAAAATCCTAAGAAGCATCCTGTATTGCTTTAACGGAAATTCTTATATTTGCAGAACTTTCAATAAAACTATGCAATACAAAAGAATCCTTTTAAAATTAAGCGGTGAAGCTTTGATGGGTGATAAACAATACGGAATTGACCCACAACGCCTATCAGAATATGCAAAAGAAATAAAACAAGTAGTAGATAAAGGTATTGAAGTAGCCATCGTTATCGGTGGAGGAAATATTTTTAGAGGCTTGGCAGGTGCAAGTAACGGTATGGATCGCGTACAGGGAGATCATATGGGAATGTTAGCTACTTGCATCAATGGTTTAGCTTTGCAAAGTGCACTAGAAGATGAAGGTATTTATACGCGACTGCAAACTGCCATTGAAATTAAAGAAATAGCAGAACCGTATATTAGAAGAAGAGCAAATCGTCATTTAGAAAAAGGGAGAGTTGTTATTTTTGGAGGTGGTACTGGAAACCCTTATTTTACAACTGATACAGCAGCAGTACTTAGAGCTATTGAAATTAATGCAGATGCTATCTTAAAAGGAACACGTGTTGACGGTATTTACACCTCTGATCCAGAAAAAAATAAAGACGCAAGAAAATTCGAAAACATTACCTTTAAAGAAGTAATGGAAAAAGGCTTAAAAGTAATGGACATGACGGCATTTACTTTAAGCGAAGAAAATAAATTACCTATTATTGTTTTTGATATGAATACAAACGGAAACTTATTAAAATTAGTTTCCGGAGAAAAAATAGGTACAGTTGTTGATAACCAATAAGCAAATTTTTTAACAATGAACGAAGAAATAGAATTCATTTTAGACTCAGCAAAAGAACTAATGCAAAATGCTGTAGACCATTTAGTTAAAGAACTTAGAGCAATTAGAGCAGGAAAAGCTACACCAGCAATGTTAACAACCGTTACTGTTGATTATTATGGATCACAAACTCCATTAGGTCAGGTTGCAAATGTTAACACTCCAGATGCAAGAACAATTAGCATCCAACCATGGGAGAAAAACATGTTACAAGAAATTGAAAAAGCAATTATGGTTGCCAATTTAGGTTTTAACCCAATGAATAACGGAGAAACCATTATTATTAATGTTCCGCCTTTAACAGAAGAAAGACGTAAAGATTTAGCAAAACAAGCAAAATCTGAAGCAGAACATGCAAAAGTGGGTGTTAGAAATGCAAGAAAAGAAGCAAATAATGAAATCAAAAAATTAGACATTTCAGACGATATGAAAAAGAATACTGAAATGGATGTACAAATACTAACAGATAATTTTGTTGCAAAAGTTGATGAGTTATTTGCTGTAAAAGAAAAAGAAATCATGACAGTATAACTTACTGTTGATTTAATAAAACATTAAGAAAAGAGTGTAACAATACACTCTTTTTTTATACCTGTTGTTCTGAAACATTTGCTACCTTTGCATAAATTTTTTTAGATGAATTTTTGGACAAAAATTGCAGGAGTCATCTTACGAAACAGGTATATTGTTTTGTTAGTGATTGCGGCAATTACAGCTTTTTTAGCAACGCAAATGAAGTATATGAAATTTTCATATACAGAAGCAAACCTACTACCAGAAAATCATGAAGTAAATGTACAATACAATCAGTTCTTAGATATTTTTGGTGAAGAGGGGAACCTAATTATTTTAGCTGTTAATGATTCTACTATTTTTACTCCAAAAAAATTCAATGCTTGGAACCAGTTAACAGAAAAGTTCAAAGCATTAAAAGAAGTAGACTTTTCGGTTTCTGTTTCAGATGTGCAAAAATTAAAAGCAGATAGAAAGAATAGAAAATTTGTTTTAGAACCTCTTTTAAAAAATGAAATTAGTAATCAAAAACAAATTTCTGAAGTAAAAAAGCAGCTATTTGAAAAGCTTCCTTTTTACGAAAACTTACTTTATAATAAAGAAACCCAAACCATACAAACGGCTATTTACATCAAAAAAGAGATAGTAAATACACCCATTAGAAAAGATTTTATCTTTGATAAGCTTATACCAACCATTAAAGCATTTGAAAAACAACACAATATTAAAGTACGTGTTTCGGGTATGCCATACATCAGAACGTTAAATGCACAAAACATACAAGACGAAATTTTACTATTTGTTCTTGGCGCTTTATTAATTACTGCTATCATTTTTTACTTTTTCTTCAGATCGTATAGAGCTACTTTTATTACCCTTTTAGTGGTGCTGATTGGAGTAACTTGGGCTTTTGGTTTTATCGGTTTATTTGGGTATGAAATTACTGTGTTAACAGCTTTAATTCCACCTTTAATTATCGTAATCGGTGTGCCTAATGCTGTGTTTTTAATCAACAAATATCAACAAGAAGTAAAGAAACACGGTAACCAAGCAAAATCATTACAACGTGTTATTTCTAAAATTGGAAATGCAACATTAATGACCAACATTACCACTGCTTCTGGGTTTGCAACCTTTATTTTTGTAAAGAGTCAGCTTTTAAGAGAATTTGGTATTCTAGCATCAGTAAACATCATAAGCATTTTTATTTTAGCGTTGCTAATCATTCCAATTATATACAGTTTTATGGCGCTTCCTAAGAAGAAGCACTTAAATCATTTAGAAAAAAAATGGATTGATACCATTGTAAAATGGATGGAGCGCATGGTTCGTCATAACAGAATTGCCATATACATTACCACTGTTATTGTTATTGCCCTAGGAATTATTGGCGTATATCAAATTAGAGTTTCTGGTAGTTTAATTGAAGATATGCCTAAAGGAAAGCAGTTTTATAAAGACATTAAGTTTTTTGAAAAGGAGTTTGGAGGTATTATGCCTTTAGAAATTTTGATTGATACCAAAAAGAAAAAAGGGGTGATGAAACTTTCTACCTTAAAAAGGATGGAAAAAATCAATGAAACCATTGAGCAGTTTCCAGAGCTTTCTAAACCATTATCAATTACTAATTTAGTAAAATACTCTAAGCAAGCTTATTACAGTGGTTTGCCAAAGTATTATCAATTACCAACCACACAAGAGCAAGCAACGATATTTTCTTATACTAAAAACTCAAAAGGAAATTCAAACATGTTGAACAATTTTATTGATTCAACTGGTAGGTATGCAAGAATAACAACTTTTATGAAAGATATTGGCACAGATAAAATGACCGATATTCAAGACAGATTAAATGCCGTTATTGCAAAAAATTTCCCTACCGAAAGATATGAAGTTTCGCTAACTGGTAAAGCGTTAGTCTTTTTAAAAGGCACCAACTATTTAATAAAAAACTTAATTTTCTCACTGTCTTTAGCCATTGTTTTAATTGCATTGTTTATGGCATGGATGTTTCGATCTTATCAAATGATTTTAATCTCACTGATTCCTAATATTCTTCCATTATTAATCACAGCTGGACTTATGGGCTTTTTAGGCATCCCAATAAAACCTTCAACTATTCTAGTTTTTAGCATTGCATTTGGTATTTCTGTAGATGATACCATACATTTTTTAGCAAAATACAGGCAAGAACTTCAAGCTAACAATTGGCGTATAAAAAAATCTGTTTACAGTGCTTTAAGAGAAACAGGAGTTAGTATGTTTTACACTTCTATTGTGTTATTTTTTGGATTCTTAGTATTTACAGTTTCTAGCTTTGGCGGTACTATTGCTCTGGGTGGACTGGTTTCTATTACCCTTTTGTTTGCAATGGTTTCTAACCTACTGTTACTTCCATCTTTATTATTATCTTTTGAAAAGAAAATATCTAACAAAAAAATATTCAAAGAGCCATCAATTAGAATTTTACCACAAGAAGACGAAAAAGAAAACGCCTAAAATAATTACAACTTATTCATAATAGTTTCGTTGCTAATTTTAAGCTAAACAAGTATCTTTGTTATTTGATAACATTGTTGTGTTATTGTAAATTTTAATTTAAGAAGATGACTAGAAGTAGCGTATTAGAATTATTACAATCAGATAGATTTTTACAAGAAGTAACTGTAAAAGGATGGGTAAGAACATTTAGAAGTAACAGATTTATTGCTTTAAATGATGGCTCAACCATAAACAATATTCAATGTGTTATTGATTTTGAAAGCACAACACAAGAAACTTTAAAAAGAATAAATACAGGGGCAGCTATTGCTGTAAAAGGAACTTTAGTAGAAAGTCAAGGAAAAGGGCAGTCAGTTGAAATTCAGGTTACTGAGTTAGAAATTTTAGGAGATTCTAATCCAGATGAATACCCTATTCAGCCTAAAAAACACAGCTTAGAATTTCTGAGAGAAAATGCACACCTAAGAGTAAGAACCAATACTTTTAGTGCTGTAATGAGAGTGCGCTCTGCACTATCGTTTGCTGTACATCGATACTTCCAAGAAAATGGGTTTTACTATGTAAACACACCCATTATTACTGGATCTGATGCAGAAGGAGCTGGTGAAATGTTTAAAGTAACTTCTTTTGAAGCAAACAAAGCACCTATAGATGAAGCAGGTAAAATTGATTACAAACAAGATTTTTTTGGTAAAGAAACCAACTTAACCGTATCTGGTCAGTTAGAAGCAGAAACCTACGCCATGGCATTGGGTAAAGTGTATACTTTTGGACCAACGTTTAGAGCAGAAAACTCGAATACTACACGTCACTTAGCAGAATTTTGGATGATAGAACCCGAAGTAGCTTTTAACGATTTAGATGCAAACATGGATTTGTCTGAAGACTTTATTCGCTATGTTTTAAACTATGTTTTAGTAAACTGTAAAGAAGATTTAGACTTTTTAGATCAGAGATTAACACAAGAAGAAAAATCAAAACCACAGGCACAAAGAAGCGAAATGTCTTTGCTAGAAAAATTAAACTTTGTGGTAAACAACAACTTTAAAAGGGTTAGTTACACAGAGGCAATTGATATTTTACGCAACTCTAAACCTAATAAAAAGAAAAAATTTCAATTCCCAATTAATGAATGGGGAGCAGATTTACAATCTGAACATGAACGCTATTTGGTAGAAAAGCACTTTAAATGTCCGGTGATTCTATTTGATTACCCTGCAACTATTAAAGCATTTTATATGCGTTTAAATGAAGATGGTAAAACTGTAAGAGCCATGGATGTTTTATTTCCAGGTATTGGGGAAATTGTTGGTGGGTCTCAAAGAGAAGAACGCTTAGATGTGTTAAAAGAAAAGATGGCCGCTTTAGATATTGACGAAAAAGAGCTTTGGTGGTATTTAGACACACGTAAATTTGGTACTGCCGTACATGCTGGATTTGGGTTAGGCTTTGAGCGTTTGGTACAATTTACAACCGGAATGGGAAATATTAGAGATGTAATTCCGTTTCCAAGAACACCACAAAATGCAGAATTTTAAACTAAAATATACTATGAAATTAAAAATTATTATCTCAACATTATTTGTTAATTTTGTTTTAAGCTACACAAATTGCTTTTCTCAAGAAATAGAAGAAGTCGAAGAAACTGTAATAGAATCTACAGAAAGTTCTTATAACAAGTCACAACAGAAAAAAGTTAGTTCTATTTATCAGAATAAACAGCATTACTTGACTGGAGATATTGATAAAAAAGTTTTCATTATTAAAAATTCAGATACAGGTTTATTTGGATTACAAGACATTAATGGAAATTTGTTAGTAAAACCTATTTTTGAAAGTATTAGTAAATATAACTCTTCTTCAAGCAGAATTGTGGTTTCTTTAGGCTACGGTAAAAAGGGAGTTATTACTGCCAAAGGAACATATATTATTCCTCCTACATATAGATCTATTTACACCTACAACGAAAAAACAATCTTCGTAACCACCAATACTGAAAGGAAAAATAATATTTTCAATTATTTTGGAACAGCTATTTTAAAAAAAAGTTATGATAGAATTTCTATTCTAAACAATGCCATTTTAGCTAAGGAAAACGGTCTTTATGGGTTATTTGATGCTAATGGAAAGGAACTATTTCCTTTAGAATATGAAGCTATAGAATACAATAGATCGTACAATTTCTACTTACTAAAACAAAATAGTGTTACCAAAATTGTAAAACCTGATAGGAGTAATTTTTTCTCAAATGAGTATACAGATGTTAAAAAAATAGGTTATAATCCTCTTTTTTTAGTAACCAAAAACAACAAAAAAGGAATAATTTCTTTAGATGAAAAAATTATTGTCCCAATTAAATTTGAAGATATTAAAGAAAGAAATAAAAATCAATTGTACATTGTAAAACAAAATGGTTTCTGGGGAGTATATGACATTTATTTCAATCAATTTTTAATTCAACCTGTTTATACTTCTATTGATAGATTATCTGACAATTATTACGCTATAGTTTCTAAAAAGGGAGAGAAATTCATAAAAAATTTAATGACTAAAAAAACAATTGATATTTCTAATTATGGTTTCTCTAACTACATAAAAAGTAACCGCTTTTTAACTTTAAAAAGCAACAATAAAAAAGGTCTTTTAGATTTAGAAAATGATAAAATTATTGTACCTATACAATATGAGTACCTTTATATTTATGATGGCTTTATTTCTGCAAAAATCAATTCAAACCTATATACAACCTATACTAAAAACGGAGCTACGCTTCTAGAAAACGGAAACAGTATAGAAAAAATATATACAAACGTCTATAAAATCACTAAAAATGGAAAAGCGGGGTTGATTATTGGTGATAAAAAAGCATTAGATGTAACTTATGATATCATTATTCCATTTAGAAAACTCAATCTTGTTCTTTTAAAGAAAAACGAGAAGTATTCATTATTAAATACAAAAGATTCAAAAATATTGATAAAACCTAGTAAGTATAAAATTACTGTTAATGAGGATAGCAGTATAATATCTCAAAAAAATAAAACTTATTTTTTCTCACTAAATAAATTAATTCCTATTAGAAAAAAATAATGCTAAAACAAGGTTTAAATTTTAAACTATTACAAAAATTATCTCCTCAACAAATACAGTTGATGAAGTTAATTCAATTGCCTACACAAGCATTTGAAGAGCGGCTAAAACAAGAAATTGAAGAAAATCCTGCATTAGACACAGGCAAAGAAGAAACAGATAATTTTGAAGATTCTTTAGCCAATGAATATGAAGATGATGGGAATGAAAGAATTGATGCAGAAGATATTAATATTGACGAGTATTTGAGTGATGATGAAATACCTAGTTATAAAACGCAAACTAACAATTATTCCTCAGACGATGAAGAAAAAAATATTCCGTATGCAGCAGGAACCACCTTTCATCAATCATTAAAAAACCAATTAAATACGTTTAGAATTAACGATGAAGAACGTGTTATTGCAGAATTTTTAGTTGGTAGTATTGATGATAGTGGCTATATACGTCGAAGTGTTTTAGACTTGGTAGACGATTTAGCTTTTACTCAAAATGTGTTTACAACAGAAGAGAAAGTACTTGAACTCTTAAAAAGAGTTGTACAAAAGTTAGACCCTATTGGTGTTGGTGGTAGAGATTTAAAAGAATGTTTAATCATTCAATTAAAAGCAAAATCAGAGAGTAAAATCAGGACGTTAGCTATTCGCATTTTAGAAAATTCTTTTGATCATTTTGTAAAAAAGCACTACAAAAAATTGATGGAAAAGTTTGCTATTACTGAAGAAGAGCTAAAAGAGGTTATTCAAGAAATCAGCAAATTAAATCCTAAACCAGGTAGTTCTTATGCAGGAAATAACAAAATTGCAGAGCAAATTGTACCAGATTTTAGCATTAAAATTGTTGACGGTAATTTAGACTTAACCCTAAATGCAAGAAATGCTCCAGAATTACACGTGTCTAAAGAGTATAACAATATGCTTAAAGGATACCAAGAATCTAAAGAAAAAAGCAAGTCTCAGAAAGATGCAGTGCTGTTTATCAAACAAAAATTAGATGCCGCAAAATGGTTTATTGATGCCATAAGACAACGTCAACAAACCTTGTTAATTACCATGAATTCCATTATGCAGTATCAATACGAGTATTTTTTAACTGGTGATGAACGCAAGCTTAAGCCGATGATTTTAAAAGATATTGCAGATCAAATTGGCATGGACATCTCAACAGTTTCTAGAGTTGCTAACAGCAAGTACGTTTCTACCCCTTATGGCACAAAGCTGATTAAAGATTTCTTTTCTGAATCTATGAAAAATGATCAAGGCGAAGATGTATCGACCAAAGAAATCAAAAAAATACTAGAAACTGTTATTAGCGAAGAAGACAAGCGCAAACCTTTAACAGATGATAAGTTATCTGCTGTTTTAAAAGAAAAAGGATATCCAATTGCTAGAAGAACAGTAGCTAAATACCGAGAACAGTTAGACATCCCTGTGGCTAGATTACGAAAAGAGATTTAATTTTTTGAACTTTCACAAACTAATATCTGTCATTTTACACCCAATAGTTATTCCAACTATTGGAGTTATATTATTTCTCTCAATATCACCTCTAGAGGTTAGAAAAGAGCGACAATACTTGTTAATTAGTATTGTCTTTTTTGCAACCTATATAATTCCGTTAATTTCTTTAATTATCTTAAAGGCTTTGGGTTATATCAATAGTTTTCAGGTTACCACAATAAAAGAACGGAAAACACCAATTTACCTTATGCTACTTATTTTTTATGTGCTAGGTAAATTACTCTATAATATTGTTGCCTTTAAAGAGTTAGGTATTTTATTTTTTGGAACCATTACTGCCTTGGTTATTGTATACTTTTTATTTTTCTTAAAAATAAAAACAAGCTTACATGTATTATCATTAAGTAGTATGCTAGGCTTTTTTCTTTTGTACGCTACTTTACATAGTATTTCAATACTACCCATTGCTATTGTACTAGTTTTATTAACAGGTATACTTGCTAGTGCTCGTTTACATTTAAAAGCACATACACCTAAAGAGATTTATATTGGTTTTTTCTTAGGATTTACATCTCAATTTATCACTTTCTTATTTTTATAAAATATAAAAAATAAGCCCCATTTTAATTGTTTTTGTTCCAATTGGACTTGTGCCTATGGATGCGTCTTTAAAAAAAGGTGTTAAGCCATAATAAAAGTTAAAGTTAAATGCAGAATAACCTGCTGCAATTGTAAGTCCATATTGCAGTTTATTAAATCTATCAATATTAGTGTATTGACGAGTAATATTATTCTCAGTAAACGTTATGGTATGTTTTAAATTGTAGGTTACTTTAAAACCAGTGTACACTCTCCAAAACCTATATTTGTTAGGCGATGAAGTTCTCCATCTAAACTCAAAAGGAAACTCAATAGCATGTATGGTAAGAGGATGAGTTGCTGTTAAGGTTGGGTCTACAGCAACACTAATAGTATTAGCAGCTAGTTGCGTAATTCTAAAACCATGTTTAAAAGAATCAAAAGCATATCCAAGCCCAATACCAAGAGCTAATCTACCACTTTTTACTAATGATATATCTCTGATATAGCCAGCGTTGAATCCGTAAGAAAATCCACTTCCAGTAACATTATTCGGTTGATTATAGAGCTGGTTGTACGTAACTCCAACGTAAAGCTGATCTTCTAAATATGCATCTCCAACCCGCAACGAATCTTTCTGTGCGAAGAGAGACAAACCATGCAATGTCACTAAAATAAAAAGTATTTTTTTCATTAAAAATGTATACTACTAACGTTAAAGATACTGTTTTTTGTATAAAAAAAGAGCAATCAAATTTGATTGCTCTTTTATATTTTAAATAATGAGATGTTATTGTTGAATCTCACTTACTTTTCTACTAGATAAACTTAGCTTAAGAGCATTTACATCACGTAATCTTAACTTAATATCTGTAATAGTACCAACACTTGACTCTATATCAGCTTTAATCGAAGTAGTCATAAACTTATGTTCTGCTTCAGGCCTTTGAGCTCTTTCGCTATAAATAAAATCAGCAATCATATCAGGTGAAGCAATCTTATCGTTTAGCTGAATTTTATCTCCAGTACCAAATTTCTTATCTTTTGCCTTACCAACATAAATAGTGCTCACCAAACTTTTTTTCTCCAACTTTTTTACCTCAGTAGCATTCGGCAATCTAGGGTTTTCAATTTGTAAGTTTGTTTCTCTCATGGTTGTAGTTACCATAAAAAAGAACAATAACATAAAAACAATGTCTGGTAATGATGCTGTGTTTACAGCAGGCATTTCTTTTTTCTTTCCTCCAAATTTAGACATAATACTTGTTTTTTATATTAATTTGCTGATGTTGGTTCTGCGTCTGAAATAATTTGAGGATAACTTGTTTTAATATCTTCAACTTTTTTCTTTAGACTTGCGTTATTCATATCTTTCTTAAAGGCATCTTCAAGCTCATCATAAGTTACATTGTACTTCTCTAAAGCCAATCTATTTCTTAATTCTGTATAGGCTCTTAATAATTCGTTTTGTACTTTAATGTACATACCGTATTCTGTAAGTCTATCACTTTGCACAGAAATAATTGCTTTATTAGGGTGATCAGACGAACTTGGGTCTTTACTTCCTTTACAGTACGTACATGGTCCTGTAGATACACCATTCTCAATTTTTCCTTCACCACCGCCATTGTCAATAAACTTTTTAGCAGCTTCTTTTAAGTCTTTTAGTTCCATTTCATCACCTTCTACCAACAGTTTGTTATTTCTGTTAATATTCACTTCAAAAATGTTTCTTTCCTTAATTACAGGCGGCACGTAATCTGGAGGTGGTTTTTCTGATAGTTTTTTAGAAATACCAGAATCTACATCCATCGTAGTTGTTACTAAGAAAAAGATTAATAACAAGAAGGCGATGTCCGCCATAGACCCTGCGTTAATTTCTGGGGTGTTTCTTCTTGCCATATTTTTAAGCTTTTACTAATCCTTTTACTAAATCTAATACAAAAAATGCTCCTGCAATAATTCCTAAGAACATGCTATACCAAATCCCTGTACTTACCCATTGGTTTACAGCAGATCCAGCCTCTCCTCCTTCTAATACTTTTCCTTGTGTATCTGTTACTACAGTACTATCTCCTGTAAAGTATGCTAGTACTAATACAACTCCTAAAACAACAACACCAAAAATGGTTTTCTTTAAGTTTTCTGGGTTTTTTACTAGATTCACAATAGACATTAAAACTGCAATCCCTATAGCCAAATATAACAAGATAGTAGAAAAACTAATGATTGGAGAAATAACACTATTTTGTATTTCAACATCAGTTTCTATAGCTGAAGCGTCTTCCGCAAAAACTCTTACGAACAGAACAACTCCTACCACTGCTATAAGGGCTACAAAAATGTTTAATATTTTTGATAAATTACCTTTCATAACTATGACTATTTTTTATATTTAACTAATAAGTCAATTAAAGTGATAGATGCATCTTCCATGCTATTTACAATACTATCTACTTTAGAAACAATATAATTATAGAAAATTTGTAAAATAATCGCTACGATAAGTCCAAATACTGTTGTTAAAAGTGCAATCTTAATACCACCTGCTACAACTCCTGGAGAAATATCATTTGCTACAGCAATTCTATCAAAAGCTTCAATCATACCAATTACTGTACCCATAAATCCTAACATTGGTGCTAATGCAATAAATAAAGATAACCAAGAAACATTTTTCTCTAATAATCCCATTTGAACTCCACCATAACCTACTACTGCTTTTTCTGCTGCTTCTACTCCTTCATCCATTCTATCTAATCCTTGGTAAAAGATAGATGCAACTGGCCCTTTAGAGTTTCTACAAACTTCTTTTGCTGCTTCTACACCTCCAGAATTTAATGCTTCATCAACACTTGCTACTAATTTTTTAGTATTTGTAGTTGCCATGTTTAAATAAATGATTCTTTCAATAGCAATTGCAAGACCTAAAATTAGGGCTACTAATACGATTCCCATAAATTGAGGATCTCCTTCAATGAAACGCTTCTTTAATTCTTGGTGGAAGGTTTCTGATTGAGCTGCATCTTGTGCAAAAGTTGATTGAATAGCTCCAAAAAACATGAATCCTGCTACTGTTAGGATATTTGTTACTTTTTTCATCTTTGTTATAAATTAATTTTAATAGTTAACGGTTTAAAGATATTGATTCCATCTCAAAATCAATAAATATACATTTCAAAATTTAGTAAAAAATCTTTAAAATTTAAACTTTACTGTTTTGAGAGTGCCAATTAACAAAAAAATGTTGAGTCTCTAAAAAAATAATAAAGATTTTTATGCTTAAACAGTAAAATTTAACTCAAATATCTATGAATTTAATAATGCTATGGTTTTTACAATACAATAATTGCATTGTTTTTTCTTTTTTGTTTTAAAAATCTAATTCTCCACGCAAAGGTGTCTCAAAAATTTCTTTAAAATCTTTATCAGGTATTTTTATCCCTAATAAATACATTAGTTTGGCAACTGCTGACTCTGTAGTTATATCTTTACCATCTATCACTCCTATTCTTTTTAAATCAACACTTGTTTCATAATGCCCTAGAATGATACTTCCCCCCACACATTGTGTAACATTAACAATTTGCATGCCATTTTTTATAGCTTCTTCTAACAAATTAATAAACCAAGGATACGTTGGCGCATTACCAGAACCATATGTTTCAAGCACAAGCCCTTTTAAACTATTAATTGACAATATACTTTTAACTACCTCTTCTGTAATTCCAGGAAAAAGCTTTAATACAACTATATTATTGCTTAACGATTTACGAACAATTAAATCTTGTTTGCTTTCTTGTTTTAAAAGTAAGTCATTATTAAAATGCAAATGCACGCCACTTTCTGCCAAAGGTGGATAATTTAAAGATGCAAATGCTTCAAATTGCTCTGCATTAATCTTTGTTGTTCTGTTTGCTCTATAGAGCTTATATTCAAAATACAAACAAACTTCTTGAATTACTGGTAATCCTTCTTTTTTTGCACAAGCAATTTCTATTGAAGTGATTAAATTTTCTTTTGCATCTGTTCTTAAATGACCAATTGGTAACTGCGAGCCTGTAAATATTACAGGTTTTGCTAAATTCTCTAACATAAAGCTTACAGCTGATGAAGTATAAGACATCGTGTCTGAACCAGTTAAAATAACAAACCCATCAAAGGTATTGTAGTTCTTTTCAATTACTTCTGCAATGGTTACATAGTAAGCTGTATTCATATTTGATGAATCAATTGGCTCATCAAATGAATAGGTATCTATAGAACAATTCAGTTGTACCAACTCAGGAATTCTATCCAATAACTTTTCGAAATTAAATGCTTTTAACGCATCTGTTTCATAATCTTTTATCATTCCGATTGTACCTCCTGTGTAAACAAGTAAAATCTTTGGTTTTGTCATTTTTATGGTAATTGGTTTGGTAAAAGTATAGTAATTGGCGAATATTAAAAAATACTACTTGATAAAAATATTCTTTATCTCTTCAGAAAACCATTTGGCATTTTGTAGCGTCTCAAATATATGGTCAATCAATATCTGTTCATCGGAAATTTATCCCATTTCATCAGAAACTGATTTCAGCCACAATCATATAATCACACATTTGCAGTGTCAATTAAAAAACAGCACATGAAACTTTTTAACATTACATTTTTATTTTTCTTGAGCATTACCGTTGGATTTGCTCAAAACAGTATTAACGGGAAAGTTGTAGATAGTCAAAATGAACCATTACCTTTTGCTAATATCATCTTATATAAAATTGGTGATGAAGCTAATCCTAAAGGAACAACTTCTGACGACAACGGAAATTTTAAATTTCAAAATATAGGGAATAGCAAGTATAAAATAACAGTTTCAATGCTTGGGTTTGAAACTAAAAACATAAAGGAATTTCTTTTAAACGGAGACAAAACAATTAATATAACTTTAAAAGAAGAAAGTCAAACTTTGGATGAAGTTGTAGTTACAGCCAAAAGACCAGTTATAAAACAAACAGCAGAAAAATTAATAGTAGACTTAGAAAAATCAGAAATGATTAATACTAGTTTGCAAGATGTTATGAGAAAAGTTCCGGGAGTTTTAGTAACCAATAACGGAATTTCAATTGCTGGTAATAGAGGCGTTCGTATTCTTATTAATGGAAAAACTACCCGATATATGGATGTAGAAACTTTATTGCGAGATTTTCCTGCTGATAATATTGCTAAAATAGAAGTAGTTGAACAACCTGGTGCTGAATATGAAGCATCTGGCTCTGGAGCAATTATTAATATTATTTTAAAGAAGAATGTAAGATTAGGAACTCATGGTACTGTAAATAGTTGGATTGGAGAAGATAATGGATTTGAATACGGAACTGGAATTTCTTTAGCTAGCTACAAAAACAAATTAAATTGGCAAACTAGCCTTAGACACTCAAAACCGACTTGGAGAGATGATCTTTCCTTAGTGAGAACTGTTGGTAATGAAACCTATAATCAGGTAACTAGAGAACCATACAACCCTAATAACTTAACATTTAGTGCTAATGTTGATTATTATTTAAGTGATAAGCATTCTATAGGAATTGGTGGTCAATGGAATCGTAGAAAATCAGATAGAATTGCTACAAGTAAAACTGTTGTTAGTGATACAAACTCTTCTAATGTTTTATTCTCAGAAAATACTTTTGATAGAGATCGTAAAAACTTTAACATTAATCCATACTACGAATACAAATCTGACACAGAAAGACTAATCGTAGATTTTAATTATATCGATTATGTAAATGATAGTAAGAATACATTATCTGATGTAAGTGGTAGTACTATTTCTTTTACAGATAGAAGGTATATTCAAGATGGAAAATACAATATTAAAACATACAAGGCTGATTATTCTAAGTCGTATTCAGATAACTTTAAATTAAGTTTTGGAAGTAAGTATGCAAAGGTAAAAACAGATAGTGATTTACAATCTTTTACAGAAAACTTAACGAATGGGTTTGATTTAGATGTTGATGAAAGTAGTCGATTTGTAGTAGATGAATCAATTTTTGCAGTTTATTCAAAAATAAATGCAACCTTCGGAAAATGGTCTTTTTCTGGTGGATTACGTTATGAAAATAGTAACACAGATGGAACTTCTTATTTTACAAAAAATGGGCAACCCACTGTAGAAATAAAAAAGAGACCAATTAAGAAAATATTTCCAAGTGCCTCTATTAGTAGAAAATTAAATGATGTATTAGGGGCTAGTTTATCTTATAGTTATAGAATTCAAAGACCATCATACAATAGTTTAAATTCTTTTGCTACTTATTTAGACCCTTATTCGGCAGGTGAAGGAAACCCAAATCTAAAACCTTCTTTCACTAATAACTATCAATTTAATTTAACCTATGAAGGACAGCCATTTTTTACAATTGGATATAGTAAAACAGATGATGTCATCTTTGAATTAATTAAACAAGACAATACAACTGCTCAAATCAGACAACAAGAAGTAAACGTTGAAAATAACTCGAACTGGAATTTTAGATTATTTGCTCCGTTAAGTTTTGTAAAAGGACTGGAAGGTTATACCGGAATTATTGTTACCAATACAGATTATCAGTCTTCTACATTTGGAGTTGACTTAAATAAATGGAATTTATTTTGGTTTGTACAAGCCAACTATAAATTACCTTGGGATATCAACTTTGAATTAAGCGGTAATTACGGAACTGGAGCTTTAGAGGGACAAATTGAAGTTGATTGGTTGGCAAACTTAGATGTTTCTTTAGGGAAAAAGTTTTTAGGTGATAAGCTAAAAGTAAATCTTGGAATCAATAAAGTATTAAATAGAGGTTTTGTAGGAACCATTGATTATGGTAATGGTATTGCAAGTGTAGAAAGTAATGGCTCTCGCCAGAATGTACAATTACGATTGACTTATAGTTTTGGATCCAAATTCGGAAAAAAGAAAACACGAAGAAATTCTGCTAAAGAAGAAGAAAACAGAATTGACAGTAATAATTAATTTCTTATACATTTGTTTTCAATACAAATTCACAGGTTGTGAAAATGGTGAAGCCTATTTTTAAATCAACATGAATACAAAACTTAACAAATCTGATTATATAATTCTCAGCATTTTTTATGCCTTGAGTGCTCTATTAAATTTTTTTGATTATTACGATCAAAACGAAACACTAATAGAATACCTTGTAGATATTCCTATGTTTATTATTACATCGTATCTAGGAGTTATTGTGTTTTTGTATTTTATCATTCCAAACTTTTTGGTTCAGAAAAAAAAGTACTTTGTTTTTGCTTTTTGGGGTTTGGTTACAATACTAGCTATCGGAATTATAGAACGTGTTACAGGCTTTTTAACCAATGGTAGTAGCTGGGACAAATTCCCTACTATTTACAATTTGTTACTGTACTCTACATTTAATGGAGCAGATTCTGTTGGCTTACCATTAGGGGTTATTTTAACAAAAAAGTTTTATGAGTCTCAAATAAAAATTTCAAAAATTGAAAAACAGCAAAAAGAAAATGAGTTAAAATTATTGCGCTCACAAATAGACCCTCATTTTTTATTCAACAACCTAAACACTCTAGACAGTTTAATTGATTCTGATTCTCAAAAAGCCAAAGAGTACATCAACCGACTTTCGCTTATGTATCGTTATCTAATTCAGTCAAAAGATGCAGAAGTTATGGAGTTATCTGATGAGTTAGAATTTGCAGAAAACTATATTTTTTTAATAGAAACGCGCTTTGGCAATGATTATCATTTTAATATTGAAAAAGAAACAGATGTATCCGATAAGTTTATCCCAACCGGTGCTTTACAAGCTTTATTAGAAAATGTAGTAAAACATAATAAAGCAAATAAAGAATCAATACAAACAACTATTACCATAAAGGAAGATTGGTTAACTGTTAGCAACACAAAATCAACACATCCAAATAAAGAAAGTTTAGGAACTGGTTTAAAAAATTTACAATCACGTTACAAGCTTTTATCAGATAAAAAAGTAGATGTTAAAAACGCCAATAGTCGTTTTATAATCTCTATTCCTATTATTAAGTTGAGTGAAGAAAATTAGACGTATGAACATCTTAATCTTAGAAGACGAAATACCAGCATACAAAAAACTGATAAATTATCTATCAGACACTTTTGGTGAAGAATATACACATGACTTAGCTCGTACTAACTCTGATGGAAAAGAATTCCTTTCTAAAAACAAGTATGATTTTATTCTTTCTGACATTCAATTATTAGACGGGATTTCTTTTGATTTATTTGATGAAGTTGATATTAATTGCCCTATTATTTTTTGCTCTGCTCATAACGAATATTTGTTTAAAGCATTTAACACTAACGGAATTGCTTACATACTAAAACCCTATACAAAATCTGATTTTATTAAGGCTATAGAAAAATACCAGTCACTGTTTAAGCAAGGAAATTATAACGAATTAAACTCTGATACATTGTCGAATTTAAAATCTGCCTTACAAGAAGAAAACACTCCTTATAAAAAGCGATTTGTCATTAAAAAAACTAAAGGAATTCAATTATTAAATGTTACAGATATTAGTTTAATAGTTGCCTCTGGGGATTTTTGCATTGCTACAGATTTTAAAGGAAAAAGACACAATATATCTCAAACACTAGGTAACATTTTTCAACAATTAAACCCTACAAAATTCTTTAAAATTAACAGAAGTGAAATTATTAATATCGAATCTATAGAAAACATCGAAAGTCATTTTAAAAATCGATTGCTGATTACCTTAAAAGGAGTTAAAGAGAAACCAATGACAAGTTCATCTACCACATCTGACTTTAGAAAGTGGTTGGAAAGTTAGTTTATCAATAAATAATTTAATTTTTATTTTTCCTTATTAATAGTTGTATTAAATAATTAAAGCATACCTTTGTCTCGTTCAATAAGAACACCTTTCAATTTTATAGGGTAGTATTTAGTAATTAGTTTTTTTGAGTTTATCTCGTCTTTCCTTTTTTATTTCTTCATTACTTTTATTGTTATAAGTGTTTGCTAAAGCTATTTTAGTTTAAAAAACTAATTGGTATAATAAATATTTAGTTCGGTTTTTTTAGGACAAAAAATATTTAATAATTTAAAATTTATAAAAGATGCAAGAAGGCACAGTAAAATTTTTCAACAACTCAAAAGGATTTGGGTTTATTACATCATCAGAATCAGGAGAAGATATTTTCGTTCACAATTCTGGATTGATTGACGACATAAGTGAGAATGACAAAGTTCAATATAACACTGAACCTGGTAAAAAAGGGTTAAACGCAATTAACGTTGAAATCATGTAGTTTACTATATTGATTGTCAATTATAGTAAAAAAAGATTGTCTTAACAGACAATCTTTTTTGATTTATAAAACTCTTTAAAAAATATAAACACACTAATCATTTAGCTTTAGAACCGCCATAAATGCTTGTTGTGGTATTTCTACATTACCCACTTGACGCATTCTTTTCTTCCCTTTTTTCTGCTTTTCTAATAGCTTACGCTTACGAGAAATATCTCCACCATAACATTTAGCAGTTACATCTTTACGTAAGGCTTTTACCGTTTCACGCGCTATAATTTTTGCTCCGATGGCTGCTTGAATTGGGATATCAAATTGTTGACGCGGAATTAATTCTTTCAATTTCTCACAAATTCGCTTCCCGATAGAATAGGCATTGTCTGCATGCAATAAAGCAGAAAGTGCATCTACCGGCTGTCCGTTTAATAACATATCTACTCTTACCAATTTAGAAGTTCGCATTCCAATAGGATGATAATCAAACGAAGCATATCCTTTAGAAACTGTTTTTAATCGATCGTAAAAATCGAATACAATTTCTGCTAATGGCATATCAAAAATCAATTCGACACGTTGTGGTGTTAAATAGGTTTGATTTACAATTTCTCCACGTTTATCAATACACAAACTCATTACCTGTCCCACAAAATCTGATTTTGTAATAATAGAAGCTTTGATATAAGGCTCTTCTACCCTATCTAATTTAGATGGATCCGGTAAATCTGATGGGTTATTTACAATAATAACTTCATCTGGAAGCTTTTTTGTAAATGCATGATACGATACGTTTGGCACCGTAGTAATTACCGTCATGTTAAACTCACGTTCTAAACGTTCTTGAATAATTTCCATGTGTAACATTCCTAAGAACCCACATCGAAAACCAAAACCTAATGCAGCAGAACTTTCTGGTTGAAACACCAAAGAAGCATCGTTTAACTGTAATTTCTCCATAGAGTTACGCAGCTCTTCATAATCTTCTGTATCTACAGGATAAATTCCTGCAAAGACCATTGGCTTTACATCTTCAAACCCTTCAATTCTACTAGTTGTTGCTTCTTTTGCATCTGTAATAGTATCACCAACTTTTACTTCTTTTGCCGTTTTAATTCCAGTAATTAAATAGCCAACATCACCTGTTTTAATGGATTGTTTTACAACCTGATTTAGCTTTAAGGTTCCTACCTCATCCGCAAAATACTCTTTGTTGGTTGCCATAAATTTGATACGTTGCCCTTTTTTAATCTCTCCGTCTATCACTCTAAAATAGGTTTCAATTCCGCGGTACGAATTAAATACCGAATCAAATATCAACGCTTTTAAAGGAGCTTCTGGGTTTCCTTTTGGAGCAGGAATCCTTTCAATAATCGCTTCTAAAATTTTGTCTACACCAAAACCTGTTTTTCCACTAGCCGGAATCACATCTTCGGCATCACAACCTAATAGGTCTACTATATCATCTGTAACTTCTTCTGGATTTGCACTTGGTAAGTCTACCTTATTCAGTACAGGAATAATCTCCAAATCATTCTCTAATGCCAAATACAAATTAGAAATGGTTTGCGCTTGTATACTTTGTGCAGCATCAACAATTAACAAGGCTCCTTCACAAGCTGCAATAGAACGAGAAACTTCGTACGAAAAATCTACGTGACCTGGCGTGTCAATTAAGTTTAAAATATACTCTTCTCCTTTATAAGTATATTCCATTTGAATAGCGTGCGATTTAATGGTAATACCACGTTCACGCTCTAAATCCATATTATCTAACAACTGGTCTTGCTTTTCTCTTTCGGTTACAGCCCCTGTGTAATCTAACAATCTATCTGCCAACGTACTTTTACCGTGATCGATATGTGCGATGATGCAAAAGTTTCTAATGTTCTTCATTATATTATTCTAACTACCTTGAAACCCGCAAAGATAACTTATTTAGTATGATTAATAAAAACAAAGATTTGAATTTAATAATTTGTAGTTTACGAGTAAAAAATGCAGTTTATCAGAAAAATGTTTAACAACTACAACTTATATAGTTCTTTTGCTGTATGAACAAATAAATTTTTATGATGAGAAAAATTATATCCATTGCTCTTATATCTCTTTTTTTTGTTATTACTCCTTTTGTAGTAATATCAAAATTTAATGTAAAACCACTTAACATTCAAGTGGCAATTGAAAACTTAAATAATAATAAAGATATAAAGTGGGAGTATATAAAAGACAGGCTGTTTGATGGTAAATCTATAAATGTTTATAAAGTTTCTGGTCCAATACTCATATTATTGGAAGGCGCTAACAAAGAAGATAGCATTGCTGTAAAAACGACAATCCTGCAATTAAAAAAAATACTACCAAATAAAATCATTGATTATTTTGAAAACTATACTAAAGTTAACTTCAACAATGAAAAAGAAAAAAACAAAAAAATAAATGGAACTCCTATTTACGAATTTTATAACTCAGTAATAGTTTTTAACTTTAAAAAGCCACACCAATACAAAAAAGATTTTTTAATTTCTTCTACGCTTAGCGATCAATCAATAATAAAAAGAGAACAAAAAAATCTAAAAAATTTTGATTCAAAAAGCATAAGATTTAGTCCAGAAAACATTTACTTTTCTTTTTCTAAAAAAATTAGCTTAGAAAAAAAGTCAGAATATATACAGTATGAATTCTTTAGATGGCTTTGTTATATCAATCCAGAAAAAAACTACTCTATAACTTACAAAAATCAAATGGGCATTTTCAATGCTCCAGAATATTTGCCTGAGAAAGGTAAATTAAATCAATTAGATAAATTCTTATTAAAAAAATTGTATTCTGATACGTTTATTGATGAGTTTAAGGTTTACCTGTATAGCAATTATCCTTGGAGATATGCAAACATGTTTCTCAACAAAAAGAAAACAATAATGTATACTTATACAGTTCTTTTTATATTAGCAATACTCTTAATATTAGCTTCGTTTGCTGTTTTTCAAAATTTTAAATTTAAGCATCCTTTTTTCTCTTATTTTTTCCCAATACTTATTCTTAACATGAGCTTAGTTTATTTCGCAAATATCTATACTTTTTTAGTAGAACTAAACACTACTGTAACTTGGGATAATAATTTTAAAATGGGGTTTTTATTTTCAATTGGACTCACATTCATTATGTCGTTTTTTTTATGGAGTATAGAAAAATTATGCATTAAAAAAAGACATAAGTTCAAATATAAAATAACACTACATTTTCTTTTTACTCTTTTAACTCTAAGCGTTTTACCTTCTGTTATTATAAGTAAAAAAGGTATAGAAAACACATTAGAAGCAACTGTTCCTTTAACATTAACTCTTATACTATTATCTTGTTTAAGAAGCGCATATATTTATTTTAATCATTATTCAGAAAACATTATCAAACAAAAAGATGTAGAACTTAGCAAATTAAAAGAGCTACAAGCAACAACTGAACTTAATTCTTTACATGCGCAAATCAACCCTCATTTTTTATACAACTCGTTAAATTCTCTAGCCAGTTTAGCACATATCAATCCAGATAAAACCGAAAAAATGGCATTGTTTTTATCTGATTTATTTAAATATTCGACAAATAGAAAAGGCGAAAAAATGAGTACAATACAGGATGAAGTAGAAATGGTTACCAATTACTTGCAAATTGAAAAAATACGTTTTGAAGACCGCTTACAGTTTTCAATTGAGGTACATGACGATTTATTACAAACTCAAATTCCTCGTTTTCTATTACAACCATTAATAGAAAATGCTATAAAACACGGTATTTCTAAAATTGAAGAACAAGGAGTTGTTCAATTACTTATTACAAAAAATAACAATAATTTATATATTTCTGTTAGTGATAACGGTCCAAATTTTCCTGACGGGTTAATAAGCGGCCACGGATTACAAAGTGTATATGACCTATTACGTTTAAGCTATGGTGAGCAAGCTACCATAAATTGGGAAAATTTGCCGAAAAAGAAAATTACTGTTATTATTCGCTCAAATTCTTAAACTCTATGAAACCATACACTACATTGGTTATTGATGATGAACAACTGGCTAGAAAACATTTACGAAAACTACTAGCCAGTTTTCAAAACACATTTAATATTATTGGAGAAGCAAAAAATGGAATTGAGGCTGAAAAGATAATTACAGAGTTACAACCCGAACTAATTTTTTTAGATATTGAAATGCCTAGTCAAAATGGCTTTGAATTATTATCAAAATTAACTACTGTTCCAATTGTAATTTTCTGTACAGCATATGAAGAATACTCATTAAAAGCATTTGATACCAATAGTATTGATTATTTAGTAAAGCCTATAAAATTGGAGCGCTTACAAAAAACCGTCAACAAACTTAATTCTCTTAAAAACAAGTTAGACCCTTCTACTTTATTAAAAGTAGTTCAATCAATTTCAGAAAAAAAAGAAGCAAAAAAAATGACTTCTATTACAGTGAAGAAAAAAGATAAAATTATTTTTCTAAAACTAGAAGATATTACATATTTCGAAGCCAAAGACAAATATGTTTTGGTACACACAACAAACAAAAAAGAATTAATTGAACAATCGCTATCTAAACTGGAAAGCAAATTACCAGAAGAATTTTTAAGAGTCCATAGAGGTTTTATTATTAACACTACATTTATTAAAAATTTTCAAAAATACTTTAATAGTAGATATATTATTACATTAAAAAACAAGCAACAAACAAAAATAACATCAGGTAGAAGCTACAAAGAACAATTAAAAATCTGGATGGATATCTAAGTGCTTATTTTACTTAAAATTTCAATATCAAAAGACAAAATTCTTTCCTCAATTAATTATTACATTATCAAATTGACACATTGATTCATTAGTTTAGTCTTGCCATTCTGCAATAAACAAATTCGTATCATGTCCTCCTCCATTATTCCTATTTGATGAGAAGATTAATTTTTTACCATCGTTAGAAAATACTGGAAAAGCATCAAAAGTTTCACCATGAGTGATTCTTTTTAAATTCTTTCCATCAATATCAATCATGTACAAATTAAAAGGAAAACCTCTTTCTGCTTCAAAGTTAGATGAGAATAAAATCTTCTTCCCTGAAGGATGAAAAAACGGACTCCAATTGGCATTTCCTAAATCAGTTAATTGACGCAATTCTGAACCATCGGCATTACAGATATAGAGCTCCATGTTGGTTGGCTGTACCAATCCTTCTTTTAATAAATCTTTGTATTCTTTGATTTCTTCTGGTGTTTTTGGGCGTGATGAACGGAAAATTAATTTTGTCCCATCTGGCGAGAAAAACGCACCACCATCATATCCTAATTGATTGGTGATTTGCTTAACATCTGTTCCATCAATGTTCATGGTAAACAATTCTAAATCACCCGTTCTCATTGATGTAAAAACGATTTTATCTCCCTTCGGAGAAACCGTAGCTTCTGCATCGTAACCAGGTTCATTTGTTAACTGTTTGGTGATATTTCCTTGTAAATCAGCTACAAAAATATCATAAGTGTCATAAATTGGCCATACGTATTTTCCTTCTCTACGTAATGGAGCTGGCGGACATTCTTTACCTCCTAAATGGGTTGATCCATAAACGAAATGCTTATTGTCTGGCAAGAAATAAGCACAAGTAGTTCTACCCAACCCTGTACTTATCATAGGTGGAATTGAATCTTTAAATGTTTCGCCAACATTCATTAAAAACATCTGATCACAATTAACGCCCCACTTTTTATTGTTTGATTGAAAAATGATTTGTTTATCATCAAAGCTCCAATAAGCCTCTGCATTATCTCCACCAAAAGTAATCTGCTTCATCGATTTAAAGTGCTTTTCTTCTGGATAAATCAATTTATTTTCCCATTTCTTGGTTGCTCCAGATTTAGCATCTGATTTGTCTTTTTTATCACTCTTACAAGCAAGTGTAACAAGTCCCAAAAGCACTAAAGAAAGCGTTCTTAATTTCATTGTAATCTGTTTTAATATATTAACTAACTTTAATTAGCTATTTTTGACAAAAATAACATTAATACCATGAAAAACTTTATAATTTTTATCTTTTTATTACTGCTAGTTTCTTGTAATCAAGAACATAAACCAGAAAACAGAATTAAAGAAGATGTTACTTTTTTAGCCGATGATACATTAGAAGGCAGACAAACAGGAACAGTAGGAGAAATTAAAGCAGCTGAATATATTAAAGGTCGATTTGAAAAATTGGGGTTAGCTCCAAAAGGTACCGATGGTTTTTTTCAGCCGTTTACATTTAAACCAAAAACCAATCCGCATGAAGAAGTAAAATTCGATGTAAATGGCGATGGAACCATTACCGGTAGAAATGTAGTTGGATTTTTAGACAACAATGCAAAAAACACAGTAGTCATCGGTGCACATTTTGACCATCTAGGCTATGGTGGCGATGGTTCTTTACACAGAGGAAAAAAAGCAATTCATAATGGAGCAGATGATAACGCTAGTGGCGTAGCTGTTTTATTAAATTTGGCTAGTAAACTTATAAACACAAATAAAAACAACAACTATTTGTTCATTGCTTTTTCTGGAGAAGAAATGGGCTTACTAGGGTCTAATTATTTTGTTAAAAATCCTACAATAGATACCAAAGCCGTTTCGTATATGATTAATATGGATATGGTAGGCAGATTAAAAGATAGTTCCTTAGCTGTATATGGAACTGGAACTTCTCCAATTTTTAAACAAACTTTAAAATCACACAACAACAATTTTAAGTTGATCCAAAAAGAATCGGGTGTTGGCCCTAGTGATCATACTAGTTTTTATTTAGCAGATATTCCTGTGTTACATTTCTTCACAGGGCAACATGCTGATTATCACAAACCAAGTGATGATGTAGAAACGTTAAATTATGAAGGAATGGAATTAGTTTCTAACTATATTTACAACATCATTTCTGATCTAAATGATAATGGAAAACTAGCATTTAGAAAAACCAAAAGCGAAAGAGAACAAGTGCGTTTCAAGGTTGGTTTAGGTGTAATTCCTGATTATATGTATGACGGAAAAGGAATGCGTGTAGATGGAGTTTCTGAAGATAAGCCTGCTATTAAAGCTGGAATTAAAAAAGGAGATATCGTAATTAAATTAGGAGACAAAGATGTAACCGACATGATGAGTTATATGAAAGCATTATCTGTATTTAAAAAAGGGGATAAAACTACTGTAGTTGTTAAAAGAAAAGGCAAAGAAGTTAAAGCTGATATTCAGTTTTAACTAACACTAAATTTATAGAACAACCCGTTGAGTTTATCCTTAACGGGTTTTTTCTTTCTTAGAAAAAGGAGTATTTTTGCGGCATGGTAAAAATCGGAAATATTGAACTTCCAGAGTTCCCGCTATTGTTAGCACCAATGGAAGATGTAAGCGATCCACCTTTTAGAGCTTTGTGCAAAGAACAAGGTGCAGATGTAGTGTACACAGAATTTATTTCTTCTGAAGGATTGATTCGTGATGCTGCAAAAAGCGTGATGAAGCTCGATATTTACGAAAAAGAACGCCCAGTTGGAATCCAAATTTTTGGCGCTAATTTAGATTCGATGTTAAAAACTGTTGAGATTGTAGAAAAATCTAATCCAGATATTATTGACATCAATTTTGGTTGTCCAGTTAAAAAGGTGGTTTCTAAAGGTGCTGGCGCGGGTATTTTAAAAGACATCGATTTAATGGTAAAGTTGACCAAAGAAATGGTCAAGCATACCCATTTACCAGTAACGGTAAAAACACGATTAGGTTGGGATCACGATTCGATAAAAATTGTTGAAGTTGCAGAACGTTTGCAAGATGTTGGTTGTGCGGCCATTTCTATACATGGTAGAACGCGTGCGCAGATGTATAAAGGTGATGCCGATTGGAAACCGATTGCTGCCGTAAAAAACAATCCAAGAATGCACATTCCTGTTTTTGGGAATGGCGATGTAAATACCCCTGAAAGAGCTGTTGAAATGCGTGATGTCTATGGACTTGATGGGGCTATGATAGGAAGAGCTTCTATCGGAGCACCTTGGTTCTTTAATCAAGTAAAACACTTTATAAAAACAGGTAAACACTTGCCTGCGCCAAGCATTTCTGAACGTGTAGAAATTGCACGTCGTCATTTACAAATGGCTATTGATTGGAAAGGAGAAGCTTTGGGAGTATTAGAAACCAGAAGACACTACACAAACTATTTTAAAGGGATACCACACTTTAAAGAATATCGTTTAAAAATGGTTACTTCAGACGACCCAAGAGATGTCTTTGCTGCTTTTGATGAGGTGCAAGAAAAGTTTGGAGATACTGTTGTCGATTTTAATTAGTTTCTTTAATTGTAAAAGAATTAATTATTGATGCTACATCTTTGATAAACTCATCATAATACTTATTCTCAGAATTGTACCGAAGTATAAAGTTTCGGTTGTTATAATGATACAAAACGTCTACATTGGTAAATAGCTTTTTCTTATGCCAAGAGGTGGTATACTTCATCAAATAATACACTCCATATTTTTTATGCAAAAACTTTTGAGGAACAATATTAATTCTTGGATAAAACTTTTTCATTCTTTTAGTATAAAATGCTAACAACTCTTTTCTGCTTTTAGCATTGCAAACTTTGGTAGAGTATTCGGTTACATAGAAATTATTCTCATAAAAATTATGCCCTCTTTTTCGCATTACTTTTGGCGAATGCATGATATGGCCATGAACATCTCTATATGAGTACCAAGTTTCTGGTATTTGCAACGAATAGGTTTTATATGCTTTTTGCAAAGCTTCTCCTTGTAACAATTCTTGTTGATCTGGTGAAATGTTTTTAATTGCTTTTACGTTTTTTAAGGTACTGCAACTATATATAATTACTAAAAATAAAAAAGCTATAAAATTTTTCACAACTACCTAACTTTAAATGAATTAATCATCCTAACAGCATCATCTAAGTATTTCTCATAGTATTTCTCCAAACTAGTATAAAAGTGAATATAGGTATTGTTTTTCCAATGAATTACTGCTGCAAATACAATTTCTTTTCCTCTATTTTTATTTTTAGCAAATTTTAATGTGTAGAATTTGCCATATCTTTTATGTTCAAATTCCTTTAATTCATATTTAAAATTTGGAAAAATACTTTTATAAAACTTAATCATCGATTTCATGCTTTTTTTTGCCGTTTTTCTTTTATATATGTTTTTTCTTACTATAAAAGAAACTGCCGTTATTTCTGGTGAAATCTCATTTTTAAATTCATTTGGTGAATGAGCAACTAATCCGGGATCAGTGCTATAAGAAAACCAATTATTTGGAATTTTAATTTCATATTCTGAATAGTACTTTTTAACTAGACCATTATCTATCTCTTTATAAAACTCCTTACTTTCTTGTGAAAAGCAACTTTGCAATGTTACCAAAAGAACAACTAGAGTTACTATTTTTTTAACAACCTGCATCTTCTCCCTTTTGTGTTTTAGTGTTTCCATTCATGTTTTTTTTAGTTAATAGTTAAACATATAATTACAATATAGTAAAAAGCCCAAGTAAAAACTTGGGCTTTTTTTAGTTATTCAATCCAAACAGTATTTGAACAGATATGTTCCCATTTATTATTTCTCTTTTGTAGCAAATTAAATCCTCCACCATTCGCTGTATAAGAATAATATATTGCCATAGAATTATTTCTAAACACAATTGGTAGAGTTATAAAGGAAGTTTTGGATTTACCTTTTGTCTTAGTTAGATTTTCAAGTTTTGGGTTTAATCTATCAAGTCTTACAATATTCTGATTCTTAAATTTTGACTTTAAAAATGTTATTTCTTCCTTTGAAATTTTTCTAGAATTTGAATCTATATCCTTGCTACAAAGTTCAAACTTAAGTAAGTAATTTTTAAGATAAGATTCTATTGGTTTTTTTAAATCTTGGACTATTGTTTTATAATAAACCATATTATAATTGGTAATAGTAACCAAAATTTTTCTTACTTCATCAGTTTTCTCACTACTCTTTTTTATCGTTGAGCAGCTTATTAAAATTAAAGAAAAGAATAAAGCTTTAATTACATTTCTCACCTTTTGCATTTGATTTTCCATCTCTCTCATTTATTATTGCGTTTTGTATTTCTGTTTTCTTAGAACTTGATAATGCTTGATAAGCAGATGAAGTTTCTAAGCCTCCCCAAGATAGCATTTTATAATATTCTAACGAATGATTATTATCATCATATATTGCTAAACTAGAAGCCAAAGCATCAACATATTCTCCCATAAATTCATGATGGGTAAGACTAAAAGAATTATTCTGAGATTTAAACTTTTGATATATAGAATTTAAATCCGTCACTAAATCTGATGTTGCGTTTGTTTTCAAATTAAAATTAATGTATGCATGCATAGTTTCATGAATCATCGTTTTAGCAATAAACAGCTTAGTTCCTTTTTCAACTAAATCTGTATCTATAGTTATTTGCCATCCATTATTAACAGGCTCAGTACGACCATTAACCCTATTACCATTACTAAACCCTAATTGATCTATTCTAAAGGTTAGATTATGTGTTGTTGAACTACTAAATAAGTCCAATATTGTTTGAGATAAATGATTAACATTTGTTAATTTAGGGACAACTGAGTAATCACTTCCTTTCTCTTTAAGCTTTTTCAAAATATTTTCCGCACATACATTGTTTAGTGAATCAATAATTTGTACTTCAAGCTCTTCTCTAACTACAGTTTCCCCAGTATATCCACCTGTTCCATCACATGAGGTATACTCTTTTGTAAAATAGTCATAAAAGCAATTTATTATCTCTATACTTCCATCTGAATAATTCCAAAAATAACAAGTTTCTGTAACCCATTCCTCTGTAATGGTTTCACATGTTTCTTCATCTGTTGGCATTTTTGGATAAAGCTTGTTAATATCTTTCTCTACTTCTTTTACCTTGTACTTTTTTATAGATTCTTTTCCGTTTATGTATCTTTTTACATCCAATACGTTATTTTTTAAATCATAAAAACTCACAAAAACATCTGTTGTTTCTATACTTTCTAATGACAGCGTGTTCGAAGTAAAACTATTAATCTTTGGCACAAAAAAATGTATTACATTTAATTCAATGATATTATTGTCATTTTTAAATGCCACTATCTTATCTAAAGATACAGAGGTACTTTTTGTGCGATCAATTTTTTGAATATCATAAAAAGGAATTTCATAATACTTCTTTCCTTGATAAATAGATATTTCTACTTTATCCCAAAGTGGTTCCTTTTTAAGATAAGGAAAAAACTTGGTTTCAAATTCTTGATTAAATTGCTTTTTAATTTGCTCTATAGGAATTGAAGAATTTATATTTTTCTCTAAACCTTCTTCTTTTTCACAGTTCCATAGCAATAAGCAAATTCCTAAGAATAGGAATAAGACTTTTAAATTTTATTAATTAATACTGGTAAAAATATGTTATAGCACTTTACAAGTCAATCACTGAAAATGGGGTTTTTAACATCACTGTTTTCGGTGATAGAAAAGCTCAAAAAAGAGTTAGGTGTTTATACCTAAAAGTTATTTCTCTATAAAAGTAACAGAAATTCTACTACTAGCAATTTTCGCCGCTAAAAAACCCAATATAGAAATGGTAAGCACAACACTTAATACATTTAGAATTCTAAATTCTACGGGATAAGGAATGGTCTGCGTTATCATAAAAAAAGCAAACTGCTTCTGTAAAAACACCAAAACAACACCAATAATAAGTCCAATTGCAAGTCCGCATAAAGTCAACAAAAAACCTTGCAACACAAATATTTTCTTTATTTCTTTTATGGTTACACCAAGGTTAAACAAGGTTCGTAAGTTTTGCTTTTTATCAATAATCATCATAATTATAGCACCGATAACATTAAACAATGCAATAATAATAATGAGTGTAAATATAAGATAAGACACCAATCGTTCTGTATTTAATACCTTAAAAGTAATGGCGTTAAACTGTGTTTTTGTTTGCACTTGCAAACCGTTTCCTAACTGTTCTTGTAACGACTTCGCAAAACTAGGTGCAGCTACATTTTCTTTTAGTCTAAGTTCTATTGAGGTAACTTGATTGTTTTTATAATTCAATAATTGTTGTGCCAACGGTAAGTTTACAAATACATATTTATTGGCAAATTCTTCCAACCCCGTATATACCCCCACAACCTGAATATTTGCAGTATTAAAAGCAGATGATTCACTAAAAATCAATCCTTTTCCTGGTTTCGGGACCCTTACCTGTAATGGCTCCCCAAAATTTAAAATTCCGAGTGACAATTTATCTGCAATGCCAAAACCAACAACTCCTGTATTTACAAAATCATAATCTAACCATGTACCCACATTTAGCGTAGAGTCTATACGGGTAATAGACAAATAATTATCGCTGACACCTTTGATGTATGCAATATGATCTTTTTGTTTGTATTGCAAAAATGCGCGTTCTTCTATCACTTTTGCATACGCCGAAATATCAGTCTTCTTTTTTAGTATAGTTTCAATAGAATCTGTAACAATAAACGATTTTCCTTTAGCAGCAGTAATTTTAATATCCGGATCAGAATAACTCAACATAGAATTTGTAAAGGTAACAAAGCCAGAAAAACCCGATAAAATAATGAACAATGCCAAAGAACCAACGACAACACCGATAGAGGCAATTATTGTAATGATATTAATTGTATTATTTCCGCTCTTGGCGAACAGGTATCTCTTTGCTATGTATAAAGGAAAATTCACAAGTGTTGTATCAACTCAATACAAACTAACTGTAAAAAAATTGGAGACACAAGTAAATTAACGTTTTTGACGCTTTGGTAACACATCTGGATTCTCAATAGGATTTACATCTTCTCCTCGTAAAGATTTATCTATATTCTCAATATAATCTAAAGAATCATCACCATAAAAAGTGAGTTCGGGCATTCTACGCAATTGATTTTTTGTACGCTTAGCCAGCTCGTGTCTAATTAGTGAGGTATTAGATTGTATGCCTTGAATCAATTCGTCTCTTTTTTCTGAAGGGAAAATACTCAAATACACCTTTGCAATACTCAAATCTGTAGTTACAGTAACTTTAGAAACAGAAATAATAGTTCCTTGCATACCATCTTGAGCAGCTTTTTGTAATACATCTACCAAATCTCTTTGTATGACTCTTGCAATTTTTTTCTGTCTGTTTGTTTGCTCCATGCTGCAAATTTACATATAATTCGCAAAAGAATATGTATTTTTGATTGCTAGAAAACAATCGTATGGAAAAAATAGAACATATAGGAATTGCCGTAAAAGATTTAGAAAAATCTAACGCTCTTTTTGCTGCACTTTTTGGGAAACCACATTACAAAATTGAAGAAGTAGAAAGCGAAGGAGTCAAAACTTCTTTTTTTGATATTGGTCCTAATAAAATTGAATTGCTAGAGGCAACAAAACCAGAGAGTGCTATTGCAAAATTTATTGACAAAAAAGGAGAAGGGATACATCATATTGCTTTTGCAGTAAACGATATCAATACTGAAATTACTCGTTTAAAGAATGAAGGTTTTATCGTGTTAAACGAAACTCCTAAATTGGGAGCAGACAATAAATTAGTTGCTTTTTTACACCCAAAATCTACCAACGGAGTGTTAATTGAGCTCTGCCAAGAAAGAGAATAGTTAAAATACTGCTAACAGTAATGAACAACTGTGTACGAATTAGTATCTTGCAACCATAAAATAACCAATATACATGTCTAAATCATTTGATAAATTTCAAAAACGAAGATTGCGTTCATCCTACTTTTCTGTAGTGATTAGCATTTCTTTAGTGTTATTTATGGTAGGTATTTTGGGTTTGGTTTTATTAAAATCTACCAATGTTGCCAATCATTTTAAAGAAAAAGCGGCTATGACATTGTTTTTAAAAGACAATGTTTCTAAAAAGAACATCGATAACCTTAGAGCTTCTTTACTCAAAGAAAAGTTTGTAAAAGAAATTGTTTTTATATCTAAAGAAGAGGCAGCAAAATTTTACAGCAAAGATTTAGGAGAAGATTTTATTGCTTTTTTAGGTACAAACCCGTTAAAAAATGGAATAGACATCTATTTAAAAGCTGAATATGTTACGCCAGAAAAAATGACTGAAATTGAAAAAGAGTTTAAAAAAAATGCTTTTGTTTTTGAAGTTTCTTACGATAAACCTCTAATTACATTTTTAACAAAAAATATTCAGACCATTAGCTTTTGGTTACTTGTAGTAAGTGCTTTTTTTAGCTTAATCTCAATCCTACTAATTAACAGTTCGCTTAGGCTCGCTGTGTATTCTAAAAGATTTAATATCAAAACCATGCAAATGGTTGGGGCTACCAAAGGATTTATAAGAAAACCTTTTATTATACAAGGAATTAAATTAGGAATGATCGGGTCTATTATTGCCTTAATTGGTTTAGCGGCTGTCATTTATTACACCAACAAACACATCCCTGCTCTACAATTGGTCAATAATTATGCATTGCTAAGCGAGTTGTTTGGTGGCGTATTAATCATTGCTTTTTTAATTACTTGGCTTAGTACTTATTTTGCTACACAACGCTATTTAAATTTACAAACAGACGAATTATACTATTAAATTTGATTGTCATTCTGAGCTAGTCGAAGAATCTTTCTAAACTATTAAAAAATGAAAAAAGAGAATAACAGTTCAAAACCAGAATTTCTTTTTAGCAAAAGAAACTATATCATTATGCTTGTTGGCTTAGTTGTCATTGCCCTAGGATTTATCTTAATGGCAGGTGGCGGAAGCGAAGACCCAAATGTATTTAACCAAGAAATTTACAATTGGCAAAGAATCCGTTTGGCGCCAACATTAGTTATTATCGGGTTGGGTATAGAAATTTATGCAATTTTAGCAACTCCTAAAAAATAAACATGGATTTTATCGAAGCAATTGTTCTTGGAGTTATTCAAGGACTGACTGAGTTCTTACCTGTATCATCCAGTGGTCATTTAGAATTGGCAAAAGCTATTTTAGGCGACACTTCTGTGCCCGAAGAAAGTTTAACTTTTACTGTGGTATTACACTTTGCAACTGCCTTAAGTACTGTGGTTATTTTTAGAAAAGAAGTTACAGAAATTTTTAAAGGATTGTTCCAATTTAAATGGAATGAAGAAATGCAATTCTCATTAAAAATTATACTGTCTATGATTCCTGCTGTTTTTGTAGGCCTTTTATTTGAAGAACAGCTAGAAGCTTTTTTTGGAGGAAAAATTTTATTAGTAGGCGTCATGTTATTAGTTACTGCTTTATTACTATTATTTGCAGATAAAGCTAAAAACACTCATAAGAAAGTATCTTTTACAAATGCTATAGTTATCGGAATCTCTCAGGCCATTGCCATGTTACCAGGTATTTCGCGCTCTGGTGCAACCATCTCTACTTCTGTTTTATTAGGAGTAGACAGAACCAAAGCTGCACGTTTTTCTTTTTTAATGGTAGTGCCTTTAATTTTCGGGAAAATCGCCAAAGATGTATTAAGCGGAGATATTAATTTTTCTAGTTCAGAAATAGTCCCGCTTTCTGTTGGTTTCCTTGCAGCCTTTATTGCGGGACTTTTAGCATGTACTTGGATGATTGCCTTAGTAAAAAGAAGCAAGCTATCTTACTTTGCCATCTATTGTGCACTTGTTGGTTTCATAGCAATCGGTTACTCTTTACTGAATTAAATGACTCTAGAAGATTACAAAAACGGACAAGTATTGCTGATTGACAAACCGCTTGAATGGACCTCATTCCAAGCAGTTAACAAAATTAGATGGCATATTAAAAAGCACTTTCATATCAAAAAAATTAAAGTAGGGCATGCTGGTACTTTAGACCCGTTAGCTTCTGGTTTGTTAATTCTCTGCACAGGTAAGCAGACCAAAAATATTAGCGAATATCAAGGCATGGTAAAAGAGTATACAGGCACTTTCACCATTGGGTCAACTACTCCGAGTTACGATTTAGAAACTGAAATAAATCAAACGTTTCCTGTCAATCATATTACAGAAGAACAAATACATTCAGCTACACAACAGTTTATTGGAAACATACAACAGCAACCGCCTCTTTTTTCTGCAATAAAGAAAGACGGTAAACGGCTGTACGAATTGGCAAGAAAAGGCGAAACAACAGAAATACCTACAAGAGAAGTTTGCATATCTGAGTTTGAAATTACCCAAATAAATGGATTAAATGTTGATTTTAGAGTGATGTGTAGCAAAGGAACCTACATACGTTCGCTGGCAAACGATTTTGGAGAAGCATTGCAATCTGGAGCCCACTTAGCTGCTTTGCGAAGAACCAAAATTGGTCATTTTTCTGTTAACAATGCAGAAAGCATCGAAAAATTTATTGAACGTCTTGCAATGGAATAGTTTTTGATTTTCTGAACAGCATTAAAATACTGTTTATGAAACGAACATTACTCATTCTATTGCTATGTATTTCACAAGCTACTTTTGCACAAGAGCGCACAAAAAAACCTTTTTATGTTGCTTCTTTAAGCACCACTTTTGCTCTTAACCCCAATTACACCTTATTTGATCCAGATGACGGAGAAACGCTTTTAGAACCCGCTTCAATTTTACTACGATTAGGTTTTGGTTACCAAATAAACAGACGCTGGCTAGTAAGTGTACATGCTGGTTATGACCATCATTTAAAATTTGATATTAACGCCATACCAACTTTTGGTAAAATTACCTACAATATTGTAGAAGATGCAGACGATACTTTTTTTGTTGCAGCTAGTTACGGTAAAATGTGGCGCCCTTCTTCTACTTACGAAGATGGGAAGTATTACGGTTTGGGAGTTGGCTGGCAGCTGGCTGGAGACGGAAGATGGAATACTATTTTTAAAATAGATTTTCACCGTAAAAAAATTGCCAACTTTAAAAAAGGGAACTTAGATAGTATTTCTTTAGGGCTTGGTTTTAGTTTATTTTAAAAACCGCCCATACCAACTCTCTGAAATAGGTACTTCCCAATAGTTTTCAAATTCTTCTTTGGTAGTTACCAAATTATCAAATACAATGCTTTTACCTGTTAATGCTTTGTCTTTTAACAGCTTTTTAAAGTCTTTTAACTCTTTATACTGTACGTATTTCCCTTGTTTAAAACAGACATTCATTTTATCTAGCAACTCAACATTGTATTCATTTTGTAGTTGGATGATGAATGCCACCAATTCATCAATTTCTTGGTTTGTCAACGCTGTATTAGAATCATCCGTAAAAAAAACAATAAACCGATTGTATACCAATTTATAAGCCACTAAAAAATTAGGGTCATTTGCTTTCCAAGCAGTTAAAAAAGCAGTTATTTTTTCTTGTAGATCATCAATTTCTGTGTCATAAAATTTTCTACTTGAAGGATAGATCCAAGTTTTAGCAGTACCTGGAATTAAAGTGTAATCTACAATCATACGTGTATTTTATACTTGCAAATATACAGCATAAAAAATGTCATTCTAAATGAAATGAAAAATCTAACAAAGAGGCTTCTCGATACAATTCCGATTTGCATCGAAATCACTCGAAGTGACAGGTTTAATAGATTGTACAATGAATGTTTTTATTAATTTTCTAAAAAAGCAATCAAATCTTCTTGAATACTTTGTCCTTTGTCTTTATTATACCAAACTTGTAAGTCGCGTTTAAAATCGGCATCCAACCCTCCGTGCTGCTCTTTGTAATCATTTACCATTTTGGTAGCTACAGAAGGTCTTGGTCCCCAAGAAGAAATTACCTCTTCTTGTTCGTTTAACACCACAAGTTTGGGAATTGATTTACTTCCATTGGTCAAAAACTCATTCATCAAAGCTTCGTTTTCATCTCTTAACACAATCTTTAAATCTACTGTGTCACTTACTTCGCTCATTTTATGTATCACTGGAGTAATTTGAGCTGCGTCACCACACCATCCTTCAGTAATTAATAACCATGTTTGTTGCTTGCTTGCACGCTTTAAAGCGTTTATAGTTGTTTCTGTAAGTGTTACTTTTTTATCTAAACGATTCATTCTTGCATCGTTCAACGTACTGTAATTTAACAAATCTTCTGACTGAACTGGACCAGTAGATTTTCCTTCTGCCAATAAATCACTTACTTTTTTTCTGTAGGCTGTATACGAAATGCTTTTTGCTAAGCTATCTTTAATAATGTTATTCATTTTTATGCTTTTGTTACTCTTTAGACGTGCAAAAATAATTTTCTTACAAGGTTATTTTAGTAACAAAAGTAACACAGATACTTGTGGTAAATACTGATAATTATCAGCAACTAACTCAAATTTTTCAACATTTCTTCGGTCATTAATTCTAGATCGAATTTATGATTCCAATTCCAATCTTTTCTTGCAGCTTCATCATCAATTACCTGCGGCCAACTATCTGCGATGGGCTGTCTAAAATCTGGCTTGTAAGTGATGTTAAAATTTGGAATGTGCTTCTCAATTTCTTTTGCAATCTCTTTCGGAGTAAAACTAATGGCTGCTAAATTATACGAGGTTCTAGTCTTAATAGCATCGGGTGCAGCTTGCATTATTTGGATGGTGGCGTTAACAGCATCTTCCATATACATCATTGGCAAACGTGTGTTTTCTGATAAAAAACATTCATACGATTGATTTTCTACTGCTTTAAAATAAATATCAACGGCATAATCTGTAGTACCTCCTCCTGGCTTTGTTTTCCAACTAATAATTCCTGGATAACGAATACTCCTAACATCTACACCATACCTATTATGGTAATAATTACACCAATGCTCGCCTGCCAATTTACTAATTCCGTACACCGTCGTTGGCTCCATAATAGTTTGTTGAGGTGTGTTTACTTTTGGTGATGTTGGTCCAAACGAAGCAATAGAACTTGGCCAATACACTTGTTGGATGTGTTTTTCTTTAGCCAACTCTAACACCCCAAGTAAAGAAGTCATATTTAATTGCCATGCTTTGTGCGGAAATTTTTCGGCAGTTGCAGACAGCATTGCTGCCATTAAATACACTTGATTAACCTTGTACTTCTGAACTATTTCTAAAATGGCGGCTGAGTCTGTTGCATCTAAAATTTCAAAAGGTCCAGCTTGCATCATTTCTTCATTCCCTTCTCTAATATCTGAAGCAATGACCTGATTGTTTCCGTAAATTTCTCTAAGTTTCTGTGTTAATTCTGTACCTATTTGCCCACAGGCTCCAATAATTAAAAGGGTGTCTTTCATTTTTATCTGTTCAAAAAACAATTGAAACAAATGTACATAATTTCGTTTTTCCTAACAGCAATTCTCTAAAATAAATATTTGCTATAAACCACTTATAAGTGTAAAAGGAATTGTGAATTGTTTAAAAAGCTACTTTGTATTTTACTTATGTGTAAATTCAAAATGTGTGTTAACCAAATCACGTATTTTTTTAGTTAAACTACCCATAGCTCTATAACTTGTGTGTTCTAAAATAATGATAACTAGGTCTTCTGGATACAATGAAATACCTGTGCTAAAGCCATTCCATTTTCCAAAATGGTACACAATTTTTTCATCATTTTTGTTTTTTATTCTAAAGCCAAATCCATACGGTACTTTTCTTCCATACTTTGTTTTACCTTCGGTAAACATATCTGTTACAGATTCTTTTGATAGTAGTTTTCCGCTTTGCAAACCTGTGATCCATTTGAACATATCTTTTTGAGTAACATATATGTTTTTGTCTCCTACAATTCCATCATTAATTGTATTAGGAATAGTTCTATGCCTCCATCCTCTATACAATCTGTACCCTATTAACTGATTAGTCCTCACCGTATCTTTGGTGTGGCTAAATACAAAAGAGTTATTCATTTGTAAGGGGTTAAAAATGTTTTCTTTTAAGAAGCTCGCATAACTGGTGTTTGCTATTTTTTCTATGATAGAAGCTAGCACAAAATATCCAGTATTGGAATAGTCAAAATTTCTACCAGGTCTAAAAAATTTAGATACGCTAGTACTTTCAAAAAAATCCATCATTTCTGCATTGGTAGGTACGGCATTTTTATCCCATTCATTTTCTGCAATCCAAAAGTAATTTGGTAAACCAGAGGTATGATTTAACAAATGTTTTATCGTAATATTTTTAAAAGGAAATTTCGGAAAGTATTGATTAATTGTATCTGTAAGTTTTAATTTGTTTTGCTCTTTTAAAAGCATAATTGCAGCTGCAGTAAATTGCTTGCTAACCGATGCTAATTGGTAAATGGAGTTATTGGTTAATCGTTTCTTTTTTCTAAAATCTGCATAACCAATCTGATTATTATAAACGATTTTATTTTTGTGTGCCACTAATATAGAGCCATGAAAATCGTGTCTTTTATGAATTCTTTTTAACAAGGAATCTAATTTGTTGCGAACCAGCTTGGTTCTAGTATTTGAATAAGTAGCTATTGTATCTACAGACCCCTTTACAGTTGTAGCGTCTTTAACTAAAGTTGTAGGTGTATTTATGGTTGCGCCAACCACATCAGCAGATAGAGAATCTGTTGTACTTAAAAGAAAATTACTCAGTACAACAATACAAATACCAATAGAATATTTAATATAGTTTTTCAACCAAAAAAAAATTTGGCATTAAAAATACTAAGCTAAATCATTGTTTCAAAACATTTTTAGCTTTTTAACGATTCGTTATAAATACATGGATTTTTTTAAATCAAAATGTATCTTTGCAAAAAAACAATTTCTTGGGTTATATTTTAAACATAGAAACAGCCACTAAAAATTGCTCTGTTAGCATTGCTAAAGATGGAGAAATGCTTGCATTAAAAGAACTGAATAATGGGAATTATTCTCATGCAGAAGTACTGCATACTTTTATTAATGATATAGTAAATCAAGCTAATATTTCTCTTAACCAACTCAATGCAATTGCTGTAAGCAAAGGTCCGGGATCTTACACTGGGTTAAGAATAGGAGTGTCTGCAGCAAAAGGATTGTGTTTTTCATTAAATATTCCTTTAATATCAATAAACACATTACAATCTTTAGCAAGTGTGGCTAAGGTAGATGCTGGCTTTATTGTACCGATGATAGATGCTAGAAGAATGGAAGTGTATGCTGCTGTTTTTAATAAAAGCACTACGCAAGTAAGAGCAATTAAAGCAGAAATTATTGAGGCAAACTCATTTGCTGAATTCTTACAAGAGCAAAAGGTTTATTTTTTAGGCGATGGAGCTACGAAATGTAAAGAAGTACTTACACATGCAAATGCTATTTTTATAGAAAATGCTTATCCTTCTGCCAAAGAAATGTGTACCTTATCTTTTGAAAAGTACAAAAAAAACGACATCGAAGATGTCGCTTATTTTGAACCTTTTTATTTAAAAGATTTTATTGCTGTTCCGCAGAAAAAACATTAAGCATTCTTTTTAATTTCTACTACATGTGGGTACGGAATTTCAATACCTGCTGTATCTAACGCTTCTTTTGTTTGCTCTAACACCTCGGTATAGACCGTCCAATAATCAGCAGAATTCACCCAAGATCTAACTGCAAAGTTGATTGAACTATCTGCTAATTCTGTTAATAAAACTGCCGGAGCAGGATCTTTTAAAACTAACGGATGATTTGTTACAATAGCGGTAAGTACGTTTTTAGTTTCTTTAATATCTGCATCATAAGAAACACCAAAAGTTAAATCTACTCTACGTGTTTTTTCTGCAGAAAAATTCACAATATTACTATTAGACAACGCTCCGTTTGGAATGATAATCTCTTTGTTGTCTACCGTGTTTAACTTTGTGGTAAAAATTTCAATGCTTTTTACAACGCCTTGCTCACCTTGAGCTTTTATAAAATCGCCTACTTTAAATGGTTTAAAAATCATAATTAAGGCTCCCCCTGCAAAATTAGCTAAAGACCCTTGTAAGGCTAAACCAACTGCCAAACCAGCAGCACCAATAATTGCAGTGAACGATGCTGTTGGCACACCTAATTTTGATATTACTGTAACAACTAGTAGTGCTTTTAATGCCCATCCAAGTAAATCACCAAAGAATTTTTGTAAGGTAGTATCTATTTTAGATTTCTTCATTACCTTTTTTGTTAACTTAATTATTAGGTTAATTACAAATAACCCAACTAATAATATTAGTAATGCTGTAACAATTTTTGGGGCGTATATTACAAATAACTCTTCTGCTTTTTCTAAGTATTTTTCCATGTGTTTTATATAAATAAATGACTAGTAAGTGCAAAAATAGCAGGAATTGACTGAATATAAAAGATTCTCGTCTTTTTTGTTGAATAGGCTCCATAGATACCTGCTATAATTACGCAAACTAAAAAAAAGGTGATTGCTTGGGTAGTATTGGTAAGTATTGCCCAAATAATTCCTGCGGATAAAAATCCATTATACAAGCCTTGGTTGGCTGCCAGAGCTTTTGTTGCTTCAGCAAAGTCTTTTGATTTTAATCCAAATGTTTTTATTCCTTTAGGACTTGTCCATAAAAACATCTCTAAAACTAAAAAGTAAAGATGCTCTATTGCTACGAGGAGTATTAGAATGATTGTGAGTGTTGTCATTTTTCTATTTTTTTTAGTTGATTGATGGCTACTTCTATACTTTCTGTAGGTAATAAACAAGTGTTATCAATACAGATATAGATGAATGTTTTGTTTTCTACATACCTGTTTTTTAATAAAGGTAAATTGCTTTTTGTGGTGCTTGCACAGATTAGTTTGTTTGGAATATAGACTTTTTGTAGCTCTTTTACTATTTCTTTGGCATTTTGTCCGCAAACAGCTATTTCAAAAAAATCATCTGTAAAATTGCTATACAAATCTAACCAATTAGAATATGCCGCTCCATAGTTTTGTATACTGGTTACAATGTTACTCAACATTTGGGTGCTGGTTTTATAGTAATATTGGTTGTTAAAATAACGACTTAATTTGAATAGGTTTTTTGCCATTATTGAATTGGAAGAAGGTATTACATTGTCTTCAACTTCCATTTTTCTAGCAATCAATGTTGCATCTTTTTCTGTCGTAAAAAAGAACATTCTAGACTTACTATCAAAAAACAAATCAAAACTCATATCTGCTAAATTCTTTGCTAGCAGTAACCATTTTTCGTTTATGGTAACTTCATATAATGCAATAAATGCATCTATAATTGTTGCGTAATCTTCTAAATACCCTGTAACGGTTGCCGTATTTTTTTTATAAGTATGGTATAAAGAGCTGTCTTCTTTAAGTACATTTTGCTCAATAAATTGGGCGTTTTTTAATGCTGTAGTCAACAAATCTTCTCTGTTAAAAACACGATATGCATCTATATAGCCCTTGAGCATAATTCCATTCCAAGAGGTTAATATTTTATCATCTAGTCTGGGGTAAGGCCTTTGTTTTCTTGCTTTATAAAGTGCTTGTTGCCAAGTATCAATATAGTTTTCTAGTTCTGTTAGTTGTAAGTTGTATTTTTTTGCAAATTCTTTGTTAGTTTCTGTTTTAATAAGGTGGTATTTATCATCTTCCCAATATCCGTAAGAATTAATATTATAATAAGCTGAAAACAGTTTGAAATGAGTTTTGATTAATTGTTGCAGTTCACTCTTTGTGAAAACATAATAAGCGCCTTCTTCTAATTTTTGAGTTTCATTTAAGCTATCAGCATCTAGGGCTGTATAAAATCCTCCAGAAACATCAAGTAGTTCATTTTCAATAAAAGTAAGAGTGTTGTAAACAGTGTCTTTATACAAATCGTCTTTAGTAATTAAAAATGCATCCGCATATAAGCTAACCAATTGGCCGTTATCATATAACATTTTTTCGAAATGTGGTATATGCCATTTGGCATCAACTGAGTATCGAGAAAAGCCACCATTTACATGATCAAAAATACCCCCTAAAGCAATTTTTGTTAAGGTAGTATTGATGTACTTTTTAATATAATCATTGTTATATTGATAGCCATATCTTAACAAGAAATGGTAATTGTTTGGCATTGGAAATTTAGGTACTCTATTGGTACCTCCCATAGTATCATCAAAATAGATACTCCATTTTTTTACTGTTTCGTCTACAAATGCTTTTGTAAAAGTTGCTGGCTTAGTGTTTAGTGTAATCAATCCTGATTGTTGTACACCTAAAGTTAATTTTTCTGCATAAGCAATTACTTTTTCTGGATTTGTTCTGTGTAGCTCAGCAATTTGATATAATGATTGTTTCCAAGCTTCCTTTTTAAAATACGTTCCGCCCCAAATAGGTCTTCCATCGGGTAAAGCAATACAGTTTAGAGGCCATCCACCACTACCAGTTATTAACTGCACCGCATTCATATAGATTTGGTCTAGGTCTGGTCTTTCTTCTCTATCAACTTTAATATTGATAAAATAAGCATTCATCAGCTCAGCTACAGTCTCATCTTCAAAACTTTCGTGTTCCATTACATGACACCAATGGCAAGAAGAGTACCCTATAGAAATTAACAATAACTTTTGTTCTTCTTTTGCTCGTGCTAAAATTTCGTCGCTCCAAGAATACCAGTTTACAGGATTATGTGCATGCTGTAATAAATAGGGGCTAGTTTCATTAATTAAACTATTTGTGTTTTTAAGAGACTTCATAAAAGTGTTATTCTGATTACTGATAAAGGAATCTTCTCAAAGATATCATTTTATAAGTCAACCGTTATTAATACTAAGGTAATATTAAAGCGTTTAGGTTAATAATTTTTTAATACTACTATTACTTTTTAGTAATACTTATGTGAAACATTTGCACTGTAAGTTTATAAAACTACCGTAGTTCATAAAATTATTAGTTTTTGTCGACTGAATTATGAATGCGCTACTACCCTCACTTTTGAGGGTAGTTTTCTTATTGGTAACATAATATTTTGGAAACATTAATTTAACATTAGGATTAGTTCTTTGCAATGACAAAAACTAATAATGATGAAAAATTACCTGGCAACTATTGTTGTTTTAGTATTGAGTATTAGCACTTTATCTGCTCAAGAAATCACTACACCTAAATTCGGAAAAGGAATTTTTAATTTAAAAGGAAAAGACAATTCTTGGTCAATGAAAATGGCTGCAAGAATGCAGTTTTTAGGAACTTCTATATGGGATGCCTCTAACGGAAATTACACCAATCAAGAATCGTCTATGCTAGTAAGAAGAGCTCGATTAAAATTTAGTGGCTTTGCATACTCACCAAAATTACAATACAAAATAGAATTAGGACTCTCTAATAGAGATATTAGTGGTGCTTCTATATATACAAATAATGCCCCAAGATATATTTTAGACGCGGTAATTAAATGGAATTTTTACGAAAATTTTGTCCTTTGGGTGGGGCAAACAAAATTACCAGGAAACAGAGAACGAATTGTTTCTTCAGGAAATATGCAATTGGTAGACAGGTCTTTATTAAACAAACGTTTTAATATTGATAGAGATATGGGTATACAATTAAGACATCATTTTAACTTGTCTGATACATTTATTGTAAAAGAAGCATTTTCAATTGCGCAAGGTGAGGGTAGAAACATTACAACAGGAAACCTAGGAGGTTTTCAGTACACTACAAGAGTTGAGTTTTTACCCTTTGGTAATTTTACCAGTAAAGGAGACTATTCTGGTGGAGATTTAAAAAGAGAAGAAAGTATAAAGTGGGCTTTTGCTGCAAGTTACGATTTGAATAATAATGCGGTAAAAAACAGAAGTAACCAAGGTGCTTATATGACCAACGATACTGGTTTTTATCAAACAAACATTTCTACGTTATTTGTAGACACCATGTTAAAATACAAAGGTTTTTCTTTTATGGGAGAGTATGCTTTAAGAGATGCAGCAGATCCGATTGCTAAAAATTCTGACAATTCTTTAACGGGTGATAAAGTTCAAACTGGAAACAGTCTAAACTTAATGAGTGGCTATTTATTTAAAAATAACTGGGAATTATCAGGTAGATATACCAACGTTACCTATGATCAATTTTTAAGTAAAGGGGCAGAAAATCAATATACAGTTGGTATATCTAAATATATAGTAGGACATAAATTAAAAGTACAATCTGATCTAAGTTATTTAGATTTAGTAGGCAAAACAAACCAACTAATGTACAGATTACAAATTGATATACATTTTTAAAAACTAAAAGATAACATAAGCATAACATTTAGATGCTATGCTCTTAATACATTTGCAAAACAATATATAATAATAATAATGGAAAATATTTACTTAATAATGATTGTTGCCCTTGTGGTACTTGCTGTAGCTGATTTGGTTGTTGGTGTTAGTAACGATGCCGTAAACTTTTTAAACTCGGCTATTGGTTCTAAGGCAATTCCTTTTAAAACAATAATGATTGTTGCCAGCTTAGGAATATTTTGTGGAGCTGTTTTTTCTAGTGGTATGATGGAAGTAGCCCGTAAAGGAATTTTTGTTCCAGGTGAGTTTATGTTTAATGAAATCATGATTATTTTTATGGCAGTAATGATAACAGATATCTTACTGCTCGATTTCTTTAATACCTTAGGAATGCCAACCTCAACAACAGTTTCTATTGTATTTGAATTGTTAGGAGCAGCTGTAGCTATGGCATTTATAAAAATTGGTGCTTCAGACACCCAAACAGTTTCAGATATATTAACCTATATCAATACAGAAAAGGCAATGCAAATTATTTCTGGGATATTACTCTCAGTACTAATTGCTTTTTCGGTCGGTGCTTTGGTGCAATATGTATCTAGATTAATTTTTTCGTTTCATTACGATAAAAAAATAAAATACATAGGCGCTTTATTTGGCGGAGGTGCTTTAACAGCAATCACCTACTTTATTTTTATGAAAGGATTAAAAGGTACTCCTTATTACAAAGAAGTAAAAGAAATGTTAGAAGGAAATGAAATCATGATTATTTTAATTTCTTTTCTTGCATGGACAGTGCTTTCTCAACTATACATGAGCGTACTTAAGAAAAATATTTTTGTACCAATTATAGCTGTTGGAACTTTTGGTTTAGCACTTGCTTTTGCAGGTAATGATTTGGTAAACTTTATTGGTGTACCAATGGCTGCATGGCACTCTTATGAAGCTTGGACAGCTTCTGGTGTTGATGCAACTGCTTTTTCTATGGGCGTTTTAGATAAAAAAGTACCAACAGAACCACTATTATTATTTATTGCTGGAGGTGTAATGGTACTAACACTATGGTTTTCTAAAAAAGCACGTACCGTCGCAGATACAGAAATTGGTTTATCTAGACAAGGAGATGGCGCTGAAAAATTTCAACCAAATATGCTTTCTAGAGCGATGGTAAGATTTACCATGTCTGTATCTAAATATACAAATACTGTGTTACCATCGTCTATGGTTCAAAAAATTGACAAACAATTTCAAAAACCAGTGGTTACGGTTTCTAAAAGTAAATCACACGAATTACCTGCTTTTGACCAAGTAAGAGCATCCGTTAACTTAATGGTTGCGGGAATCTTAATTTCTATTGCAACATCTATGAAGTTACCATTATCAACTACCTATGTAACTTTTATGGTAGCTATGGGTACATCTTTAGCAGATAGAGCTTGGGGTAGTGAAAGTGCTGTTTATAGAGTTGCAGGAGTATTAAACGTAATTGGTGGTTGGTTTGGCACCGCAATTATTGCCTTTATTGCAGCAGGAATTTTAGCGCTCTTAATTAAATTAGGTGGTTCAGCTGCTATCGCGGTATTGTTATTACTGGCTATTTTATTATTAGTAAGAAATTACATCTCTCATAATAAAAAATCAAAAGAATTAAAAGCAGAAGATAGATTAAGTAAAGCAGAAGGAAACTCAATTCAAGGAGTGATTGAAGAAAGTGCAGATAATATTTCTAAAGCATTAAGAAGAGTTAGTAAGATTAATGAAATGACTATTAACGGATTGATTAATCAAGACCTTGCATTACTTAAAAAAGCCAAAAACAATGTCAATAAGTTAGAAACAGAAATTGAAGACTTACAAAGCGAAATCTTTTATTTTATTAAAGATTTAGACGACTCTTATTTAGGTGCAAGTAAATTTTACATAGACATTACAGGTAGTTTACAAGACATTGCGCAATCTTCTAGTTTAATAGCTAAGATTAGTCATAAGCACGTAAATAATAATCATAAGGCGCTAAAGAAAAAACAAGGAGCAGAATTATTAGAGATAAATAATAAGTTGGTTAACTTGTTAAAAGAAATTGGTCATATTTTTGATTCTAGAAATTTCGATAAAATAGTTCCAGAAATTGTAGACGAAAAAATATCGTTGTTAAACAATGTAGAAGAATCTATTCAGCTACAAGTAGAGAGAACAAGAACAGATGAGTCAAGTCCTAAGAATACAACATTGTACTTTAGTATTTTGTTAGAAACTAAAGATTTGATAAAATCTAACATTGAAATACTTAACTTGTATTACGAAAAAAATGAGCAATTGAAAAAATAGGTTGTTCAATTATAAATAAAAAAGCCGAGGAAATTTCCTCGGCTTTTTTATTTAAACAACTCTAAACAGATTTTATGTGAACATAAAATACCATTTTCAAATATAGGAGTCCTATAGTTTTTTGTAAAGTAATTGTATTTAATATCAAAAATGGTAAAACCTAACTTTTGGTATAGTAGTAACTGACTTATACTTGAGTTTCCTGTACAAATTACAAATCGGTATTCTTTTTCATTTTTTGATTGATTGACTACATATTTAATTAATTTTTCCCCAAAACCTTTGTTTTGATACTTTTCTAAAATAGCAACATTCATAATTTCTGAAGAAGCTTCATTGAGTTTTTGTAATACCAAAACACCAATAATTTTCATATTCAATTCTAATACAAAGCAATCACTTTTTGTTAGATAACTATCAATTTTTTCTTTATCTGGATCAGCTAATAATAGTAATGGATACAATTCTTTTAAATTGTTTGTTTTTTTAGAAATAATTATTGAATCCATTCTTTAATTTTTCTCTGAATATATTTAAAAGTTTCTTTTGATGGCATGTGTTTAGAGTCATTTAAAAGATGTACTTCTTGTATATTATTAAATAATTCAGTACTTCTTTTCTTTATCTTTTCCCCAGGAAAATACACATCATTTTTTGCTGCTATAATGTAAACAGGACTATTAAAGTGAGAAATGTCTTTTTTCTTTAATAGCTTAGGAATTCTTGTGTCTAACTTAACACCTTTCATAATCAAGGTTAGCATTTTCATCATAAAAGTATCATCCTCTGGTACAAATGCTTTTATAAATGAACGTAAGTGAGTATCACTTTTAGTTATTTTATACCTCATAAAAGGTAAGGTAAGTTTTGTAATTGATTCCCAAATATTTCCACTAACAATTCCACTTGGAACTACAAAAATACAGCTGGCTACTTTATAAGGTTTATATGTAATTAATTTTTGAAGGATAAATGCTCCGTAAGATATTCCTATAAAATTAGCAGAAGAAATTTGTAAACCATCTAACACTTCATCTGCCCAAAGCGCAAAAGAATCATCTTTAATATTAATAGTCGTTTCATCACTTTTTGTTGCTTGCCCCACAGTTTCAATTGCATAAAAACAATAAGTATCCATTAATCCTATTACAGCTTCAAGAGTTAAAGGAGCTCCAGCATTATATCCATGAAATAGTACAATCTTTTTTCCATTATTATTTCCTGCTTGTACTACTCTTGTATTTCCAAACTTAGTGTTAACATCTATGTTTTTATAAGCTATTTGCAAACTTTGTAGCTTTTGATCGTATAGATTCATCAAATCTATTTTTGCTTGTTTATTTTTATAAATTGCTGACATATTTTGATTTATTTCTCAACAAAGATATAAATTATTTTTTTAATTAGTCCAAATGGACTAATTTTGAGAAACATATGAAAACTAAAGACAAAATAAAGACAAAAGCTATTGAACTATTTAACAGTAAAGGCTTTAAAAATGTTACACTAAGAGAAGTGGCTAAAGAGTTAGATATTAGCTACGGAAATGTAACATATCATTTTAAAACCAAAAAAGAGGTTATTGAATTGCTATATGAAGATATGTTAGCTGAGACTAAACAAATTTTACAAACTTTTGATATGAGTAATTTGTTTAAAGGAGTATTAGAAGCACCTAAACTAACTTTTCAAATAGCTATGAAATATTTGTTTTTCTATGTTGATTATGTAGAAGTAAAAAGGAGTTATATCAAACTAGCAATAAGGATAGAAAAAGATAACGAAGAACGGAAGTTTGGATATTTATTATTGTTAAATCAACTACAAAAAAAAGGAGTATTAAGAGGAGAATTAACACAATCTGATTTAGATTATTTAATGAATTTAAGTGGTGCTATGCGTACGTTCTTTTTCATCAACCTACATCCAGATAATTTTAATGATGTAGATTTAGAAAAGAAATATGTAAATTATGTAAATCAGTTGGTATATCCTTATTTAACTCAAAAAGGAATAGAAAAGTACAAAGAATATCTTTCTTAAAAATTATATGTGCTGATCAATTAAAATGGTATTTCCATCAGGATCAAAAAAGACAATACTTGCAGGTCCAGATTCAGAACCACCTATTTCTCTTTCTAGTTTGATATGATTGTCTTTTAAATGTTGTTGTATACTTCTTACATCATCAAAGTCATCCAAAGTATTGGCACTTTCATCCCAGCCAGGATTAAAAGTTAAGATGTTGTTCTCAAACATGCCTTGAAATAACCCGATCAACGAATTTCCGTTTTTCATAATGAGATAATTCATTTCTAATTGACCTGCAAAAACAGTAAATCCTAAAGTTTCATAAAATGCTTTAGATTTATGAATATCCTTTACTGCTAAACTAATAGAAAATGCTCCTAATTTCATATGCTGTTTTATTTGACGGTTCTTAATATTTTCTCCATTTTTCTACCTTTTGCCAATTCATCAATCAGTTTCTCCAATTGTCTACATTGCTTGTACAATTTAAATTCTTCCGCAATGTTTTCGATGCGATACCCACAAACGACACCTTTTATAAGGTGTTCATTTTCATGAATTGTAGCACCCTCAAAAAAGTCTCCAAAGGTTTGGTTACCATTTATGAATTCTTGTAGCTTTTCTGAATCATAGCCTGTAAACCATTGCATCACTTGATTCAGTTCTTCTTGAGTTCTGCCATTCTTTACAATTCTATTTAGGTAATGCGGGTAGATGGTACTAAAGACCATATTGGCTACTTGCTCATTTTTTTTTGCTGTAACTTCCATAAGGCTGTATTGTTGATACAGCAATGTACAAAATTCTATCAATAAAGAAAGCCCATACAATTGTATGGGCTTTCTTAGTGTTTTAAATAAGCATTTGGTTTATAATTCTAAAGCGCCTTTTATGTCATTGTCCATTAATAACTCAGTTGGGTTTTCTAAAGCTTCTTTTACAGCAACTAAAAAACCAACAGACTCACGTCCATCAATAATTCTGTGGTCGTAAGACAATGCCACATACATAATTGGCTGAATCACTACTTCGCCATTCACTGCCATTGGACGGTTAACAATATTGTGCATTCCTAAAATTCCACTTTGAGGAGGATTGATAATTGGCGTAGACAACATAGAACCAAACACACCACCATTAGTAATAGTAAAAGTTCCTCCAGTCATTTCATCTACAGTAATTTGTCCGTCTCTAGCACGTAAAGCCAAACGTTTTACTTCGCTTTCTACCCCTCTAAAAGTTAAATTTTCTGCATTTCTAATCACAGGAACCATCAGTCCTTTTGGCCCAGATACTGCAATAGAAATGTCTTGGAAATCATGAGAGATTTTAAAGTCTCCATCGATCATAGAGTTTACATCTGGATACATTTTTAAAGCTCTTACAACTGCTAAAGTAAAGAACGACATGAATCCTAATCCAACACCATGTTTCTCTTTAAATTCTTCTTTGTACTGAGAACGTAAATCGAAAATTGGTTGCATGTTTACTTCGTTAAAGGTAGTTAACATTGCAGTTTCGTTTTTCACAGAAACCAAACGTTGCGCTACTTTTCTACGTAACATAGATAATTTTTTACGCTCCGAATTACGAGATCCATCTGTTGGCATAGTTCCCATAGAAGGCACGGCATTTTCAGCATCGTTTTTAGTAATTCTTCCAGCTTTCCCTGTTCCGCTTACTGTTGAAGCATCAATTCCTTTTTCAGCTAAAATCTTTTTTGCTGCTGGAGAAGCTGTTCCTGTTGCATATGTCGTGGTTTCTTGAGTTGGAGCAGCAGTTTCTACTTTTGGAGCAGCAGTAGTTTCGGTTTTTACTGGAGCAGTACCACCTTCTGGTTTTGCAGCGTCCATATCAATTAAACACACTACAGCACCTACTGCTACAGCATCTCCTTCTTCAGCTTTTAAGGTAATTACACCGCTTTCTTCAGCAGGCAACTCCAACGTAGCCTTATCAGAATCTACTTCTGCAATGGGTTGGTCTTTTTCAACATAATCTCCATCTTCAACTAACCAAGTTGCTATTTCTACTTCTGTAATTGATTCCCCTGGAGAAGGAACTTTCATTTCTAAAATCATCAGTACTAAATTTTACTTGTGCTGAACTTATTCCAGCATTTTAATCTTATAATTATATTTTAATCAAATTTAATCAAAAACTTTGGCGATTACTTTTTGATGTCTCTTTTTAAATCTTGCGCTCGAACCAGCAGCTGGTACGGCGTGGTATTCTCTTGAGGCTACTTCTAAACGTAATTTAGGGAAACGTTCTAGCATATAACTCCAAGCTCCCATATTTTTAGGTTCTTCTTGTGCCCAAACAAAACGTTCTGCGTTTGGATAATTTGCAATAACTGCCTCTAATTGTGCTTCATGTAAAGGGAATAATTGCTCTATTCTTACTAGGGCAACATCTTCTCTTCCTGTATTTTCACGTTCTTCTAACAAATCATAATAGAATTTACCCATACAGAAGACTACTTTCTTTACGTTTGATTTGTCTACTTGAGTATCGTCAATTACTTCTTGGAAAGATCCATTTGCTAAATCTTCAATTGGATTTACTGCTTTTGGATGACGTAATAAACTTTTCGGAGTGAATACAATCAATGGCTTTCTAAAATCACGCTTCATCTGACGACGTAACAAGTGGTAAATGTTTGCCGGAGTTGTACAGTTAGCAACTGTCATATTATCTACAGCACATAATTGTAAGTAACGTTCAATTCTTGCAGATGAATGCTCAGAACCTTGTCCTTCATAACCATGAGGTAATAAAACAACCAATCCGTTTTGTAATTTCCACTTGTCTTCAGCGGCAGAAATATACTGGTCGAACATAATTTGTGCACCGTTAGAGAAATCTCCAAATTGTGCTTCCCAAATGGTTAAACTATTTGGATATGCCATGGCGTATCCATAATCAAACCCTAATACACCATATTCTGATAAATGCGAATTATAAATAGTCATCTGACCTTTATTATTCGGATTGGTATTTAATAGATTGATGCGTTCTTCTGAATTTTCGTCTCTTAAAATGGCATGACGGTGCGAGAAGGTACCTCTTTCTACATCTTGTCCAGAAATACGAATGTTGTATCCTTCTTCTAGTAAAGAACCATAGGCTAAGGTTTCTGCCATTCCCCAATCTAGCGAATTGTTTTCAAAAACCATTTTTTCACGTCCTTTTAAAATACGTTCAGCCTTACGAACAAATTTTACATTTTCTGGCGTAGTAGAAACTACTTTGGCTATTTCTTTTAATTTATCTGCACTATAAGTAGTGTCAACAGTTTTTAACATAGATTCTTTTCCTTGACGCGGAAAATCTTTCCATGTAGTTTTCATAAACTCTCTTACTTTAGACGTAGCATCTTCTTTGGCTCTATTAAATTCAGCTTCTAACATCGATTTAAAATCTGCTGTTATTTCCGCTAAGTAATCTTGAGTAATTGACCCTTCAGCCATTAATTGGTTTGCATAAATATCTTTTAAGTTTTTATGCTTTGCAATTGCTTTGTATAAGTTTGGCTGGGTAAAACGAGGCTCATCACCTTCGTTATGACCGTATTTTCTATATCCTAATAAGTCGATAAAAATATCGCGTTTGAATTTCATTCTAAATTCAATTGCCAATTCCATTGCGTGACAAACTGCTTCTACATCGTCAGCATTTACGTGTAATACTGGAGATAAGGTAACTTTTGCAATGTCTGTACAATAGGTGCTAGATCGTGCATCTAGATAATTTGTGGTAAAACCAACTTGATTGTTTACCACTACGTGCACAGTACCGCCTGTTTTATAGCCGTTTAATTGTGCCATCTGTACTACTTCGTAGACAATTCCTTGTCCGGCAATAGCAGCATCTCCATGTACTAAAATTGGTAAAATCTTAGAATCGTCTCCGTTGTATTTCTTATCGATTTTAGCTCTTACAATTCCTTCTGCAACGGCATCAACGGTTTCAAGGTGAGAAGGATTTGGAACCAAGTTCATTTTGATGGTATTTCCATCTTTATAGGTTTTACTTAAGGTTAAACCTAAGTGATATTTTACGTCTCCGTCTAAGTTCTCATCTTCAAAATCCTTTCCTTCAAATTCGTTAAACAATTCACGAACTGGTTTTTTAAAGATGTTAACTAAGGTATTTAAACGACCACGATGCGCCATTCCTAACACACATTCTTTTACCTCGTATTTTTGGGCAGCATCACGTAACAGAACACTTAATCCTGGAATTAATGCTTCACCTCCTTCTAAAGAAAAACGTTTTTGACCTACGTACTTTGTTTGTAAAAAACTCTCAAAACTTACTGCTTGATTTACCTTTTGAAGAATGTATTTTTTAGCATCAATAGAATAATTTGGTAAATTATCGTTCTGATTTAATCTATTTTGCCACCACTTTAATTCATCTGGATTTCTTAGATACATATATTCAACCCCAATAGAATTACAGTAAATATTTTCTAGGTGTTGAATAATTTCGGCTAAAGATTTAGGACCAATTCCTAAAATTTCTCCTGCATTAAATACAGTTCCTAAATCGTCTGCAGAAAGCCCGAAGTTTTCTATAGCTAAAGTTGGGCTGTATTTTCTTCTTTCTCTTACTGGGTTTGTTTTTGTAAATAGATGTCCGCGCGTTCTATATCCATTAATTAAATCTATTACTAAAAACTCTTTACGAACTTCTTGCGGAACTTCTTTTTCATCATCATCTGTTAACGAGTAATTCTCGTTAGCCAAATCGTACCCTTGAAAAAAACTTCTCCAACTTGGTTCTACTACATCAGGATTTTTTAAATATTGTTCATATAAATCAGCAATAAAACCTGTGTGTGCTGCATTTAAGAACGAAAACTTGTCCATATATTTATCTACTACTTTGTGTATAAGAATATAACTTGCGCAAAAATACAACTTTTAAAAAAAAGGGGTAGGCTTTTTTAGATTTATTGAAAGATTATTTGTTGCTCTTTTTTTTGAAAAAAATTTGGCGGTTTTTTAAAAAGATTTATATTTGCACACGCAAAACGAAAACTGTATTGCAAACTCCTCCTTAGCTCAGTTGGTTAGAGCATCTGACTGTTAATCAGAGGGTCCTTGGTTCGAGCCCAAGAGGGGGAGC
>JABXHX010000045.1 GCA_013373385.1 Flavobacteriaceae bacterium
TAATCCATTAAGAAGTCAGTAACTTCTTGTTTACAGTCAGGACCTGGAACAACTTCAAATAACTTTAAGTAACGAGGAGGGTTAAAGAAGTGCGTTACCGCAAAATGCTTACGGAAATCTTCACTACGACCTTCGTTCATAAACTTAATTGGAATACCAGAAGTATTAGTAGAAACGATAGTACCTGGGGTACGATATTTTTCAACCTTTTCAAAAACGCTTTGTTTAATGTCTAAGCGTTCCACAACTACTTCCATAACCCAATCTACATCTTTAATTTTATGTAAATCATCTTCTAGGTTACCAGTAGTAATTCTATCTGCAAATTTTTGATTGTAGATAGGTGACGGTTTCGATTTTAAAGAAGCTGCTAAGGCGTCGTTTACGATACGATTTCTTACAGCTCTGTTCTCTAAAGTTAATCCTTTTGCTTTCTCTTTGTCGTTAAGCTCTCTTGGAACAATATCCAAAAGCAACACTTCAACGCCAATGTTTGCAAAATGACATGCTATACCCGATCCCATAATTCCAGAACCAATAATCGCTACTTTTTTAATTCTTCTTGTCATTTATTTGTAAAATTTATGATTGAGCAGTCATTTTTGATTTGCTGTAAATCTTTTTTTCTGCAATTAGTTTATTAATTGTTTTTGTAACTTTAAAGAAGCAGTTTAACTCTTCTTGGGTAACATGGTCTCTTATAACATTATTAAATTGATATACAGAAGCTTTAGATAGTTCTCTCATTTCTTTTCCGTATGCTGTTAATTTAATAATTACACTACGACCATCTTCAGGGTTTTTTTCTCTACTTATAGCGCCTTTGTCTTCCATGGTCTTTAAAATTCTAGAAAGACTTGTAGGTTCCATCCCCATTAAGGGACCCAATGCAGTCGAAGGAGTGCCATTTTCATAATCAATATTCAACAATACAAAGGCTGTTGCCATTGTACTATTGTGTTTTGCGGCCTCTTCATTATACAGTTTTGCAACTGCTTGCCATGTAGCTCTTAATTGATGATCTATAGAAAGACTTTTATCCATGTGTCCAAAGTTATAAAAAAAATATTATGCACGCATAGTAAATTGATAAAAAATTATGCATGCATAGTAAAAAATAATTTTATCTGAGTATAGCTATTAATTTAAAAGGATAAAATGTACCTTTGGTTTTATGGAGAAATTATCAGAATTTTTAAACTATACATTTACATTTAGTAAAGACATACAGATAAGTGTAAAAGCTATTTTAGTTGCAATTTTGGCAATTTTAATCACTTCTTTCTTGTTGCGATTTATGAGAAAAGTACTCACTAGAAAGTTGCCAGAAAACGATAAAGTAAAATTTATTTCTGTATTTAACTACCTAAGATGGCTGTTGTATGTTATCATTTTTTTAGTTACCATGCACAGTGCTGGGGTAAACGTAACTGCAATATTTGCAGCATCAGCAGCTTTACTTATTGGAGTTGGTTTAGCGCTACAAACGTTATTTCAAGATATTATTTCTGGGATATTTATTTTAATGGATCAAACGGTACATGTTGGTGATATTATTGAATTAGAAGGAAAAGTAGGAAAAGTAGAAGAAATTAATTTAAGAACCACTAGAGCAGTAACCATAGATAATAAGGTGCTAATTATTCCCAACCATTTGTATTTAACCAATAGTTTGTATAATTGGACAGAAAATGGAGTGGAGACAAGAGAAAGTGTTGAGGTTGGTGTTGCCTACGGTAGTGATGTGCAATTGGTAAAAAAAATATTATTAGATATAGCAAAGAATCATGTAGCTGTTTTAAAACATCCTGAGCCTACAGTGCTTTTTTCTAATTTTGGAGACAGTGCTTTAAATTTTAAAGTGTCGTTTACCATTAATGATAGTTTTCAGGTACGTTTTGTACAGAGTGATTTACGTTTTGAAATAAACAGATTATTTAAAGAGCACAACATACAAATCCCTTTTCCACAAAGAGATATTCACATTATAGAAAAATAAAAAAATGCCAAAAATTTTAATTATAGAAGACGAAGCTGCGATTAGAAGAGTACTTACCAAGATTATTTCAGAAGAAAATGATTCGTACGAAGTAGAAGAAGCAGAAGATGGTTTACAAGGAGTTGAAAAGATTACAAATAACGATTACGATTTAATTTTTTGTGATATTAAAATGCCAAAAATGGATGGTGTTGAAGTATTAGAAAAAGTAAAAAAGATAAAACCAGAAATTCCTATAGTGATGATTTCTGGTCATGGAGATTTAGAAACAGCAGTTAACACAATGCGTTTGGGAGCGTTTGATTATATATCAAAACCACCAGATTTAAATAGATTGTTAAATACTGTTCGCAATGCCTTAGATAGAAAAGAATTAGTAGTAGAAAATAAGCGATTGAAAAAGAAAGTGAGTAAAAACTACGAAATGATCGGTGAAAGTGATGCAATTACTCATATTAAAGATATCATAGAAAAAGTAGCAGCTACAGATGCACGTGTATTGATTACTGGGCCAAACGGAACTGGGAAAGAGCTGGTGGCACATTGGTTACACGAAAAATCAGATCGTTCTAAAGCACCAATGATTGAGGTGAATTGTGCTGCAATTCCTTCTGAATTAATTGAAAGCGAATTGTTTGGACATGTAAAAGGAAGTTTTACTGGAGCAAATAAAGATAGGGCAGGAAAATTTGAAGCGGCTACAGGCGGAACCATTTTTTTAGATGAAATAGGAGATATGAGTTTGTCTGCACAAGCTAAAGTATTACGTGCTTTGCAAGAAAACAAAATTCAGCGTGTTGGTTCTGATAAAGATATAAAGGTGAATGTTAGGGTGTTTGCAGCTACCAATAAAGACTTAAAAAAAGAAATAGCCGAAGGGCGTTTTCGAGAAGATTTATATCATCGATTGGCTGTGATTTTAATTAAAGTTCCAGCGCTAAATGATAGAAGAGAAGACATTCCTTTATTAGTAGATTTTTTTGCTGATAAAATATCAAGAGAACAAGGTACGCCTAAAAAAGCATTTTCTTCTGATGCAGTAAAATTACTGCAAGAATATGACTGGACAGGAAACATTCGTGAATTAAGAAATGTTGTAGAGCGGTTACTTATTTTGGGAGAAAAAGAAGTTTCTGCATCTGATGTCAAACTTTTTGCAAGTAAATAGTTGTAAGTAAATTTTTATTAGTAATCTTGCCCAAAATTTTTTAAAAAAGATGGACAAGAAGATATTTGTGTTTTTATTGTTTTTAATTACTGTGTTTACTGTAAACGCACAAAATGATACACTTTCTCTTAAAAAGAATAAAATAACTTTTGGTGTAAATGCAGGGGTGAATGCTAGTTTTTTTAATACTCCTGTTAGTGAGCTAGGAAATGAAGCATCGCTTGGTTATAGTAGTTTTTTTAGGTTAGGAGCTAATTTTGGAGTAAGAGTATTTTATCATCTGAACGATTATATTAAACTAGAATCTGGTTTTGGTTACTCGGGAAAAGGAGAAGAGTATAGAAAGAGAAACCCAAATGTAGTAATAATAGGCAATGGTAAATCTGAAAATGCTTACTATAAAACAAGGTTTAGGTTAGATTATTTCGAAATCCCTTTAATTGCAAATGTAAATTTGAAAAAGCTTTTTAAAGAAGCTAATTTTAATTATAAACCTGTCTATTTTAAGACAGGTTTTTCCACTGCCTTTAATGTAAATTCTGATATAAGAACAAATTACTATACCCCAACAAGTGGTTCTAGTGGACCTATAGTAGATGTAGAAGAAGATTTTAATTCAATACCTTTTGATTATGCAAAGCCTTTTATTTTAAACTTTATTGCTGGTGTTGAGTTTGTTAATAATCATACAAATGAAGGTGATTTTGTAATTGGACTATTATTTAACCAAACATTACAAAGTGTATATAACAAAGATATAGTTAGTAATTATAACTATAATACAACCAATACTACTTTTACATTTAAAATAGGATTTCTTTTTAAATAAATTAAAATTATTTAAAATTTAGTTAAGTATAAGTAAAGTTGATGCTAAGATAAAAAATTAGCATCAACTTTTTTATTATAAGCTCTTTTAGGTTGGTATATTTGTATTATTAAAAATAATATTAATCATTAAAAATTATAAAAAATGGCTACAGCAGTAGGTAAGAAATTTCCAGATTTAAACGTAGATGCGATGAACGAAATGGGAGATACGTTCAAAGTAAATGTATTAGAAGAAGCAGTAAATAACAAGAAAAAAGTATTGTTGTTCTGGTATCCAAAAGATTTTACATTTGTATGTCCTACAGAATTGCACGCTTTTCAAGCTGCATTACCAGAGTTCGAAAAAAGAAACACAATTGTAATAGGAGCTTCATGTGACACTCCAGAAGTACACTTTGCGTGGTTAAACCAATCTAAAGATAATGGAGGAATTGAAGGTGTAACGTATCCATTATTAGCAGATAGCAATCGTAACTTATCATCTGTTTTAGGTATTTTAGATATCACCGCAGAGAGATATGATGAAGCTACAGATACCGTACAAGTAGAAGGGGATAATGTAACATACCGAGCTACCTATTTAATTGATGAAGAAGGAACTGTTTTTCATGAAGGAATCAACCATATGCCAGTAGGACGTAATGTAAACGAATTTTTACGATTAATCGATGCCTACTCTCACGTACAATCTCACGGAGAAGTTTGTCCAGCAAACTGGGAAGAAGGTAAAGATGCAATGCAACCTAATGCAAAGGGAACAGCAGAATATTTAGCTTCTCACTAATAAATTAAAGATTACGAATTGCTAATTTTTTGTTTGTAATTCGTAATTGAAAATTTGTAATTAAAATGGTACAAGAATTAAATCAAGACAATTTGCAGCAAATTGTTTCAGAATCTAAAAAAGTAGTGGTGCAATATGCAGCTACTTGGTGTGGTAACTGTAGAATTATGAAACCGAAATTTAAGAAGCTGTCTTCAGAAAACGAAGACATGGTTTTTGTAATAGCAGATGCAGAAAAGTTTCCTGAGAGTAGAAAATTAGCAGATGTAAGTAATTTACCAACATTTGCCACTTTTGTTGATGGTAAATTTGTAAATCAAACACAAACAAATAAGTTTGATGTGTTGAAAGAGTTGGTAAACGGTATTGCTTAATTATGAAATTACCAGTAATTAAACATTTGCTTTCTTTTGTGGAAGAAAACGACGAAGATTATTTAGTTGAAACTATTGAGGTATTAGAAAATTTAACAGAATTAGATAAAATTTCTGATGAAGAAATGGATGTAATAGGAGAGTTAATTTCTAACATGTACGGTGCTTTAGAAGTAGATAAAATGATTAAAGAAGGTACACCGAAAAAAGAAGCTTTAAATAGTTTTATGAAAAGAGTACTAGGTTCTATAGATCAGTAGCTTAGGAAATAAATATAAAAAAACCGAGTTTAAAACTCGGTTTTTTTATTTATGCTATTTTAAAAATTAAAAATGTCTAAAAATATCAGGGAAGTTTAATTTTAAAACCTCTCTTAACTTTTCTGATGTTAAAGGTTTAGAGATAAATCTGTTTATTTCTTTAATATTGTCAGCTTTCTTTTTGTCTTCGGGATCAAGAGAAGTAGTTAGCATAACAACAATTTTAGCCTTTTGCTCCTTTTCGTTTTTTTCGTACTCATTTAAAAACTCCCAACCATTCATGCCAGGCATATTAATGTCTAAAAAGATCATTTCTGGATGAGGGTAAATACCTTTTTCGTTTCTAGTTTTTAAATAGTCTAAAGCTTCTTTAGCACTTTGAATGCAGATAATGTTTTCTGTGCAATCTTCTTTTTTTATAATTAACTTATGTAAAAAGTTTGTTGCTGGGTCATCATCAATAAGTAAGATTGTGTTTAGTTTGTTCATCGTTTAATTATTATGGGGTATTGTAAAATAAAATGTACTTCCTTCATTAGGTTTAGACTTAACTGAAATTTCTCCGCCATGTAATCCTATAATTTTCTGGCAATGGGCTAAGCCAATTCCAGTACCTTCATACTCTTCTTTTAAATGCAATCTTTGAAAAATTGAAAATATTTTCTTTTGATGTTCTTTCTCAATCCCGATCCCATTGTCTCTTATAGAAAATTTCCAATAGTTCTCTTTCTTTTCACAGCTAATAATAATTATTGGGGCAACATCCTTTTTTGAAAATTTAATGGCATTGCTTATTAAATTTTGAAAAAGTAGCCTTAATCCCGTTGGATACCCTTTAATTATAGGTAAATTATTAGTACTAATTAAAGTATTTGTTTTTTGTATTCTATTTGTTAAATCACTTTTAACTTCTTTAATTAAAAGATTACAATCTACATCTACCAATTCTTCTTTATGTCCAATTCTCGAGTAATCTAATAAATTTTTTATTAAATTACTCATTCTTGTAGTGGCTTTTTTTATAAAAGTAAAAATTTGCCGAGCATGATCGTCAAGTTTATCATAGTATTCCTCGTGTATTATATCAGAAAAACTGGTAATAGTTCTAAGTGGTTCTTGCAAGTCATGTGAAGTGATATAGCTAAATTGTTCTAGCTCCTTATTTTTTTGTTCTAAGGTTTTTACATACTTAGAGTTTAGCAGTTCTTCTGCCTCTTTCCTTTTAGTTATATCTAGTTGAATAGACATAAACTCTTTGATGTTTCCTCCTTTATTTTTAAGTGGCACTACAGCAGTATCGGTCCAATAGTGTGAACCATCTTTTGCTTTGTTTTTAATTTCTCCAAACCAAGGTTTTCCAGAAGCAACACGATACCAAGCATCCCAAAAGTAAGATTCTGGGTGATGGTCAGAACGTACAATTAAACTTGTGTTCCCTAGAATTTCTTCTCTAGAATATTTAGAGATTTTGCAAAAATTATCGTTTACATATTTTATAACAGCATTTTCATCAGTAATAGCCACAATGGCAATTTCATCTAATGCGTCTTTAAACTGATAGAGCTCTTGGTTTTTAACCAATAAATCTGTTTCTAAGTCTTTTCTTTTGCGTTCAGATCTATTTAAGCTAACAGCACTGATAAAAGTATATGAAAAACTAAAAATAATAAGAGCTATGGTATATAGAATAATTCCGAATTGTTCTTCAACATAATTATTATTGATTAGAGAAAGCAATACATAGCTTAGTAAAAAAGGAATTAAAATAACATAGGGCAACAATTTTCGCAGTAGCTTACTACCACTATATTCACTTAAAAAAGCTCTTTTTATACCAAAATAAGGAAACTTATAAAATAATAAAACAGCTATAAAGATAAAGGTAAGGGATGTCTGAATTGACATTGTTTTAAAGAAAACTGTCTTTGAGTCAATAGGAATTCTTAAACCAAATGATATCAATGAAATAAAAGATAACATTATAATTGAGATAGGTATATGCTGTGTTACTTTCAGTAGGTTTTTTGAGTTAGATTTGCTACTCATAATACCAATTGAAAAAAGCATAAAACAAAATGCAGTTGCTTCAGACATTCTTCCAGGAAGCTCCTTAGTTATGGTATCTTTCATAAATAAGTTATCTATAAGCAAATCAATAGTAAATACATATTGTAATATAGTTAATGTGCTAATAATAAGAATAACAGTGGATAATGTAAAAAACAATATGCGACTTTTTTTTTGCTTTAGATTACTTATTAAGAGTGATAAAACAGCTAAAAAAAAGAGGAGTGCTGTGTTAAATTTAGTGGTAGCCCCATCATCATTTACTGTAAAGTAAAATTTAGATTTTACAAGCCATTCTAGCATAGCAACTGTACTGCTAATAAAAACAATTGCTAAAAGTAGTAGTCGCAATATATTTTTAACAAACTTTTTATTCATGAATATTGGGGCTAGTTGTTGTAAAAATAAATAGAGTTAAATTGCAGCTAGAATTTTTTTGTATTCATCTATACTTTTAGAGTAATTGTCTTCTACCCTATCAAATAAGTCATTAATTTTTTCAATGTCTTTTCCGTTAAGGCTTTCGGTTTCCATCTCTACCAATAAATAGTTGGATTTTAATCCCATAATTGTAAAAGATGATTTTAAAAAATGTGCTGTAGCCTTTATTGCAGGAAAATCTTCATTCTCTACATTCTCTTTCAATTCTACCATTTTTTCTTTACTCTGATCAAGAAATAAAGAAATCATTTGTGAGTATTGTTCCATATCAAACGAAAGGTGCTCATTTAAAAAGCTTAAATCAACAATCTCACTAGAAAAACAATCATTTTTTACCATACTTAAAATTTTTACATTATATTTGAGAAGCGCTCTTAACTATAGAGGTTAAATTTAGTTAAAAAAATCTAATAAAGATTAATTTAGATGAATATCCCCCAAAAGATTGTCATAGCAGAAGATAACTCTGTGTTTTTAATGCTAATTAAATTAAAGTTAGAGCAGCAAGGTTATCAACTTTTTATTGCTCAAGATGGTAAAAAAGCATTAGAACTTATAGAGGAACACAAGCCAGATTTAATTCTAACAGATATTATGATGGATTATGTAAACGGGCTTGAAGTAATAAGTCATGTTAGAAATGTTCTTAAATATATAACACCAATCATTGTCTTTTCTGCTTCTGGACAAGAAGAAATGGTACTCAAGGCATTTAATTTGGGAGCAAACGACTTTTTAGGAAAACCATTAAGTCCAAGTGAGTTAATTGTTAGAGTAAAAAGAATGTTACTATAAATTAATTGTGAATAGTTTTTCTTTCGTCTTTACAAGTTTTTCTTTCAATGATTTTCCAATAATTATTAAAATTATATGGATACTTGCAGCCATATTTTTTTTAATCTTACTATTTTTTATTGTATATCTAAAGGTTTTAAGGCATCGATTAAGAGTAAAAGAAGCCACTAATTTAGAATTAGAGAAAAAATACGAAGAACTCATTATTACTTACGTTTTTGCAGATAGTGGAGAAGGGAGAATAAATGAAGCGCAAAGTGTTATCATTGAAAAGATTAAACCTAGTCTACAGAATACCAATAACAGAAAAATATTTATCAAGTCGTTAATGAAATTAATGGGTGAAGTTTCTGGAGGAACGGTAAACTCAGTTGACAAACTATTTATTGCATTAGGATTGCTAAAGCAAGCAAGAGCCAAGCTACAGCATAAAAAGTGGCATATTATTGCAATAGGAATTAGAGATCTAAGAGTGTTTAAAATAAAAGAGGTGCGAGAAGAAGTAAAAGTTCATATCAACCATCCACGAACAGAAGTGCGTACACAAGCATATCTATATTTTATAGAAGTTTTTGGTTTTGAAGGATTGGACTTTTTAGACGATTTAACAGCATTTATTTCTAAATGGGATCAGATAGGAATTCTTGGTGCTTTAGAAAATATAAAGCAACAAAATATGCCAGACGTAAAAAGATGGTTGTGTTCAGAGAATGATTCTGTTGTTTTATTAACATTAGAACTTGTAAAGATTTACAATATTTTTAATACAACAAAAGAGCTGTTAGATTTAATACATCACAATAATGCAGATGTACGATTAAAATCAATACAGGTACTCAGTTACTTTTTTTGTTTAGAGGCAGTAGTACCTCTAAAAGAAATAATGAATTCACTTACAGAAAAAGAGCAAATAGCTGTATTAAAAATGCTCGAGAATATGGCTACTGAACAAGATGAAGCCTTTATTTTGTCACATATAAACAGTCCTGTTTTTGATATAAAAGTAATGGCGTTAAAAATTTTAAAAAGAATCAATCATGGAAAATTTTTAGCACAAAAAGAAGATAATAAAGACAGTACACATCTTAAAATTATTGAATTTTTAGAAAAAAATTAGTAGTTTTATAGAAAGTCCCCCACTTATGGATATATCAGTTGTATTAAACTACATCATTCAAGTATTTCATTACCTGTTCTTTGCCTATGGTTTTATAGTATTGACATCTTGTATCTTTTTAGCCATTCTATCTACAATAGAAACCAAATCATATCTTAGAAAAAATAGTTTTGTAAATTATAAAGATGTTTTATCTTCTAAAATTGCGCCATCTATATCTATCATCGCCCCTGCTTATAATGAGAGTTTAAATATTGTAGAAAATGTACGGTCTTTACTATCTACACATTATGTTAACTACGAAGTGATTATTGTAAACGATGGTAGTAAAGATGATAGCTTAGAAAAGCTAATTAAAAATTACGATTTAGAAAAAGTAGACTATTTAATCAATCAGAAATTAAAAACAAAGCCTATTAGAGCAGGTGTATTTAAATCTAAAAACCCTGCATTTGAAAAATTGGTTGTTGTTGATAAAGAAAACGGAGGAAAGGCAGATGCATTAAATGTAGGTTTAAACGTAAGTAAAAACGATTATGTGGCTTGTATAGATGTAGACTGTTTATTGTTAGAAGATTCATTGCAAAAAATGATAAAACCTTTTTTAGAATATACAGATAAAAGAGTAGTTGCTTCTGGTGGAGTAATAAGAATTGCAAACTCATGTAAAATAGAAAATGGCAAATTGTTAGATGTAAATTTTCCAAAAAATAAATTAGTACAGTTTCAAATACTTGAATATTTACGTTCATTTTTACTGGGTAGAATGGCATGGAGTAGATTAGATGGATTGCTTGTAATTTCTGGTGCGTTTGGTATGTTTGATAAAGAAATAGCCATAGAAGTTGGAGGTTACGATACAGCTACTGTTGGAGAAGATATGGAGATTGTAGTTAGGATGCGCAGGTACTTAGAAGAACAAAACATAAAATATAAAGTAGCTTATATACCAGACCCTTTGTGTTGGACAGAGGCTCCTGATAGCTACAAGATTTTAACCTCGCAACGAAACCGATGGACAAGAGGTACTATAGAAACCTTAAAGCTACATAAAAAAATAGGATTCAATCCAAGGTATCGGATACTCGGAATGTTAAGCTATCCATACTGGTTAATTTTTGAAAGATTAGCGCCAATAATAGAGGTAATGGGAATGTTGTTTTTTATTTTGTTAATTTCAACAAGAGATTTACAATGGTTGTATGTGTTGGGTTTTTTTACTGCGGCTTACTTATCATCTGTAATTTATACGCTTATTTCTTTACTGATAGAAGAAACGACTTATCATCAATACAAGAAAAAAGGAGTAGGCTTACAGTTTGTAATAGCAGCATTTTTAGAGCCGCTAATTTTACATCCCGTAATTTTATATGCAGCAATAAAAGGAAATATAGATTATTATTTTAATAAAAATATTAAATGGGGTGTAATGACCCGTAAAGGATTAAGCGGTTAAAATTGATTGAAAATGAGTAAAAATTATTTTAAAAAGTTACCCGTAGCATATTTAAAAACAATGTTAGTGTTATTGCTAATGTTTTGGTTGTTAAGTTTGTTCGAAGTAGCGGCTCAAGCAAAAACAGATAAAGTAATTCTTACTACTTTGCAAGTAGTAGTTTTTAAATTGTTACACGATGCTTGGACAGTTTTTATGATAGGTATTGTGTTTTCACCCTTATACCTAATCTTAAATGTAAAGGGGAAAAAAACAGGGCAAACAGTATTTGTAATTACTGCTTTTATACTTGTACTGGTAAATATATCTTTGGTACAATACAGCCTAACAACACTGCTAAATTTAGGAGCCGATTTGTTAGGCTATTCTTTTGATGATATTTTTAAAACAGTCTCATCGCAAGGTGCAGCTACACCCATTACAGATTACATATACTTTGTAGTTTTTGTACTTCTATTTTTTGTAGTAAACTATCTGGTGAAGCACAAAATAGCAAACAAGCTGTCGGTACTTGTTGTGGTAATAGCAATTTTGGGAGCAGTTCCATTTAGGTTTTTAACATCACAATTTACTCAAGAGAAACATCAGAATAAAGTCTATTATTTGGTTGCAGATATCGTGCAGTATAATATTGATAAAGCAACTATAAACACCTATAAAGTTACAGACACTAATGAATATCCTATCTTAAAAAGATTCCAAAGAAATCAAGATGTATTAAGTGGTTTTTTTACAATACAACCCACTCAAAAGCCCAATATTGTTGTAGTAATTTTAGAAGGACAAGGTGCTGAATTTGTCGATGGAAATACCTATAGTGGATTTGCACCTTATATAGATAGTTTGATAAATAAATCGCTCTATTGGGAAAACTTTGTTAGTACCACAGGTAGAACCTTTGGTGTAGTGCCATCTTTATTAGGTTCATTACCTTTTGGCGATACGGGTTTTTTAGAAATTCCAGAAACGCCATCGCATGTGTCATTGTTTAGCATCTTAAAACAGAACGGTTATACCACTTCTTATTATACAGGAGCGCAAGCTAGCTTTGATAGAATTATCAATTTTTTAGAATACAATGATGTAGATTTTGTAGTAGATGAGAATATGTTTGAAGATAGTTATGTAAAGACAAGTGGTAATTCAGGTGGATTTTCTTGGGGCTATCCAGATAATGAGTTATTTAAAAAAATGCTTGCAACCATACCAGCTAAAAAACTACCGAGGTTTGATGTTATTTCTACTTTAACAAATCACGAGCCATTTAACTTTCCGAAAAGGAATATTTTTGAGACCAAAGTAGATAGTATTTTAAACAATTCGAAAACACTAAAGTTAACCAAAGCAGAAGTAGAAGCTAAAAAAGAAGTATATGCTGCGCAGTTATATGTAGATGACGCGGTAAGAAAATTTATGACAGCCTATCAAGAACGAGCAGATTACAACAACACCATTTTTATTTTTACAGGCGATCATAGAATAATTCCCATAGAACAAAAAGACCAATTGTGTAGATTTCACGTACCTTTATTTATTTACAGCCCAATGTTAACAGGAGCGCATAGATTTAAAGGCATCTCTTCGCATTGGGACATTGCTCCGAGTTTAGTATCATTTTTAACAAATAATTACACTATAGAAGTGCCAGAACAACAAGCTTGGATGGGTAAAGGCTTAGATACATCTAAAAAATTTAGAGGAGAACGTAAAATAGCCTTAATGCGTTATAAAGGTGGTTTGAAAGATTATATTTATAATGATTATCTGTTGTCTGGAGAAGATTTGTATAAAATTAATAGCAATTTTTCTCTCAATAAATTAAATGATGAAGCGCTTTTAAAACAAGTAAAAGATTCGTTCAACGAGTTTAAAAAAATCAATGCTTATGTTGCTCAGAATGATAAAATTTATCCACCAAAAAAAGAAAAAGAACCAAAAGTAGTCATTAGCTTGTCAGAAGAAGAACAACAAGAATTTGATAAATTAATCAAAGGAAAAACCTACGATGAAGTCTTTTTAACTGCAAGAGAACAAGCCTTCGCTAAGAAAAGAAAAATGGCAAGAGCCTTGTGCGATTATATATTAAGAACACTACCAAACCATGCAGATGCCAGAATTTTAAAAGGTAGAACATTGTCTTGGGATGGTGAATATCAACAAGCAGAAAAAGAGTTTTTAAGCACCATAAAGAGACATCCGTTTTACGATGATCCATATTTAGCATTATTAGATTTATATTGGTGGTCAAGCCAAGATGATAAAGGAGTGCTATTGGCTAAAAAAGGACTCAAAAACAAGATTAAAAATGCAGCGTTGAGTTTTAAATTAGCAAAAGCCTATAAACGATTAAAGCAGAATAAAGCAGCAGTTAAAGTAACAGACAGTTTGCTAAAACTATATCCAAAGAATAAAGACTATATAGCATTTAAAAAATCATTAAAATAATGAAGTCATCTTATTATAAAAAAGGACTAATTATGCTCTTTATGATTATAATTACTCCTTTATCTTCACAAGAAAAAGAGTTTACAGGCGATCCAGATGCTGGTTTTGCTAAAGCTAGAGAAATGGCATTTAATAAGCAGCGAAAACAAGCGCAAATATTGTTAAAACGCATTATTGCTAAATATCCAAATTATTTAGATTTGCGTTCTTTTTTAGCAAATACCTATTCTTGGGACGGAAACTATAAAGCCGCAAGAGAAGGTTTTGATTTTGTGCTAAAAAAAGATCCTAAAAGGAAAACAGATTGGATTGCCGCGATTAAAAACGAATTTTATGCCGATCTACCTTATAGAGCGAATGAACTGGTAAAAAAGGCATTGTTACACTTTCCAGAAGATTCTGAAGTATTATATCAAAAAGCACGCTCTGAAGAAAAGTTGAATAGACCAGAAGAAGCTTTACATACTTTAGATGAAATAATTCGTGTAGATGCAGCCAACAAAGAAGCTATTTCTTACAAGCAAAACTTGTTAAATTCCCTACGTTTTAATACTATTGGAGTAGGGTATTCTACTATTTTTTACCATAACAACGAACGAAGTCAGTCACATTACTCAACGTTAAAATACACACGACAAACCAAATACGGAAGTATCACAGGAAAAGTAAATTATTCAAGAAGATTTGATACTAACAGCTATCAGTACGAAGTGGATATGTATCCAAGAATTATAGAGGGAATGTACGCCTACGTGAGTGCAGGTTTTTCAAATTCTGATTTATTTCCAAGTGTTCGATATGGTGCAGAGTTGTACAAATCATTACCCCATAGCTTTGAAGCATCTTTAGGATTTAGAGGATTAAAATTTTCTTCAACTACAACCATATACACAGGTTCTGTGGGTTGGTATTCTGGCAATAGCTACTGGTCTTTCAGAACATACATAACGCCAGATGTAGACGGGGCAAGTAAATCAGGTACCTTAACTTACCGAAAATATTACAGCGATGCAGATAACTATTTTAGTTTAGCAATTGGTGCAGGTTTTTCACCAGAAACGGAACGCTTCCCAGTAAATGCAAGTCAAGCTGTGGTTTTTGATTTAAAATCGCAGAAAATTACAGGAGGATATTCATTTACCTCTAAAAGCAAAAAACACGCATGGAGCATTTCTTTAGGGGTGTTTAGAGAAGAGAAAAGTTTTGCGAGAGGAGAATACTTTTTATTTTATTCATTTGGAATTTCGTATGGGTTGCGCTTTAGGTAAATCTGTGTTAAAAAATAATCTTTGCAGCCAAATAAAATAAAAAATCAATCTGATTTTCCTACCTTTAACCATTCATAAATTTTGAATGAGAAAGTAGCAAAAATGAAATTAAATTTAGAAAAACCCATCGTATTTTTTGATTTAGAAACTACAGGTATCAACATAGGTACAGATAAAATTGTAGAAATTTCTATCTTAAAAGTACATCCAAACGGAAACAAAGAAAGTAATACTTGGTTGGTAAATCCAGAAGTAGAAATTCCTAAAGAAGCTTCAGATATTCATGGTATTACAAATGAAAAAGTGGTAACAGAACCTACTTTTAAAGAATTAGCGCCAAAAGTTAGTGAGATGATAAAAGGGTGCGATTTAGCAGGATTTAACTCAAACCGATTTGATATTCCGTTACTGGCAGAAGAATTAATGCGCGCTGGAATAGATTTTGATATGAAAGATAGAAAAGCCATAGATGTACAAGCTATTTTTCATAAGAAAGAACAAAGAACATTAAGTGCAGGATATCAATTTTATTGTGGTAAAGAATTAGTAGGAGCACACGGAGCAGAAGCAGATACCAATGCCACCTACGAAATTTTATTAGCACAAATAGAAAAATACGATGATTTAGAAAACTCAGTTGATGCATTGAGTGCTTTTTCATCACATGCAAAGAGAGCAGATTTTGCGGGATTTATTTTGTTTAATGAAGATGAAGAAGAAATATTCTCATTTGGTAAATATAAGGGAAGAACTGTAGAAGAGGTCTTTAAAGAAAACCCTGGCTACAACGCTTGGATGCAAAATGCAGACTTTCCGCTATACACAAAAAAAGTATTGAGAGAGATAAAAGAACGCATGTCTGCCCCAAAAAAAGGAATGACAGATCAAGAAAAGTTACAAGCTTTACAACAAAAATTTAACTTGAGATAACATGTTTATACCGTATCAAAATTTACCAGACAATTCTAGAGTTTGGATTTATCAATCAGATAGAGTATTTACAGAGAAAGAAGTTGAAGTTATTTCTGTAAAAGCAAAAGGTTTTATTGAGCAATGGACACGTCATGGAGATAATTTAAAAGGTTCTTTTACTATTAAGTATAACCAGTTTTTAATCTTAGCAGTTGATGAAGGTTTTAACGCTGTATCTGGTTGTTCTATAGATGCCTCAGTTAGATTTGTAAAAGAATTAGAAAATGAGTTAAAAGTTGATTTGATGAATAAAATGAACATTACCTTTAAGGATGGAGAAAACATAAATATGGTACAACTTTCAGCTTTTCAACAATATGCAAAAGACCAAAAGATTACAGCAAAAACGATTGTGTTTAACAATATGGTACAAACCAAAGCAGAGGTAGAAAGTAGTTGGGAAGTAGAAGCAAATAACAGTTGGCATAAACGTTTTTTAGTGTAGTGTTTATGAAAAAGTTAGTAGTTCTTTTAATGCTTTTATTTGTTGAGCTTATGGTTGCTCAAAATACAGACCCTTTACAAACGGTTGATAAAGCAGCGCAAGAAAAGTGGGTAAATACCTTACTAAATAACATGACTGTAGAAGAAAAAATTGGTCAGTTGTTTATGGTACAAGCGTATTCTACAAACGATACAATTAATGAAAAACTTGTCGAAGAATTAATAACAAAGTACCATGCTGGAAATTTGATTTTTATGCAAGGCACACCTCAAAAGCAGGCTGAGCTAACTAATAAATATCAAGCCTTGTCAAAATATCCATTGCTGGTTGCACAAGATGCAGAGTGGGGATTAGACATGCGATTAAAAGAATCGTTTCGCTATCCTTGGAACATGACTTTAGGTGCTATTAGAGATAATAGGCTTATTGAAAAGTTTGGTGAACAACTTGGGAAACATTGTAAGAGAATTGGCGTACATATGAATTTTGCTCCAGTAGTAGATATCAATACCAATCCTAAGAATCCTATTATTGGAAATAGATCGTTTGGAGAAAATAAAATAAACGTCACAGCCAAAGCAATTGCTTTTACAAGAGGAATGCAACGCCAAGGTGTGTTAGCAAACGCAAAGCATTTTCCAGGCCATGGAGATACAGCAACAGATTCACATCATACGTTACCTGTAATTAATTTTGATAGCACTCGGTTAGATAGCTTAGAACTCTATCCGTATAAAGAACTGTTTAAACAAGGTATTGGCAGTGTGATGACTGCCCATCTGAGTATACCAAAATTAGAGCCGAACAAAAAATTACCATCATCTTTATCAAAAAGAATTGTAACCGATTTGCTAATTGATGCGCTAGCTTTTAAAGGCTTGATAATTACTGATGGATTGAATATGAAAGGTGCATCGAACTATTCTACACATCCAGAAATTAATTTGGCAGCCATTTTAGCAGGAAATGATATGTTGTTAATACCGCATGAAGTTCCTCAAACAGTTGCTTTGTTTAAGAAGGCGATTAAAGAAAATGAGTTAAGCATAGAACGCTTAAATGCATCGGTTCGTAAAGTATTAAAAGCCAAATATTGGGCTGGCTTACATAACTACCAACCAGTAAATCTAAAGAACATACATACTGACATCAATAGTAACGAAGACGAATTGTTACATAGAGAACTGGTAAAAAAATCGATAACAGTTTTAAAAAATGCTAAAAACATCATCCCTATTCAACATTTGCAAAAACAAAAAATCGCCTATATAAAGTTAGGTGATGCAGACAATGCTGCTTTTGTAAATATGCTGAAAAACTACACCAAAATAGATGTAATTTCAACGACAGAAAATCAACTAAAACAAAAATTAGCTCCGTATAATTTAGTAATTATAGGCTATCATAGTTCAAATTTGCATCCATGGAAAGGCTATAAATTTAAAAAAGAAGAGTTGGATTTAATTCAAGAAATAGCCAAAGACAAAAAAGTAATTTTAGACATTTTTGCAAGTCCATATAGTTTGTTAGCAGTTAAAGACTTTAGTGCTATTGAAGGGATGGTAGTATCTTATCAGAACAGTAAAACGGCACAAGAAATTTCTGCTCAGTTATTGTTTGGCGGTTTACCAGCTCAAGGGAAATTACCTGTAACTGTAAACTCGAATTTTCAAGAAGGTTTTGGGTTGTACACTTCTGTTTTAAATCGATTACAGTACGGCATTCCAGAAGAAGTAAACATGTCAAGGTCTAAGTTGGCTAAAATAGATTCTGTTGCAAACTATGTGATTAAAAAAAAAATGGCACCTGGCATGCAAATTTTGTTGGCCAGAAAAGGGAAAGTAGTGTATCAAAAAAGTTTTGGATACCACACCCATGATTCGCTAAGAAAAGTAACTAATTTTGATGTATATGACGTTGCTTCCTTAACTAAAATTTTAGCAACACTCCCTTTGGTGATTCAAACCACAGGGAATGGTTTGTTTAATATCAATACAAAACTAAAACGTTTACTTCCAGAATTTAAAAATACCAATAAAGATACGCTTACTTTTAAGCAAATTTTATCTCATAAAGGAAGGTTAAAAGCATGGATTCCTTTTTATAAGTTAACTCAAGATAGTATTACAGGTAAGAACATCAAAGATTTTTACAGTACTAAAAAATCTAATAAGTATGCGATTCATGTTGCCAAAAATTTGTACCTGAAATCTTCTTTTAAAGATACTATTCTACAGCATATAAAAACTGCCGAGCAAAGAGAAGTTGATGAGTATAAGTATAGCGATTTAGGCTATTATTTATTAAAACGATTTTTTGAAAGAAAATTTAAAAAGCCTTTAAATAAGTTGGTAGAGCAGCGGTTTTACGCTTCTTTAGGAGCAAATAGAACTAGCTATTTGCCCTTAGAAAAGTTTCCGAAGTCAGAAATTATACCTACAGAAAA
>JABXHX010000030.1 GCA_013373385.1 Flavobacteriaceae bacterium
GCATCTACACTTTCTAAGAATAGCAATTGTGCTTGAATTACATTAGCAACTTGGTCATTAATTGCTGTTCCTAAAAAGATAATTCTATCCATCATTAAACGAGAAAACACATCCATCTGGGTAATATTCATCTGGCGTTCTTCCATAATATATGGTGTTAAACTACTCGTTATTTTACCTAGGTATGTGCTATTTATTCCGTGGTGCTTGGTTGCGTATTTTTCGAATTCTTTTCCGTAATCCATCAATGCTTTATTTTAATATTATAGTCTGTAAATATAAGAACTATAAAGTTAATATTTTGTTACAGTTGGTTACTAAAAAAACTCCTTTAAAAAATTAAAGGAGTTTTATATATCTAGTTAAACAAGATTCTTACTTATAAACTTCTTTAATAAAGTCTTCGTAAGAAACTTCTTTTGTTTTAAATGTGATATTCTCTTTATAGAATGTTAACAATTTATGAGAGATTAATTGCTCTTGTAAACGCTTAGCCTCGTCTTGATTGCTTAAAATTCTACCTGCAATATCATCTAATTCTTTTTCTTCTGGATTCATATTACCAAATTGCGCCATTTGTGTTCTAATAAATCCTTTTGCATACTCTACCAACTCTGCATAATCTAATTTGATATCGTTATCTTTCATAATCTTTCCTTCGATTAATTGGTAACGTAAGCCTTTTTCAGATTTTGCATATTCTTCTGCTGCTTCTTCATCTGTCATTGGCTTTTCTCCAGCAGTTGCTAACCATTTTTGTAAAAACTCAGCAGGTAAATCAAATTTTGTATTTTCTACTAAATACTCAGTTACTGCATTTAACAATTGTTGGTCTGCTTGTGTTTGGAATTGTTTTTCTGCGTCTTCTTTAATTTTTTCTCTTAGTTCTGTAACTGTCTTTACATCTCCGTTTGGAAATAATTTATCAAACAACTCTTGATCTAAATCTGCTAACTCAGTTTCAGTAATTTCTTCGATAGTAAAAGTTACAGGAATGTCTAATCCGTGAGCTTCATCATGAGAAACACCTAAAGCACCTTGTAGCTTGTGATCATCGTTAAATAAGTTTTTTGTTTTTAACTCTAAAGTATCTCCTACTTTAGCACCAACAAACTTTTTTAGATTTACTTTTCCTTTGATGTCACTTACAGTTATTGTAGCTTTTTTGTTGATTTCTTTCTCTTCGTTTACAAACGTACCTGTAACATTTGACGTTTCTGCAACAGCATCTACTGCGTTCATTTTTCCGTAACGAGCTTGTAAATTTGCTACTTCTTTATCAATTAAAGCATCATCAGGAACAATGTTGTATTGTGTAATTTTTTTCTTTGCAGATAAATCAACATCAAATGCTGGAGCTAATCCTAATTCAAATTCAAAAGAAAAAGCTTCTGCATCCCAAGAAAAGTCGTCTTGCACTTTAGGTAATGGATTTCCTAAAATATCTAATTTTTCTTCGGTTAAAAACTTGTTTAGTGTTTCTTGTAACAACTTGTTTACCTCATCTATCATTACAGATTTACCGTATTGTTTCTTTACCATTCCCATTGGCACATGCCCTTTTCTAAATCCAGGAATATTTGCTTTTTTACGGTAGTCTTGTAAAACCTGTGTTACTTTTGGCTGATAGTCTTCAGCAACAATATCAACTTTTACAACTGCATTTAATGCATCTACGTTTTCTTTTGTAATATTCATAATATCAAATGATTCTTAAAAATTGGCTGCAAAATTAGTGATTTTTACGAACTCTGCAAAGGTTTAAACACTTCTATTTCAGTGAATTTAATTATTCTTCTTTTTTGTCTTTCAGCAGTTTAAATAGCATAGATCTAAAAAACGACAATAAAACACTAAAGACCAATGCTGAGAAGAAGCTTGAAACGATAAAGCCACCCACTAAATTGGCTGCTAATAAGATGATTACTGCATTAATTACAAATAGAAAGAGCCCTAATGTAACAATGGTTGCGGGTAATGTAAAAAATATTAATAATGGCCTAACAAACATATTTAAGATAGCTATTACAAAGGCAACCCATATTGCTGTTGATAAGCTAGCTACTTCTACTCCAGGCAAAATTCCTGCTAATGCAAATACGGCAAGAGCTGTTAATAAGATTTTTAGTATAAAATTCATGTCAAATAGTTTAATATGAAATGCTTATACCAAAAGTAGACCAAACATTTTTTTCTGCTAAAACGACAGTTTTACCGATTTGAAATCAGCTAAAATTGTCAGTAAAAAATGTAGATTGATTTTTTATGAAGCTACTTTTGCTCTAATTTTTCTAATATTTTTCATTCTATTCCAAGCAATCTTATGACGTTGTTTGTAAACCCATAAACTCCCTAAATCTAATAAAAAGTAAAAAAGGCTAATTCCACTTGGCGGATTGGCGCTCTTAAGAAATGAAAAAGTATCGTAAGCTGTTTCTGGCCAAAACCAACATCCGTAGTTGGTTCCAATAATTTCTAAAAATGCTACTACAATATACATACTTAGGTAGAACAATCTTTCTCTTGGTTTATTTCTCAGTAAAAACACAACCAATAAAGACATTATAAATCCAAAGACATCTCCTGCAAAAATTAAAAACAGTGTTGCATAAACCAATATAAAAACTGTAAAAACTTTTTCTAAGAGCTTTCTATATTTTTTTACTATAGACTCTTTGCAAAAATAAATGGTGGCTACTAAAACCAATGCATGACCTGGTGGCACATAATGCGGTATGTTTCCCAGTCTGTATGTATACATCCCTAATCCTATAGAAAATAAATATTCGCCAATTACCCCAATTATTACTGCATATAGCATCTGACTCTTGTACCTAGAGGTAACTCTAGAGTAGACAATTACAAAGCCTATTAACATAAAAAATGTTGAGATGTGTTGGTTGTGTGGCAGCACATCTGTCATATAAGTGCTGTCAAAAAAAAGACCAAAAACAATGAATAGGAATAGGTATCCTATGGTGCTAAAAAACGACTGAAATAATTGCGCTAAACTTTGTAAATTCATATTGGCGAAAATACATACAATTTACAATAAAAAAAAGCGGATATTTCTATCCGCCAATCAATCAATAAAAACTAAAAATCTACAAGTTATATTTTATGGTAAACACTGTAAATCTTGGTTGTATTACGTAGGTAGATGAACTGTTAAAAATGGCATTGGTACTATCTCTATTTAAAGATGCCGTATTTAATGCATTGGTTACCTCTAAAGAATACTCCCATTTACTATCTTTCTTCTGATAAGTAAGATCTAAATCTAAGAAGCTATAGTTGTTTAATGTTTGTGTTTCGTTTTTGTAGTTATTATAAGTGTACCTAGAAGTAAATGTAAAGTTCTTTAAAAACAATACATCTAGATTTAAATATGGACTATGTGTATAAAATTTATTTGCATTTCCTCCTTGGTTGTAATCGTTGACAGTAACCCTATATCCAAAATCAAAATTTGGCGCAATTCTAAAATTAGAGCTAATTCCGGTTGAGTATGTCTGAGAAAAACTTCTTGCATCTCTTTCTTCTTCTACTCTAACTGGCGGTGTATTAGGGTTGTTGTCTGTATCTCTAAAAGAGACTATTGTGTTGGTTGATTTTGATAATGATAAATTCATTCCCAAGCTCCCTTTTATCTTTCCTATAGTCTTCTGTAAATTGGCATTACCTGTTAAAGATTCGTTTGGAAATGCTGTATTTGTAGATGATGAAACCTGCTCTACCCCTCCATTAATTGGCAAAATACTACCCGTTACTGAGTTGATACGTTTGTTATAATTAATAAAAGCAAATACATTGGTATAATTAAACATATTAAAACTAAAATAGTTTAGGTTTAAATTATGCGAATACGAGCTCTCTAAGTTTCTATTACCCGAATACAATCTGTTGTAATTATTAAACACATACCCAGCTGCAACACTATTTATATCTGTAAAGTTTACCATTTGCCTGTATGACAAGCGTAGGGTTTCTGATTTTTTTAACTGTAGTTTTACAGATGCATTTGGTAATAACTTTGTGAAATTATCGTCTCTTACACTTCCTAATTGAGTGTTTTTTGCAGAATAAGAATGCAGTGTAAATCCTTGGTCAAAAGTAAAAATACCTGTGATAAATTTATAATTTACACCCACATATAAATCGTTAAAAGAATAATCAACATCGTTTATTGTTGAAGGTGTTGTAATTGCATTTTCTGCACTGTTTAAAGTTTCAAATACACTTGAATTAAATTTCTGATTACTTGATGTTAACCCAGCATTAAAATTGATATTACTTTTAGAATTTATAACATAGTAGTAATCTAATTTTGCATCAAATTTATTTGTCTTAACACGTTTATTTTGAGAAACATCATATGGATTTCCATTACTTGGCGTAGTTAAGGTCAACAAATTTGCAAACGATAATTGTTGTAGCTTCGCATTGTAAAAAGGATCTTCGTCTTGCCATAAATGTTGTGCACTAAATGCAAAAATATTTTTATCGTTTAATGTATAATAGTAATTTAAATTTTGATTTACAGAAAACGGATTTTGAGATTGTGCTTGCGAAATACTTCCTGGTATCTGAGACGAAGTAAACAATTGATTTTCTTTTTGATTAGAAACTTTAGAAAAAATATCGTAATCAAAATGATTGTTTGCGTTTGGTTTATAACTAGAACTTAATTTAAACAAACCTAGATTTGAATCTTGTGTTGAATTGCTGGTGGTTGTTTCTGTAACACCATTGTTAATATAATTTCTTGTACTTCCTTGTTCTAGCTCTGTTTTGGTACCAGAATAGATTGCAAATCCACTTATGTCCCAAGTTTTTTTAGGAGAATAGCTAAAGTTTGCAGCTGCAAATTTGGCTTCAATCTCTTTGGCTCTGTTGTTTTGCATGGTTAAAAAACCAATATCTGAGGATGCTACATTAAACCCTGTTCCAGAATTTCCTCCAGGTCTAAATCCGCCAGTAAACCTAAAATAATCTCTACGAGTAAATGGCATTTTACCTATATTATTTAAATCTGTCAATAAATTTATACTGTATTTTGGACTGTAATAAAATAGTTTTGGATGTGCCAAGTACCTATTATCGCCTCCAACACCAGCAGTAATTTCTCCGAACCAAAAATTCTTCTTACCCTCTTTTAACTTGATATTTATCGCTAAGTTATCTGAATTGTCTTGTACTCCTTTAAGTTGATTTACCTCACTAAAGTTCTTTAAAACTTGTACTTTATCAATGGCATTTGCGGGGATATTTTGTGTAGCAACTTTTGTATCACCATCAAAAAAATCTTTTCCTTCTACCATTATTTTTCCAACACTTTTCCCTTCAACTTTAATTTCTCCATCAGAATTTACCTCAACACCTGGCAATCTTTTTAGTACATCTCCTAATTTTTTTTCGGTTCCAGCTTTAAAAGAATCGGCGTCATATACCAGCGTATCTCCTTTAATTGACACAGGTATTTTGTAGGTAATGTTTACTTCATCTAGAGTTGCATCTTCTTTTAAACTAATATCCTTAACAATATCTTTCTCTTTAGTTTCAAGTAACACATCTGATGTTTTATACCCTATAAAACTTGCTTTAATACTATAGCTTGCATTTAATTTTAGCGTTAACTTATATCTACCTTTAGCGTCTGTAAATCCGTAAGAATCTAAGGCATTGGTTTTTTTGTTTAAAGCGATAACATTAGCCATCTCAAGCGGATTTCCAATACTATCTTTTATTACTCCGGTTACTTTAACTTGGGCATAAGTAACCCCTACAACCAACAACATGATTGCTAATACATATTTTTTCATCTGTTAAATTTTATTATTTTACATCGGTAAGATGTAATTTGCCATTAAATATTTTGGTTATTATCTAAATTTGTTATGGCACATTTAAATGTATTGTTTTTGTTTTAGCCTCTGCCTCCTCTACCACCACGACGACCTCTAAATTGTTCTCTCATTTCATCCATCTTTTTCTTTACAATTTTTGTGTACTCTTCTCTTGTTACTTCTTTACCCCTTTTCGGCTTTTTGATTGTTATTTTTTCTTTCGGATTTAGGGTAATCTCTGTACATAAAACAGTAGTTCTATCTGCATTGATTTCTAAAATTAAGCCTGGCAACCCCCAATATTCTGCTGGGCCTTGACTCACTGGAATTTGCGGAGTATACCAAGCTGTAACTATCATTTTTTTAGGTTTCTCTTCTTTTTTATCGTCACTATTATTTCTACTAGATCTACGTCCAAAACCTGCAAAGCTTAATGCCGACACCTCTTTTTCTAAAGTTGCCTTATAACAGATGTAATTTCCTATTTTTTTTGTATCTCCACTCAACTTCCAAGCTGGCTTAGTACCATTTTCAGAAATCAAAAATTTCTTTCCAAAAAACTCTGTTTCTTCTAAAACAACAGCATCTTTGATGTTTTTATACCTTGTACCACCCGTAAAACTCATCATTCCAAATCTACTTGACCTGCCTCCTGGCGCACCAAGTTTTTCATCTTCTTTGTAGGTTGACTCTGTTTGATTGAAGTATAATGTATATGTTTTCTCTAACATGTTTTTCATTCTTTGCTGAATGCGTTTTTTTTGTTCTTCTGACAATTGCCTACCGCCAAAATTCATGTCCATCGTTGTTTTAGACATATACACAGCTTTTCCTTGAAAATTGGATTGGGAATTTGCAGTTACAGTTAACAACGTAACCAACAAAACAAATAGTGACTTCATAAGATATTAAGGTTTAATTTTCTGTTTAGACTTTTAATAACCTTAATAGTTTAATTAACCTCCAATACGAATCTCTACATTATTGCCTTTACTATTTCTTCTAGTTCTAAACCTTTCCATCATTTCCTTACTTTTCTTTCTCATTATTTCTTCGTATTTAGCCTGTGTTACTTTTTTCCCTTTAGTAGGTTCTTTGATTTTTATTTTCTCTTTTGGATTTAACACTATTTCAGAACAAATAATAGTCTCATTTCCTTCTTTCACCTCCAATATTAATCCAGGTAACCCATGATAATGTCTTGGTCCATTACTTACAGATATTTGAGGCGTATACCATGCTGTTGTCACAACATCTACTTTTTGTTTTTTCTCTTTCAATTCACCATCTTCAACAGTCATTGTAGTTCTGTCTTCTTGCCTAGTATAGGTGGCTTTATAACAAGTATATACACCAATATTTTTTGTTTCGCTTGTTAATTTCCAATCAAGTTTTGGCAACTTGTCTTTTATTAAAAAGTCTTTCCCCATAATTTCTGTTTTATTTGCAAAACGGTTTTCTTTAGTATTTTTATAATACACATCATTACCGCCACCATCACCAACAACTTGCACCATAACATTCATTCCATTTGCTGGTCTTACTTTTGGCTGATTTAAACTTTTATCAATTTTATAAATAGAGGATACTTTATCAAAAGTTAGAATAAATGTTTTTTGAAATTGCTTTGCAATCATTGCTCTCATTTGTGCTTTTCTTTCATCACTCATTGTATTTTCATTACCATCTAATTTTAAATCCATTTTTCTACTGGTTTTGTAAATGGCTTTTCCTTGAAAGCTTTGTGCTGTTATTGTTGTTGCAATAAGTAGACTTAAAATTGTAAGTGTTTTTTTCATTTTAGTATTATTTAAGATGTGACAAATATGAAAATTGTAACCAAACATATGCGTTAACTAGTGTTAACGTGTGTTAACCGACCTTTTTTATTGATTTGATCTACGTACCTTTGAAGCATGAATTCTAAAAAATATCGTTGGCTTTTATACGCAATTACCTTAACAATTGTAGCTACTATTGCAGTTCAGGTGTATTGGAATTATAATAACTACTTACAGAATAAACAACGAGTTAGCAACGAAATTCAACTAAGTCTCGACAATGCTATTGAAGAATATTTTGCGAGTTTGATAAAAAAAGATTTTAACACAATTATTAAAACAGAAACCATTACTCAAGATTCTACTTATACAACTGATAAAAAAATATTTAGAAAAAAAACATCGAGTAATAATAAAGATACAGCAATACGTATTATTAAGCGTAGTACTGAAAATAAAAATCACAATCATACATTGCCTCGATTTTTATCAGATATAGAGATTCTAAAAAAAGGCACTTCTGATAGCATTAAGTTGATTGATAACTTAAAGACCATCTATATTTCTGTAAGTCATGATGCTATCAACTATAAAAAGTTAGATTCGTTGGTAAAGAATCAATTAAAAACTAGAAATATAAATAAAGCCTACAAAGGTATTGTCCATTCTAAAAATGGGCTAAATGTTTTTAATAGTGCAATAAAATTTGAATGGTCTAAAGACAGTGTTCTTACTGACAGCATTCCTAAAAAGATTAGCTTTAAATGGAGTGACAACACAAGTGACAATTTTGAAAAATTTGACTTAAAAAATGTACGTTTTGATTGGAAAAATGTAAGTTCAAAATCTACTTTTTTAAAAGATAACGAACAATTTAAACTACTATACAGCGACACTTCTTTTGAAGCTTTAAAAAGAAGCTCTACTGGTATTCTATTATCATTAATACTATCTTTAGCTATTATTTCTTGCCTCTTTTATTTGTTAAGAATTATCAATCAACAAAAACAATTAGCAGAGATTAAAAACGATTTAATTAGCAATATTACACACGAATTTAAAACACCTATTGCAACTGTATCTACCGCTATAGAAGCTATTGAAAATTTTAACGCTATAGACAATAAAGAAAAAACTAAAAAATACTTATCAATTTCTAATACACAGTTAAAGAAACTACATCAAATGGTCGAAAAATTGTTAGAAACTGCCACACTAGATAGTGAAAAGTTATTGCTACAAAAAGAAAAAATAAATGTTGTACAATTAACAAAAAAAGCATCCTTAAAAGATGAATTTTTAACTACAAAAAAGAACATTCAATTTAATGCCAGCAAAGAAATTATCATTGCCAATGTAGACCCTTTTCATTTTGAAAATGCTATTAGCAACCTTGTAGATAATGCTATAAAATATGGTGGAGAGACTATTGAAATTCAAATTAGCACCTTACTAAACAATCTTGAAATAACTGTTGCAGACAACGGAAAAGAAATAGAAAAAAATCAACGAGAAAAGATTTTTGATAAGTTTTACAGAGTACCCAAAGGGAATACGCACAATGTAAAAGGCTTCGGAATTGGATTGTATTATACTAAAAAAATAATTGAAAAACACGGTGGAGAAATCCGTTTAATTCCTAGTACCACAAATACAATTTTTAAAATTACATTACCAAAAATAGTATGAGTAAAAAAATAAAAATTGTTCTAGCAGAAGACGAACCTAGTTTGGCTCAAATTGTAAAAGAGAGTTTAGAGACGAGAAACTTTGAAGTCTTTTTAGCTAAAGATGGTGAAATTGCTTATGATTTTTACCAGAAAGTAAATCCAAATATTTTGGTTTTAGATGTTATGATGCCAATTAAAGATGGCTTTACATTAGCCAAAGAAATCAGAAAAGAAAACAAAACCATTCCAATTATCTTTTTAACAGCAAAATCGCAAACCAAAGATGTGTTAGCGGGGTTTAATCACGGAGGTAATGACTATTTAAAAAAGCCTTTTTCTATGGAAGAACTTATTGTAAGAATCAATGCCTTACTTGACAGAACTACACTGAAACAAAGCAACTCTAACATACCTATTGGCAAGTATACCTTTAATTACACCAAGCAATTATTAATAGTTAACAATGCTTCTATTGCACTTACTCATAGAGAATCTGAATTGCTCTTTCTATTATCTCAGAACAAAAACGAAATTTCTGATCGGACCTATATTCTTAAAAAAATTTGGGGAGATGATGATTTCTTTAATGCACGAAGTATGGATGTTTTTATTACCAAGCTTAGAAAAAAACTACATCAAGACAATAACATTCAAATAGTGAATGTTAGAGGATATGGATATAAATTGATTTGCTAATTGCATGGTTAGTTCTAAAAATTGCTTAACTTTATCAGCCCTTTTCAAAAACTATTTAGAAATACATAACTATGCATGTAGCTATTGCAGGAAATATCGGCGCTGGTAAAACTACACTTACCAAGCTATTAGCAAAACATTACAATTGGAAACCTCATTATGAATCTGTTGAAGAAAATCCGTATTTAGATGATTTTTATGCAGAAATGGAACGTTGGTCTTTTAACCTTCAAGTTTTTTTCTTAAACAGCAGATTTAGACAAATATTAGAACTCAGAGAATCAGGCAAAAAAATAATTCAGGATAGAACTATTTATGAAGATGCACATATTTTTGCTCCGAATTTACATGCCATGGGTTTAATGACCAACAGAGATTTTCAAAACTACAGTTCTTTATTTGAATTGATGGAAAACTTGGTTACGCCACCAGATTTGTTAATTTATTTGCGTTCTAGCATTCCCAATTTAGTAGGTCAAATTCACAAAAGAGGAAGAGACTACGAAAACTCTATAAGTATTGATTATTTAAGTAGATTAAACGAGCGCTATGAAGCTTGGATATCTACTTACACAAAAGGCAAACTATTAATTATTGATGTTGACAACTTAGATTTTGTAGACAATCAAGAAGATTTAGGCTATATTATTGACAGAATAGATGCGCAAATAAATGGGTTGTTCTAAAATACAAAAGCTCATTTAATAATTAAATGAGCTTTACAAATAATAATAGACGTTCCCCTTAATCTATTACAATCTTAATAATTTATAGATTTCAAAATCTAAAATCCTATTTTCTTTTTCTTTAGATGTTATTCTTATATGAAATAATGTTAATGTAAAAAATGAAGTCATCAACAAACAAACTAACACTAGTTGATTAAAATTTTCTGTATAACCAATTCTACTATAAAAAGTAAAAAATGCCGTAATTATAAAGAGTATCATAAAAACGAGACTCATAGATTTATATAAAGAAATCTTTTGTGAATTATCTCTCAACCGATTTTGCAAACTTTTAAATTTTTCTTCTCTACTATTTAAATCCATTTTATGCAAACTATTGTTCTTTATTTTTTAAGACACTTCTATTTTTAAAAAGTCACATTTAATTTTTATTGTAAGACACAAAACCATTTTTTACCTTACTTTTATTCTTCAATTATTACAATTTCATCAGCTATTTCTTTTACTGGCAAGACTACTTTCCCTTTAGCAGTTTGTATTACAACGCAAATATTATCTATAGAAATTATAACACCTTCTATTTCTTTAACTTTTATTCTTTGTCCTATTTCAAAGTTTTTTCTTGAGTAGTAACCAAAAAGCAATCTTTTTATTACGTCTCTAGAACCTAAACCAAAAGCTATGGCAAACGATAGTAATATCGAACCTATAATTAAGGTTAAGTTACTCTTTAAAATACTTGTATCTATTCCGGCCTGATCTAATGCTGATATTGAAATAAAAACAACAATTAAATAAAAAGCAATATTTGCTACTAAATTCCCACCTGTTATCTCAAGTGATTTAAACATTGATTGAATTGCTTTTTTACTTAGAGTCCCCACATATATTCCTGCAACAAAAATTAATAAAGATGTAAGCAATCTTGGCAAATAGGCTATAAAACTTCCTATTCCTTCAGAAACCATGTTCAACCCAAATACATCAGATCCAATTAAAATAAATATTAAAACCAATAACCATTTTAATACACTTAAAATAACATTGGTTAATACAATATTTATGGTAGTATTTCCAAAAATTTCTGTTTTACTTAATTTTTTAGACCATTCATCAATCTTGGTTTTATTCAATGCTTTTCTTACAATATACAGTAACACTTTAATAAAAATCCAGGCCAAAATTACAAATCCAATAAACCCAAATACTTTTGGTAAACCAGATAAAATTTTCGTCCAAATATCTTCTAAAGATGACATAATGTCGATTTTCAAAATTAGTAATGCGTTCATAATAGTTTGATTTAAGTTATTTCTTCTTTGGTTTTTTGTCTTCCTTTTCTTCTCTCAAAGTTAACAAAGAACCCATTGTATTCGGGTATTTTACAACGAATAAATCTGCCATATCTATAGCAAGTTTTATTTTAGCAACATCTCCTAGGACTTTCTCCTTAAGTACTTTTGGCACTTCTTGATGTTCTAATATTTTCTTAAATGGATTCTCCATATTATAATTCGTTATACACGTTAACCACTTTTTCTTTTGCTCTTTTTAATCGCATTTTAACTGCGCTTTCTCCTATTTCTAATACATCTGAAATATCTTTGATAGATAATTCATCTTGATATTTCATCAATAGAATCATCTTATCATTTGGCTCAATAATAGATAATGCTTTGGCCAACTTATCTGATTTTAACTCAAATAATGCTGCATCATCTATTTCTTCAAACTCTTCATCATCTTTTATTTGATCTGTAACAACAGTCTTCTTTTCTTTCTTTTTGTACGAATCTCTTTGAACATAATTCACACAAAAATTATACGTAAAAGAATACAACCAGGTAGAAAATTTAGACTTCCCTTTAAAAGTTCTCAATTTTACAAACAGTCTAACAAAGACATCATGCGTTAAATCTTGTGCTTCTTCTTTATTTTTTGCAAACCCATAACATTTATTATAAACCACAGAAATATATCTGTCATACAAAACAGCAAACAAATGTGTATTATTTGTTGCTACTATTTTGCTAACAAGCTCTTCGTCACTTATGGTTTTTATATTTATAGATTCACTCAATGTAAATCAGCAAATTAAATTTGATTAGTATTAATCTTTTGACACAATTTTATCGTTGAAGTCACTTTTTCACCAACTTAAATTTAGCATTTATTTCTCTAAAAAAGTAGATTTGAGAATTTTTATCACTCCTTTTTGTAACATTTACTGAAAAGTTTACGTATAAGTAAATGTAGAGTATTAATAATCGTTTAAAAATCAAATTTATTAGATGAGACAACTTAAAATTACCAAGCAGGTTACCAATAGAGAAACTGCATCGTTAGACAAATATTTACAAGAGATAGGAAAGGTAGATTTAATTACTGCCGATGAAGAAGTAGAATTAGCTCAACGTATAAAAGCAGGAGATCAGGTAGCTTTAGAAAAGTTAACAAAAGCAAACTTGCGTTTTGTGGTTTCTGTAGCAAAACAATATCAAAATCAAGGATTAACACTTCCAGATTTAATTAACGAAGGTAATTTAGGATTGATAAAAGCAGCTAAACGTTTTGATGAAACACGTGGATTTAAATTTATCTCGTACGCTGTATGGTGGATTCGTCAATCAATTTTACAAGCATTGGCAGAACAATCTAGAATTGTACGTTTGCCATTAAATAAAATTGGTTCTATTAACAAGATTAATAAAATGTATGCTTTCTTAGAGCAAGAAAATGAGCGCCCACCAAGTGCAGAAGAGATTGCTAAGAAATTAGACATGACTGTTAACGATGTAAAAGAGTCTATGAAAAACTCAGGTCGTCATGTATCTATGGATGCGCCTTTAATTGAAGGAGAAGATTCTAATTTATACGATGTCTTAAACTCAGGAGAATCTCCAAACCCTGATAAATCTTTATTACACGAATCTTTACGCGTAGAAATTTCTAGAGCTTTAGAAACCTTAACTCCGAGAGAAGCTGATGTGGTAAAATTATACTTTGGTTTAGGAGAACACCAACCAATGACTTTAGAAGAAATTGGCGAAACATTTGATTTAACTCGCGAGCGTGTACGTCAGATTAAAGAAAAAGCAATTCGTAGATTAAAGCATACATCTAGAAGTAAAATCTTAATGACATATTTAGGATAGTTGCTTTAATTAGCACACTTACTTCTAAACACAAATGTTAATTACATTATAAAAACTCTCGAAATTATTTCGAGAGTTTTCTTTTATATGAGTATTTTTGCCTAAACATTACAACTAAAATTATGACTAAACTAATTGCTCCTTCTATGCTTGCAGCAGATTTCGGAAACTTGCAACGCGATACAGAAATGGTTAATAACAGCAAAGCCGACTGGTTTCATATTGACGTTATGGATGGTCATTTTGTACCGAACATTTCTTACGGAATGCCAGTGATACAAGCCATCAAAAAACATGCGACCAAACCATTAGATGTACATTTAATGATTGAAAAACCTGAACGTTATATCGAAGAATTTGCCAAAGTTGGAGCAAACATTATTACAGTACATTACGAGTCTACTGTGCATCTACACAGAACCTTAACTCAGATAGAAAACGCTGGTTGTAAAGCCGGAGTTGTATTAAATTTAACGACACCTGTTTCTGTACTAGAAGATATTTTACCGAAATGTTATATGGTATTATTAATGTCTATCAACCCTGGATTTGGAGGACAAAAATTTGAAGATATTACGTATAACAAAATTAAAAAACTGCGTAAAATGATTGATGAGAGAGGTTTAGACACTCTTATAGAAATTGATGGTGGCGTTACTGATAAGAACATCAAGCAATTAGAAGAAGCTGGCGCAAATGTGTTTGTTGCCGGAAGCCATGTTTTCAAAAGTAACAACCCAACGGAAACCATAGCAAATTTAAAAAGTTTATAAAAAGACCGAAGCAATTGCTTCGGTCTTTTCCCTTTCACAACATTTATTAGTATTGCTCTAATAAATAATTTAATAAATCTGTAGTAGTTACTATACCAACCAGCTTAGTATTATCTACAACAGGCAGTGCATGAAACTCATTTTTTGCCAGCACTTCTGCCACTTCTTTAATTGTCTGGGTAGAAGATACAGAAACAATATTTTTTACCATTACTTGCTCAATACTTAACATATTGTATACTGCTGTATCTACATCTCTTTCATCATTACCATAAGCATCAACAAAACTTACACGTAATAAATCTGTTAAGCTTAACATCCCTATAATATCATCTCCTGACACCACTGGAATATGACGAATACTATTTTCAGTAAACAGTTTTTCTGCTTCTACTAAATTGTTAGATAAATTAACAGTAATTAAGTCTGTAGACATTATTTTTGATACTAACTCTCTTCTTTTCATTACTAATTGCTTTTAAATTCTACTACGAATTTCTAACAAAAAAACAGTAACCTATATGATAAAAATCAGTATTTAAAAACCATATAATTGGTAATTTATTGCAGTCTTTATTTTTGAATAAATAGATTATATTCGTAGAAACTATCAATATTATGAAACATTTTCTTTTGCCCCTTTTTGTTGTACTTATTAGTTTTTCTGGTTCTACCCAGAATAAAGACAACAGAAAATATGACGAAATACTAGAACAGGTATGGAAACCTTTTAAAAAATCATTCGACAATAAAGATTACAAAACCTTCAACAAGCTTCATACAGATGACATTCTAAGAATTAATAGCTGGGGAATTAAAAAAGGAGAAGTGTATAAAAATGGGATTAAAAAAAGTTACCAAAAAACTTCAAAGAGAACTAGAACTATAGAGTTTTGGATAGAACAAAGTGTATTTTCTGAAACAATAGCACACCAAATTGGTTACTACGCTGTAACATATAAAGAACCAAATAAGAAAGATAAAACTACCTATGCTCAGTTTCAAGTTACATTACTTAAAATAAATGGTCATTGGAAAATATCTCAAGATTTTGACACTGAACTAGTAGGTGGAAAAAAAGTTGATGCTTCTTTTGTAAAGAATCTTAAGAAGTTAGAGTTATAAAATACTACAAAATTAACTCTACTCTTTTATTCCTTCACAAAAAAGAAAACCAGCATACAATTCAAATAAACTTGATTATATACTGGTCTTTATTGTGACTCCGGCAGGATTCAAACCTGCAACCCTCAGAGCCGAAATCTGATATTCTATTCAGTTGAACTACGGAGCCTTTTAAGATAGATTATCTTATCCTAAATTTTTCTTAACTAAGGTAGAAATGGTTTTTCCATCTGCCTGCCCTGCTAATTGTTTAGAAACAATTCCCATTACTTTTCCCATATCTTTCATACTTGTTGCACCAACTTGCGCTATAGTAGCAACTACAACTTTTTCTATTTCTTCTTCAGATAATGCTTCTGGTAAAAATTGCTCTATCACTGCTGCTTCTGCTATTTCTGGTTCCGCTAAATCTTGTCTCCCTTGTTGTATAAAAACAGTAGCACTGTCTTTACGTTGCTTTACTTGTTTTTGTAAGATTTTCATTTCTTGATCTTCTGTCAACGCATTGGCCGCACCATTTTCTGTTTTTGCTAATAAAATGGCAGATTTTACAGATCGTAAAGCTTGTAAAGCAACTGTGTCTTTAGATTTCATGGCTGCTTTTAGTTGTTCCATTATTAATTTTTCTAAACTCATTTTTTATTTTTTAGAAATGCAAAGATACACATAAAAAAAATTCCTAATTACTTAGGAATTTTTAAATCAAACTGAATAATTCAATAATTAGTATTACATAAGTTAATCTACATTATCGTGTAAAAATGAGTTGTTTGAGCGCAACTGAATATCATCATTTGCATCTGTACTTAAGGTGGTTTTTGATTTGCTTAAATCTGAGTTTACCTCATCTAAATCTACTCCCATTCTTTTATAGGCAGGCTGACGCTCAATATCATCAATGTTTTTATTTACATGATCTGTAAATTTATAATTGAATCCTTTCATTTTTTGTCTTCTCAATTCTGCAGTTTTTTCTAGCTCTGCAATTGTTAAACTCAACGGAGAAACCTCTTCAGAAATGGTCTCTATATCTTCAACTTTTTGAGTTGGTGTTGTTTTAACCGTAAATGCTAGCTCTTCTTCAACTACTTCTTTTTCCTCGTTTATTTTAGAGCTCTTTGCAATAGTTGGCTCTACATCAAAATCTTCTAAAACGAATCTCTTTTCAACTACTTTTTCATCTTCAGCAACAATTTCTACAGCATCGTTAACAACAATATCATTTGCATCTTCTATTGACAAATCAAAATGTACTTTCTTTTCTTCTGACACTGGCTTAATTTCTTCATAGCTATTTAACGGTAAATCAAAAAGTAACTCTGCTGCTAGCTGGACTGGTTCTTCTACAATTTCATCTTCAATAGTTGGCGCAACATTAGTTATAATAAAATCATCTTCAGAAATTAGTTCAGGCTCAATTTCATCATATACAACATTGATATTATTGATAAAATCTGTTGTTGGTATTAGATTATTAGTTATTGTTTCTGCTTCGTCATCTTCGTCTAAAACATGTACTATTTTAGCATTAGTCTTTTGCAAAGGTGCTGAATTAATTTCTGATGATTTTTTAACCGATCCGTCAGAAAAATCATAGCTAGCTTTTTGTTCATCTTCTAAAGTATGAATGATTTTCTTTACCTCTGTATTGGTAATATTACTTTGTTGGTCGGCAGCAAAACCAGTTGCAACAATGGTAACAGAAATAGCATCTCCTAACTCTTGATCTTCTCCAATACCCATAATAATATTAGCCTCATAACCTGCTTCAATTTGGATATAGTCATTAATTTCTCCTATTTCATCTAATGTTACTTCATCAGAACCAGATACAATTAACAGCAATACATTTTTAGCTCCTGTAATTTTATTGTCATTTAACAACGGAGAATCTAATGCTTTAATAATTGCATTTTTAGCTCTATTAACTCCAGATTCTTTTGCAGAACCCATAATTGCCGTTCCGCTATTAGACAATACGGTTTTGGCATCGTGCAAATCTATATTTTGCTTGTAATGATGTGTTATTACTTCTGCAATACCTCTTGCTGCGGTAGACAAAACTTCATCTGCCTTAGAAAAACCAGCTTTAAACCCTAAATTACCGTATACTTCTCTAAGTTTATTATTGTTAATAACAATTAACGAATCTACATTTCCGCGTAACGTATCGATTCCAATTTGAGCTTGTTTTGAGCGCATTCTTCCTTCAAATTGAAACGGCATGGTTACAATACCAACAGTTAAAATATCCATGTCTTTGGCTATTTTAGCTATAATTGGAGCAGCACCTGTACCGGTACCACCACCCATACCTGCGGTAATAAACACCATTTTGGTATGTGTACTTAGCATCTGTTGAATTTCTCCAATACTTTCTTGGGCTGCTTTTTCTCCAATTTCTGGATTAGCACCCGCACCAAGACCAGAAGTTAAATTGGCTCCTAACTGAATTTTGTTAGGAACACCACTATTTTCTAGGGCTTGTGCGTCTGTATTACAGATTACAAAATCTACACCTCTAATGTCTTGATGAAACATGTGGTTAACTGCATTACTACCTCCACCACCAACACCAATTACTTTGATAGCATTTGATTGTGATTTTGGCATTTCGAATACAATGCCATCTAATTCTTCGCTCATAATTACTCTTCTATTTTATAGGGTTCTTTTTTATTTTTTATTCTGCGTTGTCTAAAAATTCTTTGAATTGCTCTGTGAATTTCTCGAAAAAAGATTTTCTCTTTTTTGTTGGTTTCTTTTTCTCTGCTGCTGGTTCTTCTTCAGTAACTTCATCTGCAGGTTCATTTTCTAGTGGCTGTGGAATTTCTGTTAATTCTTGCTGTTTCCCTTCTTTTTCTAAACCTTCCATTAACAAACCAACGGCTGTTGCAAAAGACGGGCTTGATAATGCATCGTCAGAATCTCCAGCTAAATGCTCATTTGGGTAGCCAATTCTAGCATCCATGCCAGTTATATATTCTACTAACTGACGTAAATGTTTTAATTGAGAACCTCCTCCTGTCAATACAATTCCTGCTATTAGTTTTCCTTTAACAGTTTCGTGTCCATAATTTTTAATTTCTAAATACACATGCTCAATAATTTCTTGTACTCTGGCATGGATAATTTTAGAAAGGTTTTTTAGTGTGATTTCTTTTGGCTCTCTACCTCTCAATCCTGGAATTGATACAATTTCTGTTTCTTTATTTTCTCCTGGCCAAGCAGAACCAAATTTTATTTTTAACAGTTCTGCCTGTTTTTCTATGATTGAACAACCTTCTTTGATATCTTCTGTAATCACATTTCCACCAAATGGGATAACTGCTGTATGACGAATAATTCCATCTTTAAAGATGGCTAAATCTGTAGTTCCGCCTCCAATATCAATCAAAGCTACACCGGCTTCTTTTTCTTCTTGGCTTAGTACTGATGCCGCAGAAGCTAAAGGTTCTAAAGTGATATCAGACAAATCTAACCCTGCACTTTTAACACATCTTCCTATATTTCTTATTGATGAAACTTGTCCAACAACTACATGAAAATTAGCTTCTAATCTTCCGCCGTACATTCCTATCGGTTCTTTGATTTCTCCTTGGCTATCTACCTTAAATTCTTGTGGCAAAACATGAATTATTTCTTCACCAGGCAACATCACTAATTTATGCACTTGATTTACCAAATTGTCTATATCGTGCTCATCTATTACTTCGTCTGCATTAGGTCTAGTAATATAGTCGCTGTGGTGTAAGCTTCTGATGTGTTGCCCTGCAATACCAACTACTACATTGTTTATTTTTTGACCCGAAACATTTTCTGCCTCATCAACTGCTTGCTGAATAGATTGTATGGTTTGTGTAATATTACTAACTACACCTCTTTTTACTCCTAAACTCTTTGCTTTACCAATACCTAAAACTTCTAATTTTCCGTATTCGTTCTTTTTACCAATCATGGCAACAATCTTGGTAGTACCAATATCTAAACCTACTGATATTTTATTGTTTTCCATCTTGCTTTATTTTGCACACACAACTTGATTGTGATATTTTAAATTTATTGTCTTATACTGCTCAATTGTTTTATCAACATAAGCTTTGTTATAAAAAGCTTTCAACTTTTTGAATTTAATGTTCATTTCTTTTAATGTTCCAAATTCAATTTTATATTGTCCACTTCTCACACTTAAAATAAACTCATCATTCTGCGTTTTATGTATTCCAATAATCTCTTTTTTTAAAAAATTATCGGTTAAAATTACATTGACAAAACGTGTAATTTCTTTTAAATTTTCTTTGTTTATTTTCCCTGTTACCAGAATTACTCTTGCAGAATAATTCTCTGACAATGGTACTACTACCCCTTGTTTATCAACATAGTATGACGAGTTATTTGTATTAACTCTAGCTACTGGCGTACGCTGCTTTACTATGGTTTTTAAAACCCCATCGATTGTAAAAAAAACTGTGGCTTGTTCTATATAGGGATTAGATTGCACAGTTTGCTCTAAACTTTGTAAATCTATAACAGATTTTGGTTGGTTTTTAACTGTAACATTATTTTGTATTAACAATTTATTAACCATAGTTTGAGTTAAAAAAAAGTTGTTTCCCTCTTTAAATTCTATTTCAATTTTCTTTACTCTTTTACTATAATTTTTTGCGGTAGAAAAACTATATAAAAAAGCTACAGTTATTAATAACACTATAGAAGTAAGATATGTTACTGCTTTTTTCATTTAGTTAATTAGTTTAGATTTTAAAGTATTTACCACATTACCTACCATATTTCCAATATCTCCTGCCCCAAGCATAACTACTATTTTTGCCGAGGCCTTTTCTATTTCTTTTACCAATTGATTTTCTGCAACCAATTTTTTATTTTTTTGAGTGATTTTATCTAACAACCATGTTGAGTTTACACCATGTATGGGTGTTTCTCTGGCTGGATAAATATCTAGTAACAAAACTTCATCAAACTTAGAAAGTGTAGACGCAAAATCGTCTGCAAAATCTTTGGTTCTACTAAATAAATGCGGTTGAAAAATTACCAGTACTTTTTCTTCAGGATACATTTCTCTAACCGATTTTTCTACTGCATTAATTTCTGTTGGATGATGCGCATAATCATCTATCAATACTAAATTCGGAGTATTTATTTTATACGAAAATCTTCGTTGCACTCCTTTAAATGTACTTAATTGTTGTTTTATTGTTTCTAGCGGAACACCAAATTCATTTGCCATTGCCAAAGCCGCTAACGCATTCATTATATTGTGTTTACCTGGTAAATAAAAAACGATGTCTTTTATAGTTTCTGTGGGTGTTTGCACATCAAAAACATAGTTTCCTTTGTTAATTTTTAAGTTGTATGCCTTATAATCAGCTGTTTCATTGATTGCATAAGTCAACCCTTTTATAGGCAGTCCTTTGGCTACAATTAGCGTATCAGACACCTTGGCAGCAAACTCATTAAAAGATTCTACCAATGCATCATGCGCTCCATAAATATCTAAATGATCTGCATCCATAGAAGTAATACATGCAATATTGGGTGACAATTGTAAAAAAGAGCGATCAAACTCGTCTGCTTCTACAACCGACACATTATCTTCTCCTAAGATTAAATTAGAGTTGTAATTTTCTGCAATTCCACCTAAAAAAGAAGTTGCTTTTACAGGTTGCATGATGTGCCCTAAGATAGATGAAGTGGTTGTTTTTCCATGAGTGCCTGCAACCGCTAGGCAGGTTGTATTTTTAGTAATAACTCCTAAAATTTCTGCTCTTTTTAACACCGTAAAGTTAGCTTTTACCAAATAGTTAAACTCTAGGTGATCTTTAGGAATTGCTGGTGTATACACCACCAATGTTTTTTTGGTGTCTAAAAATGAAATTGGAATGTTTTTAACCGCATCTTCAAAATGAATAGCGATACCTAATTCTTGCAACGAATCTGTAATGTTAGTCTGAGTTTTATCATAGCCCGCAACATTTTTTCCATTCGCAGCAAAATAACGCGCCAACGCACTCATACCAATCCCTCCGATTCCTATAAAATAAATATTATGTATTACATTTAAATTCACTTTCTTACTAATTTTTCTATTTCATTTACAATCTGACTCGTTGCATTTGGCAGCGCCAACTCTTTTATATTTTCTGATAAACTTTCTTGTTTTCCTTTGTCTTTTAACAAGGTTTCAAAAACTATCGGAAATGTTTCTAACTCACTTTCTTGAACTAAAATCGCTGCATGTTTATCGGCTATTGATTTTGCATTTTTTGTTTGATGGTCTTCAGCAACATTGGGAGACGGAATAAAGATGGTTGGTTTACCAACGATACATAATTCTGATGCTGAACTTGCACCTGCCCTGGAAATGATGAAATCTGCTGCTGCATACGCCAAATCCATTCTGCTTAAAAACTGATGTACTTGCACATTAGGTGACTCATTGTATTTTTCATATTCATCAACATACAGTTTTCCGCATTGCCAAATAAGCTGAACATTTTGTAATTGAAAAAACGCTATTTGACTTTCTATTAACTGATTTATTTTTCTTGCCCCTAAACTTCCTCCTAAAATCAATACGGTTTTTTTACTTTTATCTAGCTTGAAATAGCTGATGGCTTCAGCTGTTTTATTGTGAATTGATAATAAATCTTGACGTACTGGATTACCTGTTTTTACAATTTTAGCTATCGGAAAAAATCGTTCTAAATTGTCATAAGCCACACAAATTTTGTCTGCTTTTTTAGCTAATAATTTATTGGTGATCCCTGGATATGAATTTTGCTCTTGAATCAGCGTCGGAATTCCTCTTCTACTTGCTACAAGCAAGGTTGGTCCACTTGCAAAGCCTCCTGTACCTATCACTACATCTGGTTTAAATTTTCTAATGATAGTACTTGCTTTAAAAAGACTACTGAGAAGTTTAAACGGAAAAGAAAGATTTTTTGCTGTTATTTTTCTTTGGATTCCTGAAATCCATAAGCCTTTTATTTCATAACCAGCTTGAGGCACTTTCTCCATTTCCATTTTATCTTTTGCACCAACAAACAAAAATGTTGCATCTGGATATCGCAACTTTAATTCATTTGCAATCGCAATCGCCGGATAAATATGTCCGCCTGTTCCACCACCACTTATCAATATGTTAACCGGTTGCTTCATAGAGTCTTTGTTCTTTTTAGATTGTTCTTTTTAATCCAATGTTTCATGTAAAATATCTAAAGGATTATCATCTAAAATTGTTTCTTCTGTTTCGTCTTTGGTAGCGCTTACACTAAGTATCATACCAAGTGCAAAACACGTCATCCAAATAGAGGTTCCTCCACTACTTATCAGTGGTAATGTTTGTCCGGTTACAGGAAATAAATTACTGGCAACCGCCATGTTTATCATAGCTTGAAAAATAATTGGAATTCCAACTCCAATAACCAACAATGTTGCAAAAATTGTATTTGCTTTTTTTGCTGCGATTAATATTCTAAAGAGCAATAAAAAGTAAATAAAGATGACTGAAAATGCACCTACCAATCCAAATTCTTCTACAATAATTGCATAAATAAAATCTGATGAAGATTGTGGTAAAAAGTTTTTTTGCACACTTTTTCCCGGGCCTTTCCCTGTTAATCCACCAGTAGCAATAGCAATCTTTGCTTTGGTTACTTGATAACCTTCTTCTAAATTACCTTTAGAAAAGTTTTCTATTCTACTTTGCCAAGTAGAAACACGGTTTGGCATAGCATCGGGAAATGCTTTTGCCGTTAATATAAATAAGGTCAATACTAAAGCGCTAGCTCCTAAAATGTATCCAATATATTTTAATGGATATCCACCAATAAACCCAAGTAACACTACCATAAAGAAGATGATAGCTGTGGTAGAAAAATTTGCTGGTAATATAAGCATCAGAATGATTCCTACTGGTAACCATAGCTGCCATAAACTTTCTTTAAATGCTATTTTTTTTTCTTTATTTTTTGCCAAATACCTAGCTACATATACCATAACAATTACTCCTGCTAAGGTTGATGTTTGAAAACCTACACCTACAAAAGGAATACGAATCCATCTACTTGCGTTGGCTCCACCAATGGTGGTTCCTTGAGAAAGTGTATATATTAATAAGATAACAACTACTGGTAACATAAGCACAGAACCACCACTAAAATATCTGTACGGAATTTTATGTACACCATAAATAATAATAAAGCCCATAATTAATAAAACCATATGCTTTATTAGGTATCCAAAAGTTGAACCCGAGCCTACAACATATACTAAGTTTGTACTAGCACTATACACTGGCATAAATGAAAATACCGCAAGTACTGCAACGATTGCCCAAATGGTCTTATCGCCTTTGATATGTTTAAATAGGTGTTGCATATATTATAAGATTGCTCTTACTGCTTTTTTAAATTGTCTACCTCTGTCTTCGTAGTTATCAAATAAATCGAAGCTTGCACATGCAGGAGACAACAATACATTATCACCTTCTACTGCCAATTTTGCTGCTACTTTAACAGCTTCTTCTGCACCTGCTGTTTCTACAATTACTTCTACCACGTTTTGAAATGTTTCAATAATTTTTTTGCTATCTACCCCTAAGCAAACAATAGCTTTTACTTTTTCTCTTACCAGAGGCATCAAATCGTGATAGTCATTTCCTTTATCAACTCCACCAACAATCCAAACTGTTGGATTGCTCATACACTCTAATGCATAAAATGTAGCATTTACATTGGTTGCTTTAGAATCGTTAATATATTGCACACCTTTTACTTTTTGCACATTTTCTAAACGATGTTCTGCGCCTTCAAAATTTGAAAGACTTTCTTTTATGGTTTGCTTCCTTACTTTAAGCAATTGGGCTGCCATAGCAGATGCCATGGCATTTTTTACATTGTGCTTACCTTGTATTGTTAAATTTGATAGTGGCATATTAAACTGTTCTGTATTAATTTTTATATGTATTTTATTCTCTTTTATAAATGCTCCAAATTCTAATTCTTTTTCTGCTGAAAAGGGAAGAAGTTGTGCTTCTGTTGTATTTTTTTGCAACCAATCTACTGATGCCGTATCGTCTGCATCGTAAATCAGATAATCTTTCGCTGTTTGATTTTTTGTTATTCTAAATTTTGATTGGACATAGTTGTTAAAGTCGTATTCATATCTATCTAAATGATCTGGCGTTATATTGGTAATAATTGCAATATGTGGACTAAATTTTTCAATTCCGTCTAACTGAAAACTACTTAATTCAAGTACATACGTGTTGTATTCTTGCTGTGCTACTTGCTGCGCAAAACTATCGCCAATATTACCTGCTACACCTACATTTAACTTTGCTTGTTTTAACACGTGGTGCGTCAACAACGTAGTGGTTGTTTTACCATTTGAACCCGTGACACCTACAATGGTTGCGTTGGTAAATTGACTAGCAAATTCAATCTCAGAAATTACAGGAATGCGTAAGCTTTTTAGTTTTTGCACAAGGGCTACTTTCTCTGGAATTCCTGGGCTTTTCATCACCACGTCTGCATTTAAAATGTTAGCTTCTGTATGATAATTTTCTTCAAATGCTATCTCATTATGTAAAAGAACTTCTTTGTATTTTTGAGCAATACTTCCTTTATCAGAAACAAATACTTCGTAGTTTTTTTGTTTCGCCAAGATTGCAGTTCCTACACCGCTTTCTCCTCCTCCTAACACAACAATTTTTTTCATGCTATCTCATTTTCAATGTTGCTATTGTAAACACCGCTAACAAGATTCCGACTATCCAAAATCTCACTACAATTTTACTTTCGTGATATCCAGATTTTTGATAGTGGTGATGTAACGGCGACATTTTAAATATGCGTCTACCTTCACCAAATTTTTTCCGTGTATATTTAAAATATCCTACTTGTAACATTACCGATAGGTTTTCAACAACAAAAATTCCAGCCAAAACAACCAACAACAATTCCTTTCTAATTGCTATAGCAATAACTGCTATAATTCCGCCAATTGTCAAACTACCAGTATCTCCCATAAATACTTGAGCTGGATATGTGTTGTACCAAAGAAACCCTATCAACGCACCTGCAAATGCTAAAATGTACACCGTCATTTCTCCTGAATTTGGGATGTACATTACATCTAAATAATCTGCAAAAATGATATTACCAGAAACCCAGGCAAACACCCCTAGTGTGACCACTATTATTGCCGAAGAACCTGCTGCTAAACCGTCAATTCCGTCAGTTAAATTAGCTCCGTTAGAAACCCCTGTCACAATAAAAACCACAATAAAAATAAAAACTACCCATGCGTACTTTTTATAACCCTTACCTAAAAAGGTTAATGCTTTAGAATAATCTAATTCGTTATTTTTAAAAAAAGGAATGGTTGTTTTTGTAGACTTAACTGCTTTATCAAACACTTTCTTTTTTCCGTTTTGTTGCACAATTTGTTGCTCAACTGGCAATTGCTCTTTAATGGTTACTTCTGGGTGGAAGTAAAGCATTGAGCCAACGATTAATCCTAATCCAACTTGGCCCAATACTTTGAACTTGCCACTTAACCCCCCTTTATCTTTTTTAAACACCTTTATATAATCGTCTAAAAAGCCAATAAAACCCATCCAAACGGTTGTAATTAACAATATAATGATGTAAATATTTTCTAATTTTGAAAGAAGAATTACCGGAATTAAAGTTGCCAGAATAATAATGATTCCGCCCATTGTTGGAGTTCCCGATTTTTGAGCTTGACCTTCTAAACCAAGATCTCTTACGGTTTCTCCTACTTGTTGTTTCCTTAAAAAGTTAATAATTCTTTTTCCGTAAATGCTAGATATCAATAAAGAAACAATGAATGCCATTGCTGCACGAAACGTGATAAACTGAAACAAACTTGCTCCAGGTAAATTAAATTGGTTCTCTAAATATTCGAATAAATAATATAGCATTCTTCTTATTTGTTTAATTGATTAAAACATGCTGTTACAACTTCTAAATCATCAAAATGAAATCGTTCTCCATTTATTTCTTGATAATTCTCATGTCCTTTTCCTGCAATCAAAATCACATCTCCGCTTTCAGATAGTTTGCACGCTGTTTTAATAGCTTGCTTTCTATCTACAATAGCTAATGTTTTGCCAATATTCTCTTTTGCAACGCCAATCTCCATTTCGTCAATAATTGTCTGCGCATCTTCTGTTCTTGGGTTGTCTGAAGTAAAAATTGCTTGATTGCTTAACTGAGAAGCAATCATGGCCATCTTTGGTCTTTTACTTTTATCTCTATCACCTCCACAACCAACAACCGTAATTATTTTTTCTGTTGATTGTTTGATGTCTGTAATGGTTTCTAATACATTTTTTAAAGCATCTGGCGTATGGGCATAATCTACAATTGCTATAATGCCTGATTTTGAAATTGCATACTGAAACCTACCACTAACACTTTCTAGTTCACTCACTAAACGCAAGACTTCCATATGCTCTAATCCGCAGGTATCTGCTACACCTACTATTGCCAGTAAATTATAAGCATTAAACGTTCCAATTAATTTTGACCATACTTCTACTCCGTTAACAGTCAACAATGTGCCCGACATACTCTTCTCTAAAACCCTTCCTTTGTAATCTGCCAAGGTTTTTAGCGCATAGGTTTTTTTGGATGCTTTTGTATTCTGTAGCATCACATTTCCGTTTTTATCATCTACATTTACCAAAGCAAAAGCCGATGCTGGTAATGAATCAAAAAATGCTTTTTTTACATCTCTATACGCCGCAAATGAATTGTGGTAATCTAAATGATCATGCGATAGATTTGTAAACACACCACCTTCAAAACACAATCCATGTGTTCTTTTTTGATGGATTCCATGTGAGCTTACCTCCATAAAACAATAAGTTACTCCTGCATCAACCATTTGCTTTAGATACGAATTGATGGTAACAGAATCTGGCGTTGTATGTGTAGTAGTATATTCTTGCGTATTTACCAGTATTTTCACCGTTGATAACAAGCCTACTTTATGCCCTGCCTTTTTAAACAATTGATATAATAATGAAGCAATGGTGGTTTTTCCGTTAGTACCTGTAACTCCGATAAGCTTTAATTTTGACGACGGAACATCAAAGAAATTTGATGCCATTATTGCCAATGCACTATTCGAATCTTTTACCACAACATAGGTAACAGCATCTACCAATTGCACAGGTAAATCTTCGCAAACTATACTTGTAGCACCTAAAGAAATGGCCTTTTCTATAAATAAATGCCCGTTTACAGTAACGCCTTTTTGCGCAACAAAACAATCTCCTTGCTGTATTTTCCTAGAATCAAACTGAATAGCATTTACAGAAACATCCGTATTCCCTACAATGTGTTCTAGCGAAACTTTATACAATATGTCTTTTAAATTCTTCAACAGCTTTACATTAATTTTAAAAGAATTACATCTCCTTTTTTAAAAGAAGCTCCCTTTCTTATAGATTGTTTTTCCACTTTCCCTGCTCCTTCAAACTTTACTCTCATACCTAAGTTTTCTAGTAGCGAAACTGCATCCATACCAGACATACCTTTTACATCTGGAACTGCTTTTGTTTCTTTTTGTAACTTTTTATAATAGGCTTGATAATTTTTATCTATTGTTTCTACTGGTGGATTATCTGTTACTTGCTGCACATCAAACGGTGTTGTTGTATAAATTTTTTGAGCAATTTCTTTAAACACTGGTGCTGCAACGGTTGCTCCGTAATAACCTTTCTTTTTATTTGGTTCGTGTATCACAACTATACAAGAATACTTTGGTTTATCAGCCGGAAAAAATCCTGCAAATGATGCTACATATAGTTGATTGGAATAATGTCCTTTTATTACATTTCCTTCCTTGTCTGTGGTTTTATCTACCCACTTTTTTGCAGTTCCTGTTTTACCTGCCATTGAAAAATATGGAGAATAGATGTTATCTGCTGTTCCTTTTTTCACAACATTTTCCATTACTTTTCTTATCTTTTTTATCGTCTCCTGACTTGCAATTCTTTCTTTTAAAATTACCCTTTCAAATACTTTTTCTGTTTTGTTTTGTACACGCAGCTCTTTAACAAACCTTGGTTTTATCATTCGTCCATCATTTGCTACAGCATTATAAAAAGTTAGCATTTGTAATGGTGTCATAGAAACTCCATAACCCCATGCCATCCATTCTAGTGAAATTTTATTCCACGGATTTCTTTTATTTCCTGGATAAGGAATAAACGGCGTTCCTTCTCCTTTAATTTGTAGGCCTAATTTTTTATCTAAGCCAAAAGCTTTCATTTTGCTGATGAATTTCAGCGGATTCTTATCATAATGCTTACGAATAAGTTTCACAATTCCAACATTAGAAGAGACTTCAAAAACTCTTGCTGCCGATATTTTCCCATAACCACCTCTATGCGAATCTTCTACCTTACTACCATGCAACCATAAAATTCCTTTTTCTGTATCCACTACCGTTGCTGTATCTATGACTTTATCATCTATTGCTGCCATTAAACTTGCTAGTTTAAATGTTGAGCCAGGTTCGTGCGATTCCCATACTGCATAATTTCTTTTTTCATAATATTTACCATTAGATGTTCTACCTAAATTAGCAATAGCTTTAATCTCTCCTGTAGCAGTTTCCATCACAATGGCACAACCGTGCTCTGCTTCAAAATATTCCATTTGACGCAACAAAGCATGATGGGTTATATCTTGGAAATTTACATCTATAGTTGTGATGACATCTTTACCATTTATGGGTTCTTTTTCATTGACATCATTAATGGGTTTCCACTGTCCTTTTGCAATTTTTTGTTTCAATCTCCATCCATTTTCTCCTTCTAAATATGCAGCAAAAGCTCCCTCAATCCCTGCTCCACCTCTATAATCATCATATCCAATTGTTCTTTCTGCAATTTTTCCAATGGGCTTTACTCGTACTGTTTTTTGCTCGGTTATAAATCCGCCTTTATAAGGACCGAGTTTAAAAATCGGAAATTGCTTAATCTTCATATAATCATTGTATCCCAAATTTCTTGCTATTAACAAATAACGATTCTTACGTTTGCGAGCATTACGCAATAGTTGTTGATAATAGGATGTAGGCTTTCCTAACAAACCTGACAAAGACCTAGAAAGTGCTGTTACATTTTTCTCAAAAACAGCACTCTTTACCGCTACCAAATCCATTCTAATAGTATACTTATACATAGAAGTTGCTAACAAGTTGCCGTCTGCTGCGTATACATTTCCTCTGTTAGAAAAAATAGTATCGTATTTAATTGTTTGTTTTTTAGATTGCTTTCTATATTCATCTCCTTGGACATATTGTATATTTATTATTCGCACTACAATGACCAAGAAAAAAAGCGTCATTAAAGCAGTGACTATATATAGTTTGTTTAATATGCTCTTTTTTATGGTTGCCAAGACGATTACTTTTTTGTGATAATTTTTATTTTTTGAGGAGATGAATTTGAAGGTAAGACTCCTCGTTTCTCTACCTTTTCTCTAATATTGGATTCCATTTTCATCCGCATCAAAAAGGTTCCTGTATCAACATATTCTGCTTCTAATTCTCGTTTCTTTTTATTCAACGCCGCAATTTCTATTACTTTACTATCTACCCTATGCGCACTAGAAATCATAAACAACAATAAGACAACTACAAAAAAGATGATACGCCAGTTTTTAAATGACGACGCATCTGTTAAAAAGCTTCCTCTTAAAATATCGTATATGTTTCTTTTTACTCTTGGCAATGTCTATTTATTTAAAGTTGCTACTCTCAATTTTGCACTTCTAGCTCTATTATTATTTTTTATTTCTGCAGGTGTTGGTATTATTAATTTTCCAACTTTTTTTAACGGCACATTAATATTTCCGTAAAAATCTTTTTCTGGCTCTCCACTAAACAATCCTGTTCTTATAAATCTTTTTACCAATCTATCTTCTAAAGAATGATACGAGATGACACTCAATCTACCGTCTTCATTTAACAACTCTGGTATCTGGCTTAAAAATTCTTTCAACACTTCTAACTCTTGATTGACTTCTATTCTAATTGCCTGATAAATCTGAGCCAATATTTTATGTTCTTTTGCTTTCGGTAAATGCCTTTGCAAAACTTCTTTTAACTGAAAACTTGTTTCTATGTTGCTTACTAACCTTGCGTTAACAATATCTTTAGCCAAAGCTCTAGCATTTCTTAATTCTCCATATAAAAAAAGAATATCCGCTAATTGTTCTTCTTCATATTCATTCACTACATTCTTTGCAGACAATACCGCTTTTTGATCCATTCGCATATCTAAATCTGCATCAAAACGAGTAGAAAAACCTCTTTCTGCTGCATCAAATTGATGCGATGAGACACCCAAATCTGCCAAAACCCCATCCACTTTTTTTACTCTATAGAACTTTAAAAACCTTGAGATATATCTAAAGTTTTCCGCTATTAGCACAAACCTCTCGTCATCAATTTTATTTTGCTGTGCATCTGGATCTTGATCAAACGCAAACAGTCTTCCTTCTTTTCCCAATCGACTTAATATTTCTCGAGAATGACCACCTCCACCAAAAGTTACATCTACATATACCCCATCTGGTTTTATAGATAAAGCATCAACGCTCTCATACAACAATACTGGATTATGATAACTCATCCGCTTCTGTATTACCCATTACCTCTTCTGCTAATTCAGCAAAATCTAGCGCCGCATCATCAATGGCTTTTTCATAGTTATCCTTATCCCAAATCTCAATAATATTTACAGCAGACGACAATACTATTTGCTTTTGAATTCCTGCAAACTGACATAAATCCTTAGGAATCAACAATCTTCCAGAAGCATCTAACTCCACCACTTTTACCCCTGCAGTAAACCTCCTAATAAAATCGTTGTTCTTTTTAACAAAACGATTTAGCTTGTTAATCTTAGCCATCATCAAATTCCATTCTTGCATAGGATACAACTCTAAACAAGGCTGAAAAACAGCTCTCTTCACAACAAACCCTTCTGACACAACTGGCAGCAATTGCTTCTTTAAAGCTGACGAAAACATCACCCTTCCTTTAGCATCTGCCTTACACTCGTATGTTCCAATTAAGTTTATCAAACTACTTATTTCTTATTGCTGTGATTTTCAAAAATATAAAATTTTTACCACTTTTTACCACTTTTTACCACATTGTTAATAAAATTTTACTTTTTGGATAAAATGTTGATTACACAACAGATACCACCATTACAGAAGAAAAAACTAAGAAATGCATATGTCCTAAAAAAAAACTACATTTGCCATGAAGTGAAATCAACTAAAAAATGACAAAAAACTTAACTAAGGAAGGTAAATTTACCTATGCTGAAGCTGGAGAAGGACAACCAATAGTTATTTTACACGGTTTAATGGGAGCTTTGAGTAATTTTGACGATACATTTAATCATTTTTCAAAAAATGGATACAAAGTATTGATACCTGAACTGCCTTTATACAAGCTACCTTTACTGAAAACAAATGTTAAGAACTTAGCTAAATTCTTAAATGATTTTATTGAATATAAACAGCTAAAAAAAGTTGTTTTAGTTGGTAATTCTCTAGGCGGTCATATTGCATTGTACTTTACAAAACATTTCCCAGAAAAAGTTAAAGCCTTGGTACTTACCGGAAGCTCTGGATTGTACGAAAACTCAATGGGAGATAGTTACCCAAAAAGAGGTGACAGAAATTATGTTACTCAAAAAGCAAGAGATGTTTTCTACGATCCTGCAATAGCAACAGAAGAACTGATAGATGATATTTATGTGGTAATTAACGACCGAAGTTCTTTAATTAGAACTCTTTCAATTGCTAAAAGCGCTATTAGACATAATATGGCTAAGGATCTACCAAAAATAAACCTACCAACCTGTTTAATCTGGGGAAAACAAGATAAAGTAACTCCGCCTGAAGTAGCTGAAGATTTCCATAGATTATTACCAGACTCTGATTTATTTTGGATTGACAAATGTGGTCATGCTGCCATGATGGAAAGACCTGAAGAATTTAACACAGTTCTTGAAAAATGGCTAAGCTCTAGAAATATCTAAAACCAATGAAAATCCATTCTGCTGAGTTTGTAATGAGTAACAGTAATGTTACAAAAGCACCTAAAGACCATATTCCTGAATACGCGTTTATTGGAAGATCAAATGTTGGGAAATCCTCTTTAATAAATATGCTGATGGAACGCAAAGATTTGGCAAAGACATCTGGAAAACCCGGAAAGACACAATTAATAAATCATTTTAAAATAAATAACTCTTGGTTTTTGGTTGATTTACCTGGTTATGGTTATGCTCAAGTATCTAAAAAGAAGAGGGTTATTTTTCAATATTTTATTGAAAACTACTTTAAAGAAAGAGAGCAACTGGTATGCACCTTTGTGTTAATTGACTCAAGACATGATCCTCAAAAAATTGACTTAGAGTTTATGCGGTTTTTAGGCGAAAACCAAATTCCGTTTTGTATTGTTTTTACAAAGGCAGACAAATTAAGTAGCTCAAAACTAAATAAGCAAATTACTTCTTATAAAAAGAAATTACTACAACACTGGGAAAGTTTACCTCAAACATTTACTACATCTTCAACTTCTAAATTGGGTAGAGAAGAGTTTTTAAATTTTATTGCCACTATAAATGAAGATGTTGCAGACAATTTTAATTAATTAGCATGCGCTCAACTAAAAATAATTTACAAGTATTATTTGAAGATAATCACCTAATTATTGTAAATAAACGTGCTGGCGACATTACTCAAGGAGACAAAACTGGAGATAAACCTCTTAGTGAAGTTGTAAAAGAATACATAAAAGAAAAATACAACAAACCTGGCAATGTATATTTAGGTGTTGTACATCGATTGGATAGACCTACAAGTGGAATTATCATTTTTGCAAGAACCTCTAAAGCTTTAGAAAGACTGAATAAAATGTTACGTGATAAAACAATTAAAAAAACCTATTGGGCTATTGTAAAAAACCAACCTAAAAAAGAAAAAGAAACGCTAATTAATTACTTAAAAAAGAATCCTAAAAACAACAAATCAACAGCATTTAACAAAGAAATAGACGGTAGTAAAAAGGCAATTTTACATTATAATCTTATTAAAAAACTAGATAACTATTCGTTATTAGAAATTGATTTAGAAACTGGCAGACACCATCAAATCAGATGTCAATTAGCTAACATTGGATTACCCTTAAAAGGTGATTTAAAATATGGATTTAACAGAAGTAATAAAGATGGAAGCATTCATTTACATGCAAGAAAGATTAGCTTCATTCACCCTGTAAGTAAAGAAGAAATTAACATCATCGCTCCAGTTCCAGAAGATGTTATTTGGAATGCCTGTTCATAATTTCGTATATTTAGGCTCAACTCATTCAATACATGAAAAGCCTAAAGTTTTTAACTGTTTTACTATTACCAATTAGTGTATATATTGCATTTACATTTAATGGCTTTCTTACGTTTTTACCATTACTATTATTTTTTGGAGTTGTACCCGTTTTAGAATTTTTCTTCACTCCTACTTCAGGAAACTTTAATAAAGAACAAGAAAAAATTGAGAAAGAGAATAAAATGTATACCTACATTTTATACTTAATGATTCCTATTCAAATTTATTTTCTATTCTTCTTTTTTGAAGTAATTCAAGAACTAAATTTAACTTATGCTGAATTGACAGGAAGAATTATTGGTATGGGATTAATGTGTGGGACCTTAGGAATTAATATTGGTCATGAATTAGGACATCGTAATAATAGGTTTGATGAGTTTTTAGGAGAAATCTTGTTGCTTTCATCGTTAGATACTCATTTTTTACCTTATCATAATGCAGGTCATCATTTAAATGTTGCCACACCAAACGATGCCGCTACTGCTAGAAAAAATGAATGGATTTACACATTTTGGATTCGTTCACATTTTACTAGTTATATGCAAGCATGGCAGTTAGAAAATAAACGAATGAAGCTTTCTAATAGAAGTTGGTTTCATATACAAAATAGAATGCTTATCTATACACTAGCTAACATTATATTATTAGTTTCCATTGTATATTTCTACAATACATTTGTGCTAGTTTGCTTTTTAGTTGCTGCAATAATTGGAATTTTATTACTAGAAAGTGTAAATTATATAGAACATTACGGACTATTAAGAAAGAAAAACGAAAATGGAAGATACGAAAAGGTAAAAAGAACACATTCTTGGAATTCTGATCATGTAATTGGAAAATTAATGTTGTTTAATTTATCACGTCATTCAGATCATCATTACCATGGCAGTAAACATTATCAACTATTAAAATCATTGCCAGAAAGTCCACAAATGCCAACTGGTTATCCAGGTATGGTTATTGCTGCTTTAATTCCGCCGTTATGGTTTTCTATAATGAATAAAAAACTTGAAGAAATCTAATACATGGATATCAAACAAATTGTAAAAACTCAGAAAGAATACTTTGCAGATCAGCACACAAAAGATTTTTCTAAAAGAAAAAAACTCCTTAAAAACTTACTCTCAGAACTCTTAAAAAGAGAAAAAGAAATTGTAGATGCGCTGTATGCTGATTTTAAAAAATCTGAATACGAATCTGTAATGACAGAAACTTCTATTGTAATTTCTGAACTTAAAAGAACCATTAAAAAGTTAAAGGTTTGGGCTAAACCTCAAGCAGTAATGCCAGTAGTTTTAAATTTTCCGTCAACAAGCAAAATTTATAAGGAACCCTATGGTAATGTATTAGTAATTTCTCCATGGAACTACCCTTACCAATTGGCTTTAGTGCCTTTAATTGGGGCCATTGCAGCTGGGAACACAGTTGTTTTAAAACCATCAGAATTAACTCCAAACACCAGTAAAATTACTAAGGAAATTTTAGAATCTGTATTTAATAAAGAATTGGTTACGGTTGTAGAAGGCGGAGTAGAAACAGCAACGAAATTATTAGCTCAACGTTGGGATTATATTTTCTTTACAGGGAGCGTTAATGTTGGTAAAATTGTTGCAACAGCAGCAGCCAAATATTTAACACCAGTTACTTTAGAACTTGGTGGTAAAAGTCCTTGTATTGTAGATGATACTGCAAATATAAAACTAGCAGCCAGAAGAATAGTTTGGGGTAAATTTATTAATGGAGGTCAAACTTGTATTGCTCCAGATTATTTATTGATTCACACATCAGTAAAGGATAGATTTGTTAACTGTTTTAAAGCTGAAATCACGAAAGCATACGGAGAAAATCCAGAAAAATCGACAGACTTTCCAAGAATTATCAATCAACGTAATTTTGAACGTCTTTCGTTAATGTTAGAAAATGAAAACTTTTTAGTTGGTGGTAACACAAACAAAGAGGACAATTATATTTCGCCAACCTTAATTGACGAACCAAGTTTAGATAGTGAAGTAATGAAAGGTGAGATTTTTGGCCCTATTTTTCCAGTGATTTCTTATGAAACTGAAAATGATTTACACAAAATAATGAGTAAATATGATAAGCCTTTGGCTTTGTATGTATTTACAGGTAAAAATAGTTTTGCAAAAAAAATCATTTCAATCTATTCTTTTGGTGGTGGAACTATCAATGATACTACGGTGCATTTTGCAAATCATCATATGCCTTTTGGTGGTGTTGGAGAAAGTGGTATTGGTAGTTATCATGGAAAACAAACATTTGATATTTTTTGTCATAAAAAAGGAATTACCAAAAGATATAATTGGCTAGATATTCCCGTAAGATACGCACCATACAAAGGCAAATTAAAAACACTAAAGACCTTTATGAGGTTATTTTCTTAAATATGAGTACAGAAAAAACAGTTTCAGAAGCAATACATTATAGACGTTCTGTAAGAATATATGACCCTGAAAAACCAATAGAAACTTCTTTGGTTAAAAAGTGTATAGAACAAGCAAGTTTAGCTCCTAATAGTAGCAATATGCAATTGTGGGAGTTTTACCATATTACCACAAAAGATATTATCGATAAAATAGCTCCGCTGTGTTTCAATCAAAATGCAGCAAAAACTGCTCAACAATTGGTAGTTTTTGTGGTTCGAAAAGATTTATGGAAAAAAAGAGCAAAGTCAAATCTTGCTTATTTAGATTCAGCTTTTGGTACTAACACTCCAAAATCTGAACAAACCGGACGAGAAAAAATGGCTCGCAACTACTATGGAAAAGTAATTCCGTTTGCATATGGTGATTTTTTGGGTATTCTCGGTTGGATCAAATATCTAATTGTAGTGATTACTGGATTCTTTAGACCTATTTATAGAGAAGTTAGAGAAAAAGATATGCGTATTGTAGCTCACAAATCAGCAGGTTTAGCAGCTCAAAATTTTATGCTAAGTATGGCTGCTATTGGCTATGATACTTGCCCTATGGAAGGTTCTGACACCTGGAAAGTAAAACGTGTTTTAGGCCTACCATATGGTGCAGAAATAAACATGATTGTTTCTTGCGGAATACGATCTGAAAAAGGTGTTTATGGAGAACGTTTTAGAATACCGTTTGAAGAAGTGTATAAAGAGGTTTAGTTATGAGTTTTAACCAAAATAAATTTCACATTATAAATGAATTAAAACAAGCTTCAGATTTCAAAAAGGATTTAGCATTACAAAGAGTTGTTAAAGTAATTGAAAAAACTAACAATTCTAAAGAATTAAAAAAAGAAAGAAGTTTAATAAATAGAATTAGTATTGACGGAGTTTTAGAATGGAAAAATATTAATAAAATCCTTCAATTTATTGAAAACAACATCTAAGTATTCTATTTACTTCTTCACCTTAAACACCAACTTATTTTTAGACGCTTCAATTTCTTTTTGATTTAACTTCATTTTCACAAACTCACCATCAACATATTTTTGTGCTTGGTCATCGTAATGCGGACTAAATACATTTCCAGATTGTCCGGTAGGTAAAATCCCTAGACTATTTTCTATATCAGAGAAATCAATAACTCTTCTTGTTGATGGTCCAGCAGTAATTTTATAAACTCCAGTACTATCTAAATTAAAAATCTGATTATTGATTACTTCGTTTCCTCCTATTGTTTTAAAAGGGCCAACATTAAAATATTTACGTAACGTTGGGTTTCTTCCAAAAGCATGATTGTACTCAACTGAAATCACTCTGTCCCAAGTCCAACCTTCAACATTTTCACCTAATTGATTCCCTAAAAAAGCAATTGCATTTTTAAAAGATGTAGTTATAATGTCTTGTCTTGTTTCTTTTTTATCTGTTGTTTTTACATTATCCCACCAAACTGACTCTTCTCTTACAACCTGTTCTGCTAAAGCTTTATCTTGATATGGTGTATTAATAAACTGCTTAAAACTCGCTCCCATTTCATCTTTATAAGTTGCTACCAACACTTCATAAATAAATCGATTATAAATGGTTGGCGCTACTTCTTTTTTACCATAATAACCATTCCACTTTTCTATAATATCTAAGCTCATTCTTTCACTGGCAGTTAATATAGATTTATCAATTCCAGTAGATAAATTTTTAATAATAGTTGATGTACTGGCAGAAGTAACATCGTAAATCATTTTAGCAACATCTTCTTTTGCAAAATCATTTTTAGCTTCGAGTAAACTTACAATTCTTTTAGCTCTATCTTCTGGCAAATAATACCCTGGATACAAGCCTCCCTTAATAGAATCTGGTTGATTATTTGCAGAGTACACATAATTTATACTTGGATTAATGGCCTGTGGATTCTCATCAAAATCAAAATATTCTAAAATTTCATCTTTACCAGATGTTCCGTCTAAGACCAATTTGGTATTAACCCCTTCTCTATATTTATACAACTGTCCAGAAGCAAACCAAGCTATATTGTTTTTAGCATCTCCATACATAATATTTAATCCTGGCGCATGCAATTTACTTGCCGCATCTCTAAATTCAACTAATGATTTTGAATGCGACATCTGATAAGAAAGCTCAAGTAATTCGTTATTTAATTTTGTATAAATCCATTGCATTGCCATAGGCTTTTCATCTTTTAAATGCTGAATAATAGTATTCATGATTGGGCCATGCTTCGTTACTTTTATTTGATATACAGAATCTTTTTCATCTTTAATTTTAATTCTCTTTTCTATAATCTCATATTTTTCAAATCCATTTACTGTTTCATATTCATTTGGATTGTTAGGGTTTTCTTTTTCAAAATAAAACTCAATATCATCATTTTCAAACATCGTCATTCCATAAGCAAATTCTCTATTATGTCCTAGCAATGGAAACGGAGATAATGCCAAACTATATCCATACAATTCGTAATCTGGAGTTTTTACATGAGATTGATACCACACAGAAGGCTGTGCAAAACCTATATGTGGGTCATTTGCAAAAATAACTCTTCCTTTTTTTGTTTTTTCTGGCCCTAACACCCAAGAATTACTTCCAATAAATGGAGAAATAGGTAAATCTTTATATAAAGTGTTTATTGCTGATGCAACTTTTGCTGTTAAAATTGGATTCTTTTCATTTTTAATCAATTCTGTATTGGGAATATTAGACAAACTAATTTCATTAAAATAAGCAGCTCCAAGTTTTTCTTTTACTTCAGTTAACATTGGGTCTGTTTTATGAGCCGCAGCAAAACTAAAAGCCATATACCCATACACATTGTAAATATCTTTTAAGGTGTATTTTTCTTTCTCTACTCCAACTAACAGAAACTCAACTGGTGTTGGTCCATTTTCCATAAACTGATTGATTCCATCTAAATAAGCAATTGCTAATTTATATGCTTGCGAGTTTTTATCTAAATTCTTTATTGTTTTTGCAGAGGCTTCTTCAATTCCTAAACCTGAGAAAAACACATCCGTTTTTATAGCATCTTTTCCAAAAATCTCTGACAATCTTCCAGCAGCTAATCTTCTAATTAATTCCATTTGCCACAATCTATCCTGGGCATGTACATAACCTAAAGCGGTAAAGGCATCATGCTGATTTTGTGCATTAATATGTGGTACGCCAACCTCATCATAATATACGGTTACCTCTTCTGAAATATTTGCTAAGTCTAATTCACCATTATATGTTGGATGCAATGATCTACTATACAGCCATATACCAACAACTATCAATATCACCAACACAACAATAACTTTTAGAATTTTCTTAACAAGTTTCATGAATATACTTTTGAATTTTCTCAAAGATAACAGAAAAAGCATACAATAATGAAACTAATTATACCCAGATAAATTTGTACTTTTGTCAGACAAAAATTCACACCATGAAAAAAATTCAAATGGTTGACTTACCAGGTCAATACAAACACATTAAAGAAACTGTAGATGCATCTATTCAAGAAGTATTAAATTCTGCTGCGTACATTAACGGTCCTTTTGTTAAAGAGTTTCAAGCTGACTTAGAAAAATACTTAGACGTAAAACACGTAATTCCATGTGCAAACGGTACGGATGCATTGCAAATAGCAATGATGGGATTAGGTTTAGAACAAGGTGATGAAGTGATAACTGCAGATTTTACTTTTGCTGCAACTGTTGAAGTAATTGGTTTATTAAAACTAACTCCTGTTTTAGTAGATGTTGAGCCAGATACTTTTAATATGGACATTGAAGCTCTAAAAAAAGCAATCACTCCAAAAACTAAAGCAATAGTTCCTGTACATTTGTTTGGGCAATGTGCAAATATGGAAGCTGTTTTAGAGGTAGCAAAAGAACATAATTTATTTGTAATTGAAGATAATGCTCAAGCTATTGGAGCTGATTATACGTTTTCTGATGGCACTACCAAAAAATCTGGTACTATGGGGAATGTAGGAACTACTTCTTTTTTCCCTTCTAAAAACTTAGGATGCTATGGTGATGGTGGAGCTATTTTTACCAATGATGATGAATTAGCACACATTATTAGAGGAATGGTAAACCACGGTATGTACAAACGTTATTATCATGATGTAATTGGAGTGAATTCTAGATTAGACTCTATTCAAGCAGCTGTATTAAAAACAAAATTACCTTTATTAGATAGTTATTGTGATGCTCGTAGAAAAGCAGCAGAATATTACAACAATGCATTTGCATCTAATCCAAATATTATTACACCTATAACAAGTGATTTTTCTACACATGTTTTTCATCAGTATACTTTAAAGATTACAAATGGAAAACGTAATGATTTACATCAACATTTATTAGACAATAATATCCCGAATGCAATTTATTATCCAGTTCCATTACATGCGCAAAAAGCCTATCAAGATGAGCGTTATAATGAAGATGATTTTACAGTAACTAACGAGTTAATTGAAACTGTAATTTCATTACCTATGCATACCGAATTAGATGAAGAGCAGTTAGCATTTATCACTAAAACTGTGAATGATTTTGTAGGATAAAATTCTTCCACATAATTTATAAGCCGTTCAGTTGAACGGCTTTTTTTATAAATCAATTCTTGGTTTAATTATTATAAATGATATATTCGCGAATTAATTCATAAAAAACCTTATAACTATGAAAAAATTAAACAAACAAATTGCTGTCATCCTTGCAACAATTATGTTAACAATGTCTAGTTGTGCCACTGTTTTTGGAGGAAAAGTTACCGCTTATCAAAAAACAAAACCTTTACCAGGGCAACAACAGAGAGAAGTAAGAGTTGTTGCATTAATTGCAGATATTATCTTGTTTTGGCCTGGGTTAATTGTCGATTTTGCAACTGGCGCAATATACAAGCCTAAAAAATAGAATTATAAAAAAGCCGCTCAATTGAGCGGCTTTTTTCTTAGTTAAAAACATTACTATGCTTCAAAACTAGCTCCGCTTGCCGAAACGCTTCTGTCAATTTTACGCATCAATCCTTGTAATACTTTACCAGGACCAACTTCTACAAATTCTGTTCCTCCATCAGCAATCATAGATTGCACACACTGTGTCCATTTTACTGGCGCTGTTAATTGCGCAATTAAATTTTCTTTAATTTCTTCTGGATTTGTAACCGCTTTCGCAGGTACATTTTGATATACTGGACAAGTAGGCTCGTTAAAGGTAGTTGCTTCAATTGCTGCTGCTAATTCTTCTCTAGCTGGCTCCATCATTGGAGAATGGAAAGCTCCACCAACAGGTAATAACAAGGCTCTTCTTGCTCCTTTTTCTGTTAAAACTTCACAAGCTTTTTCAACAGCAGGAACTTCTCCTGAAATTACTAATTGCCCTGGACAATTATAATTAGCTGCTACCACTACTCCGTCAATAGATTCACAAACTTCTTCTACTACATTATCTTCCAACCCTAAAACTGCCGCCATTGTAGATGGTACTATTTCACATGCTTTTTGCATCGCCAATGCTCTTTTAGAAACTAATTTTAATCCATCTTCAAAAGACAATACACCATTAGCAACTAAAGCAGATAATTCACCCAAAGAATGACCTGCAACCATTTCTGGCTGAAAAGAATCACCTAACACTTTTGCTAAAATTACTGAATGTAAAAAGATAGCTGGCTGCGTAACTTTAGTTTGTTTTAATTCTTCTGCTGTTCCTTCAAACATCACATCAGTGATACTAAACCCTAATATTTCATTCGCTTTTTCAAATAAGTCTTGAGCAACAGGAGAATTCTCGTACAAATCCAATCCCATTCCTGTAAACTGCGCCCCTTGACCAGGAAAAATATATGCTTTCATTTTGATTAATTTTCTTAATTGTTTGTAGGTGCAAACATACAAATTTTTAAAATCACAAGAAATCACTAACTTCGTTATATGACAGTCAACCAAAAATCATCTGCTCAGTTAATCTACTTAATCTTAGCTGCACTATTTATTGCCTCATTAGTTACCTCTAACTTAATCTTTCAAAAGTTTTTTTATTGGGAACCTTTTGGAATTTATCGCTTTGAAATTTCTGTTGGTATTTTACCTTATCCAATTACGTTTTTAATTACTGATATTTTATCTGAGATTTACGGAAAGGAAAAGGCAAATCAGGTAGTGGTTGCGGGTATTTTTGCTTCTTTTTTTTCTATGTTAATTATTTTGGTTGCTGATTATGCTCCTGCAATTGATAACTCGCCAATAGACAATCAGGTTTTTTCTAGAGTTTTTGGACTATCACCTTTGGCCGTATTAGCTTCAATGTTGGCTTACTTAGCAGCACAATTTATTGACATCCGTATTTTTCATTTTTGGAAAAGAAAAACAAATGGAAAACATTTATGGTTACGAAATAACTTCTCAACCTTTTCTTCTCAGTTTATAGACACTTTCACTGTATTGTTTTTATTGTGTTCTTTTGAAGTATTACCATGGAGTATTTTTGGAGGATTGTTATTAAGCGGATTTTTATTTAAGGTAATTATTGCAGCTCTAGATACTCCAATTTTATACTTACTAGTTTACGTATTTAGGAAAAAATTCGACTTGAAAGTTGGTGAAGAAATTAGGGATTAATTTTTTAACAAATTCTTTGTAAACAATCAATAACTAACACGTCTAAACTTTCATTAAAAAACAATTTAGATGAAAACAATATTTTCTTTAAGCTTCTTATTTTTATTTATTACAGCTATTAATGCACAAACTGAAAACTATCATTCATTATTGCAAAAACATGTTGATAAAAAAGGAAATGTAAACTACAAAAGTTTTAAAACAGATGAATCTAAACTAGGTGAATATATTACTTATTTACAAAAAACCTCACCTCAAAAAGATTGGTCAGATAATAAAACAAAAGCTTTTTGGATTAATGCTTACAATGCCTATACATTGAAACTCATTTTAGACAATTTTCCTATAAAAAGCATTACAAAAATTAAGAAAAGAGGAAAAGATGCGTGGAGTATTCCTTTTGCAAATGTTGGTGGTAAAAATTATACCTTAAATCAAATTGAGCATGAAATCTTACGTAAAGATTTTGATGACCCAAGAATACATGTTGGCGTAAACTGTGCTTCGGGATCATGTCCGTTATTATCAAATATTGCATTTACAGAAAAAAATATAGATTCTGAATTAGAAAGATTAATGAAACTATTTATTAATGACCCTAACAGGAATAGAATTACCGCTAAAAAAGTATACTTATCTAGAATCTTTGAGTGGTATAAAGGAGATTTTATTAAAAATGGTTCTTTAATAGATTATTTAAACAAATATTCTACTACAAAAATCAATAAAAAAGCCAAGGTAAGATATCTTGAGTATGATTGGAATTTAAATGGTAAATAGTATCTTTATTTTTTAAGATTAATAGAACGCAAATGTCAAAAACATATTACGATCCGGCTGATTTAAGAAAGTTTGGAAAGATTACAGAATGGAGTGAAGAACTTGGTAACAAGTTCTTTGATTATTACGGAAAAGTATTTGAAGAAGGTGCTTTATCTGCCAGAGAGAAATCATTAATTGCATTAGCTGTTGCGCATACAGAACAATGCCCATATTGTATTGACGCTTATACAAAGGATGGTTTACAACGCGGAATTACCAAAGAAGAAATGATGGAAGCAGTACATGTTGGTGCAGCAATTAAAAGCGGTGCCACATTGGTACACGGTGTACAAATGATGAATAAAGTCAATAAATTAGAAATGTAAGTAGAGAACCAATTTTTTACAAAATTGTGTGAATCGATTATTCCAACGAAAGTTAGAATCTCATTTTAAATAAAAATATGCCTAAAAAATCACTTTTAGCTAGAAACAACGATTTAGCAAATACACAACATCAATTAGAAATTCTATCAAACGGAATTTTTAAAGATGAGTTACCTACGTTTGCTAACAAAATAAAAGAAAGCAATCAATTTCCTCTACGTCCAAAAAAGTTAGAAATTTTACAAATCAACTTAGGGTATATGTGTAATCAAGTTTGTGCACATTGTCATGTTGATGCTGGTCCAGACAGAAAAGAAATCATGACAATTGAAACCATGAACCAATGTTTGGATGTGATTAAAAAAACAGAGGCGCATACCTTAGATTTAACTGGTGGAGCACCAGAAATGAATCCAAATTTTCGTTGGTTTGTAGAAGAAGCTTCTAAAGCTGGAATTAAGGACTTTATCGTTCGATCAAACCTTACAATTATTCGTGCAAATAAAAAATATTACGATTTACCTGAATTCTTTAAAAAACACAATGTGCATGTAGTTTCTTCCATGCCTCACTGGACAAGAGGAAAAACAGACAAACAACGTGGTGATGGTGTTTTTGACAAATCGATAAAAGCTTTGCAAATGCTAAATGAAGTTGGTTATGGTGTAGAAGGAACTAATCTTAAATTGGATTTAGTTTACAATCCTTCAGGAGCTTTTTTACCAGGAGATCAACAAGGGCTGGAAAACGATTTCAAGAAAGCTTTAAAAGAAGATTTTAATATTGACTTTAATAGCCTGTTTGCAATAACCAATTTACCAATTAGTCGATTTTTAGATTATTTAATTGCTTCAGAAAATTATGAAGATTATATGTATGCCTTGGTAGAAGCATACAACCCAATGGCAGTTGAAAATGTAATGTGTACCAATACTATTTCTGTGAGTTGGGATGGTTGGTTGTACGATTGTGATTTCAATCAAATGCTGAATCTAAAGGTGAATGCTAAAGTGAAACATATTTCTGAATACAATGAAGAAATTTTACAAAACAGAAATATCATCATCAATCAACATTGTTACGGATGTACAGCTGGAGCAGGAAGTAGTTGTCAAGGAGTTGTAGCATAAATTAATGTCGTATTGAGCATAGTCAAGATATTACTAAAAATGAAAAAAATTATTTACATATTCATTTTCCTTTTTTCACTTTCTGTAAGTGGGCAAAAATCGTTGACAAAACTATTAAAGAAATACAATACTGAAAGTGTTCCGTATGCATCTGTTAAACAAGTAAATAATTTATTAAAAATATCTTTAGACTCCGCTCAAGGTGACAATGTTATTTTATTAGATGCAAGAGAACTCAAAGAATATAAGGTTAGTCATATTAAGAATGCAATTCACGTAGGCTATGATGAGTTTAATTTAAAAGAAACAACCTCAAAACTAAAAGATAAGAATGCTACCATTGTTGTGTATTGCTCAGTTGGTATTCGATCTGAAGACATTGCAGAGAAATTACAAAAAGCTGGCTATACAAATGTGTACAATTTATTTGGCGGAATTTTCGAATGGAAAAACAAAGAAAATACAGTGGTAGATTCAAAAAACAATCCAACAGAACAAGTACATACCTTTAGCAAAGCATGGAGTACATGGTTAAAAAAAGGAGTTAAGATTTATGAGTAAAAATTTATTAATCGTCTTTGTAAAAAACATCATCCTAGGCAAAGTAAAAACACGTTTAGCCAAAACCATTGGAGATGTTGGTGCCTTTAATATTTATTACGAGTTGTTTTCTATTACTGAAAAAGCATCACAAGAAGTTGATGTTGATAGGCATATTTATTTTTCTGATGTTATCATTCCGTCAAAATGGGAAAACGATGAAAAGTTTGTTCAGGAAGGAAATGATTTAGGAGAAAAAATGCAACATGCTTTTCAGCATGGGTTTAATCAAGGATATGAAAATATTATTTTAATTGGTTCTGATTTACCTAATATCTCAAAAGAAATTATTGATAATGGCTTTGAAAAATTAAATACTCATAATATTGTATTTGGACCAGCAGAAGATGGTGGCTATTATTTAATCGGCATGTCCAACATGAATACTTCAATTTTCGAAAACAAACCTTGGAGTCAATCAGAATTATTAGAGGTAACTTTGAATCAGTTAAAGGAGCAAAAAGAATCTGTTGGATTGATAGAAACCTTAAATGACATTGATACTTTTGAAGATTTAATCGCTTCCGATTTTTATAAAAACAATCCTAAGATTCAACAAATTATACAACAAACCAACCCAGCATAAATGAAAAAACAGGCAGCACTTAAAGAAACAATAGAGTACTTAAAAGCAAACGGAATTACAGCTCCTGAAATCGGAATTGTTTTAGGAACAGGATTAGGAAAACTAGTAGATGAAATTCAAATCGAAAAAGAGATTCCGTATGCAGATATCCCTAATTTCCCTCAAGCTACTGTTGAGTTTCATTCTGGTAAAATTATTTACGGAACACTATCTGGCAAAAAAGTAATTGTAATGTCTGGTCGTTTTCATGTGTACGAAGGATACAATCTTTGGGAAGTAACATATGGAATTAGAGCTATGCATGGATTAGGAATTCAACATTTATTAATTTCTAATGCTGCAGGTGCTATTAATTTAAGTTATAAAAAAGGAGATTTAATGCTTATTGAAGATCACATTAATCTACAAGGAAGCTCACCATTAGCTTTTAAAGGTGCTAACCAATTCGGAAATATTTTTGCAGATATGCTAGAACCCTATTCAAAAAAAATCAATGCTCTGATGAAAGCTATTGCTATACAAAACGACATACAATTGCATGAAGGTGTATATGCCAGCGTAGTTGGGCCGCAATTAGAAACAAGAGCAGAATATAGAATGCTACAAATTTTAGAGACAGATGCTGTGGGGATGAGTACAGTTCCAGAAGTGATTGTAGCAAAACAACTAGGATTGCCTTGTGCGGCGATTTCGGTACTCACAGACGAATGTGATCCAAAAAATTTACAACCTGTAGACATTGCAGAAATTATTACTGTTGCTGGAGAAGCCGAACCAAAAATGATAACATTATTTAAAGAAATTATCAGATTATTAGATTAGTTGGCTTTTTAGATTGTTAGAAAACCAATCTAAAAATCTAAAAGCGAAACGTTCTAAGAATCTACAAATCCATAGAAAATGAGTTACCTAGAAACCACACACAATGTATATAAAGAAGCAGCCTTAACACCAGATGTTGGATTATGCTGTACTACAAATCCGATTTGGGAATTACCAGGATTAAAAATTCCACGAATTATGCAAGAAATGAACTACGGATGTGGTTCAACCGTACACGCACGTGATTTAACCAACAATCCAACAATATTATATGTAGGTGTTGGCGGTGGTATGGAATTATTACAATTCTCATACTTCAACAGACAAAAAGGTGGTGTCATTGGTTTGGATGTGGTTGATGAAATGTTAGAAGCATCACGTAAAAACTTTAAAGTAGCTGAAGAGCAAAACGATTGGTTTAAATCTGATTTTGTCGATTTACGAAAAGGAGATGCTATGAATTTACCTGTGGAAGACAACTCTATAGATGTGGCCGCTCAAAACTGCTTGTTTAATATTTTTAAAGAAGACGATTTGCAAAAAGCCATTGCAGAAATGTATCGTGTGTTAAAACCTCATGGTCGTTTAGTAATGAGCGATCCTACTTGTGAGCAACCTATGAATGATGAATTACGTAACGACGAACGTTTGCGTGCTTTGTGTTTGTCTGGAAGTTTACCAATTGCTGACTATGTAAAAGCATTGACAGATGCTGGTTTTGGAACCATTGAAATTAGAGCTAGAAAACCATACAGAATATTAGATCCGAAGAATTACCCAACGGATGAATTGATTTACATTGAATCTATTGAAGTAGCAGCCATTAAAGATCCAATGCCTGCAGACGGACCTTGTGTTTTTACAGGAAAAGCTGCGATTTATTTTGGTGATGAAGATTATTTTGATGACAATGCAGGGCACGTTTTACTAAAAAATCAACCCTTAGCAATTTGTGATAAAACTGCAGGAGCACTACAAGCCTTAGGAAGGGATGATATTTTCTTTTCTCCCTCTACTTTTCATTATGATGGTGGTGGGTGTTGCTAGTTGTATGTCATTTTGAGCGGAGTCGAGAAATCTTTTAAAAAGAAATTAAAAAAACGTTTATTTCATTAACTTTGAAATAAACGTTTTTTGTTATGAAAAGAATATTTGGAGAAATTGAAGGCTTTAAAGAAGGTCACCAATTTAATAATAGAATGGAAATTTCGATTTCAGGAATTCATAGACCTCCACAAGCTGGAATAAGTGGAAGTCAGAATGAAGGTGCAGATTCAATTGTAATTTCAGGAGGTTATGAGGATGACAAAGATTTTGGAAATGAAATAATTTACACCGGACATGGTGGAAGAAGTAATGAAACTGGAAAACAAGTTGCTGATCAACAATTAACACGACAAAATTTAGCTCTTGCCAAAAGTTGTTTAGAAGGATTACCTATAAGAGTTATTCGAGGCAGACATAAAGGCTCAAAATTTGGGCCAGATGAAGGATATAGATATGACGGACTATATTTAATAGAAAAGTATTGGAAAAAGAAAGGAAAAAGTGGTTACTATGTTTTTCTTTTTAAACTTATCAAAATAGAAAAAAGCATTTCTAACATTCAAAATATTGTAGAAGAATCTCCTGAAGAATATCAAACAAAAAGAGTTTCAACTCAAGTACAAAGAATAATAAGAAACACTCAGTTAAGTAGAAAAATAAAAGACCTTTATAATTATAAATGTCAAATTTGTAATACAAGAATTGAAACTTCATCAGGTTATTATGCTGAAGCAGCACATATTAAACCATTAGGCTCTCCTCATAACGGACCAGATGTAATTGAGAATTTACTGTGTCTTTGTCCAAATCATCATGTAATGTTTGATTTTGGTGGTTTCTCAATTTTACCAAACTTAGATATTATTGGAATTGAGGGAGGTTTAACAGTACACAAAAAGCACAAAATTTCAATTGACTATCTCAGCTATCATTTTGAACATTTTTATGACGAAAGAAATAAAAAAGATTTCTAAAAATACTGTCCAATTCCAAAAACTAATCCTTTAGATTTTCCATTGGTAAGCTCCACCCCATAATCAATTCTAAAAATGGCGTTGAATACTTTTTTATTGATTATACGCAAACCCAATCCGCTAAATACTTTTTGATTTTCACTTTTTGTAAAATCACTGAATTCACCTCCAGGCTTACGCCATGTACCAGCATCTAAAAACACATTACTTTGCAGTACATAGCTTCCTTTTTCTAATAATGTATGTCTGTATTCTGTATTGTACACAATGCTTCCTGTACCTCTATCAACCAAAATACCTACCCCACGTAAATTTACATTATTATCTAGTGCAAAAGGCGCAAACGGACTTTTATTGTTGGTAGATAATCCTATACGTAATCTGTTTGCCCAATTACCTTTTTTCCAAAGTCTCCTGAAATAAAAAAAATCGTTCCAAGCAACAAAAAACTCATCTTGAAAATTATTTTTAGAAGTAATCATCTGAGTATATAATTCGTTTTTAAATCCGTCTATATACTGGTAGTGATAGGTTAAATTATTGTAACCATACACAAACTTAAACATAGTTTTGTTGATGTCTAATTCTTGTGGAATAGAAGGCGACGTGGTGCCACTTACATAATTGTATTTTTCTTTAAAAAAGTTTACTCCAAAAGCTAGCTTATTTTTAAAGTTAAGTTGATATAACAGTAAGGTTTCTAAAGCAATGTTTTGATATTTATAATTTGCAGAGCCACTATCAAAATACAAAGGCTCTTCACTTACCCAATTTTGATGATTTACTGCCAACCCTAATTTATTTGAAAACAAAAATGGTGCGCTAAAATTTATACCATAAGAATGATAACCATTGTTTTGATAAAAACCTCCGAGTGTTATATTCCTTCCTAAGAAATTGTAATCGTATAAACCTACTTTATAGGCAAATTTCTTATTGGTTGTTGTCCAAATACTAACAGACGGAATCAGCGTTCTATTTTCTTCTATCTTAAAAACTACATGATACTGCTGTGCTTGAACTTGAATTACATGATAATTCGCATACGAAACTGCGGGTAATTCTTTTAGTCTTTTAATGTCTTTATGCAATACAACTGAATCTAAATAAGTATTTGCTTTTGTTAACAAAAAAGAGGTTAATACTGCTGCTTTAGTTTTTGTGTTTCCTTTGATAATTACTTGCTTTACCACTCTTTCTTGCCCTATTATTTGAGCAGAAAAAAAGAGGCAAAAAAACACTACTACTAATCTCATTTTATTGTGCAATAAAGCGTTTAAAAATTACTAGATTTACCCAATTATCTAAACTCACTCCCATCATTGTAAAATAATAAGCTACGTCTTTTTGTAAAACGGGTGGCTTAGTCGTTGTAATATTTAGTACCACATTATCTAACACATAGTATTGAAACCATTTATCATAAGTGTAGGTACCAGATAAAAGCTTATTTTTTTCATCAGAAATGACTTGAAAATAGATTGCGTTTTCTTTATGCACTCCATCGTCCCAGTTAAATTTTGGAGTAGTACCTGAATTATTAACAACATAACTCACATTCACTTTATCATTCCATTCTGTTGGCTTTGTTTGATGTTTTAATCTAATAGGATTCGATTTATGCAGTTTACCGTTTGTTTTATATGTAAGCATGCCCCAAACTTCTTTGGCATCATTTCTAATAAACCGTTGTAAGTAACCATCAAAAACACCTTCTTTAGGCAAGATTTTCTTGGTATATAAAGAAAAATCTTTTTCATTTACCTGTGTGCTTTCTGTTTCAAAGTATTGAATTTCGGTTGCTCCTTTTATTGGATAAAAAAATATGTACGAAATTGTAGTATTAAACTCATCACTGGCCGCACAAGCAATAACTTCATCTTGTTGCAATCCTAAATTAAGATTCAAATATTCTTGCAGATTATTAGGGTTAGGTGCTACTTTTTCTTTTGTACAAGAAAACAATACAAGTACAAACAAAACAAGTACAAAATTCTTCTTCATAAACTACTACATTTTAAATGCAATCACAGGTAATAGTGCATGGTTAGTAACGTCTTCAGAAACGCTACCGCTAAAGAAATGTGTCAACCCTTTTTTACCTCTAGTAATCACTGCAATTAAGTCGCTTCCTACTACATTGCAAAAGTTTAAGATTCCTTTTTCTACAGTATAATCTGCGATATAATGAATTGAATTTAATCGGTCTAAATTACCTTCTGCTTTTAATAGAAAGTGTGCTACTTTATTTTCTATTTCTGTAGAACTTTGAAAGTCTCCGTAGGGAGTGTTTACATGTACTATATGAATTTTATCTGCAAAGTTGCTCAAGAAATTCATTACACGTTGATAACCCTCTATAGCTTCTTCAGAAAAATCGGTAGCAAAAACTACATCTTCAAAATGAACATCTTCTTGCTCTTGCTTTACAACCAACACTGGCACATTTGAGTTTCTTACTACCTTTTCTGTATTTGAACCTAAAAACAACTCTTTCATTCCGCTTGCACCATGAGAACCCATTACAATTAAATCTGCATTGTATTCTTCTGCAACATTATTTACTTCTTTAAATGCAATATAATGTTTAACTATTGGGGTTACTTTTACAGCTTCTAAATACGGTTTCTTTAAAAAGTTTTTAAAGTTTTTTTCTGCCAATTTTAGATAGAACAACGTAGTTTCTTGTTGTTGCAGAGTGCTTTCAGAAATAGATGCAGCACCGATTTCTAACATATGTAATACCAAAATTTCTGCTTGGTGTTTTTTTGCAATACTCGCTGCTGCCTTTAAAGCATATTCTGAATGTTCTGAAAAATCTACTGGAACAATTATTTTTTTCATGATTTTTAATTTTTAACTATACTCAAAGTTAGTGTTTAATTCTTTTAAAAAGAACGATATTTATCATGTTTAGTATTTACCATACAACTCTTTTAACAACTTTTCTGCAGGTTTGTTTTGTGGTGTAAACCTATTGTTGTTGATTCCGCCAACATTTTTATGGTTGTGAAACCATTTCCAAATAAATCCGCCAGCAAACCATTTTTCGTTCCAAAATTGATTGTATATAGCTTGAGTAGCATTTTTTTGAGCTTGATGATTTACACTACCTTCTATCCTATTTGATTCCCAAGGCTTTTTACCGTTATAGTCAACACTTCTATAACCGTACTCTGTAAATAAAATAGGCTTATGATACTTTTCTTGAATCTTTTTTATGGTTATTTTATGAGGTTGCCAACCAGCCTCAAAATCTGCAACTGTTGGTGTTTTTTTATCACTTAAAGGAAAATAGGCATCTACACCAATATAATCTAGCAAATCCCAAAAAGGAACTCTTTTAAACTCATCCCAATTCGCAGCATAGGTCAATTTTCCTTTATAAATTGTTTTTATTTTTTTTATTAATTGCTTCCAGTATTTAGGTCTATGAATTACAAACTTCTCTAGTTCTGTACCAATGCAAAGAATTTCTGCTTTTATTTGCTGGGCAACTGCTGCATAATCTAGTATAAATTTTTCATACGATTCTTCTAGCACTTTCCAATCTTCTTCAGAATCCATTTTAATAAAACCCGTATAAATACCTCTAGAAACCCACACTTGTGGTTTTATCATAATTTTTACGCTACTCTTCTTAAATGCTGTGGCGTAATGCACCAACCCATCTTTTGTTTCTCCAAACCATTGCCGTTTAGAATTGTAATGAATTTTAGGAGTTTTAATATCTCTAATAAAACCAAAAGGCATCAAAGCAACATAGCTTGCATTAACAGCTAATACGGGTTGTATATTTTTTGAGTCTATTTTAGAATGCGATGCTACAAAGCTAATTCCGTTTATTTTCTTAGTCTGCGAAACACAAGAAAAACAAACGGAAAGCAAGCCTATTAATAGTAAATTTTTAGTTTTCACGGCCTCTAAAATAGCCTTTTTTTTAAAACAATAACCTCAAACCAATGTTAAAAGTTTGACCTAAGCCATTGTCTGTACCTCTAACAAAATTGGTATAAATAGTCTCTAAGTTTAATGTTGATGTTAATTGATATTTACCTCCAAAGCCAAGTGCTGTATAGTCTTGCGTAAAGTTTCCAAAACGCTGTGAATGTTGTACCAACCCTAAAATGGTAGATTTAGAACTCGGAAAATAACTTAGAAAAACTCCTGGAGTAAATACCACTGTATTGTTTGCAAAACTTGCTTTACTTCCAAAATTATATTCAGTATTTAACTCTGCAAATAATTGCCACTGGCTATTGAATGAGTAATCGTAAAACAATCTATTCTGAAAAGCCCAAGCTGTTTGATCTAAAAAGACACCGTTCTCTGTCTCATTTTTTACCAACGGAATGTGAATTGCTGTCTGAATAGAGAAGTTTCCAATATTTTTAAAAGGTTGAAATTTTATTGCCGGAGCAATCGATGTAATCCCTTTTCTTTCTGTAGCCGGATCGTCTTTAAAGCTAAAAACCGATAAAGCTTGTCGCCCCCCTTTTGTATTCGATCTATATTCTATGATAGCTCCAATGTTTACTCTATTATTTTCTGATATCCCTGTAAAAGCTTCTATACTTGATGTAAAATAATTCTCTCTTGCTTTAGAGGTTTTTGCGCCACTACTATTGGCAAATTTAGTTTCTGTATACAAGTTATTAAACCATTTAATATCCCATTGACCTTGATTTAACAATTTTGAAGGTGTATAGGTTTGGATATTACTTTTATCTTCATCTTGTGCATTCACAATAAAGGTACTTGCTATAAAAGCAAAAAGTAGAATAGAAATTTTATGTTTCATTTTGTTTATATTTTTAGAATTACGTGGTAAGTCGAGTAATTCAAAAAATGATTACAGAAAAATAGAATTATCAATTATTAATAATCATTCTAAATTAGAGTCTAAGTTTAAGTTTGTAACTTTCCTCTCGACAGAATAGCCATCAACAATTAATTTATGGAACATATTGTTATTATAGGAAACGGAATCTCTGGAGTTACAGCTGCTAGGCATATCAGAAAAAATTCTGATGTAGAAATCACTATAGTTTCTGCAGAAACCGATTATTTCTTTTCTAGAACTGCATTGATGTATGTCTATATGGGACATATGAAGTTTGAACACACGCAACCTTACGAACCTTGGTTTTGGAAAAAAAACAACATCAATCTTAAAAAAGGATTAGTTACTAAAATTCATACAGATGCAACTAAAATTGAGTTTCACAATGGTGAGCAACTAACTTATGACAAGCTCATTATAGCAACTGGCTCAAAGCCTAATAAGTTTGGATGGCCTGGTCAAGACCTTAATGGCGTTATGGGCATGTATCATAAACAAGATTTAGAAAACTTAGAAAAATTTGCACCAAATAATACAGTTTGTAAACGTGCTGTAATTGTTGGCGGAGGATTGATTGGTATTGAGCTTGCAGAAATGTTACACAGCAGAAATATACCTGTAACATTTTTAGTACGTGAAGAAAGTTTTTGGAATGCTGTATTACCTGCACAAGAATCTGCCATGATTAATAAAGAAATTACAGACAATCATATTGATTTGCGTTTGGGCACCAACTTAAAAGAAATAAAAGCCGATGCTATTGGCAATGTAAAATCTGTTGTAATTGCAGAAACTGGCGAAGAAATTGAATGCAATGTAGTTGGACTTACTGCTGGAGTATCACCAAATATTGATTTCTTAAAAGAGTCTGGAATTGAAATCGGTCGAGGTGTAAAAGTAAATCGGTATTTAGAAACCAATATTAAAAACATTTATGCCATTGGCGATTGTGCAGAACAACACGAAGCTATTGACCAAAGAAGACCTATTGAAGCAGTTTGGTATACTGGTAGAATGATGGGAGAAACTGTGGCACAAACTATTTGTGGTAACAAAACAGCGTACAAACCAGGACACTGGTTTAACTCAGCAAAATTTATAGATATAGAATATCAAACCTACGGTTGGGTCTGGGCGCAGCCCAAAGAAAACGAAGCTCGTTTTTATTGGGAACACAGTAGTGGTAAAAAATGCATTCATATTAGTTATGATAAAAATACACATAGGTTTATTGGCATCAATACTTTTGGAATTAGAATGCGACACGAATTTTTTAATAATGCGCTAAATAAAAAACTATCGGTTGATGAGGTATTAGAACATTTAGCTGATGCAAATTTCGATCCTGAATTCTATAAATTACATGAATCTGAAATTATCGCAAAATTTAATCAAGAAAACAGTACAAACATCCAGCTTAAAAAGAAAAGTTGGAAACGAATTTTTAGCCTACAATAGATATGAAAGCAATAAAAAATATAGGATTAGTTGTTTTTATAACAGGTCTAATCATTTTTACAGGAAGCATTTTTACTGGTTCTTTTAACCTAAATGAAGCAGAACTAGACAATTTTATCAGTAGTAAAAACTATAAAAACGAACTGATAAAAGAAGAGCTAAAAAAAGCAATTGTAACCTCAGAACCTCTAAGTATTTTTGAGTTTTCTAGTAAAGTTAGAAATGCATATGCAATTTCTAACAAGTATTATGACGACTTAATTGCCAAATACGACGCAGAAAAAAACTGGGATAAAAAAGGAGCACAATACCAATATAAAATTTATGGAAAACCACATACACTTAGTTTTGAATTAGCCAAAATTGCGGGTAAAGGCTCAATAAAAGAGAATCCTAATTTATTTTGGTGGTTGACTTTTGGATTAGGAATTGTAGGTGCACTATTGTTTATACTACCAAACTATATTTTATTGGGTAATGCTGGTATAAAAAACAATGGTATCTATTTAGAATCAAGTACCAACAGAGGGTTAATTGCTTGGTTGGTGTTAATTTATCTAGTTGGTTTTTATCTACTCCTCTACTTTATGCCAGATTATGTGGTAAATTGGACTTTTATTTTTGACCCAATTAGTAAAGCCTTAAATGGAGGTTTAGCTTCGCAATGGTTTGTATACGGGTTCTTATATTGTGTTATTATGTTAGTTATGGCAATCAGAATGTATATCAAATACAGACATAACAAATACCAAATTATCAGAACCACTTCTGTATTATTTTTTCAAATTGTATTTGCGTTTTTAATTCCAGAAATCATGACAAGTTTAAACATGCCTGGCTATGATTTTAAGAACGCTTTTCCGCTAGATTACGATTTCTTTTTTGAATGGAATTTAGATAGTTTACGAAGTAGCGGAGCCGTTGGTTTATTTATTTTGGCTTGGGGAATCCTATTAACCCTTGTTATTGTACCAGTAATGGTGTACTTCTTTGGCAAACGTTGGTATTGTTCTTGGGTATGTGGCTGTGGCGGATTAGCTGAGACACTTGGTGACCCATATAGACAACACTCAAATAAAACGCTAAAAGCATGGAAACTAGAACGCTGGTTAATTCATTCAGTACTTGTGTTTTCTTTGATAATGACTGTAGTAACTTTATATTGCTACTTTACAGGAACGAATTCTTTTCTAGGAATCAATTCTCAATGGATAAAAGACACATATAGCTTCTTAATTGGGGCATGGTTTGCTGGAGTTATCGGCACAGGGTTTTATCCAATTTTTGGAAATCGCGTTTGGTGTCGTTTTGGTTGCCCGTTAGCCGCTTATATGGGAATTGTACAGCGTTTCAAATCTCGTTTTAGAATTACCACTAATGGCGGGCAGTGTATTTCTTGTGGAAACTGTTCAACCTATTGCGAGCAAGGGATTGATGTTAGAGCTTATGCACAAAAAGGAGAAAATATTGTAAGAGCAAGTTGTGTGGGTTGTGGTATCTGTTCGGCAGTTTGCCCTCGTGGTGTTCTAAAACTAGAAAATGGCCCTGAAAAGGGACGTATCAATCCTACAGAAGTTTTATTAGGAAATGATGTTGACTTAATGAAACTTATAAATAACAACTAATGTATCGATACACTTTACTTGTACTTATTTTATTGTATAGCAGCAATGCATTGTGTCAAAAAAAATACCATAAAAAGTATTATAAAAATGGACAACTAAAAGTTGAGGGCTGGCTACAAAACAATCAAAAAAACGGTTATTGGAAATTCTATTTTAAAAATGGTCAGTTAAAAAAAGAAGGGCATTTTTTAAACAATACAAAAACAAAATATTGGTATTTTTACCGCAAAGACGGAAGCAAAAAAGAGGAAGGTCATTTTTTAAATGACAAAAAGAATAGTTGGTGGCTGTTTTACACTAACAACGGAGAAGTAAATCACAAATGTCAATTAAAAGATAACCAAAAAAACGGCTATTGCTTGCGTTATCAAAGCAAAAAATTAATCAAAATTGAAAAATTCCTAAAAGGAAACAAAATAAAAGAATGGACAGACTTGCAATCTTTTAAAAAAGAAAATAACCTGTCTGACTTATACTAAATGAGCCAATTAATCAAAGTAATTATCCCAGCGTATAACGAGCAAGATTCTATTGCCAATGTTATCAATGACATCCCTACAATTGTAGAAGAAATTATTGTAGTTAGCAATAATTCTACCGATAATACAGAAGTAAATGCTAAAAACGCGGGTGCAACCGTATTAACAGAAAACAAAAAAGGATATGGTTATGCATGTTTAAAAGGGATGAAGTATATCGCTTCAACAGCACAAAAAAATCCTGCTGAAAAACCAACGATTGTTGTTTTTTTAGATGGTGATTATTCTGATTATCCTGAACAGCTGACAGAAATTGTAGCTCCAATCATAGAAAATGATATCGATTTTGTAATTGGTGCACGTATAAAACGACTACGAGAACATGGCGCTATGACTCCACAACAAGTTTTTGGAAATTGGTTAGCAACAAGTTTGATGAAGTTATTTTTTAAAGCAACATTTACAGACTTGGGTCCATTTAGAGCCATTAAATATGACAAGTTATTAGCTTTACAGATGGAAGACAAAACCTACGGATGGACGGTAGAAATGCAATTAAAAGCATTGAAACAAAAACTAAGCTATGTAGAGATACCTATGAAATACAGAAACAGAATTGGTGTTTCTAAAGTTTCTGGAACTGTAAAAGGAAGTATAATGGCTGGTGTCAAAATTTTAGGTTGGATATTTAAATACAGTTTTAAGTAATGGTTGCAGAATACATCATCATCATCATTTATTCTCTAGCATTAGTGCTTATTTTTATGTATGCACTGGCGCAGTTAAACCTGTTGATTAATTATTTACAAGCGCAAAACAAAAAAGATACTTGCCAAAAATTTGATCTTACAAACCCAGCAGAAACACCTTTTATAACCATACAGCTACCAGTATATAATGAATTGTATGTAATGGAGCGATTACTCAATAATATTGTGAATGTTGAGTATCCGAAAGACAAATTAGAAATTCAGGTTTTAGATGATTCTACAGACGAATCTGTAAATGCTACAAAAACACTTATCACCGAATTACAAAAAAGCGGAATAAATATTCAGCATATTAGAAGGACCAATAGAAATGGCTTTAAAGCTGGCGCCTTAAAAGAAGGATTAGAAAAAGCAAAAGGAGAATTTATTGCTATTTTTGACGCCGATTTTTTACCAAAAAAAGATTGGCTTTTAAAAACTGTCCCTTATTTTAAAAATCAAGAAATTGGTGTTGTGCAAACGCGCTGGGGACATATCAACAGAAATTATTCTACACTTACAAAAATTCAAGCATTTGCCTTAGATGCACATTTTACTTTAGAGCAAGTAGGCAGAAATAGCAAAGGTCATTTTATTAATTTTAATGGTACAGCTGGTATTTGGCGCAAAGCCTGTATTTACGATGCAGGGAATTGGGAAGGCGACACCTTAACCGAAGATTTAGATTTAAGCTATAGAGCACAACTTAAAAAGTGGAAGTTTAAATACCTCGAAGATGTTGAAACTCCAGCAGAATTACCTGTTATAATCAGCGCAGCAAGATCACAACAATTTCGGTGGAATAAAGGAGGGGCTGAAAACTTTCAAAAAATGGCAAAACGAGTTATTTTCAATAAAGATTTAGCTGTAAAATCAAAAGTACATGGACTACTCCATTTATTAAATAGCACCATGTTTTTAAATGTACTAATAGTTGGTGTGTTAAGCATACCCATGTTGTATATTAAAAACAACAACCCAATGCTTAAAAATTATTTTTATATGATGAGTTTTTTTGTCATCAGCTCCATTATATTTTTTATTTGTTATTGGTTTATGTATCGTAAAATTTATGGTGGTGGGTTAAAAAACTTCTTTAAATATATCAGTGCATTTTTTACTTTTTTTTCAATTGCAATGGGATTTTCTTTACACAATACCATTGCAGTAATTGAAGGTCATTTTGGTAAAAAAAGTGAATTTGTACGAACACCAAAGTTTAATATTAAAACTCTAAAAGACAGTTGGAAAAACAACAAATACATTCATAAAAAACCATCTATACATGTGGTATTAGAAGGCATACTTGTTCTGTATTTTGCATTTGGTATGTACAGTGCATTTGTAGTTGGCAATGAAGGTGGTGATTTTGGACTTTTCCCTTTTCATTTAATGCTATTTTCGGGGTTTGGCTACGTATTTTTTAAATCTGTTTTTTCTAAAGCCTAATGTCTTTTATAAAAGAAAATAGCATAAAATATTTGGTAATTGTCACCACTATTATCCTCTATTTTTTATTTGCTTATCAACTAGAGCGCACACAATTTGTAAACTTACTTGTTTTATATGCTTGTTTGTTTGCTTCCTACTTTTACCTTTTAAAAAAGAACAATAACGAATTTAAATTTCTAGTAGGAATTGCTGTTTTATATAGACTCGTTTTTTTATTTGCCATTCCTAATTTGTCACAAGATTTTTATCGATTTATTTGGGATGGGCGATTAATTTTTGAAGGCTTAAACCCTTACCTATATCTACCAGAAGATTTTATCAATCAACAACAGTTTCCAGTAAACCAAGCACAAGAATTATACACAAGTATGGGTGCATTAAACGGGAGTCATTTTACCAACTACCCTCCTATAAACCAATTATGCTTCTTTATAGCTGCTGTTCTTGCAAACAAAAGTATTATGGGCGCAGTTATTGTAATGCGACTCCTCATTATTTTTGCTGATATTGGTATTATCTATTTTGGCAAAAAAATACTTACTCAACTAAAGCTACCAACCGGTGCTATTTTTTTATATGCATTAAATCCGTTTATTATTATTGAACTAACAGGTAATTTACATTTTGAACCTGTGATGTTATTTTTCTTAGTCTGGTCTATTTATTTACTTCTAAAAAAGCAACAGCTTTGGGCAGCAGCTGTATTTGCATTATCCATATCCGTTAAGTTAATTCCATTACTATTTTTACCCTTATTTTTTCAATGGTTTGTAAAAAATGAACATGCGTTTAAAAAAGGAATTGCAACATTAGCTGCTTTTTATGGAGTTGTTTTAGCTGTAACCCTACTTCTATTTTTACCTTTTTATACTCCTGAACTCATTGCTAATTACTCCAATTCAGTAGGATTATGGTTTAGAAATTTTGAATTCAACGCCAGCTTTTACTACATTTTTAGAGAGATCGGATATGTATTTAGAGGCTATAACGAAATAGCAATTATTGGTAAAATAATGCCCGCTATGACTATCCTTTTTTTGGGGTGGATTACTCTTTTTAGAAAAAATAAACAACCCAAACAATTGCTTACTGCAATGCTATTCGGTATTTCTTTTTATTATTTTACCACCACCACAATGCACCCTTGGTATTTAGCCACCCTTATTTTACTAACTACTTTTACACGGTATAGATTCCCTATAATTTGGAGTGTGGCAATAGTGCTCAGCTATCAAGCTTACGCAAATACACCTTGGCAAGAAAACCTATGGTTGGTGGCTATTGAATATGTTATAATGTACAGTTTTTTAATTTGGGAGATAACTAACAAAAAACGCTCCATATTACTTTTATAAAAAGAACGAATGTTTATTTGAACAACATATATTGTTCTTTTTTTGTACTTTAGAGCTTCATTTTATTTCTTATGAAGCGACTTACAATTAAAGACATTGCCAATCATTTTAACGTATCTATTTCTACCGTTTCTAAAGCGTTGAATGACAGCTATGAAATAAGTGTAAGTACCAAAGAAAAAATTCAGCGTTTTGCAAAAGAAAACAATTACAAACCTAACTTTAATGCGTTAAGTTTAAAGAGTAGAAAAACAAAAACAATTGGAATCATCATTCCCAATATGTTAAACTATTTTTTTGCGCAAGTATTTAAAGGAGTAGAAAAAGTAGCCAACAAAAGAGGCTACAAAATAATCTCTTGTATTTCTAACGAATCGTACGAAAAAGAAAAAGAAACGCTAGAAATGTTATCAAATGGTAGTATTGACGGGGTAATAGTTTCTATTGCAGAAGAAACAGAATTACAAAACAACTTTAGTCATTTTGAAAATTGTATTGCTGCAGGAATCCCAATTGTTATGTTTGATAGAGTTGCTGAACGCATCAATTGTGATAAAGTAATTACTAACGATTTTGATGGTGCAGTAAATGCAGTACAACACTTGGTAAAAACAGGATTTAAAAACATTGCATTTATATCTACAATAAGCAACTTACAAATTGGTCGTTTAAGACATCAAGGCTATCTTAAAGGCTTAGAAAAAGAAAATATTGCTATTAGAGAAGACTTTATCATCAATATAAAAGAAGACGATTACAAAGAATATGAAAATGTACTAACGCCTATTTTTGCTCAAAAAGATATTGACGCAGTGATTACTACAGATGAGTCTTCTGCCATTGCTGCAATGAAAGTAGCCATTAGAAAAGGACATACAGTACCAGATAACTTTTCGGTCATTGCTTTTTCTAACGGAATTTTAGCTAGGCATTCTAGTCCAAAAATGACAACAGTAAGTCAGCACGGAGAACAAATGGGTGCTACTGCTGCAGAAAAACTAATTGACAAATTAGAAAATAATAACGATACTCATAACGAAACCTTTATTATTAAAACAGATATCGTTGAGCGAAAATCTACTAAATCTTACATGGTAGTTCACAATTAATTAAGCTAGTATATTTAACTCAACTACCAAACCTTCATTGGCTCTTATATTAAAAACAGTTTCGTCTTCAAAAATTAAATACTGCCCTTTAATACCTACCAATATTCCTGTATAAGATTTCTCTTTTACTAAATTTAAACTTTTAGGTTTTTCTGGATATTTGTTCACAGGAAAATTCAACTGAGTTTCTTTATTATTTTCAATAAAATATTCTTGTACTTCCTTTGGAATATAAGTACGAAGACGCTCTTGCCAAGCTTGTAGGTTTTCATCTTCAATATCATTCTTTAACATTTTGCGCCAATTGGTTTTGTCTGCCACATGCGCTTTTAACGCTACCTCTGTAATTCCTGCCAAATATCTATTAGGCACCTCTACAATTTCAATAGCTTCGTGTGCACCTTGATCAATCCAACGTGTAGGAACTTGTTGCTTTCTGGTAACTCCAACTTTTACATTACTTGAATTTGCCAAATACACAATATGAGGTTGTAATTGCACTTGCTTTTCGTAAGCTAAATCTCTATCCTCAATACCTAAATGTGCTGTACTTAACTCAGGCCTCATAATCCAATCTCCAGCATTGGGTGTTTCAAAAAAACAACTCTTACAATAGCCTTGTCTGTAAATAGTTTTCTCTAAATGACAATGCAAACATTTATATTTTTTAAAAGAAATTTCAATAGTTTTATCTATTAACTGATTCATATTCAAGAAATCAGTATCCATTTCTAAATAATACTGAATGGTTTCTAAATGTTCTGTTGGCATTTTTTTTAACACGCCTTGATATTTCATAAAAAGAATTTAGTATTTTTAACTCGTTGTGAATAGCTAACAAACTTACTATAAAAAAGCAAGTATTCAGAATTTTAATTTAAAAATGCAGCAAACTTTATGTCTTTTCCTTTAGTAAATTCAATCATTTCTTGGTTTTTAAAAAAGCGTAAGCATCAAATAGAATTATTTTTAAAATACCCACTAGATGTACAGCAAGAGCTGCTTTTTAAATTACTAAATACAGCAAAAAATACTGAGTTTGGAAAGCAATACTCTTTTTCTAAATTAAAAAATTACACTGATTTTGCAACAACAGTACCTATACAAAAATACGAAAGCATTGAGCCTTTAATAGAACGTTGCAGAAAAGGAGAACAGAACTTATTCTGGCCAACAACCATAAAATGGTTTGCCAAATCTAGCGGAACCACCAATGCAAAAAGTAAATTTATTCCAGTTAGTGATGAAGCCATAGAATATTGCCACCTAAAAGCTGGTAAAGACATGCTTTGCCTTTACATTAACAATAATGAAGACACACAGTTATTTGTTGGAAAAGGATTGCGCCTTGGAGGTAGCTCTGCTATTTACGAAGATAACAATTCTTATTTCGGTGATTTATCTGCTATTATTATAGAAAACATGCCTTTTTGGGCCGATTTTAGTTCTGCCCCAAGTCAAGAAACTGCTTTGATGAGTGAATGGGAAACCAAAATGGAAGCAATTATTGAAGAAACAATCAATGAAAATATTACAAGCTTAGTTGGCGTACCAAGTTGGATGCTAGTCCTATTAAATAGGGTATTAGAAAAAACAGGCAAAGACAATATTTTAGAAGTATGGCCCAATTTAGAAGTTTATTTTCACGGAGGCGTTAACTTTAATCCGTACAGAGAGCAGTATAAAAAAATCATTCCAAAAAAAGATTTTAAGTACTATGAAACCTACAATGCCTCAGAAGGTTTTTTTGCCATACAAGACAGAAATGGTTCACAAGAATTATTGTTGATGTTAGATTACGGTATCTTCTATGAATTTATTCCGATGGATGCTTACGACGGAGAAAACTCAAAGGCAATTCCGCTTTCCAAAATAACAAAAGAAGTGAATTATGCGGTTGTAATTACAACAAACGGTGGTTTATGGAGGTATTTAATCGGAGATACAGTTAAGTTTACTTCGTTAGAACCTTACCGAATTAAAATTACAGGGAGAACCAAGCATTTTATCAATGTTTTTGGAGAAGAGTTGATTATTGAAAATGCTGAAGAAGCTTTAAAACTTGCATGTAAAAAAACAAAAGCGACCATTACCGATTATACCGTTGCTCCTATTTTTATGGATGGAAAAGAAAAAGGTGGACATGAGTGGATTATCGAGTTTAAAAAAGCGCCGAAAAGCATTGAATATTTTACCGAATTATTAGACAATGCACTAAAGTCTATCAACTCAGATTACGAAGCAAAACGTTATAATAATATGACATTAACCATACCTAAAATTCATACAGCAGAGCAAGGCTTATTTTATAAATGGTTAAAGCAAAAGCAAAAATTAGGCGGACAACATAAAGTACCTAGATTGTCTAACCAAAGAACTTTTGTAGAAGAATTGTTAAAACTTTCAACCATTTAAAAAGCGCCCAACTTATTTAGCTTAGAGGCTTCATTATAATAAATAGCACTTACTATGTAATGTTTTTTCTATTGATATCTATATATCCGATAAGTGAAAAAAGTAAGAAATATCCTAAACTATAAATTGAAACTGTCGGAAACCAAATCAAGCTATCTAAATCTTTATCTATAGGAAAAAGGCTTAACATGTTATATGCATAAGGAAAATATACTGCTTCTTCTGCTCTATACACTATCAATCCTGTAACGATTAATACCGTACCAATTCCTAAAGGTATGATGAAATTTTTCATTCTAAAACTCAACCAAAACTGCAATCCAACAATCCCTAAAATAGCTATAAACGACCTAAACAATAGCTTAATGTTTTCAAAATAATTAGGTGTAAAAGAAACAAACTTTAGTTCTTCATGAATCATCCCTACTATATACCCAACTGATACCATAAAAATAAAAAATAACGTATAAGCTATGATTATTGTACAAACTACTGCTGTAAGTTTCCCAAAATAAATACTCCATTTTGGTATAGGCAATGCAAATAGATGTTTTAATCCAGATGATTTATGTTCTATTTGTACTATTAAACTTGTAACTAAGACAATAAACATAGGAACTAACAATGGCACCGCTGCTCTAATTTGTTCTACAATAAATTTGTCCCACGGATTAACTCCTTCTGTTGGAATGAGTTGCTTGTATTTAATTAAATAATATAATAAATATATTATTGGAATAAAAAGCGCACTAATGATTGTAAGCCAAAAAGCAAAGGTTCTTTTAAGTTTTTGAAACTCATTTACTGTGCTTGTTGTATAATGTGTAATCGCTGTCATAATAGTTAATTTTCGGTTAGAGATAAGAAAAGTTCTTCTAGATTATTTTTAATTGATACTTGATAAACCGCAATGTTTTTTGCTCTTAAAGCATCAATAACTGTTGTTATTTCAGTTTTACTTTCAACTTCAATTTGAATAAACTCATCTGTTAGTGAAGTGTTTTCTTTATTTAACTCTTCTAAAACTGTCATGGCATCAATAAATTTATCAACCTCTAAATCAACCATCATTTTTTTACCTTTTGACTGTTTTAAAGCTTTCACTGTGTCTTGATATAACATCTTACCATCTCTAATAATCCCAACATGTGTACAGGTTTTTTCAATTTCACTTAGCAAATGACTTGAAATAAAAATAGTTGTTCCGTATTGCTCATTTAGTTCTTTAATTAGCGTTCTCATTTCAATAATTCCTTTAGGGTCTAAACCATTCGTAGGTTCATCTAAAATGACTAGTTCTGGATTGCTCAATAGCGAAACAGCTAATCCTAAGCGCTGTTTCATTCCTAAAGAATACGCTTTTACTTTTTTCTTTTTTGCATGTGTTAGTTTTACAATTTCTAGCACTTCATTTATTCTTTCTAAAGAAATCCCATTACGATAATTTGCTGCAATTTTTAAATTTTCGACAGCGTTTAAATGTCCATATAAAGAAGGGTTTTCGATTAGCGCTCCGATTTTATCTAAGTTTTCTAGTCGCGTTTTGGCTGTGTGCTCTTTATTAAAAAGCGAAACATTACCTGATTGCTTTTTTAACAATCCTAAAATTAATCGAATGGTGGTACTTTTTCCTGAACCATTCGGCCCTAAAAACCCGTAAATACTTCCTTTAGGAACCTCGAGTCCTAAATCCTCAATGTCTTTTCTCGTCTTGGTATAAGAAAAATTGAGGTTTTTTGTTTTTACAATTAATTGATTCATACTGTGGTTTATTAGTTTACTTATACTGTAAACGAATCAATTATAAAATTGTAACGGATATTTTTATATTATTACTGTTTATTATAATTAATTACTATTTTTATATGCTAAACTTTTACCTATGAAAAAATTACTCTTATTATTAGTTTTTATATCTGCTTCTTTATTTTCTCAAGTAAATCCAGAAAAAAAAATTAGCTCTAAAGTAAGTGAGGTTGTTGTATTTTTAGAAAGTGCTCAAGTAACAAGAAAAAAAACAATTACTATTAATAAAGGAATTACTGAGTTGAAATTTATTAAACTTTCTCCTTTTGTTGTTGGAAAAAGTATACAGGTTAAAAGTACAAATGATGTAGAAATTCAAGCAGTTAATTTTGAAAAAAATTATTTAGAAAAACAAATTAAAAACCCAAAACTAATTAAGCTTGAAAATGACCTAATTACTACTCAAAAAAAAATTGAGATACAAAACACTTATTTAAATATTAATCAAGAAGAAATTAAATTTCTACAATCTAATAGAAATATTGGAGGAAAAAATCAGATTCTTACTGCAACAAATCTGAAAAATGCAGCTACCTATTATGGTGGTAAATACAAAGCATTGAAACTTGAGAGTTTGAATATCAAAGAAAAATTAAGAGCTCTATATAATAGTGTCAGTGATATAAAAAACCAAATTGGAAATTTCACATCAAAAAAAGAATTTGCAACAGGCGAGATAGTTGTTAAACTTAAAACTAATACAAATACTACAATTAGTTTAGAACTTACTTATAATGTTGGAAATGCTGGTTGGTTTCCTTCTTATGATATTAGGGTTAATAACATTAACTCACCATTAAGTTTGGTATATAAAGCTAATGTAAAACAAAACACTAAGGTAGATTGGAATAATGTTAAGTTAAGGTTTTCTTCTGCTGACCCAAGTATTTCTAGTGAAGCACCAGAATTAAAAACTCATTTTTTAAATTATAATTCTGTACCTCCAATTTATAAAAGAAATATTGCAACTGTTTCTGGTATTATCACTGACAAAGAAGGCCCTTTACCTGGAGTTTCTGTTTTGGTGAAAGGAACAACAATAGGTACAGAAACTGACTTTGATGGTTATTACTCTATAACCTTACCTAAAGACGCTAATACAATAAGTTTTTCTTATTTGGGCTTTAAAACTGAAGAGAGATTTATTACTAGTTCTAATATTAGTCTTAGAATGAAAGAAGATTCTAATACTTTAGATGAAGTTGTAGTTACTGGGTATGGAAAAAAGAAAAGTGTTGATTCTGCATTAAAAGGTAGAGTTTCGGGAATCCAAATTGGGGATAAAAAGAATAATAAGCCAAAGTATTCTATTCCAACAAAGCAAATAGTTAATCAGACAACAGTAAACTTTGAAATAAATTCTCCTTACACTTTAAAGTCAAATACTAAGAATTATATAGTTGGTATGAAAACATATGATGTTTATACAGATTACCAATACTATACTATTCCTAAAATAAATAAGAATGCATTTTTAATAGCATTTTTAACAGATTGGGAAAAATTAAATTTATTAGAAGGAGAAGCTAATATTTATTTTGAAGGAACATACATTGGAAAGTCTCTATTAGACACACGTTTTACAGAAGATAAACTCAAAATATCACTAGGAAAAGATAAAAATGTTGTAATTAATAGAGAAAAAATAAAAGACTTTACAACAAAACAATTTATTGGAAATAAAAAACAAGAAAATAAGGCTTGGAAAATTTCAATTAAAAACAATAAGTCTCAAAATATTAATATTTCAGTATTCGATCAAATCCCTATTTCTACCTTAGAAGAAATTAAAGTAGAATACGACAAATCTAATACAGGAAATTTGAATAATGAAACTGGCGAAGTTCTCTGGAAATTAAATTTAAGCCCGAATAATATTAAAAGCTTGCTTTTAAAGTATTCTATAAAATATCCTAAGAAAAAAAAAATAATTTTAGAATAAATTAAATCTTACGCTCAACTACATAATCTATCATTTGTAGTAGCGAGTCTTTATAGGTAGATGCTGGATAGTTTTCTAAAATAGCAAGTGCTTTGTTTTTATAGTCGTGCATTTTGGCAACTGTATATTCTAAACCACCTTGTGCTTTTACAAAAGCAATCACTTCTTTTACACGCTTTTTGTCTTTGTTGTGTTTTTTAACAGAATTGATGAGCCACCTTTTATCTTTTTCTGAACAAATGTTAAGTGTATAAATTAAAGGCAAGGTCATTTTTTGTTCCTTGATGTCAATTCCCGTTGGCTTACCAATTTTATCTTCTGTATAATCAAACAAATCATCTTTAATCTGAAAAGCAATTCCGATATATTCACCGAATTTTCGCATCTGCTGAATGGTTTCTTGATTGACACCAACAGATGCTGCACCGATACCACAACAAGCTGCAATTAATGTGGCTGTCTTTTGGCGAATGATATCAAAATAAATTGCTTCTGTAATATCTAATTTACGTGCCTTTTCTATCTGCAGTAATTCACCTTCACTCATTTCACGAACAGCAATAGAAATCAATTTTAGCAAATCAAAATCTTCATTATCAATTGACAATAACAATCCTTTAGATAATAAAAAATCACCAACCAATACCGCAATTTTATTTTTCCAAAGTGCATTGATAGAAAAAAAACCTCTTCTTCGGTTGCTATCATCTACCACATCATCATGCACCAAAGTAGCTGTATGAATAAGCTCTACAATTGATGCGCCACGATAGGTACGTTCATCAAAACCTCCATCAGAAACCATTTTTGCTACAAGAAAAACAAACATCGGTCGCATTTGCTTTCCTTTTCTTCTAACAATATAGTAAGTAATTCTATTGAGTAACGGAACTTTCGTAAGCATTGCTGCCTTGAACTTTTCTTCAAAAAGTTCCATTTCTTTTTTTATAGGGATTTGTATTTGCTCTACTGGCTTCATGAAAGTTTTTAGGAAATTCGAGCTCGAATTTTAAAACTCAAAAGTAAGAAATAAATATTAGGTTTTCTATTTTTATTACATTTGAAGTCAACACCTACAATTATGAAAAAAATGTTACTTCTTATCTGTTTTCTAACAGTAACAATTACTGCTCAATCTCAAGAAAAAAAAGCAGCGTTTCCAGAAAATTCAGTTGGAATTTACAAAGGGACACTACAAATTCATTCTGTTAGAGGAGAGCAACAAATTCCGATGGAGTTTCATTTATTAGCAACAAGAAACAGCACTAAATTTGATTATAAATTGGTATATAATGGTGCTTCCAGAAATTACACGTTGGTTGTTAAAGACAAAGCCAAAGGTTTATTTGCTGTAGATGAAAATAATGGAATTATATTACCTGCAAAATATTCTAAAAATACGTTGTTTAGCTTTTTTGAAGTTCAAGGAAACTTTCTTAGCTCTAGAATGGAGTTTTTAGAAAACGAAGTGCGTTTTGAAATTTTATTTACAGCTAAAAAGAATAAAATTATTACAGGCGGAAGCAAAAAAGCTGGTGGAAAAACCAAAAAAATTCCCGAAGTTTTTGGATATCCAATAACAACTATTCAAAAGGCTGTATTAAAAAAAGTAAACTAAGATTTATTTGCCAGCTGTCCACAAGCAGCATCTATATCTTTCCCTCTTGATCTACGAACATTTACCACAATACCATGCATTTCTAAATTAGAAATATAGTTGTTGATAGCGTGCTCATCTGCCTGTTGAAACGCACCATCATCTATTGGGTTGTATTCAATTAAATTTACTTTACAGGGCACATATTTACAAAACTGAATCAAGGCTTCAATATCCTCTTTTTGGTCGTTAATTCCACCCCAAACAACATACTCATAGGTTATTCTTCGTTGTGTTTTTTGATACCAATATTGTAAAGCCCCCTTTAATTCTTCTAGTGGAAATGTAGCATTAAAAGGCATTATTTGCGTCCTCTTTTCGTCAATTGCTGAATGCAAAGAAACAGCTAGGTTGAATTTCACTTCATCATCAGCCATTTTTTTAATCATTTTAGGAACACCAGAAGTTGACAACGTAATTCTTTTTGGAGACATTCCTAAGCCTTCATCAGAAGTTATTTTTTCTATTGATTTTATCACATTATTGTAATTCATCAACGGCTCACCCATTCCCATGAATACGATATTAGACAATTTACGATTGTAGTACAGTAGACTTTCTTTATTAATTGCTGCTACTTGATCGTAAATTTCATCTGCATTTAAATTTCGCATACGCTTTAAACGAGCGGTAGCACAGAATTTACAATCTAAACTACATCCAACTTGACTAGATACACAGGCTGTTGTTCTGGTTTCTGTAGGTATTAATACCGATTCTACTACCAAACCGTCATGCAAACGAACGGCATTTTTTACTGTACCATCTTTACTACGTTGCATATCGTCAACCTCTATATGATTGATAACAAAATGCTCTTGAAGCATTTCTCTTGTTGCTTTAGAAAGGTTAGTCATTGCCTCAAAAGTGTACGCAGATTTACTCCATAACCATTCATAGACTTGATTACCTCTAAAAGCTTTATCTCCTTTAGAGATGAAAAAATCGCGTAACTGTTCTTTAGTTAAAGCGCGTATGTCTTTCTTTGTTGATTTCATTACTGCAAAAATACACAAAACCTCACAAGTAAACTTGTGAGGTTTATATGTTTAAATAACTAATGTTGCTTTTAGATAATTAACATTGCATCACCGTACGAAGAAAACTTATAACCTTCTTTTACAGCCTCCTTATAGGCTTTCATCACAAAATCATAGCCTCCAAATGCTGCTACTTGCATTAACAAAGTAGATTTTGGCTTGTGAAAATTAGTTACCATACAGTTGGCAATGCTAAAATCGTAAGGAGGAAAAATAAATTTATTAGTCCAACCATCAAAAACATTTAATCTACCACTTGCAGATACAGAAGATTCTATAGTACGCATTACCGTTGTACCTACTGAACAAACTCTTCTTTTTTGATCTATAGCGTCGTTAATTCTTTGTGTAGTTTCATTTGTAATAGAAATTTTTTCTGAATCCATTTTATGCTTGGACAAGTCTTCTACTTCTACCGGAGCAAAAGTTCCCAATCCAACATGTAGGGTAATTTCAGAAAAATCAACTCCTTTTATTTCTAAACGTTTCATCAGATGTTTAGAAAAGTGCAGCCCTGCCGCTGGCGCAGAGACTGCACCTTCGTTTTTAGCATAAATTGTTTGAAAACGCTCTTCGTCAGAATCTTCAACAGCTCTATCAATTTCTTTCGGAATTGGTGTTTCACCTAATTCTACCAATTTTTTTCTAAATTCTTCATAAGAACCATCAAATAAAAAACGTAAGGTTCTTCCTCTAGAAGTGGTATTATCTATTACTTCTGCGACTAAGCTATCATCTTCTCCAAAAAATAGCTTATTCCCAATTCTTATTTTACGCGCTGGATCTACTAATACATCCCACAGCCTGTTTTCTGCGTTTAATTCTCTTAACAAAAACACCTCAATCCTTGCGCCAGTCTTTTCTTTATTACCATACATCCTTGCAGGAAAAACTTTGGTATTATTCAAGATCATTACATCACCTTCATCAAAGTAATTAATAATGTCTTTAAATAGTTTGTGTTCAATAGTTTGTTCTTTTCTATTTAACACCATTAAACGAGACTCATCTCTATGTTCTGCTGGATATTTTGCCAACAATTCTGCTGGCATATCAAAATCAAAATGCGATAATTTCATACATGTATTTTCTAAGAATGGTGGCAAATATACAACATCAACCTAGGCGTTGTCAAGTGTTTCTTAGATTTATTTATGCTTTGTCAATTTGAAAACCAATCTGTTGCATGTCTTTCCAAAAATTTCTATACGATTTTGTTACTACATCTGCATCTAAAATAGTTATCGGTACTTTTAGTGCTAAAGGTGCAAATGCCATTGCCATTCTGTGGTCACTATAGGTTTCTATAGCAATGTTTGGGTTTATTTTTTTGCTTTTTGCCAAACTTAAACTATCATTGGTTACCGTAACAGCTGCTCCCAATTTTGTTAGTTCATTTTTAAGTGCTACCAACCTATCCGTTTCTTTTATTTTTAATGTATGTAAACCTGTTAAGTTACAGGAAATTTCAAGTCCAAAAGCTGTAACAACAATAGTTTGCGCAATATCTGGGGCGTTTTTTAAATCTATTTCTAATGGATGAGTCTCTGATGCTTTTACTTTAGAAATCACAATTGAGTTTTCTTTAAAAACCGTTTCAACGCCAAAGTGTTGGTAAATTTTTACCAAACAAGAATCTCCTTGTAAGCTGTTCTTTTTATAAGAAGATAATGTCACTGATGACCCAATGCTGCTCAATGCTATGATGCTATAAAAATAAGATGCAGAACTCCAATCAGACTCAACCACAATTTTTTTAGCCACCTCTTTTTTAAACGGTTGTATGACTATTTTATGATTCGAAAAACCAGCTTCAATTCCTATTTTTTGCAGTAGTTTTAAAGTCATATTTATATAAGGCACCGAAGTAATTTTACCTTGTAATTCTATTTGTAATCCGTTTGGTAAACTGGCAGCTATAAGCATCAAAGCAGAAATATACTGACTGCTCACATTTCCGTTTATCTGCACACACTCTTTTAACAATTGCTTTCCATTTATTTTAATTGGAGGATAGCCTGTTTTTTCTTTATAATGAATTTCTGCACCTAAACTTTGCAAAGCTGCTACCAAAATTTCTATGGGTCTGTTTTGCATTCTTTCTGAACCAGTCAGTACTACTTCTTTACCCTCTTTTATAGAAAAAAACGCCGTTAAAAAACGCATAGCAGTACCAGCATGCCCTATATCTATCAGTGTATCTTTGGTAGATAACGCATGTTCTAAATGCTTAGAATCGTCTGAATCTGATAAATTTTCAATTGTTAGCCCGTCAATCAATTCTTGTAAAATTAACAATCTGTTTGACTCACTTTTAGAACCAGAAATATTAATCGAGCTATTTATTTGTTGGCTTTGGGTTGATAAATGAAAAATCAAAGTACAGTTTTAAGAATTTATTTTGTTTTTTTTATGGCGATATAAAGTGCGTAGATAAAACTGATTGCAATTTTAATTCCCCAAAAACGTATCCACTTTCCTTCAGAAAAATTTGCTGCATTTACCTTGGCAAAATCACCTGCAAAAATAGCTCTCCAGCTATTCATAAACAGCATAATTACAGTTAATAAGATAAAAAACGGGACAGCAATTTTAAATACATTTGTCCAAAAACCAGGCGATTTTATTTTTTCTAATACAGTCATTATTGTAATTTTTTATTGTTGTGATGTCTATCGTGGTCACGATTGGTTTTTATGGCTAATTTTTTATCAAAAGCGGCTTGTAAGTCTACACCTGTTTGGTTGGCTAAACACAAAGTCACAAACAATACATCTGCCAACTCTTCTCCTAAATCTTTTGTTTTATCAGATTCTTTTTCGCTTTGTTCTCCATATCTTCGAGCAATAATTCTAGCTACTTCTCCAACCTCTTCTGTAAGCTGTGCCATGTTTGTTAATTCATTAAAATAACGAACACCATGGTTTTGAATCCAATCATCTACTTGCTTTTGTGTAGTTTTTATTCCCATAACTTTGGTTTTATTATGAGTTTCAAAGATACAATACTTTCTATATTTTTTGTGTACTCTTTATGAATTTGATACTTTAGTGTTTTTACAATTTGACTATGACTTTAAACGATTTAGGATATTCCAAAGATTTAGAAAACTACAGAGTTTCTCAGAATTTAACTTCTTTTTCTGTTGCAAGAGTTATCACAGAACACAAAGAGCGGTATATCGTTAAAAATGATATTGGTGAATTTGAAGCAGAGCTTATAGGAAACTTACGATTTACAGCTACTAAAAGAATTGATTTTCCTGCGGTTGGAGATTGGGTTGCCATCTCTGAGTATGACACCAATAAGTCTTTAATTCATCATGTTTTCCCAAGAAAATCACTACTAGAAAGACAAGCTGTTGGAAAACATGGAGAAAAACAAATTATAGCAACCAACATTGATATTGGGTTTGTCGTTCAAGCAATAAATAGAGACTTTAACATCAACAGATTAGAACGCTATTTAACTATCTGCAATGCGTCAAAAGTAAAACCGATTATTGTACTTACCAAGATCGATTTGCTAACAAAAACAGAATTGGAAAGTATCATCAAAAACATTTCCTCAAGAATTCAAAATATTACTATTTTCCCAATAAGTAATAAAACCTTAGATGGAATAGAAGCTCTAAAGATGTCTATTATTCCTGGAGAAACATACTCTTTACTTGGTTCTTCTGGAGTTGGTAAATCAAGTTTGTTAAATGCAATTTCTGGAAAGCATTTAATGAAAACTGGCGAAATTAGTGAAGGCATTGATAGAGGAAAACATATTACAACCCATAGAGAATTAATTCTTTTAAAAAATGGTGGAATCATCATTGATAATCCTGGAATGAGAGAAGTTGGCATAACAGACAATTCTGAAGGATTAGAAATTACTTTTGAAAATATAGCAGCACTATCTAAAGATTGCAGATTTTCAGATTGTACACATTCACATGAAAAAGGTTGTGCTATTTTAAAAGCAATTGAAAATGAAGAATTGGATATTAAATCCTATGATAATTTTCAAAGAATGGAACGAGAAAAGCAGTTTTTTGAATCTAGTATTCAAGAAAAAAGATCTAAAGACAAAGCTTTTGGCAAGATGATAAGAGCAAATAAAAAAATAAGAAAGCAACAAAAGTTTTAACCTTTTTTAATTAAAAGGAAACTTTAATACAACGCATAATAAAACAAGAAACAAAATGAAAAAAAATCTAAATGCTGGCCTATTATTAATTAGAATATCAGTTGGTTTACTGATGTTATTTCATGGAATCGCAAAGTTAAAAGGAGTCGACTTTATTGAAGGGCTGCTTTCTGAGAAAGGATTACCTCCTTTCTTAGCATATGGAGTTTATATCACCGAAATTGTTGCTCCATTACTAATTCTAATTGGTTATAGAACTCGATTAGCTTCAATTGTATATTTAATTGGAATTTTATTTGCTATATTTTTAGTGCATGCTTCAGATATATTTACACTGAATAATCATGGTGGATGGGCAATTGAATTACTTGGTTTATATCTGTTTGGCTCTTTAGCATTATTTTTTACTGGCGGTGGAAGCTACGCTATTTCTACTAAAAATAATTGGGATTAATTAAGTAGTTAAAAGCTCTAAAAAATCTTTTCTAGCAATTTCTCTTGCGCCTAAACTTGCTAGATGATTGTTATACACTTGACAATCGATAAGTCTGTAGCTACTATTTTTTACTAAATGAATAAATGCAACTTTTGAGGCATTAGAGACAAGGCTAAACATACTCTCTCCGCAAAAAATTCCATTACCTACATCTACGCCATATAAACCACCAACCAAAACTTTCTTTTGCTGAGCAGCATCGAAGTGCCAAACTTCAATTGACGTGGCAATTCCTTTTCTATGAAGCTGCATATAAGCTTGCTCCATATCATCAGTAATCCAAGTACCAAAATCGTCTTTTCTAATAATGTGCTTACAATTAAAAATAACCTCGTCAAATGCCTTGTTTTCTGTTACCACAAAGTTTTCTTTTCTTAAAATTTGCTGCATCGATTTAGCAATTTTCAGCTCGTTTGGAAATAGTACCATCCGCTGTGGCGGACAATACCAAATAATAGGTTCCCCTTCGCAGTACCAAGGAAAAATTCCGCTTTTGTACGCCAACACCAACCGTTCTACAGACAAATCTCCACCTAACGCAAGTACACCTTCTTCGGTTGCAGTAATTGGGTTTGGAAACGCTATTTTTTCTGTTAACCACATTGATTTTATACAAAGATTGTGAGTGGTAAAAGTAAAAAGATTTACCTACATTAGTGGCCTCAACTAAATCATTATGAAACGATACGCACACTATTTTCTATTTATACTATTTATTGTTAGTTGTCAAACAACAAAAAAAGAGCAAAAACCTAATATTATTTACATTTTAGCAGATGATTTAGGTTATGGAGAAATTGGCGTAATGGGTCAGCAAAAAATTAAAACTCCAAATATTGATGCGCTTGCCAAAAACGGAATGCTATTTACCCAGCATTACTCTGGCGCACCAGTTTGTGCACCTGCCAGATATTCTTTTTTAACAGGAAAACACATGGGGCATTCTTATATTAGAGGAAATGACGAGTGGAACGAACGTGGAGATATTTGGAACTACACAAAAGTATTTTCTGATGTGAGTTTAGAAGGGCAAAGACCCATACCTGAGAATACATTAACGCTTGGTAAACACCTACAAAAAGCGGGTTACACAACGGGTCTTTTTGGTAAATGGGGCTTAGGTGCGCCAAATACAGAGGGTGTACCAAACAAACAAGGTTTTGATGAATTTTATGGCTACAACTGCCAAAGACAAGCGCACAATTTATATCCATCGCATTTATGGGAAAACGAAACCAAGGTGTATTTAAATAACGAACTGGTAAATCCACATACCAATTTAGAAAAAGATGCAGATATCAATAACCCTAAAAGCTATGCTAAATTTACTGATCAAAAAGACTATGCTCCAAAATTGATACATGATAAATCCATCGCTTTTATCAGAAAAAATAAAGACAAACCGTTCTTTATGTACTATGCTTCACCGCTACCTCATGTTCCGTTACAAGTTCCGAACAAGTATGTAGAAGCTTACCGAAAAGTTTTTGGAGAAGAAAAACCGTATACCGGGAAAAGTTATTTCCCAACACAATATCCAAATGCCACTTACGCCGCCATGATTTCTTATTTAGATATGCAAATTGGTGAATTGGTTGCTGAGCTAAAAAAACAAGGAATTTATGAAAATACCTTGATTATTTTTACAAGTGATAATGGACCTACGTATACTGGCGGGGTAGACGCCAATTATTTTAACAGTGCCAGACCTTTTGATAATAACTATGGAAGAACAAAAGGGTTTGTTTACGAAGGAGGAATACGCGTACCAATGATTGCTAGCTGGCCACGTAAAATTAAAGCAGGTACTACTTCTAATCATATTTCTGCTTTTTACGATATGATGCCAACTTTAAGTGAAGTAGTAGGAATAAAAACACCTAAAGATGTTGATGGTATTAGTTTTAGCAACACTTTATTAGGGAAAAAGCAGCAAAACCACGAGTTTTTATATTGGGAGTTTCCAAGTTACCAGGGACAACAGGCTGTTAGAATGGGAAAATGGAAAGCGATTCGTAAAAATATTTTTAAAGGAAACTTAACAATTGAATTGTACAATTTAGACGAAGATCTTAAAGAGCAACACAATGTTGCACAAAAATACCCAGAGATTGTAAAAAAGATGGCGCAGATTATGAAACAAGAACATAGCCCAGCAACAAATAAACGTTTTCAATTTACACAATTAGGTGATAAATAAAAAAGCAGCCAATTGGCTGCTTTTTTATTTCCTACATACTTTTCTAACTTCTTAGAATGGTAAATCGTCTGGTTCTGCATCGCTAGCATTGTCTGCTGGCTGAAACTGATCTACCGGTGGTAAATCTTGTGGTGCAGAAGCTTGCAATGCTTCAATTCTCCACCCTTGAATTGAGTTGAAATATTTTGCTACACCTTCTGGGTTAATCCACTCTCTACCACGTAAATTGATAGAAACTTTTACATCTTGTCCAACAGCGTAGTTGTTTAGCAAATCGCATTTATCTTGTACAAATTCTATTAAAATCATTTGCGGATATTGCTCGTCGGTTGTCACTACCATTTCTCTTTTTCTAAATCCACTTGCTCCAAAAGTTTGAGTCTCATTAATTAGTTTAATCTTTCCAATAACTTCCATATTCTTATTCTATTTAATTAAAAGTACTTTCCAAGCACTTTCTACATCATTTTTTTCTAAAAAGGCTTTGGCAAATGTATGTTTTTTTGTGGTTTCTAACCCAACAAAATTAGGATTGTCTTTTGCAAAGTTATTAACACTTTGTTGATTTGGCAATTGCTCTACGTTTCCTAACATCCCTAAATTATTACCCGTTAAAACAGTGCTGTTCTGTATTTCTTTAGGAATGGCATCAACGCCAATTCCTAAGGTAGAAATGGGTTTTGGAATTTCAAAAAAACCATCTTTTGCTCTTGAGTAAAAACTCCCTCCTGCTCTAGCAACTAAGTCAATTTTATGCTGATCTATTGCGCCATTTTTATCTAGCACATTTTTATCAATATGCAATTGTACAACTTCGCATAGAATCAAATTCCCCGCTCCACCTTCATTTCCAAGCTGAATTACATCAGTAACTTTACACTCAAATTGCACTGGTGATTCTGCCACTCTAAACGGTTTTACTACATCAGAAGCTAACATGGTAAACCCAGCTTTTACAAACTCATTAACTCCTTTAGGATATTCAGTACTACTTAAAGACATTTGCTGTACCATATTGTAACTTACCACGTTAATAACAACTTCTTTTGTTGCCAACGCATTCTCTAAGGTGTGCTTCGTGGTATTACCTCGAACCCTTCTTGCCGGAGAAAAAATCAAAATTGGCGGATTGGCACTAAACACATTAAAAAAGCTAAATGGCGATAAGTTTGGATTTCCGTCAGCATCAATTGTGCTTGCAAAGGCAATAGGTCTCGGAGCTACAGCTCCTAATAAATACCCATGCAATTGTGCTGTAGAAATTTTTGTTGGATTGATAGTAAGCATCTGTTGTTAAATATTTTTTTACGTGTAAATATACTATCATTTTATAAAATGTGTTTATGTAACATTATAGATTATATTTGTAGTGATGAGCTTCGTAAAAAATACCACATTTACAAAACGCATACTTATTTTTGTGCTGTTTATCATTGTTTCGTTAATTCTTTGGAACACTTATGTGTTTTTTCAAAAGTTTAAAAAAGATGAGCGTGCAAAAATGGAAATTTTTGCTTCTGCGATTAAAGAATTAGCTACCAATACAGATTTGAATGCCAGCACAAATTTAGAAACTAAAATTTTTGAAAGAATTACCAATATTCCTTTAATTTTAGTTGATGATAAAGGACACATAAAAGATTCTAGAAATTTAGACTCCACAAAAACTACCAATAAAAAGTATTTACAAACGCAATTGGCAATCATGAAAAAGCAAAATGAGCCCATTGAAATAAAATACGAAGGCATTACCGAATACATTTACTACAAAGATTCTGATTTACTTGACAAACTAACCTATTACCCCATTGCATTAATTTTAATTTTATTGTTGTTTTTAACCGTAATTTACATGATGTTCCGTTCTAATAAAGTTGCAGAACAAAACAGGCTATGGACAGGTATGGCAAAAGAAACAGCACACCAAATTGGCACACCATTATCTTCTTTACTAGGCTGGATAGAAATTTTAAAAGTAGAGCACAGCAACATTAAACATATCAACGAAATAGAGAAAGATGTAGAAAGATTGAATACAATTGCCAACCGTTTTTCTAAAATTGGCTCAAAACCAGAGCTTAGCAAACAAGAAATTGTAGCTGTAGCAAAAAACACTTTTGATTATTTAGAAGCAAGAAGTTCTAAACAGCTACTCTTTAAGTTTAACCCAAGAGTTTCTAAAACGTATGCTAACATAAATATCGAATTATTTGGTTGGGTATTAGAAAATTTAGTGAAAAATGCCATGGATGCCATGAAAGGAAAAGGTAATATTGGACTGGAAATTTTAGAAAAAGGAAAATGGGTACAGCTTACAGTTTCTGATACGGGTAAAGGAATTGCAAAATCTCAGTTCAAGCAAATCTTTAAACCCGGATTTACCACAAAAAAACGTGGTTGGGGTTTAGGGTTGTCTTTATCTAAACGTATTATTGAAGAATACCACAACGGAAAGATTTTTGTAAAACACTCTGAATTGAATAAAGGAACAAGTATTCAAATTTTACTTGAAAATGTAAATTAATTTACATTCTTAGCTATCTCTTCTGCCAACTTCACAAAATCTTCGTGTTGCATAGATAACTTTTTACTCGTGAAATTGATATCCGAAACGCGGTTAATCGGAATTAAATGTACATGTGCATGTGGTACTTCAAGACCTACAACCGACATTCCTACTCGATTACAAGTAACTGTTTTTTCTAAGGCCTTAGCCACTTTATAAGCAAATTGCAATAATCCTGTATATGTTTCAGTATCTAAATCAAATAACTTGTCAACTTCTTTTTTAGGAATTACCAAGGTATGCCCTTTGGCGTTTGGGTTGATATCTAAAAACGCATAATAGTTTTCATCTTCCGCTACTTTATACGATGGAATTTCTCCATTAACAATTTTTGTAAAAATACTTGCCATATTCTTCAAATTAGGTTTCTTGTAAAAATAAAAAAGAATTCGGGTTTTGGCTAC
>JABXHX010000095.1 GCA_013373385.1 Flavobacteriaceae bacterium
AGTGACGATAGGATGCTAACTCCATTCAAATTTTGAAATGTGAGTGAAAGGGCGAAGCTGTGAACGTTCCACGTTCCAGGTTCAAAGTTCTAAGTTCGACGATCAACCCAGAACTTCGAACTCCGAACAATTAACCCTTAATTCATAACGATTCAGTTCGACAATTCTTCAATTAAACAATTCGACTCAACTCTGAACCCTGAACTTCGAACTTGAAACAACAATTAACGCTTAACCATTAACTTTTAACGTTTAATCTTTCTGAGACCCCTCTTCCTCATATCCCTTCTTGCTCTAATTGTCTTCTTTCAAATCAATGGGGAAAAGATACCCATCAATGAAGGTGCCTTTGATGAAGGTGTTTTTTACCGAACGGTAGGGCAGACCTTTGTGGAGAGCATCGAGGTGCAAGGATATAATTTAGTCCAACTCACCCGAATTCTTCCTTTTGCCCTGCTAAATCTTTCTTTTTCAGCCTTACACATCGTCAAGGATAATGATGGAATGCGAAATGGGATGATTCTATGGCAACTTGTCTATCTGGCTATTTCGGTTTATTGGTATTTCCGGATTTGTAAGAAAATCCGAGCAAAAACTCCCTTGATGACCCTGGGATTTATCCTGCTCTTTTTCAATTTCACCTGGCTCAAGGAGTTTTGGTATCATCCCTTCAGCCCCGATGGGGCAGCTTTTGCACTCGGAATGGGACAGGCCAATTACTTTCTCCGCTACGAAAAATTCAAATTGGGTATGGTATCCATCCTAGGAGCCTTCGTGTCGCCCTTACTTGTGATCTCAGGTATGCTGATGCTATTTCTTCCAGGGGACAAACTCGTGCCCTATGTCGGGGAGCGTCCCAAATCCGCATTTCCTCTATTATTTGCAGTAGGCTTACCCATTTTGCTAGCCATAGCCGGGTGGGGACTATGGGGCTGGGGCAGCCGAGATATATGGGCTCAAGTTGCCCATGTGATATCATTACTGGCTTTGGCACCACTAAGTATCTGGATCGCTCAGCGAAATACCATCGATTGGGAGCAGTCGCTCACCATGTTGAAAAAAAGAACGAAACCAAATCGTCTGAATAAGGGAATCATGGTGCTGATGGGTATTCTCCTCGTTTTGATATTGCTTTCTGGACAAAATGAATCCTTAGGAATCATTCAGATGCTTCAGGATATTGGCAGGGGCAGTTTCCGCTTTCCTTTGGATTTCCTGCTTGGCTTGGTTCTTCAGTGGGGATTGGTTTTACTTTTTACGGGAATGTACCTGCATCGATTTACGGAGCAACTCGGACGTCAAGGCTGGGCGGCAGTAGCAACCATCTGGGTAGGAATGGCTATTATTCCCTTCTTCACGGCAAGCACTTTGGCAGCTTGGATCCCACTTTGGGTAATTATCCTACTCAAGGGACTCAAGCGCTATCGATGGCATACCAAGGACTTGATCCTAATAGGATGCTATGGCTTGCTCTTATCTCTTGCCTGGCTTCAGGTGAATTCCCCCGAACTCATCGAATGGCTTACCCAACCGGCAAGGACTACTAATCTTCAGATTCAAAAGTGGGCAGTTCATCTTCCCGAATACCGTAGCTTCTGGGCCTATCTGATCGGAACAGTCTTACTCTTAGGAGTGACAGGCTTACTTTACCTGAGAAAAGGACGGTATCAGCGGATGATGACTACATAAAAGTTCTTGGTTCAAGGTTCCACGTTCTACTTTCAGAGTTCAGTGTTCCATGTTCTAGGTTCCAAGTTTATTTAAGATTTAAAACGTAGAATTTAAAAATTAAAGCCCTAAACCTTATCTAATTCTAGAAATTGCTTTTTAACTCTTACGAATATTTAATTTTTCTTCCTACAGTCTTTTTGCTGTACTGGTATGTCTTTGCCAAAAACCTCAAAGCCAGAAATATCTTTCTTTTGCTTATCAGTTACATCTTCTATGGCTGGTGGGATTGGAGGTTTCTAGGATTAATTGCTTTCAGTAGTGCGGTGGATTATTGGTGCGGAATTCGGTTGGCAGTTAACAGTAGGCAGTTAGCAGATGGTCAACAACAGGAATCGGAATCAACTGCAAACTGGAAACTGCCTACTGCCTGCTTTAAGCCTTTTCAAGGTAAGAATCTTTATCTCACAATTAGTCTTCTCTTCAACCTCGGCCTACTTGGTTTCTTCAAATACTTTAACTTCTTTATTGAGTCCACAGCCGAACTGATCCAGACGCTGGGTTTTCAGGCCAATATCCATACCCTGAATTTGATTTTGCCGGTGGGAATTAGTTTCTACACCTTCCAGACCCTCAGCTACACCATTGATGTGTATAGAGGCAAGATGGAAGCTACAAAGGATCCCATAGCCTTTTTTGCCTATGTGAGCTTCTTTCCTCAATTGGTAGCAGGACCAATAGAACGGGCTTCCAATCTACTGCCTCAGTTTTTTGAAAGAAAGAGTTTTGATTATTCCCTAGCCATGGATGGCATGAGGCAGATTCTCTGGGGTTTATTTATGAAGGTAGTGATTGCAGATAACTGTGCCGTATTTGTCAATCAGGCCTTTACGAATCCAGGATCTCAACCTGCATCCAACCTCTTGATTGGAGCAGTATTCTTTAGTCTTCAGATTTACGGAGACTTTGGAGGCTACTCCAATATAGCCATAGGAACAGGTAAGCTATTTGGATTCAAACTAATGCAAAACTTTGCTTTTCCTTATTTCTCTCGGGACATTGCCGAGTTCTGGAGACGCTGGCATATCAGTCTTTCCACCTGGTTTCGGGATTATGTGTACATCCCTTTGGGTGGTTCAAAAGGAAGTAAATTTAAAAGCCTACGAAATATCTTCATCATCTTCTTGGTTTCCGGGTTTTGGCATGGGGCCAATTGGACCTTTCTGGCTTGGGGAGGCCTGCATGCTTTGCTCTTTGTCCCTTTATACCTTTTGGGTAAAAATCGGGTCAATATTGGGATAGTAGCTCAAAATCAAGACTTGCCCAACTTTTATGAATTGGGACAAATGCTAATTACGTTTTCCCTAGTGACCCTCGCATGGATTCTATTTCGGGCTCAGAGTATTGCAGAGGCTTGGAATTACTTGAATCATCTTTTTTCAAGCTCAATTCTTTCTAAGCCAGAAATGAATGTAAGGGTATATCTTTTTATGACGCTTTCCATAATTTTCATAGTGATGGAATGGTTGGGTAGAAGAGAAGAATTTTCCATTCAAAGGATGGCTTTTAATAAGCCAGCCGTGATTCGATATGGATTATATTACGGCTTGGTAATGGCAGTATTCCTATTTGCTAGAAAGGAACAGGAGTTTATTTATTTTCAGTTTTGAAAAAGTTTCTGAGCAAAACATTATTGTTTGTGGGGACTTTAATCCTTTCGTACCCTTTCTTTGTTTGGAGTGCTTATATTTATGACAAAAAGTTTAAGAACAATCCAAAAAGGATTAAAGAAAACAAAAACGGATATGGTTTTTTGGCAAATCGAATTAAAGAAGCTGAAGAAACAGAGAATGTTGATATTCTAATTCTTGGTTCATCTTTAGCTTATAGAGTAATAGACACCAGAAGCTTTGATTCCTTAGGGTTAAAAGCATTTAATTTAGGTTCAAGTAGTCAAACACCTCTTCAGACTGAATTTTTAGTAGATCAATATTTAAGTAAATTAAATCCTAAGTTAATTATTTGGGATATTAGCCCAAGCTTATTTTCAATTTCGGGATTTGAATCTTTTGTAGACATTGCTTCTAATGCTGGATTTCAAATTTCAATGTTAAAACAGGTTTTTGAAATTGGAGAAATCGAAGGTGTTAATACTCTTATGCTTTCAGCTCTTGATCCATTGATTAGAGGGGGGGATTATCACAAAATGAAATATAAAACTAATAGAGAAATTTATATTAAAGGAGGTTTTGCTCAAAATATTAGAACGAATTATGAACGATTTAAACCTTTAAAAGAAGTGAAACTTGAACTTATTCCCTATCAAAAAAAATCATTTGAAAGAACTTTGACAAAGTTAAGGGGTTTTGATTTAGTTCTAGTAATGGCTCCTATTAGACCTGAGGATTATGAAAAAATGATTGGTGTTGAGTCATTCAAGGAATATATTAACCTACAAATCAACACTTTTGAGGGAATTAGATTCTATAACTTTAATGAACCACTAATTCCCCAACTTGAATCATTAGAGTATTTTTACGATGAATTTCACTTGAATCAAAAAGGTGTAGAATTATATAATAAGGCGCTAATCGATTCTGTTTTTAATTTTGAAACATATTACTTTGTCATTCCAGAGCTTTTTTCAGGTAATAAATGAAACGATTTTTAGCGATGGTCATTTCTTTTTCAATTTTCTCTTTGATTTCCTTTTTTGCAATTTTTTTAATGGAAAATGGCAGAGCAGATCCTTATTATAGAAAGTTTACTACCTCCACAAAGCATTCGTTGATTTTGGGGAATTCCAAAGGAGGACAGGGCTTGATTCCTACCGAGATAGATAGAATTTTGGCAAACCAATTTCAGGGTGAGTTGTATAACTTTTGCTTTACCTTATATGCCTCTCCGTATGGTCCGTCTTATTTGGATGCTATCAAAAAAAAGTAGATGAAAACACATATAATGGGCTTTTTATTCTCACGGTTGACCCTTGGAGCATTTCTGCTTCAAAAAGTGACCCAGAAAATCCGAGCTTATTTGACGAAGAGAGATTGTTTTTGCCTGATATGAAAAGGGTGGATGTAAATCCGAATATTTTTTATCTATATAAGCACTATCAAAAATCCTTTTATGAAATAATTATTCAGCGATTAAAGCCTGGAACAATTAAACTTCATAAAGATGGATGGCTGGAATCTGAAGATATTTCTGACTCCAAACTTGTAAAGAAATTGACTAATTCTAAAATCCAGTTTTATACAAATTATGCTTCTGAGAGGGTTTTATCTAAAATTAGGGTAAATTACTTGGAAAAAATAGTTGAGTTTCTAAAAACAAAAGGAAAGGTCTTTTTAGTAAGACTGCCAGTAAACGAAGATTTGTATAATGTGGAGGAAACTTTCAGTAATCAATTTAATGAAATTATGACAGAGTTAGCTTTTAAAAACAAAATAAAGTATAAAGATTATAATCTAGATCGAGATGGATTGTTTTTTGAGGATGGTCTTCATTTAGATTCAAACTCATCCTTGCTTTTAAGCTCAAATATTGGTGTTTGGGTTAAAGAAAATATTCAATAAGCAATAATTTTTCAAGTAAACCTTTTTATTGTTATATTTTTTTCTTTAAGGTTTAAATAATTGTTAAAAAATACAAATGAATAGAGTTAATTTAATAAATTTTCTTCTAGCAAAAATAAGAAGTTCGTCTTACCTTGAAATAGGAGTAAGAGATGGTAAAACCATTTCAAAAATCAAGGCAAAATTTAAAGTTGGAGTGGATCCTGCATATCAACTCAAAAAAGAATTAGTACTGAAAGAGCTTTTTAAGCTTAATGATTTCAAGTTATTTAAATTGACGAGCGATAATTTTTTTGTAAATAAAGCCAAAAAAGTATTTCCAAATGGGATCGATGTGGTATTTGTAGATGGTCTTCATAACTATGATCAATCCCTGAGAGATGTTCTGAATTCTTTGAAGTTCCTTAACCAAAATGGTTTTATTGTTCTACATGACTGTAACCCAAAAGGAGCAGCTCAAGCTTACCCTATCAAAGAAAGTTATGCTGAAGTGGTAGCACAATTACAAAACGGAGGAATCGAAGGATGGACAGGAGAATGGAATGGAGATGTTTGGAAAACTATAGTTCATCTACGGACATTTAATCCAGATTTAAAGGTGATTACTATAGACTCAGATCAAGGCCTCGGTGTAATTACCTTTGGTAAGAATGAAGATCTTCTTAAAATAAAAAAGGAGGAATTACTTAATGCTAATTTTGATTTTTTGGAGGAAAATAGAAATGAACTTTTGGGCTTACTCTCTGTAGTTGATTTTCTTGAAGCGTATAAATCTTGAAAATTAAATACATCATTATTACCCGATTCAATCTTGATTACAAAAAGATTGTAAAAGAGAATTTGAAGACGGATCCAGAGGAGTGGCTTGAAAAGCGAATCAAATTATTTTTTCGTTATTGTTACCCATCTATACTAAACCAATCAGACAAAGATTTTGAGTGGTGGGTATTTTTTGATTTACAAACAAATAGCCATATAATTGATGAAATCAGGAATAAAGATAAAGAAGGATTGATTGAGTTTAAGTTTAGCACTTGGGGAAAATTTAGAGATGATATTCTTTTTGAATTAAATAAAATATCTGGTTCCTATGATTATTTATTGAATGCTAGGATTGACAGTGATGATGCTATTTCAAAATATAATATAGAGGAAGTCAAAAAGTATTTTTTATCCAATATTGATCATATCCCTAATTCCTTTGTTTTAAACCCACTTACCGGATTAGTTTTTGATACTGATAATACCATTTTATACCAGAAAAAATTAAAGAACAATCCCTTTCAAGTATTGGTACAGAAACATGGAAAAGTATTTAATTCTGTATTTACTTTTCAACATCAAACTGCTTCTATTAATTTTCCAGTTTTTAACATTTCTAAAATCCCTTTTTGGTTAATGGTCGTACACGAGACCAATTGGCAGAATATAAAATCAGGTAGACCAGTACTATTTAGAGGTAAGAAACTCAAGAGGTATTTTCCAAATCTGATTCTGCCTAAGAAAGAAATATCTATAGTTAAGTTTACAAAAGAAAGTTTATTTCATATAAAGTATTTGATTAGAAAAGCTTTCGACAAGTTATTTAGCGTAAATAATTAAGGTATGATGGTAGGTAAAATTAAATCTAAAATTTATAAAAAAATCACAGAAATTGTTGGAAAGGAAATTGCAAAAATTGAGCAGAATCTACCCTCTTTGGAATTAAATCAAATTCATTTCGACAATCTAAGAGTTCTGAAAAATAGAGAATCATTATTAAATGAACTTCCAAAGAATGGGATTGTGGCAGAATTGGGGGTAGATAAAGGAGGTTTTAGCCAAATGATTTTGGAAATAAATCATCCCCAAAAACTACACCTCATTGATTCATGGAATACAGAGCGATATCATTCAGGTTTAAAGATCAAAGTTGAAGAAAGATTTTCTAAGGAAATTTCAAATGAGTCAGTCGTTATTCATCAAGGTTTTTCAACTGACTTTGCTGAAAATTTTCCCAATAGCTACTTTGATTGGATATACATAGATACAGACCATTCCTATCAAACTACAAAAAATGAATTACTGCTATATAAGGATAAAATCAAGCCTGGTGGCATTATCGCTGGACATGATTTTGTAAAGGGGAATATGCAAAAGCAAATTCGATATGGAGTATTGGAGGCGGTTTATGAATTTTGTTTCAATGAAAATTGGGAGTTCGTTTTTTTAACAATGGAAATGAATAATAATCCAAGTTTTGCAATAAGGAAGATTTAAAACAATGCTCAATAAATACTTCAAACACTTTTCTTTTTTCTTTTCTTACCTCCGACATAGAATTTTTGTTTCAATGGGTTTGAATATTTCAGTTGGACTTTTGGATGGATTTGGATTAGTGATGTTTTTACCAATGCTTCAAATGGTAGATGGTGACAAAACTGCAAGCGCTAATGACCTTGGAAATCTTTCTTTTTTGATTGAAGGAATAAAAGGGCTTGGATTTGAGATTGATTTAAAAAATGTCTTAATATTTATGCTTTTATTTTTTATTTTAAAAGGGGGAGCAAGGTTTTTAGAATCTTATTATAGAACGGTAGTACAAAATTATTTTGTACGATCACTCAGGGTAAAAAGCATTTATTTTTTAAGAGATTTCAGCTTTAAGAATTTTGTATACTCGGATTCAGGTAGAATCCAAAATACCCTTTCAGGTGAAGTGGGACGAGTTGCGGGCGCTTCGAATTCCTATTTCAGTACCCTGCAAAGTGCAATTATGGTTTTGGTTTATTCCGTTCTCGCTTTTATGGCCAACCCTCAATTTGCAATTATGGTATTTATCGGAGGATTGTTTTCTAATTTTATTTTTAATGTAATCAATAAAAAGACGATTGAAGCTTCAAGAAGAATTACGAGAGAAGGTCATGATTTTCAAGGACTACTTATCCAAAAGGTGAGTTTTTTCAAATATTTGAAAGCAACAGGTCTGATAGACCAATTTACAGAAAAGTTAAAAGAAATTATCATCAGTATCGATTTTAATAACCGAAAAATAGGATTCTTTGGAGCCATTTTATATGCTACAAGAGAACCCTTGATTATGACAGTGGCTGTAGCTGTGATCCTTTTACAAACTATGGTGTTTGGACAAAGCTTAGGATTAATTATCCTAAGTCTTTTGTTTTTCTATCGTGCATTGACTTACCTGATGACATTACAGACTTTTTATAATACTTTTTTGACCAGTGCTGGTGCCTTGGAAAATATGCAGGAATTTCTCCGAGAATTGGAGATGAATACAGAAGATTATAGCGGAGAATCCATAAAGAAATTTGAAAAATTTATTGACCTTAATTATGTATCCTTTGCGTATGGAGATACTCCTGTCCTGAAAAATATTCGACTTACCATAAACAAAAACGAATCCATAGCTTTGGTAGGAGAAAGTGGAAGTGGAAAAACTACGTTGATCAATCTTATAACAGGACTTCTACCTGTAGATAGTGGAGACATACGTATCGATGGAAAACTCTATTCCTCTTTGGATATTAAATCGCTTCAACATAGGATTGGCTACATAACACAAGAACCTGTGATTTTTTCGGACTCGGTATACAACAATGTCACATTTTGGTCAGCTAAATCCCCGGAAAACCTTGATAGGTTTTGGATGGCTCTTGAAAAGGCAAATATTGCAGAGTTTGTTAGGCAGCTTCCTGAAAAAGAAAACTCCCTTTTAGGAAATAATGGTATTTTGGTGAGTGGTGGACAAAAGCAACGCATTTCTATTGCCAGGGAATTATATAAAGAAATTGATATTCTTATAATGGATGAAGCTACTTCTGCCTTGGATTCTGAAACGGAAAAAATCATTCAGGAAAATATTGAGGATTTGATAGGGAAAATCACCTTAATCATTGTTGCACATAGACTTTCGACCATTAAAAATGTAGACCGGGTAATTCTCTTATCTAAAGGAGAAATTACGGCTAGTGATAGATTCAAGGATTTAGTTGAAAAATCACCTGACTTCAAAAGAATGGTGGCATTACAGACCTTTTGAATTGGTTCGATTTATGCTTTTTAAATTAATCATCATGTATTTGACCATTATACCTTTTGTGTATTAAGTTTTTGTTATAGTGAATATTCCATTTAATAAACCCTTTTTAACAGGTAAAGAAACTTTATATATCGAACAAGCTGTTAAATCAGGGAAGCTTTCTGGTAATGGTTTTTTTACAAAAAAATGCCAAAGATTTTTTGAAAAAAAATACGGATTTAAAAAAGTTTTATTGACTACCTCTTGTACAGACGCATTAGAAATGTGTGCACTTTTAATTGATTGTAATTCAGAAGATGAAATTATTGTTCCATCCTTTACTTTTGTATCATCCGCTTTGGGATTTGTTCGCCAAGGTGCAAAAATTGTTTTTGTTGACTCAGCAAATGATCATCCAAATATGGATGTTGAAAAACTTGAGTCTTTAATTACTCCTAAAACAAAAGCTATTGTTGTTGTACATTATGCAGGAATAGCAGTCGATATGGATGAAGTAATGAATTTGGCTAATAAATATAATTTGATCATAATAGAGGATGCAGCTCAAGCTATTCATTCTTTTTATAAAGGTAAACCATTAGGAAGTATCGGTCATTTGGCAGCATTTTCTTTCCACGAGACAAAAAATGTAATATCTGGAGAGGGTGGAATGCTCGTTATTAATGAAGAAATATTTTGTGATAGGAGTGAGATTATTTGGGAGAAAGGCACAAATAGAGCTTCTTTTTTCAGAGGCGAAATTAATAAATACAGTTGGGTAGATACGGGTTCTTCTTTTTTACCTTCTGAGATTACTGCAGCCTTTTTGTGGGCACAATTAGAAAATTTGGACCATATTCAAGAGAGGAGAAGAAAAATTTGGAATATATATTTTGATGGATTAAAATCTTTAGAAGATAAAGGAAAATTATTATTACCAAAAATTCCAAATTATGCATCAAATAATTCACATATGTTTTATTTAGTTTGCGAATCTTTTGATATTCGGTCTGAATTGATTTCATATTTGAAAGCACGAAACATACATGCTGTTTTTCATTATTTGAGTTTAAATAAAAGTGAATTTTACCTAAAGGAGAATGAGAGTGTAGATTTACCAAATTCTGATTTTTTTTCAAATACTTTAATTCGTTTGCCATTTTATTATGAATTAACCAGAGATCTACAATTTAAAGTGATTTCTGCTATTCAAGAATTTTATGCTTAATTCAATTAAAATTAGTCATCTTTGTGAGGATGAAAAATTCATTAACTCAGCAATTGAGCAATTTGAATTTAGTTTTCCAGGTCAAAATAAATTTTATGTATTTCCAGTAACGAAAAATAATTCCTTAAAACACATAACGCCCCATAGATCTGTTTCAATGACTAATGAAGAACATTTAATTTCTTCTTTGTCTACAATAAAAAAAAGTTCTATTCTAATACTTCACGGTCTGTCTCCTCGGTTTTATAATTTTGTTTTGAGTGTGCATGAAAGATTGCCAATAATTTGTCTTTTTTTTGGTTTTGAAATTTATAATGATCCTAAAATTTTTAATAAAAATATTTTATTGGATCAGATTACTCGGCGAAAATTTTCAAAGAATAATATTTCTCTAATTGAGAATATTAAAAATGTAATTAGGCCTTTTTTTCGTTTCTTTAGGCCAAGTTTACCCCTGACATATGGAGAAGCTAAGTTTAAAGTTTTGAATCGTATTAATTATTTTGGTTGTCCGTATCATGAAGAGTACATGTCCATTTTAAAATTGACAGGGGTTTCGGGTTTCTTGTTTAAATTTAGTTATTTTCCGCTTGAATATATTGTGGATGTAAACAAGCCTATAAATTCCCAAAAAAAAATATTATTGATAGGGAACTCTGGCTTTAAGACTTTGAATCATTTAGATGTTTTTTATAAGATTAAAAATTATTCTCTCAATGATATAGAAATAAATGTTCCACTTAATTATGGTAATTCCTTCTATATCAATGAAGTGTTGAAGGAAGGGGCTAAAGTTTTTAAAGATAATTTTAAACCTTTAATTGATTTTATTCCGCTTAATGAATATAATGTTTTATTAGATTCTGTTGGAGTAGCTATATTTAATTGCAAGCGTCAACAAGCTATTGGTAATACCATTTCTTTACTTTGGCTTGGTGCAAAAGTATTTCTTAGTGAATATAATTCATTCTATCAATATTTGCGACGTATTGGAGTAGTGGTGTTTAGTTATGAAAATGAATTAAATAACTTTTCAATTTCTAAACTTTTAACACCCAAAGAAATTAAGCATAACAGATTTGTTTTATATAATGAATTTAACAAATCCAAACTTTCTGATTTGTTAAAAAATCAAATTTTAAAAATTAATAATTAATTTGGGTATAATTATAATTTTATTATTTTTTTTGTAGTAACTGCTATTTTGTCTAATACATATTTAAATTTGTGGTGATTTCCGTAATTATTCCAGTTTATAACAGTGACTCTACTCTTGAGCGTTCTGTTTTGTCAATTGTAAAAGAACCTTTGGTTGCTGAAATAATCATTGTTGATGATGGTTCTACTGATAACTCGAATTTTATTGCAAATAGCTTTGCAAATAAATATCCCTTTATTAAAATTTTTCATCACGGCAAATTTAAAAATAAAGGTGCTACAGCTTCCAGAAATCTAGGGCTAGTAAATGCCATATCAGATTGGATTCAATTTTTAGATGCAGATGATGAATTGCTCCCAGGAAAAATTGAAAGACAATTTTCCAAAGTAAATTCTGAAATGTCTTTTATTGTCGGGAATGCGATAGACTGTTTTGAAGATGGTCATGAACATTTTAGAAAGTTTATTTCTGATCCATGGGCTGGTTTAATTGCAGGGAAATTGGGAATTACCAGTGCTAATTTATGGAATAAAGAGGCTTTATTAGAAATTGGAGGATGGAATGAATCTTTGTCCAGTAGCCAAGAGTACGAGCTGATGTTCAGGTTACTGAAAAAATATGAAAAAATTGGTTTTTGTGATTTACCCTTGACTAGAATATATAAGCGTAAAAATTCAATAAGCAATAATCCGCTAATCCAAAGCCAAAGGGTCAACAATTGGCTAAACCTTCGAAAGGACATAAAATTACATTTAAAAGAAATCAATAAGTTTAATATCCAAAGAAATTATATCTATTCGGGATATCTTCTAGATTTTTGTCAAAGAAATAATTGTTTGGATTCCTTTGATGGCGATTTATTCCTGGGTAAACTATTTCAGGTTGAAAAAAAACTCAAACAAAAAGTCCACACTCTAGGTAAAAATTTAAGTGGCTCAACCAATTAAAATCAAGTCTTATTTCCACCATCATTTGGCCCGTCCTTTGTATGATTAAGGCCTTTGCAACCCGTTTTTAATCTGAAGAAAAGAACCTTTTTTGATAAGTTTAAGGTCAAAACAAAAGATGGGGTTTCCTTCTGGTTATATAACAATGCTTTTTATTGGGAGACAGAGATGTTTTGGGCAGGGTTTGAAAACTTTGATTATGAGCGAAAGTCACGTGAGGTGTGGTGTGAACTTGTAACGAAATCCCGAGTAATACTCGATATAGGATCCAACACAGGGTGGTTTTCGATGATGGCACAAGCGTATAATTCTGCCGTGGAAATCCATGCTTTTGAACTTCAGCCAAATGTCTTCGACGTGTTGAAAAAGAACGTGGAAATCAATTCATTTAAGGTAGTTTGTAATCCAATTGCATTGTCTGATGAAGTAGGATCCTTTCCTTTTTATAATACGGGAGATAGAACTTTCCTCACCGAAAATACCAATCACGGAAGTTTGAACAAGCAATGGAGACTTGAAAAACAAAGATCCATCCAAGTCGAAGTCCAACGCCTCGATGCATATTGGAGCGACAAGTCGAAGAAAATTGAGCTAATCAAGATCGATGTAGAAACCTTTGAGTATGAGGTTTTGAAGGGGTATGCGACCCTTCTTTTTGATACCGCCCTGTCATACTATTGGAAACTCAGGATAAAGAAATCGGGGGAAGGGTTGCTTCGCTTTTCGAGGACAAGGAATTTAGTTTTTTTCATGTTCATGAAAAAGATGGGCTTTTTGAGACAATAGGTCTTGGTGCCGAGGTAAATGTTACCCATCGCAATTATTTGATTTGCCCCGAAGAAAAACGTCAACTAGTTGAAAAATTTATTTCCAAATAAAGTTTGAACATCCTCGTTATTCCTTCTTGGTACCCAACTCCGGAACGGCCACTTCATGGTTCGTTCTTTCAAGAGCAAGCTCAATTTTTGAATGGCAAGGAAGGGATTGAGATCAGAGTATTATATGGTAAAAAAAAATCCTATCCACTTTTTCAATGGATTTGGGTTTATTTGATTTCTTTCTTCAAAAAGTCTTGGGTGATATCTGGAGAATTAGTTCAACAGGATCCTCCTGCTTTGGGGTTTCCATTTCCGGCCAATAGACGAATTCCTGATTTCCTTCAGATAGATTTGGAACGAAGGTTGTTTTGGAAAGCCTATCAAAGCCTGATTAGATCAGGATGGAAGCCAGACTTGATTCATGCCCAAAGTGGGATGGATGCAGGGATATATGCACATTATATCAGCTCACTCACCAAGATACCTTTTGTGATTTTGGAGCATCAAGTTTTTGTGTTTCACTATTACTCCAAGCAGCGGGCTACCTTGGTTATGGATGCCTTCAAGGCAGCAAAGAAAACTGCGGCCGTCAGCTACGATGAGCGAAGACAGGTGATGATGAATCAGCCTGCATGTAATCCCGAGGTGATTTGGAATTTGGTGAATGAAGATAACTATAAGATTGACCTTGAAAAAAGGAACAAAATATTCACTGTAGTTACCATTCTTAATTCCCTGCCCATCAAAGGGGCGGTAGAGTTTCTAGAGGCGATGGCTATCGTGATTTGTCGCGATCCGAGTGTTCGATTCATTATGGTGGGGAAAGGGGCTGATGAAAATTCGATCCATCCTGCCGAAAATCTATTTGTTCGAAAAAGCAGAGAGTTGGAGATTTTTGATCATGGAGAGTTTTTGCCTTTTGTACCCAGAGAAAAGATTTCTGATGTACTTAACCAAGCACATATTTTTGTGTCTTCTACCATTCAAGAGCCTCACGGGATAGCCGTAAGGGAAGCAATGATGTGTGGCCTTCCTGTAGTCAGCACAGCCAATGGTGGTGTTGAGGATAGCATCCAGGCCCAGACAGGTTTAGTCGTTCCGGTGCGGGATGCGAAGGCAATGGCTGATGCAATCCTTCAGTTGAAGGAAAACTATCAAGGGTATAGCCCAGAAAATATTAGGGCTGTTGCGGTGGAACAATGTGGAAGGCTAATCTTTAAAAGTAAAATGATAGACTTTTATTTCAATTTCTAATTGTTCCAAGTTTCTGTCGTTATACCGGTTTACAACGTAGGACAGTTTCTAGAGGAAGCTGTGGGGTCAGCTTTGATACAACCTGAGGTTGGAGAGGTGATTTTGGTTGAGGATGGCTCAACGGATAATTCTAATGAGATTTGTCAGAAGTTGTGCGCTGATTTTGAAAAGGTTAGGTTGTTGACGCATCCGGGTGGTGAAAATCAAGGTGTTTGTAAAAGCCGAAATTTAGGCATTCGGGAAGCAAGATTTGACTTTGTAGCTTTTCTCGATGCGGATGATTGGTATTTACCAAATAGGTTTGGCAAAGAAAATATACTGTTTGAAAATCCGGATATCATGGCGGTTTATTCACTTTCAGCCATTCGATTTCCAGATGGCAGGGAAGAGCTGTTTGGCTGTAAAGATAACTTGATTGAAATGCTTGGTACGAATGATCTGGGGGGGGTGTATTGCCATATTATGCGTCATGACATCATTTTGGGCCATACCAACGCGAACACATTCAGAAAGGAAGTATTTGAGAAAGTAGGGTTCTTTGATGAGAGGCTGAACTTACATCAGGATACTGAACTTTGGAATCGAATTGCCAGAAATTTCTTGTTTTGGCCTGGAGAATTAAATAAACCTGTTTCAGTGGCAAGAAGGCATAGTCAAAATCGAATAACAAGCAAATCAAAGTCATCACAACTTAAATTGTTGTTTGTTTGGATAGATAATATTGGCTTAAGTAATATGTACCCATGTGAGAAGGATAATTTTATCTACTTGTATTCTAGAGCAATATCGAACCCTATCAATTCTGACTTTTTAAGAAAAGTGATATTTCATACTTTTTTGAGATTATGTGAAATCTTTAAAGACAGGTTTATCAGAAATTTTTATCAATCTAATAAGGTTAACAATTTGAGATGATTAGCGTGATAATTCCTCACTATAAGGATTATGACAGGTTGATTTTACTTTTGAACCAGTTAAACCAACAAATTCTCAAAAGAGATTATTGGGAAGTAATTATAGTCAATAATGACCCGCATTTCCCCTTTGTTTTACCTGAAAGTATTTCATTCGGCTATAGTTTGACGGTTTTGGAAGAGCCCAAACCTGGTTCCTATGCAGCAAGAAACAAAGGAATTACGGCAGCCCAAGGAAATATTATTGCCTTTACTGACGCTGATTGTCTTCCTGATACGGATTGGTTGAAAAATGCTTGGGATCTGTTTTCTCAGGATTTCAAAAAGGAGATTGGGATTTTGACAGGACCTGTCCCCTTGTTTTTTAAAGATCCAGATAAACTTAGCGATGCTGAGGTTTATGAGAAATATACGGGATTTACCACCAAAGCCTACGCTAAAGAGGGACATGCAATAACTGCCAATTGGTTTTCCTATAAATCGGTTTTGAAAGAACTTGACTGCTTTAATGCTGCTTTGAAGTCAAATGGGGATTCGGAACTTTCAGAGAAGATTAGCAAAAAGTACCGCATTGTCTATGAAGAAGGTATAATTGTTAGGCATCCCGCAAGGTATCTTGCCGAGGACTTGGTTAATAAATATCGACGACTACTTGGAGGAACCTTTACCAGAAAATATCAACACAATCTAAGAGGCTTTAGGTGGTTTCTGTTAGATTTTATTTGGAAAAGATATCGGTTTGCCTTCAAGAAATTGGTCACGGTTTCTCCAAAGGAATCACTTGCGATTTTAAGCGTATGCCATGCCATTAATTTAGGAGCAATAAAAGAGTATGTCGATTTGAGGAGTGGAGCTGAAACAAAAAGATAAATACCTTCTATGTTGAATCGTATAAAGAAAAAGTTTTTTGACTATTACACTAGCAAACATCGCTTGATCCAAAAGCCCAGGTTTGAATCAATGCCTACACCCGAAATCAGGTATCAGCATATTAAGAACACGAGACTCTTGGCAACACGAGAGCAGCTACTTTCCTTACTCCCCAAAAATGGCGTGGTGGCAGAATTGGGTGTGGACCATGGTGATTTTAGCCAAAAAATTTTGGAAATCTGTCAGCCTTTCAAGCTTCATTTGGTTGACGTTTGGAAAAGTGAGCGCTATCCGGAAAAATTATTTCATGAGGTTGGAAAGAAGTTCCAATCAGAGATAAAAAATGGTATCGTTGAAATTAACCGGGGACTTTCTACGGTAGTTGTAAATCAGTTTCCTGATAAATATTTTGATTGGATTTATATAGATACTGCCCATACTTATTCTGTTACAAAAGCTGAGCTAGAAACCTATCTTCCAAAAATGAAGCAAGGTGGGATAATTGCAGGGCATGACTTTATCGTGGGCGAGATCGATGTTCCCTGGAAATACGGGGTGATTGAGGCAGTGTATGAATTCTGTACTTCACATGATTGGGAAATTATCTATTTGACAATGGAAAGAGGGATTTCACCAAGTTTTGCGATCAGGGAACTCGTCTCTTCTTAATTCATGAATATGGACCCTTTAGTTTCTATCATAATCCCTGTTTACAACAAAGCTTCTTTCCTGAGGGAAACATTGGATTCTGCTCTGTCCCAGACATATTCGAATACAGAGTTGGTATTGGTCAATGATGGTTCTAAGGATGATTCTTTATCTATTTTAGAAAAGTATCAATCAATTTTTCCAAAAAAAGTGAGACTGATAAATCAAAAAAACAGCGGGGTTTCAAGAGCAACTAATGTTGGGATTGAGGCTTCTATAGGAGAATATATTCAGTTTTTGGATGCAGATGACCTGCTTTCTCCTAATAAGATAGCCCACCAAATTAAATTGCTTCAAGGTAATTCTAAATCTGCGCTTTCAACCTGCGAATGGCAAGTGTTTGAAGAGGAAGTAGAAAAAGCCCTTTCTTTTCCTTATGGTGTTTTCCGAGATTTTGATTCAGGTTTGGATTTGCTTCTAAGGTTTTGGAATGAGCAAGAGATGATGGCAATCTCTTCATATTTGACACATCGGTCTTTAATTGAGAAAGCCGGAGATTGGGATGAAAACTTGACAATTAATCAGGATGGTGAATTTTTCAGCCGAGTGCTGCTGTATACTGAAAAGGTACTTTTCGAACCTGCGGGAAGAGTTTACTATCGTACTCCTGCTTTAGGAAATGTTAGTCAACAAAAAAGCCATCAAGCTATTAAATCTCTTTTAGACTCCTATCAGGCATGTGAGCGAGTAGTGGTGTCTGTGGAGAATTCTCCAAGGGTAAGGATAGCTTTGAAAAAGCTATATCAGAAGTTTATTTACGATGTCTATCCTCAGTATATGGATTTGGTAGAAAAAGCAGAAAATCTAATGGAAGAATTGGGGGTAAAAGAAAGAACCTATATTGGCGGCCCTAAATTTCAATGTCTTTCCAAACTTTTTGGATTTAAAAATGCCTTAAGATTAAAGAGAATTCTGAATTGACCATCACAACTTTTGTTTAGCATCGTCATCCCTCTTTTTAACAAAGCCCCCTTTATTAGGCGAGCCGTGGATTCGGTACTCAACCAATCATTCAAGGAATTTGAAATCATTGTAGTAGATGATGGTTCCACAGATGGAGGAGGGGATTGGGTAAAGGAATATTATGGAGATCAAATCTGGTTTATTTCTAAGGAAAATCAGGGTGTTTCTTCCGCTAGAAACATAGGAATCTCTAAGGCAAGCTTTCCATATGTTGTTTTTTTAGATGCTGATGACTATTGGGAACCTAACTTTTTGTTTTGGATTAAGGAGACGATTAAAAGCTATCCAGATTTGGGAATTGTAGGAAGTGGATACACGACGGATGAAAAGACTAATCACTTAAATAAACCTGAATTCCAGGTTATTTCTGATTATTTTAAAATTGCTGACTACAATACACTGTTTACCTCTTCATCCACAGTGATTCGAAAGGATTTTTTCGACCATAATATCGGGTTTAAAGAACATATAGTAAAAGGGGAGGATTTAGACGTTTGGTTTCGCGCGATTGCTTATTTCGGAACTGCCTATTATGTAAATGCGCCCTTAGTGCATTATGATACCGGTGCCTCAGAGGGATCTATCCAAATTCCAAATTTTAATCGAACTGTTTTTTCGGAAATTTACAACGACAATTTCTTGCCAAAAGAAGCAAAATCCTGGGCTATATTTCGTGATAAATTCGTTCTGCTTAATGCTTGGATTTTTTTTGCTGATTCCCGCGACAGGAAAGAAGGGATAGCTCTAATTCAAAGGGTTCAAAGTGGATTTAATCTGGCCAAGTTGCCGTATCATCTTCCTAAGAAACTAATGGAAAAAATCGTAATATCCTCTCAAATGAAAAGTTGGCTAAGATATTACCTTAAATTCTGTTTTCGCTATATCTATACTTAAGTTGAGATTAGTCCGAATTATTTCCGAACTGGATTTTGGAGGAGTAGAGCAGGTCTTAGCGAATTCAGTTCCTAATCTTTTTAAACGTTCGGATATAGAACTGTCAATTTTGGTTTTAGGAAAAGGCGGAAGAATCTCCAACTATTTAATTGAACATGGTATTTCGGTTTACATTTGGAATAGAGGAGTGAAAATTCCAAATTTTTCATTGCTTATCCAGCTTCAGAATTTCCTTCGAAAATACAATCCGGATGTAGTGCATTGCCAAGGGTCAGAGGCAAATTTCCACGGGATATTAGCGGCTAAGTTTGCGGGAGTTCCAAGAATCATCGGGGAAGAAATCGGAATACCGAATCACCATAGCTTTTGGAAGTGGATTTTCCGATATGTGTACAAACAGGCTAATCAGGTTATCGCTATTTCGGAAGCGGTGAAGCAGGAGATAGTGAGATTGGGGGAAGTGAGTGCGGAGAAGGTAAGGGTTCTTTATAATCCGGTAAACAGTAGGCAGTTAACAGTCCCGATAGCTATCGGGAGCAGTAGGCAGAGGTCAGAAAATGCTTCATTTGTTTTTGTGACGACGTGTCGCTTGGTGCCGATCAAGAATTTGGAGCGATTGATTCAGGCATTTGGTGGATTGGTGAAGGCGAATCCTGACAGAAAACTTCGATTGAGGATTATAGGGGATGGGCCGGAGCGTGAGCATTTAGAATTCAGAGTTTCGAATTCGCAATTAGGAAATCAGGTAGAGATATTGGGCTTTCAATCTAATATTTGGCCCTTTTTAGAAGAGTCCGATGTCTTTGTTCTTCCCTCTTTACGGGAAGGTTCTTCAGTATCCTTAGCTGAAGCCATGACAGCTGGCTTGCCGAGCATTGTTACCCAAGTGGGAGGAGCCTCAGAAATTTTAGGGGATTCAAATTCCGGGATTTTAATTGATCCTTTGGATATCAGTAGTATTCAATGGGCTATGCAGCAAATGATTGAATTTTCTCCGGAGGAACGTGAAGCTATGGGAGCTCGTGCAAAAATAGAAGCCCAACGATTCTCGGTTGAGAATTATATTAGGGAATTACTAAGAATATATGAAAAATAAGAGTTTACGTTTCATCGTCACTGCGAGCGCAGGAACGGAGCGAAGCAGTCTTTTGAATTCAAGGAGATTGCTTCGGAACGCCAATTCTCAATTTATCCTCCAATTTTTATGAAACCCCTTGCAATGTCGGTAAAAATCCGAATCCTTCACTGCATCGAAACCATAGCCTCCGGAGGAGTAGAGCAAGTGCGTTTGACCTTGGTTCGGGGAATTCCCAAAGATCGATTTGAACATAAAATTATCTGTACCTGGAAGGGAGGCCCTATTGCAGAAGCCTTAGAAGCTGAAGGGGTAGAGTTGATTCCTGTTGGAAGTTTTAAGCATCCCCTTCAATGGTCCAAGCATAAGCAAGTACTGAAGGTGGTTCGGGAATTTAAACCTCATATTATTCATGGTGCTATTTTCGAAGGAATGTCTATGGCTGCTATTGGAGGAAAGTTGGGAAAGGTGCCCATCACCATTTTAGAAGAAACATCCTTCCCCCAAAGCCGATCGCAGAAAGCAATTTATCTACAACAGTTGTTTGTCAAAGTTGCAGATAAAGTGATAGGAATAGCTCCAACTGTAATTTCCTATTTGATTGATCAGGTAAAAATCCCTCAATCGAAACTTCGATTGATTAACAATGGGGTAAATTCTCCTCGGGAGGTGAGCCCAAATGAATTGGAAGAATTAAGGCTGAAACTTGGTATTAAAAATGAAGATCTTATTATCGGTTCTGCAGGTCGTTTTTACAATGAGGTGAAGCGATTCACAGATATCCTTGAAGCATTAAATCAGCTTCCAATCTTTAATATCAAATTCCTTTTATTGGGGCAAGGACCGGATCGGGATTTGATTTTGAGGAAAGCCAAAGAACTGGGATTAGAAAAGCAATTGATTTTGCCAGGCTATCAAACTGATACTGCACCTTTCTACGAGTTAATGGATATGTTTTGCATTGCTTCGGCCCATGAGGGTTTTGGTTTAGTTGCTGCAGAAGCCATGCTTCATGGGTTACCGGTAATTGCTACCAAAGTTGGGGGATTACAGGATATTGTCCTGGATCAAGAAACCGGCTATTTGGTTCCGCCATTATCCCCTGAATCCCTTGCAGAAAAAATCCAAATCTTAATTGAACAGCCTGAGCTTCGGCAAGAAATGGGAGAAAGGGGAAAGAAGCGAGCCTTGGAGCATTTTAGCGCAGAGCGCTACTGCCGAGAGGTTGAAAATCTTTATCTTGAATTGTTGGAGAGGAAGGGAATTATCAAAAAGGGAATAGAGAATAGGGAATAGAGATAGGGAATCCTCAATCCCTCATGCTTAATCTCTTATCTCTTAATCCCCAATCCCATAAATCCAAGACTATGGAAAAATCAAATTCATTCGAAGACTTGATCTGCTGGCAAAAGGCCTACCAGTTAAAACGGAGACTAAAAAGCGATGTTCTTTCAAAATTGCCAAGAACCGAACAATATGAGTTGCGGTCTCAGATTCTCCGGGCTACTCGTTCCTCAACTGCCAATATAGCCGAAGGATGGGGTAGGTTTCATTATTTAGACTCCAATAAATTCTATTATAATTCTCGTGGATCTTTAGCTGAAATTCTTGATCATCTTATTGAAGCCAGAGATGATAAGTATATATCTGTTGAATTATTTACCGAATTGAAATCTCAGCTCTTGGAGACTATTCGAGTACTAAATGGTTATATTTTCTATTTGAAGCGTGAATATATCAATTCTTTGAAGTAAGGAAGAAAGGAATAGAGAGAAGGGAAAAGAGAATAGAGAAAAGGAAGTAGGAATTAGGGAATCCCTTAATCTCCCAATCTCTTAATACCTTATCCCTCAATCTCTAATCCCTTATCCCTAATCCCCAATCCCTTATACTTAAATGCTCGACATACTAGTCATACTCCTGGTAATCCTTGCCCTCGTCAACTCCAATACGAGTATGGCGAAGCGATTTGGCCTGCCCAAAAAGTATGAACTGCATTTACACTATTTACTGGCTTACCATATCTTTTTTAGCTTCTTCTTTACCTGGTATATTCTCAATTTTGGGGGAGACTCTCAGGGATATTGGAAATTTGGGATGGAGCAGGTTTTAATTAAAGGAGAGAAAACGTGGTTTACTTATTTTGGAGAGGGGACTACTTTTATCCTTTGGTTGTGCTATATCCCCAGTCAGTTAATGGGTTTGTCATATTTGACTGGAAACATACTTTTTGGGGCTTTGGGATTTATTGGTATTCGCTATATTTTTATTATGACTGCGGACTTATTTCCTACCAATCATGAGGTTTTGGGTATCCCTTTATTTCCAACCGTATTCTATTTTTTGAATCTTCATTTTTGGTCTGCAGGTGTAGGAAAAGATGTGATTTGCTTTTGGGGCATTGCCTGGTTTTTATTTGCTATTCAGGAATATAAGAGCCGTTGGTGGCAAGCAGCACTAGCTTTGTTTTTTGTCTATTTGGCCCGACCCCATATGGGACAGGCTTTAATATCTGGTGCTGGTATGGCGATTCTTTTGGGCTCTGAGGTTAAAATTGCATACAAAATTGTTTTAAGTGGGTTAGCAATTACCGCGGCTTTTTTACTACTTCCTAGTACACTTGAGGCTTTAAGACTTGAGGAATTGAGCTTTGAAGCTTTAGAAACTATGTCTGGGATTCGTAGTTCTGGTTTAAATACCTCAAATGTTGGGTCAGGCTTTGATATCTCCTCCTATCCTTGGCCTTTGAAGTTGTTTACGTATATGTTCAGGCCACTATTTTTAGATGCTCATAATTTTGTGACATTTTTCAGTTCTTTTGAAAACCTGCTTTATCTCTGGCTTAGTTTTTTTATTTATCGAAATTGGACTCCTGAAGCGATTCGGGATATGCCCCTGTTTATCAAGGCGGGAATGATCACCTTTGTACCCGTTACTTTGGCCTTTATGAATGCCCTTAGTAATCTTGGAATCATCATGCGCATGAAAAATATGACCATGATTTACTTTTTGCTCTTTTGTTTCTTTTTAATTGCCTATAATAAGAAACTGCGTATTCAGAAGGTGAAGGAGAAAATCAGATATTATAAGATGCGGGAGGAGATTAAACGGAGAAAAAGTACCAAGTACCAAGTACCAAATACCAAGTAGTGGGGGTTCGAATTTTGTTTTTGCCTAAATATCCGAGAATTGGGGCGTCAAGTCGGCTTCGAACCTATCAATTTATCTCCCTGTGGGAGCAGGCGGGGTATGAGGTTAAGATTTCTTCCTTTTTCAATGAAAAGTATCTCCGGCGCTTTTATCTAGGAAAACGGCATCATCCTCTGAATGTGTTGGGATGCTATATAAAGAGGCTTTGGATTTTTCTTAATGCTTGGCGATATGATTTGATATGGATTGAAAAGGAAGCTTTCCCCTTTTTACCTTCCTATGCCGAATGGTTACTGGAAAAACTAGGGAAAGGATATGTAGTCGATTATGATGATGCGGTGTTTCATAATTATGATCAGCATGCAAGTTGCATAGTTCGGGCTTGGATGGGAAATAAAATTGATTGGGTGATGCGCCACTCTACAGCAACTTTTGTTGGAAATCTCTATTTAAAAGAACGGGCCTTGAAATCGGGGGCTAAAGAGATAATTGATCTTCCCACCGTCATCAATCCCATTCGTTATCGTAAGAAAATAGGAGATTCTTCAGCTAGTAAAATAAAGATCGGATGGATTGGTTCTCCCACTACAATGAAGTATTTGGAGACTTTAAAACCTGTTTTTGAAAAGCTTAATAGCGAATTGGATTTTGAACTTCTCGTGGTGAATGCGAAACCTTTTTTTGATTTGGGATTTGGTTGTGAAGTTAGATGGGTTTCTTGGTCAGAAGAGACAGAGGTTGAAGCTATTTTAGAAATGGATATTGGGATCATGCCTCTGCCGGATGATAAGTGGGAGCGGGGAAAATGTGCTTATAAATTAATTCAATATATGGCATGTGGCTTACCGGTAGTCGCATCTCCGGTGGGAATGAATGTAGAGGTAGTAAAGCATGGTGAAAATGGATTTTTGGCCAGTTCGGAAGAGGAGTGGGTGGATTATCTGAATACCTTAATTCAAAACAGTTCTCTCCGAAAAGAATTTGGGGGAAAAGGTTATCAATTGGTGCAAGAGCGATATACCCTTCAACGGAATTTTGAAATTATGAGACGGGAGATAGAGCGATTGATGAAATAAAAATATCAGCGGTTCAGCTATTAGGAATTTACAATCCCGAACCTTTATCGTAGGATTTTTGATCCGAGAGATTTTCCCCTCCTAATCCTTCAAGGGTCTCGCAAATGGTTGGATTAGATTGTCAAGAAAATGATTTCAAATTGAATCAATTCCTGGTAGGGTTTCAACAATTATCCGTCTTCGTCTTGCTGGTACATAAATCATCGTTTCCAAATCAAAAATTATGGTCCAGCGCTGTTTATTTAAATAATTTCAAAACCCTGGGTTTCGCTTAGCTCACCCAGGGCTACCAATCTTTTACCCTTCCGGGGTTTTATAGGTCAACCCTTTTTCTTCGATATTCGACGTTCATCATTCGAAATTCATCATTTATTTCTATTGGATTGATGGTCTAAAACCACATTGAAAAACTAGTTTGCGCAGTACTTCGTAAATCCTATTTCGAATTAATTTCAAGAGTTGATAGATTACCTAAATCCACTTTCCCGTTCACTTTGTAAATCGTTCTGCACGTTCCAACTTAAAATAATTTTTAATAAACCTTGAAAACTGTCCTTTATATTACCTGGGACTCGGATCAAACCAATTACCTGGAGTCTCTTTTTTTTCCAATTTTTGATGGGGTACAAATAGAGGGGGATTATCAGTTTATCGTCTATCAGTTTTCATGGGCATCCTTAGAAGAGGTTGACCGAATTCGAAGATTAGCCTTAGGTCAGGGTGTTGATTATATCCATCATCCGGTTCCTCGCAAAAAAGGAAGGTTGCAAGGAACTCTTGAAGCATTGTTGAAGGGTAGGGAGGAAATCAAGAAATTGATTCGTAATAGAGCGATTGAAATCATAATGCCCCGATCAACCCTACCTGCCATTTTGATCAACTCGATTTATGGATTTTTGAGAAAACATCACCTCAAAATTGTATTTGAGGCGGATGGCTTTCCCATTCAAGAGCGCATTGATTTTTCTGGCTTGGCGCCAGATTCTATTCAGACCAGGTTTTTTCTACAGCAGGAAGGGAAATTACTATTCCGTGCTCATGCTATTCTGACGCGGTCTTATAAAGCTATTGATATTCACCTTAAAAAAATAGGTGAGGACTACCGTTCGAAATTCTTCGTTGCTTCCAATGGCCGGGATCCTGATTTTTTTTATTTCAGAAAAGAAAAAAGAGAAGAAATTCGTGAAGCCTTAGGAATTAAGGAAGGGGAGTTCTGCTGGGTTTATGTAGGTTCTCTTGGCCCGGCTTATGGTAATAATGAGATGATAGCTATTTTTGATCAAGCACAGGCTCGCTTTGGGAATCTTCGATTTTTGATTCTTCCCAATGATCTGACCTATGCAAAAAACCACTTAAATAGTGAGTTTCCAGATCGAATCCATATCCATTCCGTTCCATTTGCAGAAATCCCGAATTTTCTTTCAGCGGCGGATATAGGGATAAGTTTTCGAAAAAATGCCCCAAGTTTAGCCGGTTTGTTTCCTATTAAACTGGGTGAGTATTTGCTTTGTGGGCTGCCTATATTAGGAAGTTTGAATATGGGAGATGCAGCTGACTATCTTAGCGACAAAAAATTTGTTCTCGCTTTAGACTTGGATAAAACGGAGGAATGGTACCATTCCTTAGAAAGCCTTCCCGCTTTAGCTGGCCTTGATCGTGAAGCTATTCGAGCTTTCGCATTGGAGTATTTTTCATTGGAAAAAAGCGTACGAACCTATTTGAATGCTTTGGATTTCTCAAGTTCAGAATGAAAGTAGTGGACCTTATTTTTATTGGATTTCTGGGTGTTTTTTGGTTGTTCTTTTTTTGGAATTGGTTCAAAAAAGGGAAGGGTTGGGAAATAGGCCTTTTGATGGCAGTTTTCCATTTTAGCATGACCTACCTTTCCTATCGCTATATTCTTCAATCAGGAGGTGATTCACTCACTTATTGGAGGGTTGCAGCATTCCCGAAAGTTAGTCAGGGAGATTGGGTTTTCGTACTTCCATATTCAGCAGAATACTTTCTATGGATGATTAGGCCTTTTGCAAGGTTCTTGGGCTTATCTTTTTTTTCTGGAACCCTTCTTTTTAGTAGTTTAAGCTTACTGGCATTTTCGTGGATATTGAAGTTTTTGATACGGAATAAATCTGTTTTTCAGAGTTCGAATGCTTTTTTTTCAGTGCTTCCCTTTATCGTTCTTTTTCTTCCAAATACACATTTTTGGACAAGTCTAGTAGGTAAGGAGTCGTTTTTATTTTTTTTAACGGTGCTTTCAATGAAGCTTGTGTTGGATAGAAAGTTTTTGTTTTTACCCGTTATTCTACTTTTAGCCATTTTGATCAGGCCTGTTTTTGGGATTCTAATACTAGCTGTTGTAGGTTTTCTTCTAGTTAAGAAAGGAGGAAGGAATAAAGCTCAAAAAGTAGGGATTGCATTAGGTTCCGTTATTCTAACAATCATTGCCGGGAATTTTTTGATCCTTTATTTCGATGATTTTACTTTTAATTTTCAGTTAGCTGAAACCTATGCCCAATACCAATATGCCCGCTTTAATTCTTCAGGAGCAATTACCTCTGTGCCAATGGAAGATTACAATTGGATATATAGGCTTTTTACAGTCGCATTTAGACCGTTTATTTTTGAGTCAATCGAGGCTGGGTGGATGATTTTTTTGAAGATTGAGAATACCATTCTCTTTCTGATATGTTTAGGAATACCGATATCTGTTTATAGGTATCCTCGATTGTTTCCATTTGTAGTTTTAATTTTGTTCTATTTCTTTTCTATTGCCATTTCTGCAAATGTTTTTGGCGTTTTTGTTCGATTGAAAAGTGTGGTAACCCCTTTTTTTGCCTTGATGGGTATTTGGGGTTGGATCCTTCTCAGTTCAAAAATTCAGGAATTTTCAAGGTCAGATTCATAAATTTGGGTTTATTTACCTAGTGGAGAAAGCACATTTAATTATATCGCTCGATTTTGAGCTGCATTGGGGGCGCTTTGATAAGTATTCATTGGCTAGCAACCATGCCTACTATCAACATACCCGAGAAGTTGTGCCTCGTATATTGGATTTATTTTCAAAATATCAGATCAAGGCCACTTGGGCTACGGTAGGGATGTTGATGTGCGAAAACCAGGAAGAATGGAATGCCTACCAACCTGAGGAGCTCCCAACCTTTAAAAATCAGAAGTTTTCGGCTTATCATTGGCTTCATACACAGAAAGACCTTTATGAGAAGGATTTATTTGCCCCTGATCTAGTTAATCAAGTAATTCATACTCCGGGACAGGAATTAGGTAGCCATTCCTTTGCCCATTACTACAGCATGGAAGAGGGCCAGACGATCTCTCAATGGAAAGCAGACCTTCGGGCCGCCAAAAAAATTGCCAGGGATAAGTTTGGGAAGAATATTGAATCCTTGGTTTTCCCAAGGAATCAATATTCAGAGGAAGTAATTCAGGCTGCTCAACAAGAGGGATTTTATATTTTTCGGACCAATCCGGAGGATTGGTTTTGGAAAGAGGTAGAAAAAGAAAGTCTACCTAAAAAAGTTTTCCGTACTGGGGATACCCTTTTTCCTTTGGGATTGAAGACCTCTTATACTCCATTTGAAAAAGAAGGAGATATACTAAGGCTTCCAGCATCTAGAATTCTTCGTCCTTATCGTAAGGGATCTTTGTTTAATGGACTCCGGATTGCAAGGATAAAGGGTGAAATCGATACTGCCATTCGAAATAAGGAAATTTATCATTTATGGTGGCACCCACATAATTTCGGGAACTATCCAGTCGAAAATTTGAAAATTTTGGAGGAGTTTTTGATCTGGATAAAATCAAAGGTTGATTTAGGGGACCTAGTATCAGAATCAATGGAAAGTATGAATCAAAAAATCAGTGCTGCAATTACGAGCTAATTTTTTGTGAAAATCTATCCAAGCATCAATTAATTATTAATTTCAATTATTGATTGCCAAGCTCGAAAAGTGATTGACTTTATGAATAGAAAGTTTACTCAGAATATAGTTTTTATTTGCCTGGTTGGGGTATTTTTTTCTTCCTGTATATCTAATAAACGGATAACCTATTTGCAAAATTTACCTGGAAATCCAGAGATCGGATTGGATGAGTTTATCCCCTTTGCAGATGTAGAATATGAATACATCCTTCAACCATTTGATATTGTAAGTATTGACTTTGCTTCCAGTGATGAAGAGTTGGTGAAGGCCTTTGAATATCAGGGTTCTCGCGCTATGCGTGGAGGTGGTGGCGGAGGCGGAGGTGCTTCTGACATCTTCTATTTCACTGGTTATTCTATCGATAAAAACGGGGAAATTGAATTACCTCAATTAGGCAAAATCCATATAGCAGGTTTGACAGAAGAAGTTGCACAAAAGAAGGTTCAGGAAGAAATGAATTCTTACTTCAAGGAACAGGTATTTGTGAAACTTCGGATAGGAGGGATTCGATTTACAGCTCTTGGGGAATTTTCAAATTCTGGAACACAAATTATTTTGAAAAACCGAGCTACCATTTTTGATGCCTTAGCTGTTGCAGGAGAATCCAATATCCTTGCGAAGAAGAATAAGATGTTTTTGATCCGGCAGTATGATGGAGGAATGAAGATTCACCAGGTGAATCTGAATGATAGGCAGCTGCTTACCTCCGAGTATTTCTTTATTCAGCCGAATGATATTTTGTATTTGGAACCCATGAAGATTCGGCAATTCGGAAATGCGGATAATTTATCGGCTTCCTTGGGATTGATAATTTCGGTAGCATCTTCTATTTTGTTGATTATTGCATTGGCTACGAGTAATATATGATTGAGGGGGATAAAATAGATATTTCTAAGTTTCAGGATGATGTCAAACCTATTGATATCAAGTACTACCTGATTAAGTATTCCAGGTATTGGCCCTTGTATGTCACCTTTATTTTTATTGGAATTATTGCAGTCTTCCTTTTTCATCGTTATTCGGTAGAGGAATATGAAGTACAAGGGAGTATTCTGATTAAGTCAAACTCTTCTCCAGAAAATCGGATTTTGGACCGGTCCAATATTTTTTCTGGAATCAATAATCTGGAAAATGACATCCTTTTATTGACCTCAAAGAATTTGGCAAGTGAGGCTTTAAAGAAGCTTCATTTTGATGTCACCTATTATGCATCAACGAATATCAAGGAGATAGAGCTTTACGATAAGTCTCCAATTCGGGTCACTGTTGATCCCTCTTATCCTCAAATGGAAATGGGGGAAATTACCTTGACACATTTGGGAACTGATCAATTCGTGTTGACCAAAGAGGAATCCGGCTTTTTTGATTTTTTAAAGGCCAAAGCTGATGGACCGGTAGATGAGGCAATTTTGAATAAAACCTTCAAGTTTGGAGATACTATCAATTCGGGGGAGAGTAGATTTACGATTAATAGACTCAAATATATGCGCGAAGGGGAGCAATTGTCCTTCGTAATCCATAATCCGGTGGAAGTAATTGATGAGTATTCCCGCTCGATTTCTGTGAGGCCCATTAATAGCTATGGTACAGTATTGCAAGTCAGTATGGTGACCAAAGTGGTCGAAAAAGGAAGGGACTACGTGAATGCTTTGATGGATTCCTATATCGTCTACAATCTCAAAGAGAAAAACCAAATGACCGAAAACACGCTTCGGTTTTTGGAGGAGCAGCTTCAAGTTGTCGAAGACTCTTTAAAATTTGTGGAGCGTAAAATGCTGAACTTCAAGGTCAATAATAAATTGATGGATATCAATTCTGAGTTTGGGGGAGTATTGGGGAGCATGCAGAGTTTGGAAGAACGAATTCAACTAATTGATTTTGAATTACAATACTATGAATCTCTACAAGGTTACCTAGAAGAGAAAGGAAAAGACTATTCAGATATTTTGGCTCCATCATTAGTAGGGATTTCCGATGGCTTGTTAAACGGATTGGTTTCAAGGCTGATTGAGGTGTCTTTGGATAGACGGAAATTATTGGCAGTGGTCAATGAGAATCATCCCAATGTGAAAGAACTGGATGAGCAAATCACTAAACTCCGTGAGAATATTTTTGAGAATATCGATAATCTGGTAATCAATACTCAAAATAGAAAGCTTCGTGCCTTAGAGATGTTAAGTGAAGAAGATTCGGAGTTTTCACGTCTTCCTCAAGCAGAATCGGAATACATGGCTTTGAACCGGGAATTTAAGCTTCGGGAAAATCTCTATAATTACTTACTGGAAAAACGTGCCGAAGCAGGAATTGCTAGAGCATCCAATATTTCAGATAATTCCGTTTTGGATTATGCCCGAAGAGGTAGTCTTATTTTTCCTAAAAAGTCTCAGAATTATGGGATAGCCGTGGGATTGGGCTTTTTTGTTCCTTTGGCTATTTTATTACTTTATCACTATCTGAATAATAAAATTGTAGATCAAGTACAGCTTAAAAATGTACTTCGAATTCCACTTTTAGGTACCATTGGTTACAGTACCAAGGATACGAATATGTTGGTAGCAGAGCATCCCAAATCCATGGTGTCAGAATCTTTCCGATCTCTACGGTCTGCCTTATTCTACATTGCCAGCGAAAAGAAGTGTAAGAAAATTTTGGTGACATCTTCAGTCTCGGGGGAGGGAAAGACATTTGTTAGTTTGAATTTAGCAGCTGCAATCGCCTTGTCAGGTAAAAAAACCTGTTTAGTTGGCTTGGACCTACGCAGACCAAAGATTTCGGAATATGTTGGGATTTCAAACCAAACAGGCTTGACAAACTATTTGGTAGATAAAGCGGAGCGGGATGAAATTGTTTTGAAGACAAGGTATGAGAACCTGTATGTAGTGCCTTCTGGACCTATTCCTCCAAACCCTGCCGAATTATTGTTAAAGGATAAAATGAAGACATTCATTGAAAGTTTGGACGATGATTTTGATGTAGTCGTTATGGATACTCCTCCTGTAGGCTTGGTTTCTGAAACAATGGATTTGATGCGTTTTTCGGATGTAAACTTGTATATAGTTCGACAAGATTACACGCATAGAAGGTATTTGCTGATGATCAATGACCTCTATGCAAATGATCAGGTTGATAATATTTATGCCGTATTCAATGGCTTGAAGGCAGGAGTGGATGTATATGATTTCGGTGGGTATAATTATGGATATGGATATAATTATTCCTACATGCGAAAGAATGAGTACACTGGAAACTACTATGATCAAGAAGAGTCCAAAAAGCCTTCGGAATGGTTAAGTAAATTACTGTCCAGATTCCGGGTTTGACAGAATCATAAATAACCCCTAAAAATAGAAGTCGGTTTTAAGCCGACTTTTTTATTTTCTAAGTATCATATTTAAAAGATCTACTGATTACTTGGTTCATAAATTCTCAAGCTTGTATTTTCGCAGATATAGCTCTATTTAGTATTTCTTAGACTCCCAAATGCAAAAAAGCACCTTCCATATTTCCCAAATGGACTGTCCTTCAGAGGAGAATTTGATCCGTATGAAGTTGGATGGGATGCCGGGAATTCGGAATTTGGATTTTGACCTGGAGAAGCGGGA
>JABXHX010000050.1 GCA_013373385.1 Flavobacteriaceae bacterium
TTCCATCAATAAATTTATAACTCTCAAACGGTGGATTATAGAGAAAAACGGTAGGGTTTAATATATGAAAATTGGCATCCATTCCATTCCTTCTATATTCGAGTGGATTAATAATCTGTGGCCCTCTTACAACTACACTATGTGGGTACCTTTTTACATCACTTGATATATATTTTGAATAAAAGTCTGTTTCGTTTAAAAATCCCCCAAATCTTCTTTCATATTCTGAACCAAATCTACCGTAAACATCAAATCCAATTCCTAAATAGCCTTTTAACAATCCTCCGTAACCTTGTCCTGAAATAGGATCCCCTGAATAACCTCCACCAGAATATCCATGAGGTGAATATCCAAGGGAACCGCCCAACCCTCCAATGCGGAAATCTGATGCAGAAACAGTCCCATCATAAAGAAAAAAACTTATACCATCACCCGGGTCTTCATTTGGCAAATCATTGTAGATGAAATATTCAAACGATACTTTTAATCCATAAGTCGATGAAAATGGTAAATTAATGAAAGCATATCCCAGTTGAGATGGATCTGATAAATTTGTAAGCTGTAAAACACCGTCGGTTATACCATCCCCAGTTAATTTAGCAACACCACCCACTTCTGTATCCTCCCTTTCGAGTTCAGTTCCGGTAAACGGTTCACAATAGGGAAATCCCTGCCTAATTGGTTCAATTACTACTCCATTTTGCGTGGTATTTTGGATTCTAGCTAATCGCTGTTCCAGCGTATCCAGTTTCGTCGAAAAATCAGGCTCCTTATAAAAAATCTGAAAATCCCTGGAATGAAAAACAAAGGCATAGACTTGAGCCATGACTAAGCTAAAAGCCAAGGAAAGAATCAAGTAACTAATGGTTTTTTTGAAACTCATTGAATATTTACTTCACCACCAATCTATACCCAAAAGCAATAATCAGACCTATCTTATAGAAATCCAACAAATCAATCAATCCAATGTATTATTCTAGTGATTTTCTCGATGATTTTTTTAAGAATCCATCTTTTGAAAGGATGATTTTTTTAATAGGATAAATGCAATGCTCAATAGACTGAAATCACAAATTATGGCGAGATTTTTGGGAGAATATGATGTAAAAAATAAACCTATTTATTTTGAGATTTTTTATAATTAGGCTGTGCAACCTTTGAAAAAATTAACCCCTAAATTGTAGCTTATACCAATAGGAATTAAAAAATAAGGGGCGAATAAGGTGATAATTTTTGGAAGGATAATGTTTAAAATCCTGAACGATTTTTTTGACATCCAGGTAGTTTAACCACCCCATTTGAAAAAGCGGACTTTGATGCATATGTTCTAAATGGTCTCGAAATTCATCATACTCTAAAAAATACCTGTCCCAAGGGATGGCAAGCCCTATTTTTTCCTGGTTTTGTATATAATCAGGTAGCTTTTTTCCTATAGAATTCATTGATAACCACTTTCCCTTTCCTTTTGTAGAGAAATACTGATCTGCCAGGCTATTAATACCTGTAACTAGTCTGTGGTCTAGAAATGGTTCCCTACATTCAATGGACGCACCCATTGTGGTCCGGTCATTTTTATCATTTAGAGAAGCTAAATATGTAAAATGATCCAAATACAATAATTGTCGTAGTGGATTTTTTGGAAAATATCGTTTGGCTTCCTCCAGCTTATCAATTCGGTAGGTAGATAAAACGTTCAAAGAACCTAAGCCTAGATTTTCCAAATCTTGTAAAAACCAGTCGTTCGAATTCGAGAGAATATGAAATCCTGGGTTGGAGAACGATATATATCTTTTTATTTTTTTAAACCTCGATGACTTTATCCAACGATCCGGAATGTATTCCAAATATTTTAAAAGCTCATATTTCAATTTATTTTGAAAAACCTTGTAACGTACATACCCTGCCATCACCTCATCTGCCCCCTCCCCTGTCAGCAATACTGTAACTTTCTTTTTTGCCTCTAAGGATAATCCCAATAATAAACCGTCAGTGAAGTGCATCAACGGCTCGTCATTCACTTCAATACTACGCTGAAGGATTGTTTTCAAATTTTTCCCTAAAAACTCCAGCCCATTGTATTCCACACCCAAATCGGTAGAAAAGCGCTCTGCGATTTGTGATTCATCTTTATTAAATCCCTTGAATTTCAGATTCCAACTACTCAAGTCTTTGTATCCAAGATGATGCTGAGCAAACAAAATACTACTACTATCCAAGCCACCACTAAGCATGGTACCTACCGGTACATCTGAGATCATCCGAAGTCTTACAGAATCATAGAAAGTTTCTTCATACCATTCCAGTGGGTTTTTAATTTGGGGATGTGCCATCATTTCTTCACCCAAATGATACCAATTAGCATATTTTTTAAGTCTTACGCCATCTTCCCAAACTTGGTAATAACCTGGTAAGAATCTCTTAATTTCTTCAAAAATCGTATGCTCCCCGCTTACATGTCGATAAAAAAACAATTCATCCAAATGTTCTTCGGCTATGGACTTTTCCAAACCCATAGCAAATAAAGCTTTTGGCTCAGACGCGAAAGCGAGAAGGTCTTCATTCTCAGACCAAAATAAGGGCTTTACTCCAAATCGATCTCTTACTAAGATTAATTCTCGGTTTTGGTTATCCCAAAAAGCAAATGCAAAAAAACCATTTAAACGAGGAAGGGCCTTCACTCCATACTCCATCAATAGGAAAAGTAGAACCTCTGTATCTGATGAGGTTTTAAATTGATAACCCTTGTTTCTTAATTCTGGATAAAAATCCCTATAATTAAATATTTCACCATTAAATATTAGAATGAAATTTCCACAAGGAGAGAGAAATGGTTGGTTTGCATGTTCACTCAAATCTAGAATAGATAACCTCCGATGACCCAAAGCTAAATCACCAAAAATTTTGTGTCCTCCCGCATCTGGACCTCGATGGACCAATGAATCTGTCATTTTCCGAAGAATTTCTTCGGAAGCCGGTAGATTGTTTTTATTCCAAAAACCTGCTATCCCACACATATTATTTTTTGGCTACTAAGCCCGAATATTGACTAAAAAAATATCTCATATTAACTTCCATGTTGCAATTTTGCTCAATGTATTTCCTATTCCTATTAATCCCTCTTTGGTATTTTTTGGGATTCTTTACGAATAGTTCAATCTTCTCAGCCAAATCTACTGGGTTGCAAGATTCTGCTAAAAGACCATTTTGGCCATGGGCAATAAAAGCTCTATTTGCAGGCAGGTCCGTCACAATAGGGAAACAACCGCATGCCATTGCCTCGAATAAAGAAGCTGAGACTCCCTCTGTCTCAGGAAAAGCGATATAAATCTCTGCCTGAGCCAAATAACTTGGTAGGTCTTCGTTGGCAATTCGGCCCAACCAATTAATCTGCCCTTTAAGTCCCAGCGATTCAGTTTGAGCAAGCAAATTTTCCATTTCAATACCATCCCCTACCATTAAGCAATTCAACTGAATTCCTTTTTCATTCAAGAGAGATAAAGCTCTTAAAATCTTATCGTGATGATAAATAGGGAAAAGACTTCTAGTAACAATTGCAGTAAAGGACGGGGACTCCAAGTTTTTAGAAAAAAATTTAAATTTTTCTAAATCCAGCCCTTTGGGTTTTACTAATATTCTACTAGGATCAGCACCTGATTTTAGCATAGCATATGTCATGACATACCCCCATGCATGGATCAAATCAACACGACGATAAACCCTTCGTTGTAAATTGGATTTATACCAACCTCTAAAGCCTGAGCTGGGCCAAATATCAGAAATCCCCTGCTGGGCAACAACTCGAACTTTAGCTCGGACCGCTAAACTGAAAAACCCATAACTTGTTGATCTTTCAGCTAAAACGATATCATATTTTTCCTTTGAGAAAATCAAGTTCCAAAGAAATAAAAAAGCTTCCAGCTTCCTTTTGGTTCTATTTCCGCTATTGAATAACTCCTTGGTTTCAACTTTGAAACCTGAAGCTTTTTCAATTCCTTTGATCCAGGTAATGGCATCTGCCCGATAGGTTTCACCTAAAAATAATATTTTCATAAATTAGAAATTACCTATGACTGGAAGGGGCTTCCACCCTAATTCAGATTGAGCTTTTTTATCTGAAAAAGTCAATGAGAATGAAAGCTTTTGGATTCGATAGGAATTGACAGGAAGGATAGGGATAAAGTCTCCAATTTTAGCTAGAAAACGAATGGGAGCCTCAGGAATAGATCTCACGGGTTTGCTCAACTTTCGGCAAAGAAATTCATCCAATTCTGCTACAGATGGGTGGACCCCATCTGTCAAATTGAAAACCCCTTTCTTATCCATCCATCGGGGTATAAATTTCGCTAAGTCGCTAGCTAGTACCATGGATTTTCTTGCCTTTCCTTCGCCAAGTCTAAAATAGTATCCATTTTTAATCGCTTTTATCATAGCTCCAAGGTTCCCGGGAGGATTTGGGGCAGCTATTAGTGGTAACCTTAAAATCAAAAAATTCACATCATTTTCTTCTGCCCATTTTTTCCAAAGTTCTTCTGCAAGAATTTTACTTTTAGCATAAGGCGTAGTTCCCTTCAATGGAGCAGATTCGACAATTCCTCTCCCTTCATCTTCTCCATATACAGCCACCGTACTAATTAAGACCATTTGTTTTGGCAGGCTATTTAATCCATTTAAAAGATTACGTGTACCTCCCTCATTAATTTGGAAAAATTCAGCCTCCTGGTCAGGATTCATTGGGATGGAATGTGCTTTTCCTGCAGCGTGAATTACTAAATCAACAGGAGGAAGTTGGGGTATTTCTTTGGCCAAATCCAATTTTATGTCAGCCCCCTCAGATCTATCCAATTTTATTATTTGATGAGAATCCTTCCAACTTTCAGTGATGGCAGAACCTAAAAATCCATTTGCGCCTGTGATCAAGATTTTCATTGCAACACTTGTTCGATTGCTTTCAACATTTTCGAAGCCAGGTAATCTTTATCAAATTCTTGAGCTGCCAGACTTTTTGCCCTTATTCCCATTTCCATTAGCAATTCTGGTTTAGAATCCAGTTCAATTAATTTTTCTGCAAGAATTTCAGGGTCATTTGGACTCAAGGTGAATCCCACTTTGTGGACATTTAAAAAATCTTTCATCCAACCTTGGGTATTTTGAATTACAGGTACACCTGCGGCCAATGATTCAAAAAATTTATTGGGAGAGGATGTATCCAGAACAGGAGTACCTTTTAAGGGAACCAAAGAGACTATTGCATGTTGAACTAAGCCCACAAGTTTTTCTTTAGGCATTAACCCCCAAACCATGATGGTTTTTAATTGATTTTGAGAAATTTCATTTTGTATAAATTCGCGTTGCTGCCCCTCTCCTATTAGGACTATTTTTAAATCTGTTCGCCCTTTATTTTGAAGAATTTTGGCTGCTTCTAACAACCACAGCGAATTATTCACGGGCCCAATATTCCCGGTATATATTGCATATTTCTTTTTCTTCAACTTCCCTCTACCATCAAAACCTTTGGGAGTTGAAAACAAAGGAATATTTGCAGCATTTGTAACATCAATTACTTTCGCATTTGGGAATCTCCGCTCAATGTTTTGCCTCATTCCTACAGAAAGAGCAACGATTAAAGAGGATGCCTTGTAGCAACTTGCTTCCAATGAATACGCCATTTTTTGAGCCCACTTACTTTTTAATAGCCCAAGCTCAATAGCTCCTTCTGGCCAAAGATCTCTTGTTTCAAATACCAGCTTTCGCCTTCTCATATAGCGAGCAATTAAACCAGGTATCCCAACAGAAATAGGTCCTGAGGATGCGACTACAATATCTGCAGAGGCTGTTAAAGCGTACCATGAAGAAAATATCGCATACGCTAGAAATGTAAAAACTCTTTTCAGAATAGGCTGCTTATTATCAATGCGGACATTGATGATTGTCACATCGACCCCATTAAATTTCTGATGCTCTATAAATTTTTTAGCTACCAAATCAGACTTAGAATAGATGCTCGTAACCACCTGTACTTTATGCCCTTTCTTCACCCATTCTTGGGCGAATTCATGAACTCTTGTACCCCAAGATCCTTTGGGTGTCGCATAATATTGATAAAAATATAAGATCTTCACCTGATTAATTTTAAAATAGCTGCAGCTACCCTTTTATTCCTTTCAAAAAATGGAAATACAGAATTAAAAATCACATATTTCCAAGATGTTAAAATCACAAAGTAAGAACCTACGGAAGTTTTTGTAGTAGGATAAAAGCTTTTCTTAAAACGAACAACCCCATCACTCCCTCCAACCGAAATATTATAAAAATTAAAACCTAATTCGATCGCACTTTTGATAGAAAACCATTGAAGTAAATGGCCTAATTTCAAATCCCCTTTAGATCGATCTACTCCTCCCATAATGTATGACTTCATACATCCTCCATTCGCTGTCCAAATTGCGCCTAAAACCTCTCCCTCATGTTTAGCCATCAATATTTGATAATTAGTTTTGGCAACTCCCTCAATCAATGATTCTTTGATATCTGACCAATTTCTGATGGAATAACCCTCTCTCTCCGCGTTAGATTCAAAGCACGTATAAGCAGTTCGTATCTCTTCTGGAGTTTTTGCCTCCAGCATTTCTATTTGAATTTTGAGCCCTGCTTTAATATTTCGCTTTGCATTTTCTGAAAAACTTTTCAAAAGTTGAATATCAGACTTAAAGGAACCTTCCTCTTTTAGATCAATTAAATTAAAATCTTGGGGGAGATATATTTTTCTAAAGATATTTCCTTTTTTGAATTGGTAAGAAGAAAGCGAATGCTCCCAAAATTCGTTATTATCATTAAAAATAGGTGGGTTTATTTGAGCCGAGAAAGCTTTCAATTTTTTTGCCCTTACCAAAAAAACATCTATCGATTCCTCCAAATTTTCTTCCGTTTTCAAAAATGGCCCCCACGGGCATATATACCCCAAAAATGGACCAATTTTAAAAATCAAGTTTCCAAAACCCGCCTTTATTTGATCATTCTCAACTTTTAGTAAAAGTTCAAAATCAATACCATATTCTTTATAAGATCCAAGCCAAGAAGAAGTTTGGGTAAACATACCATTAGGGCTCTCCTTTTGAATAAGATCCCATTGATTAATCCAATGAGGATCTTTCGTCCATATCCAATTGTTCAGTTTACTTGACATCTCTGACAATTCCTTCAAAATTTTTGACTTTTAAACCAGAGGAGATTTTGGTATATTCTATTTGATGGAAGGTTTGATGAAAAGAATGCAATTCACGAAGAGTAGGATTCCAAATATGACCTGTTTTAATTAACCTTCCTACTCTTTCAAACGCTTCTTTTGCTTCCGGTCTAAATTCACCCTGACCATTCTTAAATAAGCGCCCCTCATGATTTGCCCCACTATATGCGAAATAGGTATGAGCAATGACTAATCCTTTCTCTCTAATAAATCTTTCAAGAGAATCCTTAGAAAAGGCTATATCATAATCTCTAACAGCAAGGCTTTGAAACGCATCGATTTTTGTATCCTTCTGATTGGGCGCCTCAAAAAACACAGCTCCAAATCTGTTGAACTCAAAAATTCTTTTTGATTTTGAAAATTGATGTTTAATGTTTTCAGGTTTCAATCCAAACATTAAAAACCTACCACTGTTTAGAATGAATCTCCCTAAGCTTTGGATAGACTTAGAACGCAGTAGGTTTCGGAAATCCCCTCCTAAAAGTTTCCCCTTCTGTAAAATCTCCTCTGATACACCATACATCAAATAGTTTCTAACACTCGTTTTCCAATTTCTTTTAATCCCGTACTGCTGGGCAAATCGGGAGGATTGAGTCATATGCCTTAAGGTATAGTACCTTGGATTAAGCTGATTCAGATTGAAAAAATTTGCTTCACCTGCATCCACATACGTCCAAATCCTTCGTATTCCTTTTTCATAAACATGAGCATACCATTTCTCCCAGTCACCTAATTTTTGTTTGGTGAAGTTATAGGGGTGAAAACCATGATCAATGTATGTATCAATGGGGGCTAGTGGAAGTGGAGCTTCGAAATTCATGAATTCTGCTTCACTAATTTCCCCTCGATAACTTTGACTTAGTGCATGGTAGGCTAATTCGTGGCCATCTTTCTTCCAAGCATCTAATTCTGCTTTCCCTCCTTTGCTTTGGTAACTGGCCGTTTGACCTTTATGTGAAAAATCATACAAGAAGAATCCTTTTGTTGTTTTTATATTATTTTTTTTAAAAAAATCTCGCTGAACTTTAAGGTTTTGAATGGTATCAAAATCTGAATGATCCGTAAAACAAATGGTAGGAAGAAACCCATTCGGTGTTCGAGCCCATTCTTGCACCTTCCCCTGAGAAAAATAAAGTCCATTTTGTATTTTAGTTTCGTCTGAAAATTCTTTGGACTTTAAGAAATGACGCATGTCTTTCGAATCATAAACCATCGTAGGACTAAGCATAGGGTGCCAAAAGAACCAGCGAAGATGATGGGAAGATTGGTATTGCCAACACCCTAAATTTCTTTTTGGAACTACGTGGTCGTTTGATTCTAATTTAAGGATTTTCGGGCTATGAACATTCGCCACAAGGGTCTTCGAATTTGGATTAATCCAAGTATAGTCGATATGCCTCCATTTTGAAATAGGTGATGAAAAATACACATCCACCCAAATTGCCTGTAAGGTACAAGCTTGAAATAATTTCAATGAAAAAGTCAGTTCCCCTTCTGATCTTGTTTCATTCCAAGAGAAATTCGAATCAGGGATTTTTTTTCCGTCCTGATCTAGAATTGTACAAGAAATTGAATTAATCATTTTTGGAGCAAAAAA
>JABXHX010000056.1 GCA_013373385.1 Flavobacteriaceae bacterium
GTACAGCAAAAATACAGTTTTAGGTAGTAAAAAAGAATAAGAATATAAATTACTACATTTGGCAACAATGAAATTTTTTAAAAACATATTTCGCGCTATTTGGCGCTCTTGGTTTTACGTTTTTTTTGCGATTGCATTAATCGTGATGTTGCCTTTTTTACTGCTTTTAACTATAAATGAAAAGCAATATCCGACGTTGTATAAATTGATTAGAGGATTTTCTAAAACCTTAATTTTTGTAATGGGGTTTCGATTAAAACTAGAAGTTGAACAACCTATAGATAGAGATAAAAGCTATATGTTTTGTCCCAATCACACCTCATTATTAGATCCATTTATTTTAATAAGTACCGTTAAAAATCCTATTGTTTTTGTGGGAAAAGTTGAGCTGAAAAAAATCCCAATTTTTGGATATTTCTATAAACGTATTTGTATTCTAGTTGATAGAAGTAATCCAGCAAGCAGAAAAGAAGTTTATTTTAAAGCTAAAAGAAGACTACAAAACGGCACTTGTGTTGCTATTTTCCCTGAAGGGATGGTTCCTGAAGAAGATGTTATATTAAGTCCGTTTAAAAATGGCGCCTTTAGTTTGGCAATAGAACATCAAATACCAATTGTACCAGCAACGTATTTAGACGGAAAACGATTGTTTTCTTGGACTTTTTTTAAAGGAAAACCAGGAACCATACGAATTAAACAACACAAAGAAATTAACACCAAAGGACTTACAAAAAAAGAGCTACATGTACTAAAAGAAAAAACCTATCAGGTAATTTATAATGAATTGACACAAGATGAGTTGTATATGACAGATACAAATAGATTTAAAAATGAGTAAAGAAGTTTATACCTACTCAGAAAAAGAAGAAAATTTAAATGTAATTTCTCATGCAATAGGTTTTATAGCAAGTATATGTGCGTTTCCTTTTTTAATACTAAAGTCGTTATATTTTTCGGGCTTTTGGAAACCGTTTAGCTTGTATGTTTTTGGTGTAAGCTTAATGGTGTTGTATGCTGCGTCTACCTTTTATCATGCATCTAAAAAACCAACACTACGAAGAAGACTTCATATTTTTGACCACGCGGCCATTTATGTATTAATTGCAGGAACATACACCCCTTTTACCTTGATAACATTAGAAGGAAAAACAAGATGGACTGTTTTTTTTATTACTTGGTCGGTGGCGCTGGTTGGTATTGTTTTAAAATTATTTTTTACAGGCAGGTTTAATAAATTATCTACTTTGTTATATGTATTAATGGGGTGGCAAATAGTATTTTCAATAAACCCTTTGCTAGAAAACTTATCGACAGAAGGTATACAATGGTTATTTACAGGAGGTGTTTTTTATACGGTTGGAGCTGTGTTGTACTTAGTAAAAAAACTACCTTACAATCATGCAATCTTTCATTTATTTGTTCTTTTAGGAAGTTTGTCACATTTTATCGCTATATATAATTATTTATAATATAACCAAAGTGTTAAAAAACAGTAAAATCACCAAAATAAAAATACTTTTATTATGGTTTTTTCAATAAAAAAATAAATGTTTTTAAGATGTATTAAAAAGTTGTAAAACAATAAAAAAGAGGCTATATTTGTTGCGGCAACAGCAAATTATTTTGTTGTTGCTTCTTTATAAATAAATCTTATTTAGGGGGTAGATTTATTAAAAACTCCTCGGACTTTTGTCCGAGGTTTTTTTGTGGAGTTAATTTACCTCTTTTTAATTTTGTACTAATAAGGTCTCTTTTGTCGTTATTGTAATAAGAATAAATATCTTTGAACATATTTAGGTAACTGTTTTATGAAAAAACACCTTTTTTTCTTTTTATTTCTGCAATCAATTTTTACATTTTCACAAACAGATTTTAGTGATAAGTGGGAAGATTTTTTTTCGTACAACAATGTCAAAAACTTTACCAATGTCAATGGTGTTGTTTACGCTATTACAGACAATGCTGTTTTTATTTACGATTCAAGTTCTAATGAAACTAAAAAAATATCATCAGTACACGGTTTTTCTGGAGAAGCAACATCAGCTATACACTACAACAACATTAATAAAAGAGTAGTTATTGGATACCAAACAGGGCTGTTAGAAGTGTTAAAGGAAGACGGCTCAATTCATATTTCTGCAGATATTGCTAATTTTAACCAAGCAGGAGAAAAGCAAATCAACCATTTTTCTGAATACAACAACAAGCTTTACCTTTCTACGCCTTTTGCTATTATTGTGTATGATGTTGATAAATTAGAATTTGGAGATACGTATTATATCGGACAAAATTCTACTTCGGTAAAAATTAATCAAACATTGATTGTAAATAATCAAATTTACGCAGCAACCGAAAACGGAATTTACAAGGCTAACTTAACCAATCCAAACCTAATAGATTCTAAAAACTGGGAGCGAGTTTTTATAGGTAATTTTACAAATATTATTGCTTTTAACGGAAATATTTATGCTTCTAAAGGAAATGAGTTAACTAAAATTGATGGAGTAAACATTCGTACAGAAAAAACCTATGGATCCACAATACAAAGTTTACAAAGCAATAGCCAACATTTAACAGTGTCGCTAAGCTCAGAAGTAATTGTTTTAACCACAAACTTACAGCAAGTATATAAAAGTACACAAACAGCTAATTATACATTTAAAGTTAATACAGCTACTACTCAAAACAACAAATTGTATATAGCAACACAACAGTTTGGTATTTTACAAACACTTCTTTTGGGCGCACAGAACTATAAAGAAATTCATCCAGATGGCCCGTTATCTAACAGTGTCTTTGCTGTATCTGCTCTTAATAAAAATGTGTGGTTGGTTTATGGCGGATACGATGCATCTTCTTATGTGCCGTTTAGTAACTTAAAAGGATACAGTCACTACAATGGATCTGAATGGAAAAACAATGCTTTTAATCAATCTTTTCCAGTATTAGACTTGGTGCATGTTACGATAGATCCATCGCACCAAAACAAAGTTTTTATAAGCTCTTTTGCGCAAAATTATTCTGGTAATATTTTATCTGGTGGAGGTTTGTTAGAAGTAACGGACGACAACGTTACACAGTTTTACAACTCTAGTAATAGTGATTTAGAAGACCTTTTTGCCAATGATCCTAGTAAGTTTACAACCAGAATTGCGGGTAGTGTTTTTGATAGTCAAGGAAACTTGTGGATATCTGATGCTATTGCATCAAAACAACTTAAAAAATTAACACCAACAGGTACTTGGAAAAGTATTGATTTAAGAAGTTTACAAACCAATAAAGCAGACGAAACAAACGAAGTTACCATAGATAGAACGAATAACGTATGGCTAGGAACACGAAGAAATGGAGCCTATGTATATAATGAAAATGGTGATAGAAAAAGAGCTTTAAATACAGAACCTACAAAAGGAAGTTTGCCACATGCAAATGTTAGAGCCATAGCAGCAGATAGAAATAACAGAATTTGGATAGGTACTCAAAACGGATTGGTGGTTTTTAATAATGCTAGCGGACTTTTTGACGCTACAATTTACGATGCAGCACCAGTGATTATTCTTGATGATGGGATTCCTAAAAAACTCCTTGGAGACCAAACCATCAATGCCATAGCCATAGATGGAGCAGATAATAAATGGTTTGGCACAGATAATGGAGGGGTACTATATACCAATCCGAATGGACAAAAAACATTGGCAAGATTTAACAAAGATAACTCGCCTTTACCGTCTAACAAAATAATGAAAATAGCTGTAGACACCTCAACAGGTAAAGTATATATTGCTACAGACAAAGGGGTGGTTGCGTACGACAGTAAAGTGGCTAGTTTTGGTGATACCTTAGAAGAAGTGTATGCATATCCAAATCCGGCATTAAAAAACCATCAAACAATTACAATTGATGGAAAAAATGGAAAACATTTACCTAAAGGAACCAATGTTAAAATAGTAGATGTTGCAGGCAATTTGGTCTACGAAACAAATGTTGTAGAAGGACAGCAATTACAAGGAGGAAAAGTAGTTTGGGATAAAAGAAACTTAGCAGGAAAAAAAGTAGCTTCTGGCATTTACATTGTATTGCTAACTACAGAAGATGCTTCAGAAAAAACAACTACAAAAATAGCAATCATTAATTAATGGCAGTAGTTACTACAAAGGCAATTGTATTCAATTCTTTAAAGTACGGAGATACAAGTTTAATTGTACGCTGTTTTACCTTAAAAGAAGGCTTAAAATCGTATATGGTGAAAGGTGTGCTCAGCTCAAAAAAAAGAAGCATAAAAGCAGCATATTTTCAGCCATTAACACAATTGCAGATAGAGGCAAATCACAATAATAAAGGAAAATTAAACAGCTTTAAAGAAGTACGTGTAATTCATCTTTACAAAGAAATTCATACCTCTATTTTTAAGCAAACAATTGTGCTTTTTTTAGCAGAAGTACTAAGTGAATCAGTAAAAGAAGAAGAGGCAAATCCGCAGCTTTTTTCTTATTTAGAAACAGCCTTTAGTTGGCTAGATACGCATAGCAAAACAGCTAACTTTCACCTACTTTTTTTACTTAATTTAACAAGGTATTTGGGGTTTTATCCAGATACTTCAAATGCTAGTAATTCTTGTTTTAATTTAATTGACGGAAACTTTACAGAACACATATCAAGAAAAGAGAGTATTTTTGGCAAAGAATTAACGCTTTTCAAGACGTTATTAGGCATAAATTTTGATAAGATAGAGTCCATAAAATTTAGTAAAAGTGAAAGGCAACAACTTTTACAAATACTAATAAAATATTTTGAGTTACATTTAGAAGGATTTAGAAGACCAAAATCTTTAGAAATCTTACAAACAGTATTTACCTGATGAAGAAACTATTAATAATAGGAATGACCATGTGTAGTGCAATAGTAAGCAGCCAAACAGTAACCATTGTCGATGATGATAATGGATTGCCAGTTGATGCGGTTGCAATTTACAACAAAGAACAAGCGCTCTCTGCAATTACAAATAAAAAAGGCGAAGCAGATATTTCTGTTTTTTCTGATAAGGAAGAGATCATTATTTCGCATGTTTCGTATACAACCATTAATACCACAAAAGAGTTTCTAAAAACAAACAACTTTAGGGTTCGTTTAATAAAGAAAACAGCGCAATTAAACGAAATTGTACTTTCTGTGTTTAAAAGTAAAGAAAAAACCACGAGAATTGCAGAGCAAACCGTTGCTATATCTAAAGAAGATATTATTAGAGAATCTCCACAAACCTCGGCAGATTTGTTAGGAGCTGTGCCTGGTGTTAAAGTTCAAAAATCACAATTTGGTGGAGGTAGTCCTGTTTTAAGAGGAATGGAGTCTAATCGTGTACTATTAGTTGTAGACGGAGTAAGAATGAACAATGCTATTTATAGAAAAGGACACCTACAAAACTCAATTACCATTGCGCCTTCTTTGTTAGAAAGAACAGAAATTGTCTTTGGGCCATCGTCTGTAATTTATGGTTCTGATGCGCTTGGTGGTGTGATACATTATTATACCAAAACACCGAAACTGTCTGAAAAAAATAGTGTAAAAAGTGAACTTTTTTCAAGGTACTCTAGCGTTAATCAAGAAATTACAAACAATGTTTCAGCAGAATTAAACTTTGAAAAATGGGCATCTTACACCAACGTTTCCTATAGTACTTTTGGTGATTTACAAATGGGAAAAAACAGGTCTCACGGATTTAAAGATTGGGGGTTAGTTAGTCATTATTCAGAAAATATAGGTGATAATTATGCAGCGTCTCCAACATTGAATTCAGACCCTACTATTCAACGAAATACAGGGTATAGTCAATTAGATGTATTACAAAAATTCTTTTTTCCAATTTCAAAAAAAGCAGATGTAACAGTCAATTTACAATATTCAACTTCATCAAATATTCCAAGGTTTGATAAACTTACAGAGCTTAAAAAAGGAAACTTAAAATTTGCAGAATGGTATTACGGACCTCAAAAAAGATTTTTAGCCTCTACACAATTAGCCATCAATCCTAATAAAAGTTGGGTAGATAAAGGAGTATTTACCTTAGCATATCAAAAAATACACGAATCTAGAATACAGCGTAAGTTTGGAAGCTTAGATAGACTCTACAGAAATGAAGGGTTAGATGTGTTTAGTATTAATGGAGATTTTACTGTGCCATTAACCAACGAGAAAAACAGGAATTTATCGTATGGTTTTGAGTTTACGTACAATGATGTAATGTCTGTCCGAACAGGAAAAACACTTCGTGTATCTAACGGAAAAGTAACAGGTTTTTCAGGAGATTTTACTGTGCAATCTCGTTATCCTGACGGAGGGAGTAGTTATGCAAGTTCTGCCATTTATACAGATTACAGGCAAGACATTACACCAAAAGCTACCTTAAATACAGGAATTAGACTAACCAATACAGTACTAAAAGCAAGGTGGGTAGACCAAACATTTATTACACTACCACAAACAGAAATTACATTAAAAAACTCTGCTATTACTGCTACTTTAGGATATGCGTTTAGACCTACAGAAGACTGGCAACTCAATAGTGTTTTATCTTCTGGGTTTAGGTCGCCAAATATTGATGATGTTGGGAAGGTAAGAGAAAAAAACGGAAAAGTAACCTTGCCTAATATATCCTTAAAACCAGAGTTTGCGTATAATGCAGAAGTAGGAATTTTAAAATTCTTTAACAAGAAAAGATTCAGTTTAGGACTCAATACTTATTATACATTGTTAGATAATTATATCACTAGAGAAGCAGATGGTACTCAAATACAATACGATGGTGAAACAGGCGATGTTGTTAAAAATATAAATAAAGGCCAAGCTTATATTACAGGCTATACGATAAGCTACCAAGGAAGAATCAATGAAAACTGGAAAACCTTAGGTTTTTTAACATATACCAAAGGAGAATCTTATGATACAAAAGAAAGAATGTCTTCAATTCCGCCATTATTTGGTAGATTTGAAGTAAGTTATAGAAAAGAAAAGCTAGAACTTTCTGCTAATTACAGGTTCAATGCTAAAAAACATATTACCACCTATAATATTTCTGAAGGAATTGACAATCATGTGCAAACACCTATCGTAAATAAAAATGCAATAAATGATGTTGATAAATACTATGGAACCCCAAGTTGGTTTACTGTAGGTTTACAAGGAAGATATAATGTTAGCCAATACATAACCATACAAGGAGCTTTGTCAAATATTTTTGATGAACACTATAAAGAGTTTGCATCGGGAATTTCTGCTCCTGGAAGAAATTTTTCAGTAGCTGTACACGCTATTTTTTAGATTTTTTTCGGGTACCTTCTTTGTCAAAATGTTTGTTTAAGCGCTGCTCTGTTTTTAAAATAGTTGCCAGTATACTAAACAAAACAATTACCATAGGTTGCCATGTGTTTTTTCCAGAACCAATAAGTGCTAGCACAAGAGCAGCAACAAACCCTATAGTAGCATATTTAATAAAAGCAGTATTGAATTGTTGATTTGAAAATTGCCATACATCTTGATTTTTCATAGACCTATAGGTTCTATATCCGTAAAGACTGTTTATCTTTTTAGGAGGAAAAAAGAAAAAGATTACACTAAAAAGTAACAGCACTCCATTTACTGAAAGTACATAAACATATGGATTCATAATTTTTATTTTTTTAAAGGCCTCATCAGCCCTTCTTGTGCTACAGAAGCAATTAATTTTCCGTTTCGCGTATAGATATTTCCTCTAGAAAATCCTCTTGCGCCAAAAGCATTTAAAGATTCTGTTTTGTATAACATCCAATCTGTTAAATCAAACTCCCTAAAAAACCACATAGAATGATCTAAGCTTGCCATTTGAGTATTCCCCCAATTGGCTTTGCTAGCATTGGGTAACAAAGTAGCATTTAAAATATTGTAATCAGAAATGTAAGTTAATAGTTGCTGTTTTAAAGCAAGATCAAGATTTGCTGCATCTCCTCTAAGCTTAAACCAAACATTAGCAAATGGAGGTAAATCTTTTTTTTCTAGCGGGTTTACAATAACCGTTGGTTTAAACTCAATTGGCCGTTCTATTTCTAGAAAAGCTTTCATCTGTTGCGGTAAAAATGCTCCAAACTGAGTTAAAATATCATCCCAACTTAACAGCTCTTCGGGTTGCTTAATTGTATCACTAAAGTTTATACGATGTTGGTATCCCTCTTCTTTTTTATGAAAAGATGTTGCTAAAATAAAAATAGTTTTATCACCCTGCATTGCAGTAACTCTTCTTGTAGAAAAACTACCTCCATTTCTCATGTTGTTTACCAAATAAGTTATGGGCAAATCTAGATCACCAGCCTCTAAAAAATAAGAATGCAACGAATGTAAAATACGATTGCTTGCAACACTTTTTTGTGCCGCACAAAGCGCTTGCGCCAACACTTGACCTCCAAAAACATTTGGGCTACCAATAGATTTGCTAATACCTATAAACTCATTTTCAGACGCCTGTTTTAAGTTGAGTACACTAATTAAATCGTTTACAGATTTCATAGAGCTGCAATTTTATGTGGTTGTTTTAAAAGGATATTTTTGCTTAAACGGTTTGGGTTCAATATAATTTAAAAAAGGTTTTAAAAAAGTATTGGTTAACGATTTCTTATGGCGAATATAACACGTTAAATCTTGTGGAACAGCACCAACAGAACTTTTTATTTCACTTGCAGTTCTTCCAAAATTAATTGTTTTTAAGTTTTTATTGATGGCAATAGCTACGTAATCGTAGAGCATTCTTTGATAAATAGCCAGTTCTTTGTTTAGTGAGTAGTCTATCCCAACAAAATGTGCATCTAAAGAATTGTTTGTAATCATGCCAGACATAAATCCAACCAGTTTATGATCAGCCCAATAAGTTTTTACTATATAATTATCGCCCAATTTCTTTTTAAGACTAATATAGGTTGCTACATTAAAGTTACCTAGATTAAAAGTTGCGTTTTCTACTACTTTCTGATACAGTTGTGTAATTTCTGGAATTATTGCTTTGATATTTTCTGCTGAAGAATCTTTCACAACCAAATCACTACTCAGTTTAAGTGCGCGTTTTGCTTTTATTCTAAATTTAGTTTTCAAACTATCTAAATAATCTTGAAAACAAGTCCAACTTTCATTTATAGTAAGCACCATGTTTGGCTCTACAGTAAATGAAGCATAGTTTGCACCATGCAAAACATTTAAATCAGGTAAAGAATCTTTTACAAAGTCTTTTACTAGGTAAACAGAAATATCTTTAGAGAGGGCTTTATTTTTGTTGACAATTTGTGTGATGGCTTTTGCCAACATTTTAAAGACTAGTTGTTTGTTTTGATCTTTTTTAATAAAAACACCATGTTCTCCGCTCACAAAAATATTTCCACAAACCAATAGTTTTATTGGTTTTAATTTTGGAAACATACCCAACTTTCTTCCAAAACATTTAAGGTTGTGAAAATTTTGATTTAAAGAGCTTTCTATTTTTGCTAAAGGAAAATCTATTATCTGTAGTATTGCCAAGGCTATAGCACGCTCATTTTCATTCGTCAAAATAATATAAGTAAAGGTAATTTGTGGATTATTTTTTTCTAAGGAATACAAATAATCAGGATGAAAATAAAGACTTTCAGAACAAGATAATTCATCTAAAAATTTAGAAGAAATGTTTTTAATTGTAGAGAAATAGCGTTCAGTATTTGTGTTTTTACAAAGAATCAATAGAAAAAGAAATAATTGAGATTTAAAAATACAAAAACTATATGAGTCTTATGTAGGTACAAAGCAAAGATTTAGTAATTTTATTGCTCTTAAAAGAAAACTTATGTTATCAGATTTTAAATTTAATTACGCCCATCTTTTTGAAAAAGAATTGTTCGAAGAAATTTTATCTGTTGGAGAATACAAAAAAGTTGAAGAAGGAGAAGAGCTAATAAATATAGGTAGCTATATAAAGTTTATGCCTTTAATTATTTCGGGTGCAATAAAAATTTTAAGAGAAGATGATAATGGTGATGAATTAGTGCTTTATTTTATTGAACAAGGAGACACGTGCGCTATGACAATTACTTGTTGTTTAGGGCAAACAAAAAGTAAAATTAAAGCTATTGCAGAAAGAGAAACAGAATTGTTGATGATACCTATTCATAAAATTGGAGAATGGATGAATAAATATCAAACTTGGCAAAACTTTATACTACAAAGTTATAACGAAAGAATGCAAGAGTTGCTAGAAGCAATAGATACGATAGCTTTTTTAAACATGCATGAACGACTTCTAAAATATTTAAAAGATAAAGCCATGATTAACAGAGATGAAGTAATTACTGTTACTCATAAACAAATTGCCAATGACCTTCACACATCAAGAGTTGTAATTTCTAGATTATTAAAAGCATTAGAGATTAAAGGAGAAATTCTTTTAAACAGAAATCAAATAAAGGTCTTAAACTTGTAGCTATTGTAACTTTGGTTACATTAAAAAACACTTTTCTATTTTATCTTTACAGTTAGGTAGTTTTAGAATACTTTATCTAAAAAACATGGCATGAGCAATTTTTTTGAAATTATAAAACAGAACAAGCCTGTATTGGTAGATTTTTATGCAACATGGTGTGGTCCGTGTAAAATGATGTCCCCTATTTTAGAAGATGTAAAAAAAGAGTTAGGAGATAAAATTACAATTATAAAAGTCGATGTCGATAGAAACCAGTCATTAGCAGCAAGATTTCAAATTAGAGGAGTGCCAACTCTGGCTTTATTCAAAAAAAATCAACAAGTTTGGAGACAAAGCGGTGTATTACAAAAGAATAATTTAATTGACATTATTCATAATTATAGTTAGTTTTTAATTTGATTTCTAAAAGAAGCACCTAATCATAAGGTGCTTCTTTGCTATAAAAGTCTAGTGTCTTGTAAAATAGTAGTTGGTAACTTTTGTTACTAATCAAAAACAAACTTCATTCTATTTTTGTGCCATATTATAAACTATATGAAAACAAAAAGATTTATTTGGGGATTTACATTACTTCTTTTTAATGTGAGTTCCCTTATCTCTCAAGAAATACTTATCTCTCAAAAAGAAGTTTTAAAAAAAGTATCAGAACAGAATATATCGTTAAAAATTTCTGAACAAGATTATAAGAAAGCAAAAGCAGATTTTAACCATACAAAGTCCGTTTTCTTGCCAAGCATTACAGTAAGTCATACAGGGTTTTCTACTACAAATCCACTCATGGTATTTGGAAGTAAACTAAATCAAGAGATTTTAACTTCTGCAGATTTTAACCCAACATTGTTAAACAATCCAAAAAAGACTCAAAACTTTACAACGAAAATAGAGATACAGCAACCACTCATTAATTTAGATGGTTTCTATCAAAGAAAAGCTGCAAAATTTAAAATGTTAGCGACGTCTTTAAAATCTGAAAGAAAATCAGAATACTTATCTTTTGAAGTTAAAAAAACTTATATGCAACTTCAGCTTGCATACAAAGGTGTTGGAGTTTTTGAGAAAGCATTAGAAACAGCAAAATCTAATAAGCAAATTGCAGAAAATAATTTTAAACATGGCTATTTACAGCAAATAGATATTTTGAATGTTAACGTTAGAATTACAGAAGTAAAAAGCCAGTTACAAGCAGCTATGAGTAATGTCAAAAACATATCTAATTATTTGTCTTTCATGATGAATGATAACTCTAACGTTTTCTATAAACCCAAAGACAGCTTAACGTTAACTACTACAATTATTGGTACAAATAATATCTCAGAAAGTAGATCAGACATAAAAGCAATGCGTTTGGTTTATGATGCATACAAAACAATGAATAAAGCAGATAAAATGTCTTTTTTGCCACGTTTAAATGCCTTTGGAAGCTATGAATTACACGATAACAATTTGTTTCGAGGAAATGCTAACGGATATTTAATTGGAGCACAATTAACATGGAATCTTTTTGATGGATTTAAACGTTTCGGTAAAACTCAAAAAAGTAAAGCTGCTTTTGATAAAGCAAAATTAGAGTATAAACAATATGTTTCAAAAAGTAATTTGGAATTAAACCGAACAAAAAGACAGTTGCTAGAAGCAAAAGATAAGCTACACCTAAAAAGTTTAGAAGTACAACAATCAAAAGAATCTTTACGAATTCGTAGAAATCGTTTTAAGGAAGGATTAGAAAAAACATCAGATTTATTGATAGCAGAAACCAAATATGCACAAAAGCAATTAGAGTATTATCAAACAATTTTTGAACATAACTTAGCTCAAGCTTACCTTGAATTTTTAACCAAAGAATAATATTAGAAATGAAAAATTATATATACAAAATATCATTAACCATTACATTAACTTTTTTAGTAAGCTGTGGTAAAGAACAACAAAAACAAGTAGCAAAAAACAGCGCTATCATAAATGTTCAAGTGGCAAAAGTAGTTACCAATAAAAAAGATTCTTTTCTAGTAGTAAGTGGTAAGATACAAGCAGCTAAGAGCGCAGATTTAAGCACAAGAATAATGGGTTATGTGAAAAAAGTACATGTAAAGGTTGGCGATAAAGTACAAAAGAACCAATTGTTAATTACAATTAATAACGCAGATTTACAAGCAAAAAAAGCACAGGTAGATGCAGAAGTTTTAAAAGCAACAGTAGCTTTTAACAACGTTAAGAAAAATTACAGTCGTTTTAAAAACTTATTTGAAAGTAAAAGTATAACTCAAAAAGAAATGGACGATATGACTGCCAATTATAAAATAGCAAAAGCAAGTTTAGAAGCGGCAAATCAGATGAAGAACGAAATAAAAGCACAGTTTACATATTCAAATATTACTGCGCCATTTAGTGGAGTAATTACAAGTAAGAATATAACAGAGGGAGATATGGCAAACCCATCAAAACCTCTAATTAGTCTAGAAAATCCTAATGTATTTGAAGTAATTACCATGATTCCAGAAACAGAAATCAATCAAATTAAAAACGGAACTACAGTAAATGTTTTAGTGAAATCAATCAATAAAAATGTAAAAGGAAAAGTTACTGAAGTAAGTACATCTGCAAAAAAATCTGGAGGACAATACATTGTGAAAATTGCTTTAGAAGCCACAGAGGTGGCTATTCTATCAGGAATGTTTACTTCAGTTCAATTTCCAGTACAAAAGAAAACAGCATCAAATGTAGTTTTAATACCTACAAAAGCTGTTGTTAAAAATGGGCAGTTATCAGGAATTTATACAGTAAGCCAAAGTAATACCGCTTTATTGCGTTGGTTACGTTTAGGAAAAGCATATGGTAATCAAATAGAGGTTTTATCTGGATTATCTGCTAATGAATATTACATTATCTCTGCTGAAGGAAAGTTGTTTAACGGAGCAAAAATTTCAATAAAATAAGATGAAAGAAGGTTTAGCAGGTAAAGTAGCAAAAGTATTTATTAGTTCTAAACTTACAGTGCTATTAATGATTGTTTTTATGGTCATTGGAGTGTACAGTTCGTTTTTAATTCCAAGAGAAGAAGAGCCGCAAATAGATGTACCTATGGCAGATATCTTTGTGGGGTATCCAGGCGCAAGCCCTAAAGAAGTTGAGTCAAGAGTTGTAAAACCACTAGAAAAGCTTATTTCTAATATTAAAGGTGTAGAATATGTGTATTCTACTTCAATGAAAGAAAAAGCCATGGTAATTGTTCAGTTTTATGTAGGTGAAGATATCGAGCGATCATATGTAAAACTGTATAATGAAATCAACAAACATATGGATCAAATGCCAAAAGGAGTAACGTTTCCTTTGGTAAAAACGAGAGCTATTGATGATGTACCAATGTTGGGGCTAACTCTTTGGAGTGAAAATTACAACGATTTTCAATTAGGGCAAATAGCACAAGAATTAGAAACTGAAATTAAGAAAGTAAATGATGTTGCCATCACACGTAAAATTGGCGGACGAAAGCGTCAATTAAGAGTTGTTTTAGACAAAGATAAATTAGCAGAAAGCGGATTAGATTTTTTATCAGTTTCTAAAATGATAAAAGCTAATAATACTCAATTAAATGCAGGAACTTTTGATAAAAATGATACAGAATTTATTGTAAGTACAGGTACTTTTTTAAAATCTGTTTTAGATGTAGAAAACTTAGTTGTAGGCACTCAAAATAACAACCCTATTTATTTAAAACAAATAGCAAAAATTATTGATGGACCAGAAATTCCACAGAACTATGTGTCTTTAGGATTTGGACAAGCAAGTGGTAAAGCCAAAAAGTTCAAGTCAGAATATCCAGCAGTTACTATTTCTGTTGCCAAAAGAAAAGGAGCAGACGCTATGAAACTTGCAGAGATTATTACAAAAAAAGTAGCGCATTTGCGCAAAACATTAATTCCTAATGATGTGTATGTAGAAGTTACAAGAAACTATGGAGAAACGGCTTCACATAAAGTATCAGAACTGTTATTACATTTAATAGGTTCTATTATTGCAGTAACACTTGTTGTAATGTTGGCTATGGGTTGGCGTGGTGGATTGGTGGTGTTTTTATCTGTTCCAATCACTTTTGCCTTAACGTTGTTGAGCTATTATATGTTAGATTATACGCTTAATAGAATTACACTTTTTGCGTTGGTATTTGTAACAGGTATTGTTGTAGATGATTCCATTATTATTGCAGAAAATATGCATAGGCACTTTAAAATGAAACGATTGCCTTTTAAACAAGCCGCTTTATATGCAATTAATGAAGTAGGAAATCCAACTATCTTGGCAACTTTTACGGTAATAGCTTCTGTATTGCCAATGGCTTTTGTCTCTGGATTAATGGGGCCTTATATGGCACCAATGCCAATAGGAGCTTCTATAGCAATGATTTTATCATTGTTTGTTGCATTAACAATAACACCCTATTTAGGATATATATTTTTAAAAGAAAAGGATAAAAAAGATTTAAGAAAGAAAGAAGAAAAACCTCTAGAAGAAACATTTATTTATAGGGTCTATAATAGGTTTGAAGGCGCATTAATTGAAAGCAAAACTCGACGTTGGTTGTTTTTGGGCTTTACTTTTGCATTATTAATGGGTTCAATAGTGTTGTTTTTTACCAAATCTGTAGCCGTAAAAATGTTGCCTTTTGACAATAAAAATGAGTTTCAGGTAGTAATTGATATGCCAGAAGGAACTACTTTAGAAAGAACTGCTGTTGTTACCCAAGAAATTGCTCAATATTTGGCTACTAGACCAGAAGTTGTGAATTATCAGAACTATGTTGGTACCTCTGCACCTATTACTTTTAACGGATTGGTACGCCATTACGATTTACGAGGAGGAAGTAATATGGCAGATATTCAAGTGAATTTGATAGACAAAGGAGAAAGATCTACACAAAGTCATGATATTGCAAAACGATTACGTCCAGAAATACAACGTATAGCATCTAAATACAATGCCAATGTAAAGTTAGTTGAAGTTCCTCCTGGGCCACCTGTTTTATCTACCATTGTTGCAGAAGTTTATGGGCCAGATTATAATAAGCAAATTGAAATTGCAAAGAAGGTTCAAAATATTTTAATGAAGACCGATGATGTTGTTGATATTGATTGGATGGTCGAAGCTGACCAAGTAGAATATCAATTTGAAATAGATAAAGAAAAAGCAATGTTATATGGAGTTGCACCACAGCAAATTACGTATACAATGAATATGGCCTTATCTAACAGTGTGATAACAAATCTTTACGATGAAAATACGATTAACCAGATAGGCTTGCTGTTGAGTTTAGATGAAAAAGAAAAATCTACAATTCAAGATATTTCTTTATTAAAAGTAAAATCAAAAAGAGGAACAATGATTCCTATTGCAGATTTGGTTGAGATTAAAGAAACGACAGCAGCAAAAAGTATTTACAGAAAAAATCAAAAACGAGTTGTTTATGTGATGGCCGATATGGCAGGAAAATTAGAAAGTCCAGCATATGCAATTCTCGGTATGGAAGAAAAACTTAACAAAATAGAACTTCCTAAAGGATATAAAATAAATGAAATGTATTTAGGTCAACCAGATTTTGAAGATGATTATACTGTAAAATGGGATGGAGAATGGCAAATAACCCTAGAGGTTTTTAGAGATTTAGGGATTGCCTTTTTAGGAGCCATTATTTTGATTTACATTTTAATTGTAGGGTGGTTTCAAAACTTTAAAGCACCCGTAGTAATGATGGTTGCGATTCCTCTTTCATTAATAGGAATAGTTTTGGGACATTGGGTGATGGGTGCATTTTTTACAGCAACATCATTTATTGGAATGATAGCCTTAGCAGGTATTATGGTGCGAAATTCTGTGTTATTAATTGATTTTATCAACCTAAGATTAACAGAGGGAATTCCATTAAAACAAGCAGCTATAGAGGCAGGAGCGGTTAGAACAACTCCAATTTTATTAACCGCAGGAACTGTAGTTATTGGAGCATTTGTAATCTTGTTTGACCCTATTTTTCAAGGACTAGCAATCTCTTTAATGGGAGGAACAATAGTCTCAACCGTGCTAACCTTATTGGTTGTTCCTTTAGTGTATTATATGATAGAACATAAAAATCATAAATAATGAAATTAGTATTAGTTACAGCAGTAGAAGCTTTTCACAACGAAATAATTCAACTCTTTAAAGAAGCATCCATTGAAAATTTTAGCGAATCTGATATTGATGGATATAAAAATAAAACGGCTGTGTTAGTTGCTTCAGATTGGTTTTCTGGAGTTAAAGACAGAACAAATTCTACTTTGTTTTTTTCTTTTACAGAAGCAAATAAAATAGACAACTTATTTAGGTTGATAAAAAAGTTTAATAATAACCTGGAAATAAATAGCCCTATAAGAGCTATTGTTGTTCCTATTGAAAAGCATATTTAAAAAATAACATTATGAAAAACAGAATTGTAAGAGCCATTGCAGGGACATTTATTTTAATTAGTTTGATATTATCAATATACGTAAACGAAAACTGGTTGTGGTTTACAGCTTTTGTAGGCGCAAATTTATTACAATCGTCACTAACAAAATGGTGTTTAATGGATATAATTTTAACGAAATTAGGAGTTAAAGATTAACAATGTAGAAACTGATAAATATCATTTTGAGCATATTGACTTATGTTTAATTTTATTGAAAACAAAACAAATGAACTTTTTAAACTTACCACTAGTTTCCTGGATTAATGGAACTATTATGATTGGTGTTTTTGTATTGGTTGTTATCGGCTTGGTAGCTGCTGTATTTTTCTTGATGAAAACAGACACCAAGAAAAAAGAGTAGTTGGTTATCTCTAGATTTTACCCTTTAAAGTAATTTTTGCAACCAAGAAGCTTGCACATAAACAGTATTAAGAATTTTTTAACAAAAACCAAATAGTTGCATGTACAACTATTTTTGTAAATTTGTCAAATGAATTCTAATATAGCTATTGATTTTGAAAACTCCATAGGTCCTTGGTTAGGAAAAACAGTGAAGATTCTTGACTACTTTGTACAAGAAACTTTAAATAACTATAATCTTGATTTAACAAAAGAGCAGATGATAGTTTTAAAAAAGTTATCTGACAAAGATGGTTTAAATCAAAACGAATTGGCTTTTCTAACGCTTAGAGATAAATCCTCATTAACTCGATTGCTTACCAAAATGGAAGCAAAAAATTACATCACAAGAAGACAGGATACTACGGATAAAAGAATTAAGAATGTTTTTCTTACAAAGACAGGCAAAGAAACGTTTATTAAAGCAAAACCTGTAATTAAGCAACTTATTCAAAGAATAGAACAAGGCATTTCTGCAACAGAAAAACAAGACATAATAAAAACACTAAAAAAAATTCAATCAAACTTTGGTTCTACAATAGAACACATATAATTCTTAAATATGAGAAAACTTATTCTTTCAGCAGTAGGCTTAGTTCTAGTTCTAGGAGCTGTAATGCTTGCAAAAACTATGATTGCCAATAAAAATAAACCAAAACCAAAATTTAATAAGGTGATAAAAACTGTATTTACAGAAAAAGTAAAAAATACAGATGTCCCAATTATTATTACAGCGAATGGTAATTTGGTAGCGAAAAATAAAGTTAGTCTTTTTTCAGAAGTACAAGGGGTTTTTCAAGTCAACAGAAAAGAATTTAAACCGGGAACTCGTTTTTTAAAAGATGAAACGCTGTTAAAAATAAATAGCGATGAATTTTATGCGAGCCTACAATCACAAAAAAGTAATTTAATTAATAATATTACTGCAATAATGCCCGATATTCGATTAGATTTTCCAGACGAATTCTCTAAGTGGAAACGCTTTTTAGAAAAATTTGATGTAAATAAAACAATGCCAGTATTGCCAAAATTTTCTTCAGAAAAAGAAAAATACTTTGTTTCTGGTAAAGGTATAACAACAGGGTATTACACAATTAAAAACTTAGAAGTAAAACTTAGCAAGTATACAATTACTGCTCCTTTTAATGGCGTGTTAACCGAAGCATTGGTTACAGAAGGGACTTTGGTTAGACCTGGTCAAAAATTAGGAGAATTTATAGACCCTTCTGTCTTTGAGATAGAAGTTTCTGTAAACGCATCATATGCAGGGTTACTGAAAGTAGGTAACAAGGTAACACTTAATAACTTAGAAAAAACAAAAGAGTATACAGGTAAAGTTGTGCGTGTAAATGGAAAAGTAGACTTGGTTTCGCAAACAATTAAAGTGTATATAGAAGTAGCACATGCAGATTTAAAAGAAGGAATGTATTTAGAAGCAAACCTAAAAGCCAAATCAGAATCAAATGCCTTTGTTATTTCTAGAAAGCTATTGCTAAATAATAGTAGTGTTTATACAGTAAAAGATACTATTTTGCAACTTACCAATGTTCGTCCGGTGTTTTTTAATGCAACAACAGTTGTTGTAAAGGGTTTGCCAGAAAATACACGAATAATTACTCAGCCTTTGCCAGGAGCCTTTGCCGGAATGGTTGTAAAAACTCAAAAGAAATAGGAAATGAAAAAAGTAATTACTTATTTCATCAAATATCCAGTAGCAGTAAATGTCTTTATTATTGCGTTTGTTGCATTTGGGATTATTGGAGCCTTAGGAATGAAATCTTCTTTTTTCCCTTTGGTCGATTCGCAACTAATCCGCATTAATCTAACCTATCCAGGCGCATCACCACAAGAAATAGAAGAAGGGGTAGTGCTTAAAATAGAAGACAATTTAAAAGGTACGGTTGGTGTAGAAAGGGTAACATCTGTTTCTAGAGAAAACTCGGCAGTTGTTAATGTAGAAGTTGTCAAAGGAAAAAATATTGATATTGTTTTATCTGATGTAAAAAATGCGGTAGATAGGGTACCTTCCTTTCCTTCAGGAATGGAGCCACCTGTGGTGGCAAAAGTAGAAAGCATTAGACCCACTATTAGTTTTACTGTTAGTGGAGAAAACATCTCGTTAAAATCATTAAAAAACTATGCGAGAACCATAGAGAATGATATCAGAAATATTGATGGTATTTCGCAGGTAGCACTTACGGGTTTTCCTGCAGAAGAAATAGAAATTTCTGTTAGAGAAAATGATTTAAGAGCCTATAACTTATCCATTTCTCAAGTAACCACAGCAGTTAGAAACTCAAACCTTTTAATTACTGGTGGAAATATAAAAACCACCGATGAAGATTATTTAATTAGAGCTCGAAACAGAAATTACTATGGTGTAGAATTACAAAATATTATTGTTAGAACTGCAACAGACGGAACTATAATTAGGTTAAAAGATATTGCAGAAGTAAAAGATACTTGGTCAGAAAATCCAGATAGAATTTATTTTAACGGAGCTATTGCTGTAAATGTTACCATTAGCAATACAAATAGCGAAGATTTAATATCATCAGCAGATAAAATAAAAGAGTATATACACAAGTTTAATCAACAAAACAGCAATGTTACACTCAATGTTTCTAGTGATGCTTCGATAACATTAAACCAAAGAACCAAGCTGTTGATAGAAAACGGAATTGTTGGTATTCTGTTAGTATTATTTTTCTTGGCCTTATTTTTAAACGTAAGATTGGCTTTTTGGGTAGCTGCTGGATTGCCAATATCATTCTTAGGAATGTTTATGTTTGCCTCACAATTAGGTGTTACGATTAATGTATTATCCTTATTCGGAATGATTATCGTGATTGGTATTTTGGTTGATGATGGAATTGTAATTGGAGAAAACATTTATCATCATTATTACGATAAAGGAAAGTCTAAAATTCAAGCAGCCATAGATGGTACTATGGAAGTTATACCTCCAATTGTTTCAGCAATTTTAACTACCATTATTGCTTTTTCTACCTTCTTTTTTGTGGATGGAAGAATTGGTTCTTTTTTCGGAGAAGTATCAACTATTGTACTCTTAACACTTAGTGTTTCTTTAATAGAAGCATTGATTATTTTACCAGCACATATAGCACATTCTAAAGCATTGTCTAGAAAAAATGAAGAAAACGGTGTAGTAAAAAGGCCTAGTAAAATAGAAGCCTTTTTTAAAAACGCGAATAGCAAAGCAGATCATTTACTAATGTATGTTAGAAATAACTATTACGTGCCTTTTTTAAGATTTTCATTAAAATACAAACTACTTGCTTTTGCAATTCCAATTTCTTTACTAATTTTTAGTTTTGGTGCTATAGGTGGCGGAACGGTAAAGACTTCTTTTTTCCCCTCTGTTGCCAGCGATAGAATTCAGGTTACACTTAAAATGCCGCAAGGCACCAACGATAAAATAACAGACTCGATTATTTCTAGTATTGAAGAGAAGGTTTGGTTGGTTAATAAAGATTTTACCCAAAGACAAACAGACAACCAAAGTGTTGTTCAAAATATTATTAGAAGAGTAGGGCCTGGTACGGCAAACGCAACCTTAACAATTAATCTATTACCAGGTGAATCAAGAGATTTTTCATCGCCAGAAATTACCAACGCCATCAGAGAAAAAGTAGGTAAAGTATACAGTGCAGAAAGCCTAATTTTTGGTTCTGGAGGTAATTTTGGGGGTAGTCCAGTGGCGGTATCACTTTTAGGAAATAATATTACTGAACTTAAAGCAGCAAAAAATCTCTTAAAAGATGCGCTAGAAAAGAAATCGCAATTAAAAGATATTTCTGATAATGATCCAGCAGGAATTAAAGAGGTTCGCATCAAACTAAAAGACAATGCCTATTTACTAGGACTCAATTTACAGTCGGTAATGAGTCAAGTAAGGTTCGCTTTTTTCGGATCTCAAGTACAGCGCTTTCAAAGAGGGCAAGACGAAATAAAAGTTTGGGTTAGGTATACTAAAAAAGATCGATCGTCTATTAAAAATTTAGACGATATGCGCATTATAACGTCACTAAACACACGAGTTCCTTTTTCTGAAATTGCCACTTATGAAATTGAACGAGGAGACATTGCCATCAATCATTTAAGAGGAAAGAGAGAGATTCAAATTACCGCAGATATGAAAACTCCTGGTGAAAGTGCAACAGATATTTTAGAAGATATTAAAAAGCGTATTATGCCAGAAATAGTTTCTCAATATCCAACAGTAACGCCACTTTATGAAGGGCAAAACAGAGAGGCTAAAAAAACAATGGACTCAATGGGTTTTGTGGGACCAATTATTTTGCTATTAATTTATATGGTCATTGCATTTACATTCCGTTCTTATAGTCAACCTTTATTACTAATAATTATGATTCCGTTTAGTATGATAGGTGTAGTGTGGGGACATTATTTTCACAATTTTGCCATTGGTATTTTATCTTGGTTAGGAATTATTGCTCTGATTGGTATTATGGTAAACGATGGTCTAGTATTAATTGGTAAGTTTAACAATTATCTTAAAGAAGGGATGAAGTACGATGAAGCTTTAATTCAAGCAGGTAAATCTAGGTTTAGAGCAATTGTGTTAACATCGGTTACAACAATTGCAGGGTTGGCACCTCTGTTATTAGAAAAAAGTAGACAGGCCCAATTTTTAAAACCTATGGCAATTTCTATTTCGTACGGAATTGGAATAGCAACCATGTTAACATTGATTTTGTTACCGTTATTATTATCTGTAGCAAACAAATTAAAAGTGTTTATTAAGTGGTTAAGAACAGGAGAAAAAGTTACTCAAGAAGAAGTAGAAAGAGCTATTATAGAATCAAAATTTGTACACGATGAAGCATAGTAAAATATATAGTGTAGTTTTTGTTGTTTTACTGTCTTTTCAAGTAAAATCACAAACGGTTTTAACAAAAAAAGAAGCTTTAGAAATCACCTTACAAAATAACTACGGAATTAAAATAGCAACAAATCAGCTTGCTATTGCAAAAAACAATTCAGCCTTATTAAATTCTAAATTTTTACCAACTGTTTCGGCTTCTTCAGGTGCAAATTATAGCAATAGTAATCAAAAAATTACAAGACAAGATAAAACCTCTACAGAGGTCAATGGAGCAATTACAAAGTCTTACAATGCATCAATCAATCTAAATTATACAATTTTTGATGGTTTGGGTAGAAAGTACAATTACAAAGCGTTACAAGAAACGTATAATTTAACAGAATTACAGGTAAAGGAAACAATAGAAAATACATATTTACAGCTATTTACAGTGTATTTTCAGATTGCAAGATTATCAGAAAACGCAAAAAATTTGCAAGAAACCTTGTTAATATCTAAACAGCGCTTACAGCGAGCAAGCTATAGGCAAGAGTTTGGACAATCTACCAAACTAGAACTTTTAAATGCTCAAGTAGATGTAAATAATGATAGCATTGCTTTAATTACGGTAAAACAACAGTATAAGAATGCAAAAAGAAGCTTAAATATTATTTTAGGCGTACCTAAAGAAATTGATTACGATGTAGAAACGGCTGTTGAGTTTACACCTATTTTAAATTTTTCTGAACTGTTAAGAAAAACAAAAGCAGCAAACGTTTTGCTAAAACAAACAGAAAAAAATCTTGCAATTAGTAAGTTTAACATAAAGATTTCTAAAGCAAGTTATTTTCCTAAAGTTGGTTTATCCACTTCTTATGGATGGAATAAAAGTGAAAATCCGGCAACATCTTTTTTAGCAGGTTCAACTTCAAACGGATTGAATGCAGGCATTAATTTGTCTTGGAATATTTTTGATGGTGGAAGCACAAAAACTAGAGTGGCTAATTCAAAAATTGCATTAGAGAATCAACAAATACTTTTAAATCAACAAAAAGAAACACTAGAAAATAATTTAAGAAGCACTTGGGATTTGTACAACAATAAGTTATTTGTACTCAAGGCACAAGAGCAAAATGTAGTTTCTAATCAGCATAATTTTGATAGAACCAAAGAGCGTTACAATTTAGGGCAAGTAACATCGATTGAATTTAGACAAGCACAAATAAACCTTATCAATAGTAAAACAGCGTATAATAATACCAAGTTTGATGCAAAGTTACTAGAGTTACAGTTATTACAATTATCCGGAGATTTGTTAAATAATAAGATATAATTAACATAAGAAAACACTAAAAAAGAATTCAAAGAAGCTTAATTAATGTCTCTTTTCTTAAGTTTTGTTGAAGAATGCTTTTGCCAAAGTAATATTTTGTATAATAAATCGAAACAATATTATTTTTATTTATTCTAAATAAAGACATATCTTTGTGTCAGATTTTAGGATATGATTGTTTTTTATACAGATACAGTACCAAAGGTAAAACCTCGAACTGTAGGTTTAGTTTGCGATAGTGTATGCAGTTCTAGTTGTATAAAGCCTAAAAATAAGTGCTGTAATAAGTACAAAAAAAGGGGCATCAACTGTAAGCGATGCCCAAATATTTTATTAAAAAGTGCTTAATTACTTAAAAGCATTTAAACCTGTAATATCTAATCCTGTAATTAATAAGTGAATGTCGTGTGTTCCTTCATAAGTAATTACACTTTCTAGGTTCATTGAATGACGCATAATAGAATATTCGCCCGTAATTCCCATTCCGCCTAACATTTGTCTAGCTTCCCTGGCAATATTAATTGCCATATCAACATTGTTTCTTTTCGCCATAGAAATTTGTGCAGAAGTAGCTCTACCTTCGTTACGTAAAACTCCCAAGCGCCAAGTTAGTAATTGTGCTTTGGTAATTTCAGTAATCATTTCTGCTAGTTTTTTTTGTTGTAGTTGAAATTGACCGATTGGCTTACCAAACTGCGTACGTTCTTTGGCATAACGCAATGCTGTATCGTAACAATCCATAGCAGCACCAATTGCACCCCATGCAATTCCGTAACGAGCAGAATCTAAGCAACCTAATGGCGCACCTAATCCAGATTTGTTTGGTAATAAGTTTTCCTTAGGAACCTTTACATTGTCAAAAATCAACTCACCCGTAGCACTGGCTCTTAAAGACCACTTGTTATGAGTTTCTGGTGTAGAAAAACCTTCCATTCCACGCTCAACAATCAGTCCGTGAATTCTGCCTTCTTCATTTTTAGCCCAAACCACAGCAACTTGTGCAAAAGGTGCATTAGAAATCCACATTTTAGCACCGTTCAATAAATAATGATCACCCATGTCTTTGAACTTGGTTTCCATTCCACCCGGATTTGAACCATGATTAGGTTCTGTTAACCCAAAACAACCAATCCATTCACCAGAAGCTAATTTTGGCAAGTATTTTTGACGTTGTGCTTCGGTTCCATATTTCCAAATAGGATACATCACTAAGGATGATTGTACAGAAGCGGTAGAACGAACCCCAGAATCGCCACGCTCTATTTCTTGCATAATTAAACCGTAAGAAATTTGATCTAAGCCTGCACCACCGTATTCTTCTGGAATATATGGTCCAAATGCACCAATTTCAGCTAAACCATTAATAATTTGATTCGGAAATTCTGCTTTTTGTGCGTATTCTTCAATAATTGGAGAAACTTCTCTTTTTACCCATTCTCTTGCGGCGTCTCTTACTAATTTATGCTCTTCAGTTAATAAATCATCTAGTTGATAATAATCTGGAGCTTGAAATAAATCTGGTTTCATTTTAATGTAATTAATTGATGTTTCAAAAGTAAATATTCCAACTGAAAAAGTTGTAGAATCAGTCTTTTTTTTAATTGTTTAAAGATAAAGTAGTAGTTGATAAAATCTCTTTATTAAGTACAGTTATTTATCCCCAAAAATAGATTCGTAAATGTGCCTCAAGGTAAATCTTGTTTCTTGAAAAACAAATTGTCTTCCTGCTTAACCGTTTGATATGAGTTCTTAAATTCAAATTCATTCGTTCAATTTTGTTTGTACAATATTGAAATCGTTTGTGAATTTCTTTCGGAATTAAATTAGGATAAAGCGGTAATCTATCTGTATAAATTCTTTTTGGGTTTAGTAGTAGTACTTTATCAATAACTTTCTTGATAGTTTCCGTATTTCGATTACCAACTTCAAAACCAACAACAACCTTTTCAGTTTGCTCGATTGCATAAGTCAAATAGTTCTTAGCTTCCTTGTTCTTGATTCTCACAAACATTTCGTCAACTTCAAACTTACATCCAAACTTATTAAAATATGGGACTTTAATCTGTTTACTAATTTTTAGCATCCTCGACAAAACTGTATTCTTTGAAATACTTAATACTCTAGATATACTTCGTATCCCACAGCATTCTTTTAGTAAACTACTAATCAAAGTATTTGTTTCTTGCTTATATGCTTGATAGGTATAATTCGATTGAAAACGTTTGTCACAAGATTTACATTTATAACGTTGTTTTCCTTTTTGAAAACCATTCTTAACGGTTTTACCATTACATTTTGGACATAGCAATTTTTCCATGTCCTAATTTAATACATAAAGCTCAAACAGACCTAGTAATAATAACTTCTAAGAAGTTTTTAACTTAACCAACATATCAAAGAACTTAGAAAAATTAGTAGCTAAAAAAATATTAGCTACTGATTTACAATTGTTTAGAATCATTATTTAAATAATGGCCTATTTTGGGACATTACCGACATTATCCCTTTGATATTTTAAAAGAAGTCATTATTATTTCTTTTAGTATAGAGTAATCATAACTAGTACCTTTTCTAATGATTACTGAAACTGCATATATTCTATCATTAGATATATATATCATTTCATTTGAAGACAATTCAATACCCATATTTTTAGTGTCATACTTAAACTCATAAGCGTCTTTCAATCCTTCAACATAAATTTTTTTCTGTTTTAGATTCTTTACATCTTTATTATCGTTGAATCTGTTATGTAAACTTTTAATATAATCTTCTAAACTTAAATTTAATTCATTTATTTCTCCAGAAGTTATTGAAACAAAAAAATCTTGTTCAGATTGATTGCTTGAGTTTGAAACACCAATCATATTACCATCAACAAATGCTGAAGATTCCCATTTTTTTGGAAATGAAAATTTATATCCTTTTTCTAAATTCTGATAATTCTTCCATGATATATTGCCGATATCAATGAATTTCCATTCACCTATTGGTTGCGAGTTTTTAAATGAACCCTTTATTATTTCCTTTTTTAAGTTGTAAAAAGACCATTCTCCTTGTTTAAAATTTCTTTCAGAATAGCCACTCATTACAAGCCTACTGTTATTATAATAACTTATATTGTTATATCCTTCAAATGTTTTACAACTATCAGTAACAACTAAATATTTTTGGATTAATGAAGTATCATATACTTTACTTATGCATTTGTTTTTTTTCATTACTGTATTACATGATATGATTAAAGTTACCATAATCAATATGAATCCTTTTTTCATTTTTCTTTCTTTTCAAATTTAACATTCAAATGAGTTCCTGCTTGAAATTTCGCAGTAAATAACCCATAATTTTGCTTTTGAGTTGCGCCAACTCCTAAACTAAGTGTTGATGATTTAAGGTTACCACTTGAGTCATGTAGTGTCTGTGCTTTACTTTCAAAAAAAGCTCCTCTAAGCGTTGAGTTAGTTTTAATATCATTTTCTGAGTTTTTTGATGCGGATAACGAAGCCCCAATAAGAGGAGTATTATAAGACATTGATAGTTTATCTGGAACACCTGGTTGTTTAAATAAGATATCTCCATCAATTGTAGGTTTATCAAGTAATTTAAATGTTGCTTTTAATTCCGCTTGTACTCCATAATTCTCTCCTGTAGCATTTTCTGTAATTCCTCCTTTTAATTTTACAGTTATACTAGTACTTTCGTTAATAGCTTCATTAGTTGTCTTTATTGCATTTGAAAGGTCTTTCTTTTGATTTTTGTCAATCTCTGATTGGGTTGCTTGTCCATTTGATTGAAAAATTGTTTTCAATTTTGAAAATGCTGATTTAAACCATGCAGTAATTGGGTCAGGATCTCCTCCTTGATTTTTATTCTCTGGGTCTTGAGGAGCCATCCCATCAGGATCTATAAAGAAAATAGGATTATTAAACGCATAGTTATAAGGGCTATGACGTCTCATTTGTTCAGCTAGTGGGTCTAGATTCATCCAACGTCCAAGGCTAGCATCATAATTTCTAGCACCAAAATCGTACCAATCTAGGCCAAGTTCGTCATTGAGTTCTTTTCCGTTGAATTTGTATTTCTGTGCAGTAGCATTTCCATTCGGAGAAACCACGTTATTATATCCTTTATGTTTTAAGCCGAATGGATAGTAATTAGATTCTTCTATGATTTCAGCAGCATTTACACTACCATTATTGTTTGTATCAGAATAACTCAATCTCACGTTTCCAAGATGGTCTTTGTATTGGTATACATAATTCCCGGTAGCTTTCCCAGAGGTATTCCCAGTTACATTAAAATAGCCTTCAGGAGTATTAAAAAACTGTAAGGCAGTGTTTTCTCCTTCAAGTGCTTTATAGATAAAATTTCCTGCATAAAAAATAAAATATGGATCTTCTGAAGACTCTTCTACTTCTTTTCGTAACTTTATTCCATTCGCATCATATATATACCCTATATGACCTCCATTACTAAAAATTATACTTACAGGTAAATTTAAATGATTATAGGTAATTCCTGTAATGCCTTTGTTGGCATCAGTTTTCATATTACCATTAAGATCGTAGGTATACTCTGTAGTTTGGTTTGTTCCATCCTTAAATCCATAAGTGGTATTGCCACTGTCTGCTACTTTTTTCAATTTATTTCCACTATCATAAGTATATGTTAAATTATCCATCACTCCAAAACTTGTTCCACTGCTATTTGTATGACCATCTCTTCTTAAACTAGTCAAATTTCCATTCTTATCATAAGCAATTCCATATAGATCATATTTTCCAGTATTATCATCTGCTCTTGTAATTCTATTCAGTGCATCATAGGTATAAATATATGTTTTAGTACTGCTATCGGTATTTGCGGTTTTCCAACGAGTTTGGCTAATATTTCCATTATATAATGCTGTACCAGAAGTTGGGTTGTTGTAGTTGATATTAAAAGTAAACAAATCAGCTCCTATATTGTTAACATCATTGATATTAGTTAACCAGCCACGTACGTTGTAAGTATAGTCAATACTTTGTAATCTATTCTGATTTGTTTTACCACCTACTTCTTTTTTAATGA
>JABXHX010000034.1 GCA_013373385.1 Flavobacteriaceae bacterium
CAACTGTATCTCCAACATTTTTTAACCAAGAAGCTACTACTCCTTCTTCCATTGTATCGCTTAAGCGAGGCATGTTTATAATTGTAGCCATAGTTTACTTAGATTTTATAAATGGATAATCTTCTTGTTCGTACACAACATCATAAAGTTGATTTACTTCTGGATATGGAGATTCTTCTGCAAACTTCTCGCATTCTTTTACTAAATCTTTTACTTCTTTATTAATGGCTTCTATTTCTTCTTCTGTAGCGTAGTTCTTTTCTTTAATTACATCTAAAACTTGCGTGATAGGATCTAATTTTTTGTATTCTTCTACTTCTTCTTTAGTTCTGTAGTGTTGCGCATCAGACATAGAGTGACCTCTGTAACGGTAGGTTTTAACTTGTAAGAAAGTTGGACCTTCTCCTCTTCGTGCTCTTTGGATAGCTTCATCAACAGCTTCTGCAACTTTTATTGGATTCATTCCGTCTACAGGGCCACAAGGCATTCCGTATCCTAATCCTAATTTCCAAATATCTGTATGATTAGCTGTTCTTTCTACCGATGTTCCCATGGCGTATCCATTGTCTTCTACAATAAAAACAACTGGCAGTTTCCAGTTCATAGCCATGTTAAAAGTTTCGTGTAAAGAACCTTGTCTTGCAGCACCATCACCAAAATAGGTTAAAGTAACGCCATCGCTACCTTTGTATTTATCTGCAAAAGCAATACCTGCACCTAAAGGAATCTGTCCTCCAACAATTCCGTGTCCACCATAAAATCCAAATTCTTTAGAAAAAATGTGCATAGAGCCGCCCATGCCTTTAGAAGTACCTGTTGCTTTACCGTACAACTCTGCCATTACTTTTTTAGGATCTTCTCCCATACCAATAGGTTGTACGTGATTACGATAGGCTGTAATCATTTTATCTTTACTTAAATCCATTGCATGTAATGAACCCGCTAATACTGCTTCTTGTCCATTGTACAAGTGTAAAAAACCTCTTACCTTTTGTTGTATGTATACAGCTGCTAATTTATCTTCAAACTTTCTCCAGAATAGCATGTCTCTATACCAATTGATATAAGTGTCTTTGGTGATTTTTTTCATTCTTAATGTTGTTAAAGTATATTTTACGTTGACTTGTAAAAGTTAATGCTAACTGCAAAAGTAGCGGTTTTTTGTGTTTTAAAAAAGCAGTTTTAAGAAAATACTCTGAAAGAAAAAATTAAATGGTAAGATTACGATATTATTCTTTATCTCTAATAATCATAGCGGTTACTTTTGCACCTTTAGCAAGGTGCCAAAAATCTGATGTGACTACTTTGTTTTTATCGTCGTATACGCTAAAATTTGCAGTATTTGGTCTAAGTCTACCTTCGTGAACAGCAACAATATCTATTCTGTTAAAGCCTATTGTCAGCGGAATTTTAAATACTCTATATTTACTGTCTAAGACGTAATTTTTTACAATGGCTACTCCATTTTTATATATGGTAACAACATCTCCGTCTACAATACCAAAATCATAGCATAAAATATTGATGTTTTTAGATTTGGTATGAAAACTTCCGAGGTCTTTATCTACCATCGGAATCTCTGCATTATTTTTCTCGAACTTTGCTTTTAAGCGTTGATTTGCGAGCATGGTTCGTGTTAGGATTCCTTTTCGTAACAATTCGTCTTCAATTTGTTGCAGAGTTTTCTTTTTTTGTTCCTTTTTGTAAGCGTTCTTAAAACCTTCATCTGATTTAACATCTAGTTTTTTGGCTTTTTTTGTAGGAATTACTTTTGCATCAATAACGATGGTTTTCTTTTTTGAGGTATTATCAACTTGAGAAAAAGAAGACTGTGCAACCAATAGTAAAATACTTAAAATAAAAGGAACTCTCATAATTAGGTCAAAAGAAATATTTAATGCCTTACTGCAAATATAATACCGTTCGTTAAAATTATTGTTTTAGTAATGTTAAAAACTTATTTCTGAATAGGAAAAGTAAAATATGTAGTTGGATAGGGCTCATTTTTTAGGGTAAAATGCCACCATTCGTTTTCGTAAGGGATAAATCCTTGTGTTAGCATTAAGTTTCTTAATAAAAGTCTATTGGCGCGTTGTTTCTTTGTGAGATTTTTGTAATGTGGATGAGAAATTTCACCAAAAAAATCATAAGGACTTCCCATGTCTAGTTCTTTTCCAGAGCTGAGGTCAATAATTGTTAAATCTACAGTGCTACCTCTTGTATGTCCAGATTTTGCAGCAATATAGCCAAGTTTAAATAAATCTTTTTTAGCTACGTCTGGGTAAAATTGATGTTTTTTTAGTGTATCATTTATTTGCTTAGCCCAACGTACAAAATGATTGACGGCTTGTTGTGGTCTATAGGCATCAAATATTTTTAAACTCAACCCAAATAGAGCTAGTTTTTCTTGTGCTTTTTTTAATGCAATGGCCGTTGGTTTTGTTGTAATAATTACATTGTTGTAGTATCCGTCTATGGGTTTACCAATAAAATTATTTTCAGAAAAATACCTTAATTCAGAAATTATGGTTGCATCAATATCTTTGAGATAAACAAAGCCTTTTGGTGGTTGCTGTGCAATTAAAGTAAGGCTAAAACTTAAAAAGAAAAAAGGTAGAAAAAATTGACGCATAAAAAAATACTTACATTTAAAAGATAAATCAAATGTAAGTATTCCTATTAAATTGGGGGCTAATTATAGTTTTTTCATTGCTTCTTTGATAGCGTCCTTTTTATCTTTTGGCGCCAATCTTAATGCTTTTTTATACATTTTTTGCGCATTTTTTTTGTCTTTTATTTGTTGATAACCCCAAGCCATTACTGTATAAGATTGGTAATTGCTAGCATTATTTTTAATAGCGTGTTTTAAAATATCTATACCTGCTTTGTTGTCTTTTGCTCTAAACTTAAAAAATGCAGCTCTTTGCAATTCTCTATTTGTGGCTACACTTAAAGCTTCTTTATTTATTTTGTCTGCTTGTGCTTTGTTGCCTTGTTTCGCTAAGATTTGCGCTTTTAAACTTAGGTTGCTAAAGTTTTTGTTGTTTTGAATAGATCTATTAATCCAAATTAACGCATCTTCTAGGTAGATACCTTTGTTAAGATTGTATCGTGCAGCGTTGTATAAACCTGTCCACCCCCACCAAGGTAAAGAGTTTAATTGTTTTTTTATGTTTTTGTTTACTAATGCATCTGTATTTGCTTCTATATTAAAACTAATACTTGTGTCTGCCCAACTTAATTCTACCGTAGTTTTGTTTGGTGTTGAATTTGTAAAGTTAAAAGTCATAGATTCTGTGTGTGGCGCTTTTTTAGTAGCTACATTAAATCGTACTACATCTTTATTTTTATCATAAAAATAGCTACCCCAAGCTTTGGTTTCTTTGTTTAAAATAACGGTCCAATTATCTTTATTAGGTATGGTGTGTAATCCGTAAGCTCCTGCTTTTACATTATTACCGTTAATAGTTACGTCAGTAGAAAACTTAATAACAGTATTTTCATCTGCACCTGTACGCCAAACTTTTCCAAAAGGAATAAGCTTACCGAAGATTTCTCTTCCTTTTGCCAAGGGTCTATGATACGAAATTGAAATGTCTGTAACACCTATTTGTTGGTATACTTTTGCCTTTGGACTTGCGGGTGGTAATTTAACGGGATGCTCAAACTGAGCTGTTATATGATTGCTAATAAATAGACAAATAACAAAAACTGAAGATGTAATTATTTTTTTCATGATTAGATTGATTTTGTAATGGAGTAAAACTAAACAGTTTGTTTATGTAATTATGTTAAGAGTATTATAAAAAAAAGCAAAAGCCGTATTAAATGTTAATACGACTTTTACAAAGTAAACTAATAAAACCAAGTATTAGTACTATAATTAAGGGTGAAGAGTTCCTTAATATAGAATTTTAAATGTCTTAATTGTGTAAGCTTATCACTCTTGTTATTTTCCATCCATCAAGTTCTTTTTTCCAGATTGTAATAAATTTACTTGGAATCGATTTTTGATTAGGCTCTAGTTTGTTAAAAAATTTATGATAGCCAATTTGAACCGCGCCATAATTATTGATTGGGTATACTTCTACACTTCCTTTAATTAATGTTCTTGTTACTTTATCGCAAATATTTTTCTTTAGTGATTCTAAAATATCTTTTTTAGAAGTTGCTAATCCTCCCTTATCGTGAAAAAACTCAATATCTTCACTTAAAATGTTTGCTTGGGTTTTCATATCACACTTGTTGTAAGCTGTAAAAAAGATGCTGTCCATTTTTACAATCTCATTATATAATGATTGATTTTCGGGTTTGTACTTCGGAATTTCATGTGTTTGTCCAAACACAAAGATAGAAGTTAAAAAGGCAACAATGACTAAGATTACTTTTAACATAATAGGTTATTTTTAGTGAGCAGAAATACTTCCGCCAGAAGAACGTTTTTTATCTGTGCTTTTTGGATCTCCTTTGTAGTCAATATCTCCACCGCTACTTGCTCTAGCAGTTAAAGATTCTGTAACATACACATCTATATTGGCACCGCTACTAACTTTTGCCGATGCTTCTTTACTTTTTAAATTGTATGCATTTATTGAGCTACCACTGCTCGCTTTTACAGAAAGATTGGTTGTTTTTCCTCTTAAAATCATATCTGCGCCACTAGAAGCACTTGCACTTATTGTGCTTGCAATAACTTCTATTCTGGCATCGGCACCACTACTAACTGTAGCGTTAAAAGTAGTAGCGTTTATTGTATTTTCTGTGTATACATCTGCGCCGCTAGATGCTTTGATGCTATTAATTACAGGCATAGAAAGGTAAATCTTTTTTGATTTTGCTCTGCGGATGTTTCTTTTAGAGTAAATTTTTAAAACGCCATTAGTAATTTCTGTTTTGATGAGTTTATGTAGATTTTCATCTGCGCTTACAACCAAAGATTGCTTCGTGTCTTGTGTGATGTATAGGTCAATACCTTGTCCAACTTCTACTTGCTCAAAAGGTTCTTTAATATTTCTGTTTTCTGTAATTACATTTCTATTTCCATTAACAGTATTAAACCCATCTATCATACAAGAAGTAAAGGTTACTGCTACAAGAGCAATGATAAGTGTTTTTCTTATTAGTATTTTCATTATGTTTATTTTTATTTCAAAGGTCTTTATATAGACGTATTGAAAGGAGTTTTAGTTGCTCAGTTGTTGTTTTTTACTGATGAATTGTTTAATCTTTATCAATACCTAAATCTTCTAAATTTTTTAGTTCTTGACTGTGTAAGCCTTCAGTTGTCATTTTAAAATAATGTGTTGCCATTTCTCTATCATAAGTATTGGTTGTGTTTTCGATACTGTGTAAATAGCCTCTGGTAGATTTATCAAAATAAATAGTAACATCTTTTGGTAAATAAACTGTAATAAAAATCTCTTCGTCTTTAAACATATTTTTATACTCACTTAAAAAGTAGGCGTCTAATAGAATTTCATTATTTACTACATTTAAATTGTAGTTGATTGCTTCGGCATTTTTGTTTGCTTTTAGTTTATTTCTTCCTTCAGATTCCTTTCTAATGCTTATATATGCCTTGTTAGAATCACTTTTTTCTACATCTACATAAATATCAGTCGAGTAAATTTTCTTTACATCGTTTTGAAAAATAATTTGAAAATCATTTGTCTTTCTGTAGTTGTGTTGGTAGTAGTATGCATCATTTTTAACCATCTTTAAGGTAACTGTGTCGTTTGCAACAAGATTTAATTCTTTGTTTTCTAGCTTATATCCGTTTGCAGCTCTTGTTGTACCAAATTCAATTCCTGTAAAAACCATTGCTAATAATGCTGCTAACCAAATACCTAATAAGGTTAATGAGGTTGCTTTACTAAATTGTTTTACGTTGCTAGATAAGATTCGCAATCCTAATACAAAAAGGATTACAAAAGGTATTCCTACAAGTAAGAACATACAAAGTGTTAGCAACCAGGTTGGCAAGATAGAGTCGTAGAAAAATGGTGGATAGGTAACATATTCACTATCAAAACCAATAATTTCTAAACTGCCAATAGAAAATGCTCCAATAATTAATGTGATTATTGTGATTGCGGCAACAAAGATTAGAATCACTCCAATAAATTTACCAATAATTTTAAATATTGTAAGAATTATTGTGCCTAAAGTGTCTAAAAAATCTTGAAAACCAGACTTTGCTTTTTTAGATCCTTTTTTAAATCCTTCATTAACTTTTTGAGTAACATCGTTAGCGCCTTCTTTGATTTTTCCTGAAACTTCGCTTGCGCTATTCTTTATGGTTTGTGAAACGTTACTAAGCTCTTCACGGATTTTTTTTTCAATATTATCAATGTTTACTGGCTCTCCTTCCATTTGTAATTTCTCTGCAGTGGTTTCTGCTTCAGGAATTACAATCCAAAGAATAATGTAGGTAATGATACTAAAGCCGCTAAAAGCTAATAAGATAAATGCCAAACGAATCCATACGGTATCTACATTAAAATAATGTCCAATACCAGACGCAACACCGCCTAAAAACTTATCGTCACCATCTCTAAATAATTTCTTACTGGTGCCTCTTGTGGTTCTTTTGTAGTTGTAATTTTCATGAGCATATCCTTCTTCTGCTTCTGCATAATCTTCTGGTTGTCCCATAATTTTTATCACATCATCAATGTCAGCTTCGTTTACAACTTGTCTTGGGTCTGTAATTTTTTCTGATAGTAGTTCGCTAATACGCGCTTCAATGTCAGAAATAATTTCATTTTTTCCTTGTGGGTCATCGCTTAACGATCTAGATATAGAGTCTAAATACCTTTTTAATTTTTGGAAGGCAATCTCGTCTATGTGGAAAAAGAATCCGCCTAAATTAATATTTATTGTCTTATTCATTATGTTGTTTTTTTACTTGTTATTTGGTTTACTGCTGTAACTAGGTTTCCCCAGGTTTTATCTAATTCTTTAGAAAACATGGCTCCGTTTTCTGTTAATACGTAGTACTTTCTTGGCGGGCCAGAGGTAGACTCTTCCCATCGGTATGTAAGTAGTCCTGCGTTTTTTAATCTTGTTAGTAGGGGATAAATAGTACCCTCTACTACAATCATTTCTGCACTTTTTAAGGTTTCTAGAATCTCTGATGTATATGCATCTCCATGTTTTAAGATGGATAAGATGCAGAATTCTAAAACTCCTTTTCGCATTTGTGCTTTTGTGTTTTCTATCTTCATATAAAGAGTTTTATACGTGTTATTTAATAAATTTTATGGTAAAAGGATATTTGTAATTTTCTCCTTCTTTGGATTTTAGTGCAGCAATAATAATCAGTGCTATTTTTACCAAGCTCAGCAAACTAATGATTGAGGCTACTCCAAAAAATCCAAATAAACCACCATCTCCATAATCGAAATCAAAATGAAAATCGTAATTATTATGACGAATGTGTCTTAGTATTGTGCTGAATGCAAATGGAATGATTGATAATCCTAAGATAAAGATGTATAAAGCATAACTGATATTAAAGTTTACTGCTTCTTTTCCTTGTTCGTCTAAAAATCGACTTCTGTCTTTCATGGTTTGCCATAATACTAACGGAACTATTATAGATCCAAACGGAATAAGATATCCAGAGAATGCTGATATATGGATTAAAAATGCGTTTGTGTTTTCGTTATTTCTGTTCATTTTATAAAATATATAATACTTGACTATGCAAATATATGTATAAAAAATGGTACTATGCAAAACAAAGTACTATATTTTTATTAGATTTAACATTTAGAATTGCTTTCAAAATTGAAAAATAGTAGCTATATTGCTTGATAATAAAGGGAATGTATAGAGAATGTGAATGATGAAATATTTTTTAAATTTTAACATTTTAAAATGCTAAACAATTAACATCTTGAGAAAAATGAAAATGACACCACGAAAAATAAATCTATATATGTTGTATAAATTACCCTCAGCATTTTTTTGTGGAGTAAGAGTTCAATCAATTTCTGATGATAATGCTGTTATAAAGGTTAAGCATAGATGGATTAATCAAAATCCGTTTCAATCATTGTATTGGGCAGTACAAGGAATGGCATCTGAATTTGCAAGCGGAATTTTAGTAATGCAGGAAATTAGAAAATCTGGAAAAAAGATTTCTATGTTAGTAACACATCAAGAGGGTAGGTTTACAAAAAAAGCAACAGGAAAAATTTTGTTTGAATGTAAGGACGGACAACTAATAAGAGATGCAATAAAAAAAACCTTGGCAACAAAGGAAGGTCAAGTAATTCATTTAAAAACTGATGGAGTTAACGCTAATGGAGAAATTGTTTCTCAGTTTGTTTATGAATGGAGTATAAAAGCAAAATAAAGTTTGTTTGTAACAAAATGAAGAAAACATCTTCTAACTAAAAAAATAAATTAAGAATATGAATGCACACGAAATAGATTACCATATATATGGTGAAGAAATGCAATATGTAGAAATAGAATTAGATCCACAAGAAGGAGTAGTGGCAGAAGCTGGTAGCTTTATGATGATGCATGATGGTATTACAATGAATACTATTTTTGGTGACGGTTCAAACCAAGATAAAGGCGTATTGGGTAAATTATTTTCTGCTGGTAAAAGGTTGTTAACTGGTGAGAGTTTATTTATGACAGTCTTTACAAATAGTGGTTATGGTAAAAAGAAAGTATCTTTTGCATCTCCCTATCCTGGAAAGATTATTCCTATAGATTTGTCGGAATTTGGAGGGAAATTTATTTGTCAGAAAGATGCTTTTTTATGTGCAGCAAAGGGAGTTTCAATTGGAATAGAGTTTTCAAAACGATTAGGAAGAGGATTGTTTGGTGGTGAAGGATTTATCATGCAGAAAATGGAAGGAGACGGAATGGGATTTGTACACGCTGGTGGAACCATGTCTAAAAAAGTACTACAACCAGGAGAAGTTTTACGAGTAGATACTGGCTGTATAGTTGGCTTTACCCAAGGCGTAGACTACGATATTGAATTTGTTGGAGGAATTAAAAATACCATTTTTGGAGGAGAAGGCTTGTTCTTTGCAAAACTTCAAGGTCCAGGAACAGTATACATTCAATCTTTACCGTTTAGTAGGTTGGCTGGTAGAGTATTAGCAATGGCACCACAAACTGGTAGAGGAGATAGAGGAGAAGGAAGTATTTTAGGCGGAATAGGAGATTTGATAGATGGAGATAATCGGTTTTAAAAAAGCACAAGCCTTATCATTTTGATAAGGCTTGTTTTATTTCGTTTAGTATTTTACTTACTATTCAACAGAATCAATTAAAATAGTTAAAAGGTCAATTGCAGCTTGTGCAATTTTAGTTCCAGGACCAAAAATACCAATGGCACCTGCATCAAATAAAAACTGATAATCTTGTGCAGGAATTACTCCGCCAACGATTACCATAATATCTTCGCGACCATATTTTTTTAATTCTTCAATTACTTGTGGGACAAGTGTTTTATGACCAGCTGCTAACGAAGAGATGCCCAAAATATGTACATCGTTTTCTACGGCTTGTTTGGTTGCTTCTTGTGGTGTTTGGAATAGTGGGCCTATATCTACATCAAAGCCTAAATCGGCATAACCAGTAGCTACAACTTTTGCTCCTCTATCATGTCCGTCTTGACCTAATTTAGCAATCATTATTCTTGGGCGTCTACCTTCTAATTCTGCAAATTTATTTGCGAGCTCAGTTGCTTTTTTAAATAATTGATCTTCTTTTATTTCTTTACTATACACGCCTGATATGGTTTTATGTACTGCTTTGTGTCTGCCAAAGACTGCTTCTAATGCATCAGAAATTTCACCTAAAGTTGCTCTGTTTCTTGCAGCATTTACGGCGAGTTCTAATAAATTTTGTTTTCCTGTTTTTGAAGCTTCAGTCAAAGCTACTAAAGATTTTTCTACTTCTGTTGAGTTTCTGTTAGATTTTAATTTGTGTAAGCGTACTATTTGAGATTTACGCACAGCTTCGTTATCTACTTCTAAAATATGTAAAGGATCTTCTTGTGCTAATTGATATTTATTAACTCCAACAATTACATCTTGGCTGCTATCAATTTTTGCTTGCTTTTTAGCAGCGGCCTCTTCAATACGCATTTTCGGAATTCCTTTTTCAATGGCTTTTGTCATGCCACCTAAATCTTCAACTTCTTCAATCAATTCCCATGCTTTGTTGGCAATCTCTTCGGTAAGTTTTTCCACATGATAACTACCTGCCCAAGGATCTACTGTTTTGGTAATATGTGTTTCGTCTTGTAAATAGATTTGTGTATTTCTGGCTATTCTTGCAGAAAAATCTGTAGGTAAGGCAATGGCTTCATCTAAAGCGTTGGTGTGTAAACTTTGTGTTCCACCAAAAGCAGCTGCCATAGCTTCAATAGTTGTTCTAGCAACATTGTTAAATGGGTCTTGTTCTGTTAAAGACCAACCACTAGTTTGTGAATGTGTTCTTAATGCTAATGACTTCGGATTTTTTGGATTGAACTGCTGTACAATTTTTGCCCATAACATTCTCGCAGCACGCATTTTGGCAATTTCTCTAAAATGATCCATTCCAATGGCCCAAAAGAAAGATAATCTTGGAGCAAAGGTATCAATATCCATCCCCGCTTCAATTCCTTTTTTGATGTATTCCAATCCGTCTGCTAGAGTATAGGCTAATTCAATTTCGGCAGTAGCGCCAGCTTCTTGCATGTGATATCCAGAGATAGAAATAGAATTGAACTTTGGCATATAATCACTGGTATATTCAAAAATATCAGCAATTATTTTCATAGAAGGTGTAGGTGGGTAAATGTAGGTGTTACGCACCATAAACTCTTTTAAAATATCATTCTGTATTGTGCCAGATAGTAGCGCTGGTTGTACACCTTGTTCTTCTGCAGCAACAATATAAAAAGCAAGTATTGGTAAAACAGCTCCGTTCATAGTCATTGAAACAGACATTTTATCTAGTGGAATTTGGTCAAACAACACTTTCATGTCTTCTACCGAATCTATAGCAACTCCAGCTTTACCAACATCTCCTTGTACACGCTCATGGTCAGAGTCGTAACCCCTATGCGTAGCTAAATCAAACGCAACAGATAGTCCTTTTTGACCAGCAGCTAAATTTCTTCTGTAAAAAGCATTGCTTTCTTCTGCGGTAGAAAATCCTGCGTATTGACGAATGGTCCAAGGTCTACGAACATACATGGTAGAATAAGGGCCACGTAAATAGGGAGGAATTCCTGCGGCAAAATCTTCATGATTAAAGTGCGTAATTGCAATTTTAGTAGCATCTGGTAACGTAATATGTTGCAAATTTTTTCTACTCATCTTTTAGTTTCAATTGGTTGTATATTTGATTTTCTATTTCTTTAGATTTTTTTCTTTTTATAGTAATGTTTCTCGTTGCTGTTACAATTAAAATAAAACATACAACTACTGCAATGATACTAACTGTGAGTAGCATTTTTTTGAACTCTCCAAAGTAATCAACAAACAATCCATCTAATAAACTTATGGCAAGAATACTTAAAAAGATCACTCCTATGATAAAATAGGGTGTTCTTTTTTGATGATTGTCAATTTCTTTTTGTAGCTGTTTTTGCTTTTGTTCTAACAGACTGATGCTTTCTTTGCTAATTGTTTTGTTGTTTCTCAAAATGTAATCTTTCTTTTTCTAATGTTTCTGCCAGTCGTTTTTTTAGTATTGGCGGAACTAATGTTTTTACAGGGTTGTTTTTTACAAAAGGATACAACTCTATGTGTTGATTCATTACGTCTTTTGTATTAGGCAATTTATTTGTGCCTAGTAGAATAAGCTCTTTATTGTTAAACTGTTGTTGTTCTTTTGTTGCAGATTCGTCTATTTTTCGTTGGATGGTTCCTGCTTTTAATTGCTTTAAAAAGCCACCATTTTTTTCTATTTCTTTAAAAATTAGCAAAGCCTTTTCTGCCAGCTGCTGTGTAATATTTTCTATATAATAAGTACCATTTGCAATAGTGTTGGCAGTTTCTAAATAGCTTTCTTGTTGTAAAATAAGTAATTGATTTCTAGCAATACGTTCTCCAAAATTATTTTTTTTATGAAACACAGCGTCGTATGCAAGATTGTTTACGGTATTGGCACCGCCTAAAATTGCGCTCATGCACTCAGAAGTTGTGCGTAACATGTTTACATTATAGTCGTAAATAGTTTTGTTTCTTATGCTTGGCTGTGTAAAAATATGTGCATCAATAGTATTGTACTTATATTCTTCTACTAAAGATTTCCAGAGTATTTTAAAGGCTCTTAGTTTGGCTATTTCAAAGAAATAATTGCTTCCAACGGCAAAGTTAAAATGAATCTTATTTGAAATATCTGTATTAAAATAATGTAAATATTCATTTGCATGTGCCAAAGTGTAAGCTAATTGTTGCACAATAGTTGCACCAGCATTTTGATACAAGGTAGCGTCAATTCCGATTGTATTATTGCTCTGTGAAACAATGTTTTCAAACGCTGTAAAATCGGCATTTAAAGAATGAAACCAGTTACCCGTTTCTGCTAAACGATGAATAATATCAGTTTGAAAATAGCAGTTTTCTGATTTGATATAACTGTCTAGCTGGTGAATAAAATCAGCATCTAAAAAAGAACATCTGAAATAGAAAAAGGTTGCTTTTGTATCTATTTGATTTAATAAGGTTTTGTAATCAAATTTTTTATCGGCAATAAATTCAATTGCAGTAGCACCTTTTTCTAGGGTGAGTTTTGCAATGTGATTTGCTTTTTTTTCATCGCTAATAAAAATAGATTGAGAAATATTGAATTTTATTTTTTGATTAAAAATAGCATCATGCTCTTTTCGGTCTTCTTTGGTGTAGAAAGGTTTAACAGTAATTCCTTCATCAGTTTTCCAAAGTAGTGTTTCGTTATAATCAGCACCTTTTAAATCGAACTGAATTTTTTGTTTCCAAGCTGCAGAAGTAACAGCGTCAAATTGGTTGAATAAATTTTTGCTCATTATTTTTTTAAGGTATCAAATTCAATGATATAAATATCTTCATTCTCTTTTTTCATCAAGTATTTTTCTCTTGCAAAGCGTTCAAGTTCTAGTGAGTCTTCAAGATTCTTGATGGTTTTTTTGTCTTCTGCAATTTTCTTTTTGTAAAAATCAATTGCAGTCTGCAACTCCTTAACCTCTTTGTTAAACTCTCGGTGAACTAAATACGAATTTTCATCAAAAAAAAGCATCCAAACACTAAACGCAATAAGAATTATTACATATTTGTTTGTAAAAAAGCGGACAAACTTATTTTGTTTAAGCTGTTTAAATGTCATTTATAATCGATTACTTATTACCGTTCTAACTATATCAATAGCCACATTATTATGTCTATCATTCGGAATAATAATGTCTGCATAATTTTTTGTAGGTTCAATAAACTGCTGATGCATAGGTTTTAAAGTGTCTTGATATCTGCTTAACACTTCGCTTACATCTCTACCGCGCTCATTAATATCTCTTCGTATTCTTCTTATCAATCGTTCATCTGTATCTGCATGTACAAAGATTTTAATATCGAACAAATCTCTTAAGGCTTCGCTATTAAAAATTAAAATACCCTCTACAATTACCACTTTTCTTGGATGTGTAATAATTACATCTTTTGTACGATTGTGTGTTACGAAAGAATATACTGGTTGCTCTATTGTTTTACCAGCTTTTAATTCTTTTAGATGTTTAATAATTAAATCAAAATCAATAGCTCTAGGGTGGTCAAAATTAATTTTAGTCCGTTCTTCGTAACTTAAATTATTGGTTGTATTATAATAAGAATCTTGAGAAATCACACATACTTCATCTGTAGGGAGTTCTTTTATAATTTTATTTACAACAGTAGTTTTTCCACTACCTGTACCACCTGCAATACCAATTACGAGCATAAATTTTGAAGTTTTTTTGTGTGATAATTGGAAACAAATTTAATGAAAATCCAATCAATTTAGTGCATAAAAAAAGCCCTTTCTTTTGAAAGGACTTTTAGAGCCGATAGAGGGACTCGAACCCACGACCTGCTGATTACAAATCAGCTGCTCTAGCCAGCTGAGCTATATCGGCTTTTGCGGGTGCAAATAAAATTTATTTTACTCTATTATGCAAGTATTTTTTTTACTTTTTTTATATAAAAAAGCTTTACTGTTTTTAGTAAAGCTTTGTCGGAATTTATGACCAAAAAAGGAACATGTTTAAATAATTCTAATTTTATTAATAATTTTAACTAGAATGGTCCGTTATCATATACCATTTACCATTTATTTTTTTTGTGGTTACAGAAAACCATCCTCTTAATGGTTGCTCTCTATTAGTAAACTTTAAATTAAATCTACCTGTAACGAAATAAAGATTATCTGATAATCTTCTAATATTTATATTATCATAATGTAGTTTTCCCATCCTTCCTTTTGGGAAATATCGTTTGTAATCTGATATTATATTTTTATAACCATAGGTAACACCTCCGCGAGAAATGGTTTGTATAACTTCTCCATTGTTTGCATACGCCTTCATATAACATTCTATATCATCATTGTTCCAACAATCTTCTTGTTTCTTGAAGTTTTTATTAATTTCAGCAACATTAATTTCATCTAAATGTTTGATAATTACTTGATCTAACTCATATATATACTTTTGCATAAGTTGATATTGATTATCGTTATTTATTTGAATAGAAATACCATACTGATTATTCTTTGAGTATTCTACTTGAGATACGTGCCCAGGGAAAAACCCAGAGTGTCCATAGCGAACATCTCCTCCTTTGTCCCAAACAAATGTTCCAAGTCCATAACCACTATAATATGGTTGACCACTACGCATATGAACAGGCATACGCATTTTATTTTTTGTTTGCTCATTTAAGTATTTGCTCTCATGAATATATTTGATGAGTTTTGCTAAGTCTATGGTATTGGTTACATAACCACCACCAGCCCATTCAAAAGATGGGTTTAATTCCAATTCACCATTTTTGTCTACTATTTTATTTGGTACTTGAAAAGGGTTTTGTCTTCCTACATACCCTTGTGCCAAATTTGCCAATTTCAGCTTATCAGAAGGGTTAGTATTCTTTAAATCTAATGGTTTTATAATAGCCTCATCTATTAAATCGTACATCGTTTTTGAAGTAACCTTTTCCACAATTAAGCTTAATAAAATAAAGTTAGTATCTGAATAACTCCAACCTCTTCCAGCTGGATGTACCGCCTCTTTATTTGCAATATGCTTGATACATTCTATTGGTTTTCTATTTTTTAAAGGGTTTTCTTTAATGTCATTTAAAAAGTCAGGTTGAAAAACATGTCTTGGCAAACCACTTGTATGATTTAAAAGATGAATAATTTTGATGTCTGAACTATTTGGAAAAGAATTGAACCAATCTGTATCTCCAAGATATTTTGATGCTTTATCCTCAAAATGAATTTTACCCAACTCAATTTGTTTTAGAATAACAAGATTAAAAAAGAGTTTGCCTACACTTCCAGCTAACATTCTTGTGTCTGGTTGCATTTTTTTATTCTTCTCTAAATCACTATATCCTGATGCTATATTTATTTGATGTTGATCATCAAAAATAACAGAGCATGTTATTCCAGGCACTCCTTGTTGCTTAGCAATTTTATCTAGCTTTTTTTGTAAACTTTGTTGCAATTTTAAATAAGGATCTTGTGAGTAAGTATTAAAACTTAAAACACAAAGTGCAATTACTGCTATATATTTCTTCATAATATTTAATTTAAAAACTACCATATCTCTACAATTTCTTTTCTACGCATTTTACTTCCTAAAGGAATATTAAAAGCTTCGAAGAAAGGTTTGAAATTTGAAAGCGCCCCATTTGCTCTATAAAAACCTGGGGAGTGTGTGTCTGTTTTAACTCGATTTTCTAGAGTTTTATCTCTAAATTTAATTCGCCACATTTTTGCGTAAGCTATAAAAAAACGTTGCTCATCTGAAAGCCCATTAATTACTTTTCTGCCTTTTTTTGCTTGATTTATTTTCATGGCTTCATAAGCAATAGCTAAACCTCCTAAATCTCCAATATTTTCACCTAGTGTTAACTTTCCGTTTAGTGGAATGGTGTCCAGCACTTTATATTCGCTATATTGTTCTTCTATTTTCTTTGCCTTGGCTTCAAATCTTTCTCTATCTTCTTTAGTCCACCACGATTTTAAGTTTCCATCAGCATTGTATAAACTACCATTATCATCAAACCCATGAGTAATTTCATGACCAATAACTACTCCTGCTGACCCATAATTTGTAGCATCATCTGCGTTATAATCAAAGAATGGAGAATTTAATATTCCGGCAGGAAAAACAATTTCGTTTCTAGTTGCAGAATAATATGCGTTAACTGTAGGTGGTGTCATGCCCCAATCATTAGAGTCTATAGGTTTACCTACTTTGTTTATTTCTCTTAAAAAATCATACTCAGTGAGTCTTATTACATTACCAAAGTAATCGTTTGGTTTAATATTTACACTTGAATAATCGAGCCATTTATCAGGGTATCCTATTTTAACACCCATTTTTTTTAGCTTATATTTTGCTTGCTCTTTAGTTTTATTTGACATCCAAGTGTATTGCCCTATGCGTTTATGAAGTGCTTGTTTTAAATTACTAATTAAGCCAATCATTTTATCCTTATTTTTTTTAGGAAAATATTTTTCAACATATAATTTACCTAAAGGCTGTCCTAAATTTCCGTTAACTGAACTTTGTGCTATTCTCCATCTAGGTAATTGTTCTTGGGTTCCTTGTAATACTTTTCCGTAGAAATTAAAACTTTTATCTCTAATTTCTTTATTTAATAACCTTGTATAAGCTCTAATAACTTTCCATTGGATATATGCTTTCCAATCTTCTATGGAGAAATCATTAAGCATTCGATCAAACATGGCTAAAAACTCTGGTTGTGATATTAACACATAGTCTATTTGTTCTGTAATTCCTATATTTTTAAAGTATCTTTTCCAATCAATATTAAAAGTTAGTTGATTAAGTTCTATTAAATTCTTTTTATTATAAGCTTTCTCAGAATTTCTACCTTGAACTGGTGTTCTATGAATTCGTGCCATTAATGTTTCCATTTGGAATACTTTATTTGCCGCTTCTTCTTCTTTTCCTTCGTGTAACTCTGTAAGCTTAAACATGTCTTTTATTAAATTAACATACTTTGCACGAAACTCTTCGTATTGATTATTATCTTCTAAATAATAAGCTCTATTTCCTAAGCTCAATCCAGACTGGTTTATCCTCAAGGCATAAACAGTGCTATTTTTGGAGTCAACAGAGGTATAAACACTTATAGGTGCCGATACTCCTTTTTTATAAAATTTTGCTGTTAAATCTAAATAATCTTCAGTAGTTGCTATGTTATTTATACTTGTAAAATAACTTTGCAAAGGTTTATTTCCTAAACCCTCAATTATTAAAGTATCCATACAACTTACGTATAAATCAGCTACTAATTGATTGGTTGAGCCTTTTGTATAACTTTTTTTGTTTTTTGTAAGTTCTTTAAAGATGTTTTTTATTCTATCTTGATTTTCAAAATATACTTCGTGAAAGCTACCCCATGAGCCATAAGCCGCAGGGATTTCTGTTTTGTTCATCCACTCGCCATTTACATATGTATAAAAGTCATTGTTGATTTGATTTTGTTGGGCATATAATACCATAGTATTCAGCATTCCAACCAACATCCAAATAAGATATTTACCTGTTTTATTTTTTATTGTCATCATTAATTATTATTTATTAGCTCTATAAAAGACTCCTATTTTATTAATTTATCAATCGTATTTATTAATTGATTAGCCATATCGCTCTTGTAACCAACTTCGGTAGATTGAATCATACCTTTTTTATCAACTACTATGTGAGTAGGATAAGCATATACATTGTACAGCTTTGAAATTGATGTTGCTCTTGGAATTATATTATACTCAAACTGTGTATGTGCCAAGAATTTACCTAAAAGACTTTCGGTATCTTTTGCAAAAGCTAAAAAAACAACGTCATCTCTATCTAGGTATTTCTCAACTACTTCATTTAAATCAGGTATTTCCTGAACACAAGGAGTGCAAGCAATAAACCAAAAATTCATTACAACCACTTTTCCTTTAAGAGACTCTGAGCTATACGAATTTCCATAAATATCATTTACGTTAAATGGCTTGATAGTTTTTCCCTTAAGCTCTATAAGCTTCTGCTTATTATTAGCAATTTTCTTACGTAACTTAGCCTTAGGAGGTGAAATAACAATTGTATCACGTCCATTTTTTCCTTTTATTAGTTTATGGAAAGTATGAGTCCCTCTATAAGTTTGAAATTCTTTCTCTGAAATTATACGCCCATCTATTTTAGATTTATAGATTGCTTTTACTTCTACTATAGATATTTGCCCAAAGCTACTTGTTGAATCGACAATGAAAAGCATTAATAATACTTCTTTTCTCAATTGAAACAATCTAATTTGATTCATGTAATTTTATTATTAGTTTTTAACTTTTGATAAAATAAAGATTCATTTAATATAGTACCACTAACAACTGTAATATCACCGACTTTTGCTCAAGCTCGGTTAAGTATTCTTTGATTGATTTAGAATCTTAAAAACTTCCCTTAACGATTCCCCTACTTAATTATTTTCCCTTCAGATGTTTTTGAAACAATCCACCATTTACCATCATCAAGTTTCAATAAATTAATATGGTCTGTCCAAACAACCAATCCTTCTAAAGTTATTTTTGCTAAGCAATATGCAGAGTTATTAAACACTTTTGTTTCTAGTATTTTAGAACTGATTTTTAATTTAGACCAATTAGAGTTAAAAAATTTAAACATGCCTTCTCTATCTACTTGAAAAAAGGTATTACCACGCCAAGGATCGGACCAACTTAGGTGGAAATTTTTATGAAAGACTTTTTTAAGTATCTCTGGGTTACCTGCTTTATATCCATCGAAGTAGGTTTGCACAGTTAGGGTTACCTGTTTTTCAGCATTAGCGTTTTGAGCTTTGGATGTCAAAAAAGAAGCACAACAAACAATAATAAATAGGCTTTTTAATTTTTGTTTTATCATGTTAATAAAGTTAATAGATTAAAACCGCAAGGTGTGAATATGAAAATTTGAAAAATTGTAAAAAAGAGACAATACCTGTTAAACTAAGGTTAAATATTTAGGTATTGAAGCTTTCTCTTGTATTTGGAGATATCGCCAATTTACGCCACATTTTTTCTAATAAACCTTGTTCTAGATACCTTAAGCATACCTTATTAAATAGGTATATAAGTACAGTGAAAAACAACATGAATAGTTGTACTTGCCCGAGAGATAAAAGGTTGTATTGCCCAAATCCAATAGAAAAAAACAAAATACTTGCTGTTACACTTTGTAGGATATAGGAGGAAAGGGATGCTTTTCCTAAAACCGTTAATGGTTTTAAAATACTTTTACCAAAACCATATTGACATGCAAGAACAATTACCGATACCAAAAGTAAAGATGTACTGAATTGATCTATATACATAAGTAATCTATACCCTAAAGTTTCTTTGAATGTATTGGAAACAATACTAAAACCTAAAACCACTATTGCTATTTTATATACTATTGTAAATGATAAAATCTTCTTGTATAAACGCTTATTGGTAAAGTTTGATAAAAATTTAGTTTTTGTGGCATACAAACCAAAAACATAACAAGCCATAACTGGAGGGAAGTAAAAATTCCTTACCCAAGGCATTTGTCTAATTGACAAATAGTATCTTATTCTAAACCAACACTGCTCCAGAAAACCACCCTCTTGAAACAATAGTATTTTTTCATCTAAACCTATTTTCAGATTGCTTGTGTAACTTCCTCTTGATACCCAACCATGATGCTGTAGTATCATTAAAACAAAGGAATAAAGTGCTATGGCTACGCCTAAAAATAAGAAAAACGATTGTTTTTTTACAAACCTCAGGAGTATGGTTCCTATTAAACCAAATAGGGCATAATCTAATAAAATATCACCGTGAAAAAGTAACACAATATGTAATAAACCAATAAGAGCTAACACTAAATTACGTCTTAGTAAAAAACTGAAGTTTCGCCATTTATTCCATTGCATTCCCATGCCTAAACCAAACAAAAAAGCAAAAATGGTGGCTGTTCTTCCTCCAATAATATCATCCTTAATAAAATTCAACACATTTGAATACCAATATAAACTAGGAGCAAAAACTTCTGATAATTTTTCTGCTGGATATGCAAAATAAACTATGTTTACCATGAAAATACCACAAATGGCAAATCCACGAATGGCATCTAGCTCAAAAAATCTTTTGTATGATTTTTTCATTTTTTATAATGCATTAAATTCATAAAGGTTTCTATTAACTTTTTTTGAGTATAAGCTTTGCAAGCATTGATAAATGCTTCATGAGCTATATTGCAAGATGCAAATTAGTTGTTTCAAAAAATTGTAAAAAACAGACAGTTAAAAGTATCCTTCTATAGCTGTTAGGTTTGAATGTGTTTGAGATTAGTTATATGATAAAATATATTCTATAAACCAACTCCAAGAATTCCATTTAAAATGTTCTGGTCTTGTTCAGTTGCACTTTCTTTTTTTGTAATCGTTAAAGTTTTCTCTTTAACTTTAGCTTGTAATGCAATTTGGTTTAAATATTTTTCGAGAGGAATTTTATTAGAGCCATTCACATAAGTGTCAAAAAAAACTGATTGATTCTTGCCGGTTAGTTCAGTTAGTTTATCTCTAATTTCTTTTAGAGTATAATTAGCATTTGTACCACCATATTTTTGGTATAAAAACCGCATTAAATCATCTAGACTTTTTTCGTTTTCGGTATTATTGCGTATTAAAATATCTTGTGCCATACCCACAAACATACCTCCAGCATAAATTAACCCCCAATGATCATGTTTTTCTTCACCATTAGTCATTGATAATTTACCCACACCTTCGTCTCCAACATATTTTTCATAGAAAAAGCTACTTAAAAAATTAAGACTTGATTCATCATTAAGATAATTAACATTTCGAAGTGCCTTTAAGGTATAGTAGTTAGTAAAGCCTTCTTTAAGCCACTCTGTCTCATCATTTACTGGGCTAAAAGATTTACCATTCCAAAGATGAAAAAACTCATGTGCAAAAATAAATCTAGAAATGGTTTCTGATAGTTGTCCACCATTCTTTCCTATCAAAACACTAATATGATTTCCTATAGCTTCTCCATCTGTATTTTCACTAGAACTCATCACTACAATAGATTTATTAAATGGATTATCTTTTGGTGGTTTTGGCAAACCTCCCATGAGTTTGATATAATAATCTAAAACACCTTCTGCTAAACTTTGAAACTCTTGCTTCTTACTTATAACGCCTTCATCACCTAATGCAAAAATTAATTCAAAATCGTCTCTTTTTATAGTAATTTCTTCATGTATTCCTGCAAAAACCATGGCATTTGCCAAATTTGAGAATGTATCTACCTGAAACGTATACACATGGTTATTCTTTTTATGCCAAGGCGTTGTAACTTGCCATTTTTTTGGCAGGTTAAAATCAATAGTAATGTTTTGCCACTCATCACCATTAAATATTAGTAATGCCCTTGTGGTATAAAACACTCCTAAATTGGTTGCGTAAGCGGCTCCGTCAATACCACCACTCCATTTATAATTCTCGTGGTCTAAATGTACACTATAAGATAGCTTAATCTTTTGATTACTTTGTAAATGGATTTTCCATTGTGCATCAGTAAGTTTGTCAACAGTCAATAGTTTACCTTTTTGATCTGTTACTTTTAAATTATGTACAAATGTAGCCCATCTGTTTTCTAATTGATTAGCTCCTAAACCCATATACAACAAACTATCCTTTGGTACAAAAGCTACTTCTACATTTGCAATTTTAGGATTAGAATCACTTATGGTTATTGTATACGATATTTCATCAACTTGTTCTTTGCCTTTTGGTTTATCAGAACAGCCATAAACCATAACTATCAGTAACATTAATAGTAATTGGTATATTCTATTTGTATTCATGGTGTATTTATTTTTCTATTTTAAAATCAAGTTTTGCATTAATTGCTAATGTTATATTTTCTGCTACTCAATGCTTCTTTAAATAAATCATAAGAGCAGTATTCAACTTTTAACATCTTTGGTTTGTTAAAATGAGCTGTATTTTTATGAGTTTTTTCAGGAGGTGTTCTCGTATCTTGGCTACCATAAATTAAAAAAATGAGAATATTACTTTTAAAATCTTCATGAAACTTATTTACCGATTACTTTTTTTAATGATAGTTTAATCCCAAACGAATTTCCATGAGCCATCATCTTGACGTTTCCAAACGGAGTGGAACACGCCTTTGCTCTCTACATTATTCCCAGTAGAATCTTGATAGGTAAATGTATAGTAACCGTAAGTATAGCCTAAATCTCCAGATGTTGATACCTCTACATAATCTGGTTTCCAAGCCAAACCTTTTGATACTTGTAGTTTCATAAATTTAGTAATAGCTTCTTTACCTTTTATAAGTTGGTTACCTCGCATTAAAACAGCCTCATCTGCTGCATAGGCTACAAAGGCTTTGTTTATGCCTTGTTTTTTTGCCATTTTTGCAAAAGCCGCTTCAGTATCAACAATTTCTTGTTTCCATTTCGTGATTAATACTTCTTCTTGGTTGGCATCTTTACAACTAAAAACTAAAGCAAGTAGTATTATGGCAATGTGAAAATATTTTTTCATGGTTTAAATTTTAATCCTTTTTTAATTTTCTAAACTTTTTAAATCAAATGATACATTATTAATCATTACAGTTTAACAAAAGCGTCTATTTCTTTATCTCTAACAAGAGTTTTAGCACCTGTTATCTTATTTTCACTATTTCTAATAAAATGAATTTGAAAGTAACGTTCTCCACTAACAAAAAAGATATCCTTTTCCAAAAACAAAAGTTGTATTTTATTTTTACTTGAAAACTCCAAAAGCAACCCTTTATCATTCGCACTAATCTTTGCTATAATGTCTTCTTCTTTTTTAGTTTTTCTATTACTCAAGTATTTACCATTGTACTGTTCTAGTGTTTTTTCATCAATGACTTTAGCCGTATTACCGTCTCTTTCAGATGCTTTAATCTTTTTGGCTTGACTTTGAGCTACACCATCTTGCATAAATACAAATCCAGTAATTGCATCATTATTTTTAGTGAATTTTAATTCAATGTTTGGACTGGAAAAATGATGGTATAAAGTATCGTTAATAGGAATAAATCTCAAATCATCATTTACCCATATATCTTGGGCGAACCCTTTTTTAAATTCAATTTGCTGTCCCTTACTTTCTCCAGATGTAAATTCATAATCCCCTATAATATTTTTCAATTGCTCTGTAGTTAAGGATTTAGGCATTATAGGGGTTTTATTTACTAGGATTTCACCAAACAATTTAGAGACATAACCCGCGCCAAATTCATAATTTGCTAATACAATTAATGTCATGTCCTGATTAGGGTAATATTGCATATAAGAATTAAATCCAGGAAACAGTCCATCATGTCCATAAGATTCTATATTGCTATAATTATATTTTTTAAGCCCATAACCGTAAGAGTTAGAGCCTGAAGGATTCATTATTTTTAAGCTATTTGGCTGAATTAGATTTTCACTAAATAATGCTCTTGAGAATTTAAATAAATCTTTTGCGGTACCATAATTTGCTCCCGCTGGGTTTCCTTTAACATGTAACATGGGCTTACTGTTTATTAATTCCCCATTAGGTGTAGGCTCGTAGTTATCAATTTGTGTGTAGCCTGAAGCTAAATTACTTGCTGATTTGTCAAGTTCATAAAAACCAGTATTAGACATGTTTAGTTGATTAAAAACTTCCTGCTGAATAAAATCAAAATATGATGTATTAGTAACAGCTTCAATCACTCTTCCCAATAAAATGTAGCCGACATTAGAATAATTGAATTCCCCTGAATCAAAATCCAAGGGTTCATTTTCATAATGTTCATTAAAATCTTTAACTAATTTGTAATTTGTGACATCAGTACTTCTTTTTATATCTCTCATGATTCCTGATGTATGTGTGAGTAACTGATGAATTGTTATTGACTTGGCCACATCCTTTTTTGGATAATCTGGAATTATATCTGCAATTGTGTTTTCGTATTTTAATTTTCCTTGTTCAACTAATTTTATGATACCAATAGCTGTAAAAATTTTTGTGATAGATCCTAAATTAAATTTAGTATCAATTGTATTAGAAATATTCCGTTCTTTACTTGCATTACCATAGGCCACATTATATAAAATATTATCTCCTTTTGCCAATAATACAACACCATTGAAATAGCCTAAATCTGAATAAACATCTACTGTAGCCTTAAAGAGTCTTACGGCATCATCATTACTATTCTGCCCTAAAAAAGATTGAAAGGTCAAAAGAAAAAGAACAATTATTTTAGAAGATTTGTTATATCGCATTTATTTAATGATTTGGATTCCATTGTGGTTTAATTTCATTGCCTTGTGCATCATAGTTTTTTACACTTTGTAGCTCTACATTGTTTTTATATTCATATACAAAACGTGCGATATCAAAATAGTTGCTAGAAATTAAATGTTTACCATCAGAAGTGATGACACTTTGACTTTATTTGCCATATTTTATTTTCAATTGATTTCATACTCCCACACATTTATAGACTTCCTTTTGCGATACATCACAAATTTTGGAATAATGGTTGTTTTTTTTAGGTCTTCTGTAAATCCGTTTTCGAAATCTAAAAAAGAAGAAAAGAGAAGAGGTACATCGTCCAAATAAGCCACCCAATGTGGCACCCAATGTTTTTGTTGTTGAATTAATGTTTTGCGGTTATTGTTGGTATCTATTAATTCAAATGAGCGTTTGCCCCAATAGGCTATTAATAAGTTTCCATTGGTATAATCTATATCTCGAATTGAATTACTATTTAAAGGTATATCACCTTGTAATTCTTCAATTAAATTATTCCATTGCTTTATTATTTCTCCTCTCTCATCGGTTAACCAAGCTGTATTTTCTCCGAGAAGAAGCAATTTATTATTCGCAACAGGTCTCATTTTATTTATAGCTGATGAAAAGTTGAAATAAATTGTAGGGTTTTTATCTTTCTTGAGGGAATAGATATTTGGGTATTTTGTAAATATTAATTCAGAATCAGATAGCATTTTAAATCCACCCACTCCTATATACCATTGATCATCAAACCAAGGCCAAATAACTTTTGGTTTTTCAAAATTGGTAGATGTTTTTAAGATTCTTGATTCAAATCTATTTTTACTATTTACAAACTTTCGTTCAATGATATATACATCATTGTCTTTAGTATATAAAAAGAAGTCACTAGCTTCATATTCTGATTTTAAGAATAGTCGAGGTTTTGATTCTTGATCCCATAACATCACACTAGCATGGTGGGCAATATCTCCTACTGGTGACACATAAGGCCATAGTACACAGCCATTTTTGGTTACTATAATGTTGCCGTTGGGGTGTGCATTGATAAGGCTAGTACTAGCAACAATGCAAAAAAAGACAGATATATTTTTTATAATCTTCACTTAATAAATCATTTCTTATTTATGAGCTCTCTTGCTAGATTAAATTCTACATCGTTTCCGTTCAGTTCATCTTCTATGGTTGGTTGTATTTCATAATCTGGAATAAGCCCTCTGTCTTTATGCGTATAACGTTCTACAGCCATTCTATAAGCAAACATTGGAATAGCCGTAATAATTTTTGTGTTAGGTAAATTAATAGAAGGTGTAAATCCAGAATTATTTCCATAATACCCTCCGCCACTTTCTTCACCAATAAAAACAGCATCAGTATGGAAATGTAACATTGATAAAAATTCACTAGTTGAAGAGAAACATTTACCATTAATTAACACATATGTTTTCCCTTCAAAAAAAGGTTTTTCAGGTTTTTGAAGCCCTACATTAGAATGATCTATTATATCATAAGTTCCATAATTATTTAATTTTATTCCATCTTTAGGCATTTTCAAATCTGGATTGTCAGTATATTTTATACTTTTAAATTCATTATTATTTATGGTTAAAGATTTATAGTACATAAACTCCTTACTTGTAAAGTAAGAAAATAATAATTTTCCTAAAACATCTTCACCTCCTCCGTTATAGCGCAAGTCTAGTATTAAATTATTCACATTATTATCATTTATTTGTTTAAAAGCATCAGATAAATAAATCCATATACGTATACCTGTTGGCTTTAAATCTCTTATATCAAATGAAGCTATTTTTAAATACGCATATTTTTTATCATTACTTATATAAAAATCTAACGGACTTTCTTGATCTTTTGTTTTTGAATATCGGTTGGCAACAATGGATTCCTGTCTTGCTTTGGTTTGTAAGGTTAAAGCTATGGTTTTGGATTTTTCTTTTCCCATAGGTATATATTCTAATTCGTAAATACTTTGCTTACCATAGACACTACTAAAAGCGTTAGAGAAATTATTAGTTGAAGATAGAGAGCGGTGTTTGTAGGTTTCATTTCTTCCATCAGAACTAGCTAATGATGAATACTCTTGCATAAAATCCTGCATTGAATGTCCATTTATAGAATGGATTTTTGCACCTACAAAATCTTTTATTGGTGATTCAGAATAATCTTCTTTTATGTAAAAGGTGTTATCTCTATACGTTACTGAAAACGGAAAAAGATTAGCTTCCTTCAATTCTTCTTTGGGTGGTAGAACCCTTAAATGTCCATCTCCAATTTTTGACACTACACGCATAAGAATCTTTGAAAATTCATGTCCTGTCATATTCTCTAATATCGACTTAGAAGCATTTTCAAATATTGTATTCATCTCTTCTTTAGAATTATACATATATAATCCAGGGTGCATTTCTTCTAAACTTTCTCTAAACACTTTAAAATCATTTACCAATGCTTGCTTTGTAAAAGTTGTTTCTTTAGTTGTTGATTTTTCTTTCTTACTACTATGGTCTTGACAATATATTAATGTAATTGAGCAAAATAATATTACAATTAAGACCTTAATTTTGTTTACTGATTTCATTTTTTAATTGATTTTATTTAATGATATCTTTTATTTCAATTCATTAAGATTAAATTTTGTCACATACAAATCCAAACCACCATCAAACTGTTGCGGATTTGGTGAGTTTCTTGTTGATGTGAAGAACAAATATTTATAATCCGGTGTTAGCCATGGGCTACCGTCAACTCCCACACTGTTATATTTTCTCCCTAAATTTTTAGCTTTAGTCCATTGTCCATCAGTATTAAAACTGATAAAAAGGTCAGTTACTCCAAACCCATTTGGATCATCTTTTCTAGCAAAAATCATAAAAGATTCATCTGGTGCAACCCAAGCATCAGATTCTAATAAATTAGAATTGATGGTGTTTGGAAGTTTTATAGCTTCCTCATACTTTCCATTTTTAAACTTTGCCACATAAATATCGTAACTGGATGTTCTTGATGCTCTTGAAAAATAGAGGTTACCGCTATTGGTCGTTATTGGATAGGCTTCTGGTGCTTTGGAATTTATTACTTCAGGAAGTTTCTCTGGTTTAGACCATTGATTATCTTTTCTTTTACTTCGCCAAATATCTCCTTCATCTCCTACAAAATAAAGGTACTGCCCCTCTTTTTGAATATGTACGTCTGCACAGTTATAAAATTGTCCGTCAAATTTTACTTTCTCTGGTTTTGAGAATTTGCCATTTTGAAATTGGCTTTGCATGATATTAGACTGGGACCAATCTGAAGAACTAATTGTATAATAGAGTGTTTGGGATGGAACATCAAAACTAGTATTGTATTCGATTTGGTTGGTTGAAATTAGTTTGGGTTCCAATTTTACTGCACCTTTTGAAAAATCTAAACTGCTCAAATATGAAAATAGGAAATCCTTTTTTGAAGCAACAGTATTTGAATTTTGTGAATTCACACTTACTGTGAAAAGTATCAATATCACTAAAAAAACTTCTTGCCTGTATTTTAATATTTTATTCATAATTTATTTAATTAGTAATTCCAAAATTGCAAACCAACAAACCCATTTTGCAGCATGAATATATTGAGGTAAATAATTGAAAAACACATTAGCGAATATGCGGTTTTTAACCAAAGAGAGAGGTTTTTATTACGATGTTTAATAAACTCTTTTATAAATAGTAATGACACAAACGGGAAAACTATGCTCAACACAAAAAAGAGCATTGTTTTTGTGTTCATTTCTCCCAAAGCAATTAATTCAAAAGGTCCAGAAGGGATGCCAATATATATCATTAAGGCTAATGATAATGTTAATACTATAACTGTTGTATTTATGACAGAGAATTTAAATCTTCTCTTTATTACTTTTATTAAACTAATTATTAAAATAACTAATGTTGCTATTACTAGTATAGGAATGCTTGTAAATAGAGAAATGTGTTTAAAGTAATGAATAAATGCTGATTTTTTCTTAAAATACACTGTAGTAGTTCCAGAATCCCAAACAAGAACTTGTTCATTATTTTCGTCATACATTAACCCAAGTGAACTCATGTTCCTTTGCTTTTCAAATCCTTTATCTACTCGGTTAAGTGAAATCAGCTTTTCGGTTGAACTATCAAAAACTTTATACTTACGTTGTTTTAAACCACCATTAAAATATACCGTATCATTTTCTACTTTTAAATTTCCTGCGTAACGTATTTGATCAAAAAACAACAATATTTCATTACGAGACGTTACTGCTTCATAAAACCCCTCAAAAGGCTTCGCTATTTCAGAAGGTCGATAACTGCGAGTTTTTTCTTGCTTATAATCTTGAAAAAGAAAGGCATTTAATAATCTTCTTACTTGAGGAATATTAAAGCTACAGTTTGTAGATAAATAATACCCAACACCTACCTCTCTATTATATAGAAAATTGGAATTATTCCATGCATTTCCATTATGACCAAAAAGTTGTACTTCTCTTAATCCCGGTTTATTACCTAAACCATACCTACCTTCTAATTTTAGTTTAGCATCGTAACTTGTTTCTCCATTTTCCATTCGGTCAACAGATACTTTACTTACAATTGAGCTATCATTTTCATTAACGGTTAAATAAAAATTAAGATATTTCAACATATCTTTTGAAGATGTAATAACAAAGGATGCTGGACGTTGCATAAAATTTGCGCCCACTTTTCCACTTGAGAAGAAGGGTACATTTTTTTGATTTGTAAAATCATAACCATAAGGAATGGTTATATTAGGGTATTTAGCTGTAGGATCAGTTAATTTTGTCTGATTCATTTCTAAAGGATCAATAACACTTTCTTTAACATAAGTTTCAAAAGGCATTCCTGTAATTTTTTCAATGATATATCCTGCTACAGTATAGTTTAAATTAGAATATGAAAACATAGTACCTGGTTTCCAACGACTATGCAATGCATTGGGATACCTATTTAGCAACTCTTTTAAAGGAAGGTATTCATCATCTTTTCCTATAAAATTATTATACCTAGTGTCATCAAAACCCGTTGTGTGCTCCAAAACCATTTCAACTGTTATCGAGTTAGTATCCTTCCAAGGGTTTTTATAATTAATCTCTGGAATAATATCTTTTATGGGCGTTGTTAGTTTTACTTTTCCTTCTTCTACTAATTTCATAATACTTAATGCTATAAAGTTTTTACTTGTAGAAGCGATAAACATTAAAGAGTTTTCAGTCATTGGAATATTATTTTCAATATCTGCCATACCAAAACCACCCGCCCAATAGAGGGAATCCTTTTTACTAATGATTGCTAATGATATGCCCGGAATCTCTTCTTTAATCATTATGGATTTTATAGAATCTTTAACTTTATCAAGTGTCAATTCTTGGGAAAAACAACTTATAGATAGCAAAAAAGAAAAAGTTAATATGAAAACTTGTTTAATCATTTGTTTTTAATGGTGTTATTAAGAATCCTTTTTCTGTTAATTGACTAATCAATCCGCACTTAAATCTTAAATGGCTTAATCCAACTGCTATAAAACAATTGTTATTCATTATTTTATCTGGGATTACTTGCATCCATTTATTGTTTCTATCTGTAAGCATAAGACTATTTTGACAGTCATCTTCTAAATTATAGGTAAACTTTTGATTTTTATATGTTTCGCACTCCTTACAACTTCTTGTTTTAATATTATTACGCAATAAATTAATAAGATTTCTCAAACGCTTTTTATGTACTTTTCGTGGCATACCTTCCACATCTTTATTGATAATTTTGAGTTGTTCGTTTACCATTTCCAATCCAATAGTTTTAATACTATTTTGTTTTGCTACTGAGCCAATATACCCGTCTAGTGTTAGGTTTGAGTCATTATCTGTGCGAGCGGAACAAACTTTAATATTATAAACTCTAGCCAAAGTAACATAAAGCTCTGTCGGTGTTAACTTGTCAAAAGCTATTGGCCCTTTTTTAAGTAAATTTTGAGCATAGACTAAATTGTCTTGGCTTAGGTATTTTTTCCAATTGGTTGTTTCTAATCTTGCGTTAATAATATCTTCTGAATTTTGACCAGGAATATCTATACTTTCAAGGATAACCATGTTTGACTCCTTAAGTTTCTTTTTAGGTATATCTAATGTGTTAAAAAAGGATTTACTAAAGGCATGATGTGTCCCGAACAGATAGGAAACGTTATTGGTTTCGGGATGTGTAACCTTAAAAAAAATGGTTTTGTAATCGTTTTTTTCTAAAGCATGTTGGGCATTTAATTGAAAACCAATAACAGTTATTAAAAAGATTCCAATGCAATAGTTTTTTAAGTATAAAATAATCTCTTTTGTTATATTTCTCATCTTACGGTTTATTTGTTTATCAAGGAATCAAGTTTAGATTTTGTTTCTTGAGTGGCTCCTAATTCTAATGCTCTTTTAAAATATTTAATTGCTTCTTCTTTTTTAGATTGATTAAGGAAACAATCTCCCATAGAATCATAAACGTTTGCACTATTAGGGTAGTTGTTAATATTTAATTGAAAATGTGCTTTATCATATTTTTTAGCATCCATAAATTGGTATCCAACTGTATTAATATCATTTTCATTTGGTAATACATTGTAACCTAATTTTATTGACGCCTTTTTGTAATGCTGCTCTAATTCTTGAATTAATTTTTCACTGTTATTCTCTGATTTAGCATCAAAAAAACTCCGCCAATTATTAAACTTACTTATTTGGTAGTATTGAAACACAGGTAGCTTTATTTAAAAATTTTTAATTCTCAATTACAACTTCATTTCCTTGATGGTCAAAATTCTTTGTTTCAATAAGTTGCTCATTTTTATCATACTTCATTTTGGTTAGTGCTACCCCATCACTTAATTTGTTTTTAAGTTTTCCATCAAGACCATAATATTTAACTTCAATTGGTAAATAAGATGTATTCCAAACCACCTCTATTCGAGCAACTCCATTGCTATTTAATGAAGGAATACCGTCTGCATTAAAATATCTTTGATCGATAAGAAATCCGTTATAATCATATATATTTCTTTTAAAAACATTTCTGTCTGCTTTAGGTGTTACAATATCCCCTTTAGTATTAAACTTTAACAAACCTGTTGTATAACCATTGGAATCATGTTCATATATCTCTGTACAAAAACCATAATTATCTTTCATTACTTCAAAGGGTTCTACATTTTTTGGATTGCCTTTTGTATCTACCCAAGTGATTTGTTTTTCGTCTAGCGAATTAACATCCCATGTTGTGTAAACACCGGCAACTTGTCGTTTTTCACTGTTAATAGGATTACCATTGTTGTCAATATTCCACGTTTCCCATCTCAATCTATGTTCATCGAAAATCATTTTTACTCTTCCAAAATCAAGAAAATTATTAAATCGTCTAGATTTGCCGTCTTTACCCATTCTTTCTTCAATGACTTCTTTACCATCTTTACTCACTTGCCAATGCATTACCCATACACCTCTAGAGTCTTCAACTCTTTTGCCATTTAAATCTTTATAAGTCATAGATTTTTTATGCCCATTAGCATCAAGTTCAATTTCCTCTACAGCTACTTTCCAGTAGTTTAGCATGGGTTTGCCTTGCTCGTCAAAATAAGACCTAATTATTTTATTATCTTCATATTTAAAATTTAAGCTGGCTGCTCCTGCTATTGCACCAAAACGATTATAGCCTCCTTTTGTTAGCTTGTTTCTGTACCAAAATTCAATTTTTGAAGTTTTCCCATCTTTGCGTTTAAAGATTTTGAAATGTGTAGTATTTCCTACCTTTTTTACATCAATTTGATGACGTCCCATTAAATTGCCATAAGGTGATGCTCTAAATACCATATGCCTATAATATTTTACGTGCTCTTGAGCATATGTATAAGTAATGCTACAAGTAATTAAAACAATAAAAAGGGTTAGATTTCGTAAGTTCATAATCTCATTTTTTAGTTCTTATCCTTTCAGCCAAGCATTTCTGATTTTAATTTGCTTATTTGTTGGTTTTTAATTATTTAAATTCTTGACCTAACCAAGTCATGTTATCAGGTTTTACAAAAAGAGCCATAGTTTTACCTTCTTTATTTTCCATGACCCATTGGAGTGCTATGCGCTGGCCTCCATCACAACGAAGCCATAACTCTATGCCCTTTGGGTTTTGATCCTCAACCCATCTGTAGCCATAAACTCTAAAATTTGGCCACTCTTTTTTAATCCTTATCAATTCATCCCAAGTGGGGTCAGAGAGCTTCATTTTTCCTTCTGGAACTGCATAAGCATTAAATACAGAATTCATTTTGGTTTTATTACCTTCTAATATGGCTTCTGCCCAATCTTTCATCCCTTTTTCGGCAGGAATACTGTCATTTAAATTGGCAACATTAAGGAGTGTTATTTTGTTTTTTGATTTTGTGGCTTTTGGTGGTTTTATGCCCAGTATATTTGTAACATCTTCTTTCATTTCGGACACTTTAGCAAGATCTGGTACGCCAATATTGTTTAAAAGTACTATGCTTACATTTTCTTCTCTGTTTATATAAATCATGTTTGTGAAACTAGGAAGAGAACCATATACTTCTATTAAATCATTTTTGCCAAATAACTGGCGTAAACTATCTTCATTTAAAAAGGTGTTATTTCTTAAACTTTTAGAGAGTTTTATTAGATCCTCCATAGAGGAATAAGCTCCTCCAGAAGCATATCTAATATTATAATTCGTCTGATCAACAACCCATTGATTCTTATCCTTTTTATAGCCTATAATTTTGTCTGTGGGATTTAAAGAGTAGCCACTGTTCGACATTTCTAGCGGTTGAAATATATACTTGGAAAATGCTTGACCCAGATTTAAACCTGAAACTTTTTCAATAATACCACCCAAGAGCCAATAGTTTAAATTACTGTATTCGTAATTTGAGCCTGGTTTAAAAGATAATTCCATGTTTGGAATAGAATCTAAAAATGATCCTGCAAAACCATTTTTATCAAACTTTAGACTATTCATTAGATTATCACTATCCAACTCACGTGGTAAGCCGGAAGACATGTTCAATAAATTTTCGATGGTTAAAACTTTTCCATATGTTGGTTTAAAGTTTGTTCTGTAATCGGAAATCGTGTTTTTAAGATTAAGCTTTCCTTCTTCTATTAATTTCAATACAACAATCTCTGTAAATAATTTTGTCAATGATGCCAAATATATTTTAGAATCTTGCTGTAAAATTTTTGTAGGAACTTTATCGCTTATAATATGGTTATTGTATATTATTTGATTGTTTTTTTCAACATAAACTAAACCATTAAATTCGGTTTGAGTAGAAATATTAGAAAACAATTCATCAAGTTGTTCTTTATATGATGAGCAGCTTATAAATAGAATAGTAACTAAAATGTATAGAGCTTTTTTCAAATCTTTTAAATTTTTATTAAAACATAAAAGTAGTTGCTAAAGCTGTATTGGAATTGTAAAAAAGAGACAGGGTGTGTTAAACTATGTTAAGATGTTTTTATTTCTTTTTTTAACTAGATCCTGATTTTCCAATCAAATCATCTAATATTTCTATCAGTTTAGGATCTGAAGGTCTTTTTGTGTCAGAATCTATAATTTTCCCATTAGAATCTATCAATATAAATCTTGGTATTCCACTACCCTTTATTGCATATTTTTTTATAAAATCGGAATTCCAATCTTTATCTGCCAATAATTGTATCCCTCCTAGATTTTTTTCTTTTATTAGCTCTTTCCACTTTTCTTTAGCTTGTAATTTGTCAATTGAGATACTTAAAAATTGAATGTTCTCATTTTTATACTTTTTCTCAAGCTTTTTTAAGTGAGGGAATTCCTTTTTACATGGTGTACACCAAGTTGCCCATATATCTAAATATAAAATCTTCCCTTTAAAATCAGACAATGAATATACCTGACCGTCAGGTGATTCATAATTAGTGAATTCTGGAGAATACATACCTGGTTTAGGCTTTGATGTAAGCTGATTATACTTATTAGTAATATAATCTCTATGTTCTTTATTTGTAGAAGCTGCCATAAATGTTTTATAGTAATCTTCAATTTCGTTGGTACCATTAATACCATACATAGCTTTCTTAAAAAGCAAATAGTTTTTAACTACTGATTTTTTAGCATGAAGACTTACAGCTTTAAAGTATGCCAAATCAGTATTTAATAAAGTATTTTTCTTTTTTTCGACAACCCCTAAATAATTGTAATGATTCCTAATAAAAACTTGATAGGGTTTTATGTTTAATAGTTTTTCATTCTCGTAATTGACTAGCTCTTTAGGCACCTGTGGGAATATACTCGAAACTTTAAAATCGGGGTTCTTATCGACATATTGTTTATATGGCTCATATTGATTTAATCTATTAACCCACTCATATTCTATCCTTTTTATTTCGAGTTCTTTAAACTCTTTAGATAGAGTTTTTTGGGTATCTAAAAAAGCCATTAGCTCTCTTCTTATATGATTTACTTTTTCAATAAACTCTGTTTCGCCTAATTTTGCTAAAGATTTCATATTTAAATCACCAAGATTATACTCTAAAAGTACTTTTTGGATTAAGTAATTATTTTCTTCACTTCCACGACCTAAAAACGTTAGAGTATTATCGAAGTTCTCAATGTCAAATGTAATTTTTAACTCATCTCCAGGCTTTAGATAAATGAATGCTTTCTCGCCTTCATAATAAAGCGAATAATGGCTCTTGTCCAGATAAAGTGTATCTTTAAACGTGCCATCCTTATTTATAATTATATTATGAATTGGTTCTTTATCCCTGGAGCTTATTGCCAATTTATCACTATTTTGACTCAAATCAAGGTTAACATTTGCATTTTTAATCGAACCTGAAATTAATATATACTCTTTAGTCTTTTTATCGCAAGATATCACGGATAAGATTAAAACAATCAAAAGAATGTTTTTCATTACTTTTTACTTTTAGTTAAAGAAGTAAAAGTAATTTTTGCTTTATTAAGTTAATTGTAAAAAAGAGACAGAGAACGTAAAACTATGCTATGGCATGAAAATATTGGTCTGTATGGTTCTATCTATACCGAAATAGTCTTTAGGAGTCATTCCCGTAAATTGCTTAACTTCTTTAATAAAATGTGCTTGATCATAAAAACCATTATCTATAGCTATGGAAGATAATTTAAAAGTTTCAGGGTTTTTAGGAATCTTTAATGCATGAAACATTCTTACTATTCTACAATAGCGCTTTGGTGTTATACCTAATTTACTAAAAAATTTACGTTCAATCGTCTTTTTTGAAATATTAATGGATTCCGCTAGTTCTTCAATGCTTATATTTCCCTTATGGGCAATTATTCTTGCTACAAAAAAATCAAAAATCTTATCCTTGTCTCTATTAGTTTTAACGAATTTATTAGCAAAAAAGCTTTCAACAAGTTTTACTTGTAACTCTTCTTCTTTGCAGTTAAAAAGCGACTCTTCTAAATTCAATATTTCTTTTCCAAAGATATCTTCTGGTTGAATAGACTTATCAATAGTTTCATTTAGGTCAATATTAGTAAATGGATACAGACCATAAGGTTTAAATCTTACAGAAAGTAGTACTTCTCCTTTTATGCCTACTAATTGTGGTTTAGTTTTTAATCCACATAAATGTGATTTAACAGTGCATAAATTCTGATCTTTTACTTTTCTATCTACTGAATTAGATGTAAAAACTAATTCTACTGTATTATCAGGTACAACTAAAAAATCGCTTTTATATTTATCTGACACTTGATTGTCTTTCCAAACACAATCTATAAAAGCATCTAAACCATTATTTATTTTATACTCTTTATACAAACTATACGTTCAGTTTATTTTATTTGACTTGTTTTATCTTTTTTTGTTACCATAATATTATGTTAAATATTCTTAAAAAAAGTTAAAGACTAACAAAATAATTGATGATGTCTATTTTTTACAATCTTTTTATAAGAGATTCAAATAATTTGGCTTTTAAATTTTAAATCATAATTATGAAGCGTAATTATATAGCATTGCTAATGTTATTGTCTTTTTTTATAAAGGTTCAATCACAAAATTTTCCTGATAATCAATGGGAGTATGATGAAAACTTTCAAGAAAATGGTTGGAAAATTGAAAAACTTCAGGAATTACAAAGATTTATTGTTGACAGTTCCCATGTAACTGGTTTTATGATAATTAATAACGGAAAGATTGTTTTTGAATATGGAAATACCGAAGATAACAGCTACATAGCCTCATGTAGAAAAAGTATTTTAGCCATACTTTATGGCAAGCATGTAAAGAATGGAAAGATTAATCTAGAAGCTACCCTTGATGATTTAAAAATTGAAGATGTGACTCCGCTTTTACCAATTGAAAAAACAGCAAAGGTTAAAGATTTACTTGCTTCAAGATCAGGGGTTTTCTTAAACGGATCTAACCCTGGAAGTTGGTCTCGATATTATCGTGAAAGAGGCTCGGTAAAACCAGGTGATTATTGGATTTACAATAATTGGGACTTTAATCTTGCAGGATTTATTTTTGAAAAATTAACTTCTAAAGATATTTACGATGAAGTTGAAAATCAACTAGCAATACCTTTAAAAATGGAGGATTGGGATAAATCTATACAAAGAAAATTTGGCAACACTACAATATCGAAATATCCTGCATATCACATGTGGTTTTCTACTCGAGATATGGCTAGAATAGGTTTGTTAATGCTTAATAAAGGAAAGTGGAAAGATAAACAAATTATTGACGAAAATTGGATTGACAATATGCTTAAGTTTTATACTACAAATGATGAGTTAATAAAAAATGTTCCTACATTTAAAGATGCAATAATTAATTTAGGCTATGGATATATGTGGTGGCTTTGGGATGATAATAATGTAAAAACAAAAGGTGCTTTTTCAGCATTAGGTGCTATGGGTCAAAGTATAACTGTTTTTCCAAAAATTAATACAGTTGTTGTATTTAAAACCAATGCTCGTTTTGGTCGGTCTAATTCAAGTGATATTACTTTTAAACTATTAAAAAAATCTGTTGATTCCTATATTGATAATCATTAATTTTATGGATTAATACATTTAACATAATATAAAATTCTTTTAAAAAACAGTATAGTTTAATAAAAATTATGTATTGATAAATATTTTACGCTAAATTTTTTCCATACAAATGTTTTCTTTTAATTGAAATATATCCTCGCTAACCTTTTTCTCAATAACTCTAGCATAAATTTGAGTAGTAGTAATTTTAGAATGGCCTAATAATTTTGAAACTGTTTCAATTACAGCTTTTTAATCTTCTATTCGGTTCACACTTTTTAATTTGTAAACTGTGAACCGAATTGTTAACCGAATTAAACTATATTAATTCAATTCTTATGATAATCTAAAAATCATAAAACCTTGTAAATCATACAATTTACAAGGTTTTAGATTCTATTAGTATTAATTTTTGTCGGGGTGGCTAAATTTTTCATGATTTTTTAGATATTTTAATTCTTATGTTTCAGCATATTAATCTGAAACTCTTCTTGTAATATTTGATTTAATTTTGATTCTGTATGTATTTCATATTCCTCTTTCAATGCGTTCACTTTTCTTATTAATCTATTATTGAACACTGTTGTCCTGCCTTTACCTGTTGGTAGTGTACATATTTTATTTTTTACGAAATAGGAATCTTTTGAATATTGTTTAAATTCACATTGTGGCTTGAATTGTTCAATGTTTCTTTGAATCGTATTGAACTTATATTTTTTCTCGAAAACCTTGTTATTGTTTTCTTTCAGCAGCAAAAAGCCATCATCTTTTAAAGATCTTATTTTAAAGAAACCGTTTACATCATTTTGTATGGTTGTTGTATCAATGCTTATTGGTTTTATAAATAAATCGCCAAAGCCTACGTCTGCCAACCAACGTTCATCTCCAATGAGTACAAGTATTGCCATATGGTCAAATTCAGGACCTAATTTCCCATCATCATCAAAAATACGAGCCGATATAATTTTAGCATTAAAACCTAGGTTGTCAAGTAGCATCCAAAACAAATAGTTGAGTTCGTAACAGAAGCCACCTCTATTGTTTTTAATGATTTTTTTGAAAAGGTTTTTTTCTGAAAGTTCAATTTTCTTTTTATTCCAGATATCTAGATTTTCAAAAGGAATATGATATACATGACTTGAATGAATTTCAAATAAGGTCTCAAGGTTACAATCAATGATTTCTTTCGAAAAATTGATTCTTTTAAGATATTCTTGAATCTGATTTTTATTCATTTATATTTTTTTACAAGCGCAACCTTTATACAAATTGAGTCATTCTAATGCATACTTATACCAACCTAGACTTTTCTTTTTGAGTTTAGGATATAACAACAAACCAATAAAAACAATGAGCAATAAGACAGAAAAAATTATTTGCATTGGTGTTTCATCGTTTACATCACTTAATTGAATCAAATGATTTTTTGATGTACCCATCAATCTGTTCATAAAAACTATGAATAAGTGGAATCCAACTCCTGCCCAAATACTATTTGTTAAAACCCTTAAATACTGTACGAAGAGGCTAAATAATAATAGTGTTATTAAATATTTAAGCGTAATTGCTGAAGCATTTCCAATTTGAACTTCGATTCCTAAAACCCTTTGAATTTGAACAATGATTATTGGAAAAGCTATAAACAAACCAATTGTAATTAATGAAGCTTTCCATCTTTTGAAAATGGTATTGAGGTTGCTATAAATATAGCCTCTAAATATAAATTCTTCAGGAATAGCTTCAAATAAAACAATAGCCAAAACAGAAACCAAAATTGGCATTAATGTAACTGTATTAAAAGTTATGGTTGCCCAATCAAATAATATTGTGGTAATTATAGTAATCGTGATTGGAATAAGAAACAAGCCCAAACCCAACCCGAATTTTAATAAAGCTTGTGAAAGAATTCCAACACCAATAGAGTGAGGGTGTCGCTTGTCTAACTTTGTTCTAATAAACCAAATTGAAGTAATGATCAAAGAAGACAATATTAGGCCTTGAAGCAAATATCTATCAATTGTTAGATTATCAGCTAATGAACTTACTATTGTTATCGCCAATATCATAGACACAAGTAACACGAGCAAAGCAATCATAATACGTTTACTTATAATTGCTTTTTCTTTTTTAAGAAATAGTTTGTTACTCATTCTTTCTACCGTTTAATGGTTTTTTATTATTGAATCAACAACATTATTCATGGCGTTACTATCTTTCAAAAAGTTTGTAACAAACTCATTAATTTTCTCGTTTTCAACACCGTATTTAATTGCTGCTTTTTTCCATATTTCTATCGAGAGGGTTTCTTGTTCTGAAACATTAACTAATTCATTTAACACTTTATAAGTAATATCTGCTCCAAAAATATCTTTAAAACATTGCCAGATTAGTGGTCCATATATTAGTCTATACTCTAATGAAATTTCTTTAGGGTTTTCTATAGTTGCAAGTGGTTTAAACGCTCTAGTTTTTAAAGCACCAGCATATTGCACAAGTGTTTTATCAATAAATTCTTTCCCATTAATTTCTTGGGCGATAATGAAAGAAAGGAATTGAGCAGTTGACTCCACCCAGAACCATGACAATTTTCCTGAATTCACATTATTACCAAAATAATTATGTCCAAGTTCATGAGCAAAAAACAATACATTTTTGGGTGACATTGTATGACCTTCAACAACTAATTGACTAAAGTCAAGTCCTGCAAATAAAAAAGAAGGATAACTGTTAAAGCCCCAAGCTCCACCTTGTGGAATTGGTTTTACAGCTCTATGCTTAATGATAAAAATATCATCATCAAACTCAAGTTTAAGTTTTTCTGCATAAATTTGTTTTATTTTTTCAATTTCTTTGAAGATTCTAGATGAAGTTGGTGTATCGATGTTGGCATTTAAAATGTAATTTCCGTTTTCATTTACATAATCATAATCGCCTACAAACAATAATAAAGGAACAGCTTTTTTAGACTTCAAGAGTGTATTATTACCATTTGTCGGTGGATTTCCATTTATAAAAATAGTATTGTCTGAAGCGGTAGTTACTTTTATGGAATAGGTTACGTTTTCCAGCAGTCTATCATTTTCAATATCATAAATTACAGGATACCATTTGGACTGTTCAGAAGCTCTAAAAGTTTTTTCATTGACAACAATTTTTCCTTTATAGTCGAAAGAAGCTAATTCATTATTATAGATCGGAAAAGCACCTGAATATGATATTTTAAATGAGTTTGGTAATTCTATGTTGTTTCTAAAGTTATCTGCGAACGTATATTGTATTCCTTCGCCTTTTATTTTTCCATTATAATAGCCATCGTAATTTATTAATTCTTCACTATTACTATTTTTGAAGTACTTAATGTTCATACCTTTATTTAAGAGTATTACATAACTTGTGATTTTTGGAATATTAGATAATTCAAAATCACAAGTTATATGACCAGTACTAACATTAATGTTGATTGAACCTTCAATATTTACTTGTGCATAAGTAGCATTGATATTGAAACCTATGACGAGTAAGACTAATTTTATTTTGTTTGGAAATACCATGTTTTCTTGTTTAATACATATACTTTACTGAAGTGTTTTGTAAAAGATTTGCTTGTAGTTTTTGTAGTTCCAAAGCAAAAGGAAAATATTACCTAGCAGCATCATAGCAGTAATAATTGGTGTTCCTTTCATATTCAAAGCAATAGATACCAAAAAAATGTTTATAGTTACTGGCATCATTAATCCAGCTACTAAAGCCGAATATCTATTGAAAAATGCTAACAACCCCACAACAACTTGAAAGTAGCCAATGAAATTCCAATAGAAACCTGTTGCATGCATTGCTGAAAAATAATAGCCTACTGGATTAGAATCAGGTAGAATAGTAAATTCTACTCCTGGGAATTTTCTAATACCAGATATAATAAAAGTAAGACCCATGGATATTCTTACAATATGATAAAGTATTCTGAATAACTTTTTGCTTTTTATTTTATCTATAGTATTGAACACTGATTTAAAGAATATTATTTATTAATGAATGCTACCACACGACCAACCAAATCCTGATGTAATGCTAAATTTGGATTAGAATAAGTTGCCATATTTGCAGTCGTTTCTAATTCAACTTCTTTTAGAACGTGGTTCATTCCTTCAATTATTTCCAGTTGAGAATCATTACTCAAATTATGCATAGCTTTAGTTCCTTCAACGGTAATTTGCATATCTGTTGTTCCGATAACAAAAAGTGTTGGAACTTCTAATTTTGTAATCTCTTTTCGTGGGTCATATTCCATAAATGAAATAATATAATCTTGGATTCTGGGATTGAACAGGCTGTTTAAGTATTGTGGAACGCTATCAACTTTTTTGCGTATTTTAAGACTATCTAAAATTGGCAACGCTGCATCTAATACAAATTGAGGCTGATTTGACAATTGGCGTTTTACTGTTGTATAAAAACCTTCGGATAAACCAGAAAGAGAAATAAATTTATCCGCTTTAGTGTTTTGAACAGCTAATATCCCTACTAAAGCTCCTTGACTATGGCCTGCAACAATTACTTTTTTATACCTTTTTTTTAAATACTTAATCCAATTTTCGGCATCGTCTATGTATTGATTAAACCTGATACTCTCTGCAGTAACTGAACTATTAGTACTTTTGCCCACGCCTCTTTTATCATACCTTAATGAGGCAATTTTGTTTTCTGCAAGTTGTTCGGAAAGCATTTTAAGGCAGTTATTTGTATATCCAATTTTTATTGTATTTCCATCTCTATCTGTTTCTCCCGAGCCAGATATAATTAGAACAACAACGTCTGTTTTTTCTTTAGGTTCTAATAGTGTACCATATGAAGTTATATCATTAGATTTGATATTAATTTCTTCTTGAGCAATAGAATTACAAGAAAAAAACAATAGAATAATAATTGTATAGTTATTTAACATAATGTAGTTAGTTTTAAAGATTTTTATATTGGTTATAAGAATATGCAATTGGTGTAATTATCAAAAAAATTATTGTTAGCGCATTAACTAACCAAACAGAATTTATGATGCTAAATGCATTGATAAAAACCATGAACAATCCACCAACAAACCACACGATACTACAATGTTGATGCGTTTTTCTCCAAATAGTTTCATTTTCTAAAGTCCAAGGTGTTCTAAATCCAATAAAATAATTGGGTTTAATATTTCTAAAATAGTTGCCTAAAAAAACAAATACAAAACCTAGAATGATGAATACTATATTGTTAAAAGTTTCTGTTTTATTAGCAATAGAATAAGTAAGAGCAATAATAATGGATGCTAGAATAGTTGTTAATAAAAGTCTGATTACATAATATTTATTACCCATTTGAGTAATCTTATTTTTTGGATCTATATACTTTGCTAAAAGAAACATAATATAGGCACCCAGTGGAATCAGAGTAGCCAAATACATTAAGTTAATTTTATCTCCCCATTTATCAGCTTCACCATACAAATTGAAATGTATTGGAACTTTATTAGGCAAAATCTCCCAGTTATTGGTCAAGTAAAGAATCGGTATTGCTATTAATATCCAAAAAGGAATCTCTTTTGCTATCGCTTTTTTCGTCATGATTAAGTTTTAAGTTATATATCCACTGAAATAAATCATCAACTACTGTAGTATTTATCGTGTAGATGATGAATTGTCCTTCTTTTTTGCCCGTAATTAAATCCGCTCTTTTTAAAATATCTAAATGGTGTGAAATACTAGGTTTACTCATGTTAAATTTTTCTGCTATTTCACCAGCATTCATATCTTTTTCTTTAAGCATTTTAAGGATTTTTCTACGAGTTTCGTCGTTAAGTGCTTTAAAAATTGAATTCATATAATTATATATTTAGGCAAATATCTAAATATTATTTTAAAAATCAAGGGTTTTTAAAAATTTATGATTATCATCTAAAAATAATTGAACTTTAAACGAACTTTAATCTTATAAAAAAACTGCATTTTAATCTATACTCCAAAAATGTATACCTCCTTTTAAATCAACCGAAACCAATTGATTGTTGTCTTTTGATAGATCTATAGAACTAATCGTCGCATTATGGGTGTTATTCCATTCATTAAGTAGTTCACCACTTTTTTTATTCCACACTCTAATTGACTTATCAATACCAGTTGTGAAAATTTTATCTTCTGACCAACATGCGTCAGTGAGTTTTAAGCTCATTTTTATGCGAGAAGTATCAGTCGCTTTTTTTCCATATCTATAAAGATAATAAGGATGTTTTTTTTCTAAAAAAATAGAATCTACATCTGAATTATATTTTTTGAATTGATTAAACCCTAAAAACAGTAAATTATTTTCTTTGTCAATGTCTACAAGCCTGCCTGTAATATTCAATTCCTTGACTATTTTCCCTTGTTCCTGGTTCCATTTAATATATTTTCTATGTTGTTGAAAATAGAAATTGCCTTGACTATCAACATACCTGACATAAGCTTTAGGAAGTTCATTAGAAATATCTATTAATTTATAATTATTGTTTAAGTCCCATGCATAGTTATTTCCTTTTGTATCAAAACCTACTAAATAATTTTCATCAGTCGATAGATGTATTGTATTTAACCATGCTCCCTTATCAACTTCAAGTGTTTTTAATATTTCCCCATTAACATAGTCGATAAGTAATATACCTGAATTTAAAGTGCTTGCAAATATTAATTTTTTACTTTTTGAATATTGAAGGCTATAAACTTCATCATTTACATTAGTAATTAATTCCTCTTTTGTATGATTTTTAATTCTTTTTGAAATTCGACCAGAATATGTCGCAACAATAACTGTATCTCTTTGTGAGCTATAAACAACATTTGTATATGCTAAAGGGTTTATTGCTACTAATTTTTGTTCTTTTGATTCCGTTTTATTACTACAGCTAAAAAAACTAATAACAACTCCAATAGTGATTAATAATAAATTATTTTTCATCTGTCTTAAATTTTAATGGTTTGTTATTTTTAGTTAGGTCTAGGTAAATGTTTTCATCTCCTGCTGACAAACTGATTTTATTTCCATTTCTTCCCCAAACCTGTATAGCTGCACCACCTAAAGGATCTGCTATAAACAAAGCATTCTGTTGAGTTTTTGAATCTAGCGTTAAAAAAATATTACCGTAATTATTATCAGTTACATAACCTCCACGCTCCTGTCCTTCACTATCATATAGCATAATACCTGAAACAGATCCGTATTCGCCCCTTGATATTCTGTAGCCATGCATTGTTGGATCTGGTAAAGGCGAGCTAATAATCACTCTTTCAACACCTAAAGAATCAACAACCACAAGACCACGGACTTTTAAAATATCGTTTGAAAAGTCTTTTTCCGTTTCCTCTTTTTTGAAGTAAACAGCACTTAATATTATTGTGGCCAAAAGATTAAATAATAATAAGATTTTAAAAAATTTAGTTTCCATATTAAATTGGTTTTATAATCAAGGACGACAAAGTTTTTAGAGTTTTGCAAAATATTTCTAAAAAAAAAAGGGATAGAATAATGCTATTTACCCTTACTAATCAAAACCTTTTCTCTTAATATCTAAAAGGTTTTTTTAGGGTTTTCCAGTTTAGTGCTTTAAAATTGTTTTCATTAATTATATATTTATACAAATATCTAAATATTATTTTAAAATTAACCGATTTTTATTAAAAATCTCTTTAATGAAGAAATTTACATAAGATTATTCTAGTGAAATTTGCAACGAATAAGATTATTAGAACCTTTCAACTCGTTTAACTCATTTTCTAGATTTAAGTTTTTTTATTTTCAAATATCTTAATTAGATTTTGCATATCATCACTTACCTTTCTTTCAATAACTTTTGCATAAATTTGTGTGGTAGTTATTTGTTTTTATTTAAACAGTCTTAAAATTATGTCCGAGTAAATGTAGTAGCTCCAGTTGAAATTGGGTTCTCAATGACACAAAAATAGATGGCTTAAAGAATAATGAATTGCCTAAAAAAGTTTGATTACTTGACTATTAGGTTCATCAAACATATTTAAGTAAACGGAATAATTGATTTAATTTCACTTCTGTTAAGTTGAAGCTTTCAAAATAAAAAAGTAATGTAACTCTTGTATAATTTCTTGAGATTAAACTACATAGATATGATAATCTGTAATAGTATATTTAAAGCAGTTATAATACTTTAATCATATGAAAACCAGAAGTTTTATAATCTTTAGAGAAATAGAATTCTTGTGCTCTTGTATTTTTTGTGTAAACATTTAACTCTACTGATTGATGGTCATTGTTCTTTGCCCATATCTCTATTAAAGCAAGTAGTTTTGCACCATAACCTTTAGATTGTAATTTGTTATCGATTATAAAATTATCAATTTCTAGCTGCTTCCCTGAATAAATTTTAAATAACGTCCAGCCTCCTATTATTCCTATGAGTTTATTTTGCTGATAAAATCCAAAGCTTTGGTAATTATTAAATGTGAGCATTTTTAAAAACCTATGTCTTATTATTGACTCATCAACATTAGGGTTTAACTGTTTTAGGAGTGTAACAAAATCATTAATATGACCTGATTTAAATTTTTTTATCTCAAATTGGTCAATCATTTTTGCATTCATAACTAAAAGCTTATTATGTAATAAGTGCTTTTTTGTCAAGCTGCCCAACAAAAGTTTGCTTTAGAATTTTGCCATTCTTCAAAATAAAAGTCCCAGAGCCTAATGAAATTTTTATGTTTGGTGTATGTGCATGCCAAACTACGTACCCCAAGTCATTTTCAACACTTAATTTATCTAAAACTAAAATGGTTTTACCTTTTGGAAAATATGTTATAAACTCGGTAATGAATAATCGAATCTCTTTTAAGCCTTTAAAGGTTTGCTCTAAAGTCATAATAATGGATTCTTCAGTATAGTCAGACATTAGAGCATCAATATCATTATCGTAAAACGAATCCATATGATGAATTACAATATCTTTTGTTTTGTTTTGGACATCTGTATTATCTACTATTCTGTTATTCATACGTATCATATTTAAAAATGTAATACTGAATTCTATTTGCATTATTAAAAGGGCTGTAATGTTGTCACAACCCTTTTGATTTCTTAATTACAGTTAACTAAAAATGTAGTTTGAGAATCTACATTGTTTCCCCAATGATAGTCACTATAGTTTGGGTTGTCTACTTCTATACAGTGTAAATGTGGATTTATTTTAGATGAAAAGTTAGTAATATTAGTATTATTCCCATTTTTAAGAATAAAATCATTTAATTGATTATTATTAACAGAAATTGTTTGAGCAGTTGTAGTTTTGATTGAAAGAAACAATACAAAACTAATAAGTAATCGTAAGTTCATAATTTTTGATTTTTAAGTTCGGTACAAATGTATTCTCTCAATTAAAAATCAACTTTATTATGAAGTTCAACTTTTTGACTATAAAGGTCGTCACTTTGAATCTTTCTTGAAAGTAATTTTCTCTCTTGCATTTTTTCATCCCTACTTTTTTTATTGGTATACCACCCAAACCCTAAAACTGAATAGGTAGACATCTCTCTTTTTATTGATTTGTTTTTCATAACCAGAGGGGTTTATAATAACTATCTTTTTATGAGATTAGTTTTCGACTTTTAAATTCGATACAAATGTATTCTCGCAATCAACAATTAAATTTATTATGACGTTCAACTTTTTGACTTTAAAGGTCAAGTGATTGTTACTTAAATGAACTTCACAGAAAAAAGGTTGAACCTTACAGAAAATTTAGATAGACTTCTTGAATATAATTTTGCAACATAATCTTTAACTTAAAATTAAATTATCATGAAAAAAGTAATCATGTTTTTGTATTCTATTGTAGCATATCTAATTGGGTTTGCATCACTTTTATTTTGGATATTATCCATAAGTCATCTTATACCAGAAATATCTATAGATAGAGCTCCTGAAATGTCAACAGGTTTAGCACTCTTGAAAAACTTTGGATTAGTACTACTATTTGGTGTGCCACATTCTGTAATGGCAAGAAAATCATTTAAAGATTGGATTACTAAACTCCTTCCACGCCCTATAGAAAGAAGTACTTATGTGTTACAAGCAGGTGTTTTACTATTTATTTTAATTTGGAACTGGGAACCCATTGGTGGGAACATTTGGACCATTGAAACAGGCACAGTCTTATATTATGCTATGTACGTATTGTTCTTTTTAGGCTGGGTTATTTTATTTATAAGTACGTTCTTAATTAACCATTTTGACTTATTTGGATTAAGACAAACTTATTTAGAGTTAGTTAATAAACCATACACAGAACTTGAATTTAAAATAACTTGGTTTTATAAATATGTGAGACACCCATTATATTTTGGGGGTATTATGGGCTTATGGTTTACACCAGTTATGTCTGCAACACATTTAGTATTTGCAATACTATTAACAACTTACTTTTTTGTTGGGACACTTTTTGAAGAAAAAGATTTACGAAAAGTGTTTAAGGATAAATATAGAAGCTATATGGACAAAACACCTATGTTAATTCCGTTTACTAAACTCAAAAAATAACATATTGGTTTTTAAGTAACATTGGATTAAATAAATTATTTATATATTAAACTTTGATTTAACATTAAAATTATGGCATTAGATGTATTTAAATATTTTAGTGGTTCAGTAAAGTACAATAAATTGGTAGGTGACGATTTTTTATTTGTTGAATATAAGTGCCCCCTTAATATAGAAGATTTTAAAGTTTGGTCGGACACACCATTTTTAAGTTATGTTATTAGTGGCAGAAAAGATTGGACTGCTATAGAAGGGACTTATCAATTAAAAGAAGGTGATGCTGTTTTTCTAAATAAAGGTATTTATAATACAAAGCAATATTTTGAAGAGGAATATTGTACATTACTATTTTTTCTTACGGAAGATTTTATTAGAAAATTCATGAAAACTTATAAAGAGACAATTAAAGTTCAAAAACTAAATGAGAATGAGAATCAGATATATGCTTTAGATGTTCAAGATTCATTGAAATCATTATTTATGTCTGTTTTTAATTATATGAAACAGATAAACGAAATCCCACGAGAACTAGTAGAAATAAAATTTAATGAGTTGCTTTACAATATTATTCTAAATCCAAAAAATAGAAACCTAACAAACTTTTTCCTGTCACTTGAACAAATAAACAAAACAGACCTTAACACTATAATGCTTAAGAGCTTTCATTCTGATTTAAGCATGGAAGAGTTTGCTAGACTTTCCGGAAGAAGTTTATCAACTTTTAAAAGAGATTTTAAAGCTTATTTTAAGCAAACACCTGGGAAATGGCTAAATAATAAAAGATTAGAATATGCTAAAAGCTTACTAAATAACCCAGAATTAAACATTAATGATATTTGCTGGGAAAGCGGCTTTAAAAATGTGTCTCATTTTAATCGTAGTTTTAAAGAAAAATACAAACTTCCACCAAATCAATATAGAAAACAATTAATTGGGTAGTATTATAAATATTAAAACCCTCTAATTAGCTATTGAGTTTGTATCAGAGTTATGAGATTTCTTTTCTATTATATGTTTTAAATTAAGCATATCTTTACTTACTTTACTTTCAATAACCCGAGCATAAATTTGAGTAGTAGTAATTTTAGAATGGCCTAATAATTTTGAAACTGTTTCAATTAAAGCTTTTTAATCTTCTATTCGGTTCACACTTTTTAGATTGTAAACTGTGAACCGAATTAAATCATATAATATCAATTCTTATGATAGTCTAAAAACTACAAAACCTTATTAATCATAAGATTAACAAGGTTTTAGTTGTAATTGATATTACTTTTAGTCGGGGTGGCAGGATTCGAACCTGCGACCTCCGCGTCCCAAACGCGGCGCGATAACCGGGCTACGCTACACCCCGAAGTTTTCGGATTGCAAACATACTATAATATTTCTATATTGTAAAATGTTTCTAGATTAAAATCTGTAGAATTTATGAAGCCTTTATTTCTTATAAAAAACGCTGTTTTAACCAGTGTTGTCTTATTGTTTTTTATCAAAGCATCAGCACAAGAAAATGTGTATAAGCATAAATTAGTTGTTCCGAATTTAAGGATCCCATGGGGATTTACCTTTTTGCCAGACAATTCAATGTTGATTACAGAAAAAGAAGGGAAACTAATCCATTTTAAAAACGGAATTAAAACTGAAATTAGTGGATTGCCAAAAATAAAAGTTTTAGGTCAAGGTGGTTTAATGGATATTGAGCTACATCCTAATTATAAAAATAATGGTTGGATTTATTTTACCTATGTTTCGTCAACCAAAAATCGTAGCAGAGCTAACACCACATTGATGAGAGCAAGGATTAAAAATAACCGATTGATTAATCAAGAAGTATTGTATAAAGCAACTCCAGATACCAGAAGAGGACAGCACTTTGGTTCTCGTATTGTTTTTGATAGTAAAGCCTATGTGTATTTTAGTATTGGTGATAGAGGCGAAAGGGATGTAAATCCGCAAGATATTACCAGAGATGGCGGAAAGATTTACCGTTTACATGATGATGGAAGAATTCCAAATGATAATCCGTTTGTAAATGATAAAGATGCTAAAAAAGCTATTTATAGTTATGGGCATAGAAATCCGCAAGGGATGGAAATGAATCCGTTTACAGAAGAAATATGGTCTCATGAACACGGTCCAAGAGGAGGTGATGAAATAAACATTTTAAAAAAGGGGAAAAATTATGGATGGCCAAAAGCAAGTTTCGGAATTAATTACAGTGGTTCAAAATTTACTGACAAAACAGCTATAAAAGGAATGGAAGATCCCATTCATCATTGGACTCCATCTATTGCGCCAAGTGGAATGGCTTTTGTAAGCTCTAATAAGTACCCAACATTAAAAGGAAAATTATTGGTAGGGTCATTAAAATTTCAATATGTTACAGTTTGTACATTAAAAGAGACTAAGGTTCTTAGTGAAGAAATAATACTAAAAAACTTAGGAAGAGTTCGCTCTATAGAACAGGGCAATGATGGTTATTTATATGTAGGAATTGAACGATTGGGGATAGTGAAAATTCTCCCGAAGAAATAGTAGTTGCATCGTACACTTTCAATTCTAACAATTGATTTTAGTTATAAAACTATTGCAATTAATCATTAAAAAAGCTTTAATTAATTCCATAAAAAAAATACATTTGTAATCTCAAAAAAGAAACAACACAATGGCAGAAAAAATAAAATGTTTAATTATTGGTTCAGGACCTGCAGGATATACAGCAGCTATATATGCAGCTAGAGCAGATATGAAACCGGTAATGTATACAGGAATGCAAATGGGTGGTCAGTTAACTACCACAACAGAGGTAGATAATTTTCCAGGATATCCAAACGGAACAGATGGTACAGCTATGATGAACGATTTGCAAAAACAAGCAGAAAGATTTGGTACAGATGTTCGTTTTGGAATGGTAACTAAAGTTGATTTTAACAACGAAGTAGGTGGAGTACATAAGGTAATTGTTGATGAAGCCACCGAAATTGAAGCAGAAACTGTAATTATTTCTACAGGTGCAACTGCCAAGTATTTAGGTTTGGAAAGTGAGCAACGTTTAATTGGCGGTGGAGTTTCTGCTTGTGCTACTTGTGATGGGTTCTTTTACAAAGGACAAGACGTTGTAGTAGTTGGAGCGGGAGATACAGCAGCAGAAGAAGCAACCTATTTAGCAAATATTTGTAACAAGGTTACCATGTTAGTTCGTAAAGATCATATGCGAGCTTCTAAAGCAATGCAACACCGTGTAAATAAAACAAAAAACATTACTGTTTTATACAATACAGAAATTGATGAGGTGCTTGGAGAGAATGTTGTAGAAGGTGTAAGAGCAGTTAATAATCAAAGTGGAGAAAAAACTGAAATTCCTGTTACAGGTGTATTTATTGCCATTGGACATAAACCAAATACAGAGATTTTTAAAGGAGTGTTAGATATGGATGAAACAGGATACCTACTTACTCAAGGAAAATCTACTAAAACTAATATGCCAGGTGTATTTGCAGCAGGTGATGTACAAGATAAAGAATACAGACAAGCAGTTACTGCAGCGGGTACAGGTTGTATGGCAGCATTAGATGCAGAACGCTATTTAGGAGCTTTAGAATAAAAGCAAAAGCATAAAAAATAAAAAGAGGAATTTTCAAATTCCTCTTTTTTATTACAAGCCTAATCCGTCTCTTAAACTTTTGTCTATAGTACGATTTTTATTCCAGTAAGCAGATTGAATCGTCTTAATTTTTGTAGCAGTAGTAGTCATTTTTTTACCGCGAGAAATAAATAATTCTTCCCAGCCTTCAATACTAAAAGGAAACTCTTTTGTAAGCTTTATAGAAAGCTTTCTTTTTAAAGTTGGGTAATACACAGAAAAATATAAGAAATCTGCTTTTTCAATCAAATTAGTTTCAGCATCATACGCTCTTATTCTTTGATGATGTAAAGCTAGATACTCCATTGAGGGAATAACCTTGTATCTTCCTTTTTTTATTTGGTAAGGATTGATTCTTAAAAGATTCCAAAAATGATTCTCAAGCGGTACTTTTTTTAAGGATAGCTTTCTGTCTGCATTGCTTTCAAAATACGAATGAAAGTCAATTTCAAATCTATTTTTATTATTTAATTGCACAAATGTATTGCCACACCATTCTTGGCTAGAAAAAGAAATTTTTATAGCTTGTTGGTTAAGTTTTACAGGAGAAAACGTACTTGTCATTAAAGAGTAAGGATAAATTCCTGTGACAAAATTCTTTGTTGTATTTAGTTTTAGTACAGGAATGTTATTTTTGTCTATAGCATCAGCTTTAACTTGTTTTTCAGGTAAAAAATCTTCAGTTACAAAAATAGTTACTGCTTTCCCTTTATGTAATTCTCCATATCTAACTTGCAATAAGTTGTAAGAAGTAATTTCAGCTTTCCCTTTATACCAATAATCGTTAAATTTTACATGTTTTTGAGTAAGGTTGGCTTTAGGTTCTAGAGCATCAGTAGTACTTTTTTTATCAGTTGTACAAAAAATCAATAGAAAAAAGAATACAGATTTAAGTAGAGAAAAACTTTTCATAAAATGCGTAGTATCATTGTTTACAGCACTAATTTACAACAAATAGAATATTTAGGAGATATTTTTTAGCGAACAACTAGGGTAATAGGTAATTTATTTTATTTTTGATGAAAATATTTTTAGCTTGTTAAAAGTGTTATTAATTACATGAATGCTAACCAAATCAATTTCAAGAGATGAAAAACATTAATAGAAGAAATTTTCTAAGAAAAACTTCGCTTGCAGGTGCAGCTATTGCTTTATCACCAACATTAGCAAATTGCGAATCAAAAAAGTCAAATCCAACCAGACCTTCAAGTCAAATGTATATGGGAGATTTTGCTGCTCCTAAATTAGAAAAGGTTCGGGCAGCATTTATTGGTGTAGGGGCAAGAGGGCCATGGCATTTGCAATTTTTTGCAGAGTTACCAAATACAGAAATAGTTGCTGTAAGTGACTTATATGAAGATTTAGCAAATAAATGGGCAAACAAAGCAAGAGAAATTGGAAAAGGAGAAAGACATACAAATGTAAAAACATATTTTGGAGAAGAAGACAAATGGAGAACCATGTTGGATGAAGTAAAACCAGATGTTGTTTTTATTTGTACCAACTGGAAAAACCATGCACCAATGGCTATTGAAGCTATGAAAAAAGGAGCGCATGCTTTTGTGGAAGTACCAATGGCACTTACTTTAGAAGAAATGTGGGCGATTGTTGATACATCAGAAACTACGAAAAAACATTGTATGATGATGGAAAATGTAAATTACGCTAGAGTAGAATTGATGTATTTAAATATGTGTAGGTTAGGAGTGATTGGTGAGCCATTACACGCAGAAGCTGCTTACATACATGAGTTAAGATGGCAAATGGAAGAGCAAGAAAGAGGAACGGGTTCTTGGAGAACAGGACATTACGCAAGAAGAAATGGAAATTTATATCCAACTCACGGATTAGGACCTGTAGCACAGTATATGAATCTTGCAAGAACAGACGATAATTTTGATAGGTTGGTATCATTCTCTTCACCTGCCAGAGGAAGAGCATTGTATGCAGAAAAAAAATACCCAGCAGACCATAAATGGAATCAATTAGAGTTTAAAGGTGGAGATATAAATACATCTATAATTAAAACTAATTTAGGGAGAACTGTTATGGTACAATGGGATGAAACGAGCCCAAGACCTTATACTAGACATAATTTAATTCAAGGGACAAAAGGTATTTTAGCAGGGTTTCCAACAAGAGTGGCTTTAGATGGTGGAGTAGAAGGAATTACAAAAGACCACCATCAATGGGTACAAGGAGAAAAAATGCAAGCATTGTATGAAAAGTACGATCATCCACTTTATAAAAGATTAAATAAAGCTGCGGCAGGAAGTGGCCATGGTGGTATGGATGGAATTATGATGTATCGTATTGTTGAGTGTTTGCAAAAAGGACTTCCTCTAGATCAAAATGTTTACGAAGGTTGTTTCTGGAGTGCTGTAACTCCGTTAAGTGAACAATCTGTTGCACAAGGTGGTATGCCAAAAGAGTTTCCAGACTTTACAAGAGGCAACTGGAAAATCACCAAACCCTTGGGTATTATTTCTTAAAATTGATAAATAAAAAGACCGTTAAGAAAACTTATTCTTAACGGTCTTTAACAAACAACTAAATTCTAAACTTATCATTGGTAAGTTTAAGAAAATTTTAAAAGGTCAGATATTATAAAAATAGTTCCCCAACTTTTGTAAAAATAAATGACCTTACTTTTTTTTGTTAAAAACAATATTTGTTTTCTGCTTTTAATTTTTCTGCGATAGTATTACGTAATTCAACTACGTTAGGGTAGTTTGCGTATTTAGTAAAACGCTTTAACCCCATTAACATCATACGTTGCTCATCACCTTCAGCAAAAGAAATAATACCTTCTCTTGCATTTTTAGTAATCGTTTCTACAGCATTGTATAAGTATAATTTAGCCATAGCGATCTGTTCCTTTTGAGCGTTTTCACCAAAACGTTTCGCGTTCTTTTCAGTTCTTAAAATACCAGATTCTGCCATGTATATTTCAATTAAAATATTAGATGCAGCGGTTAATAATTGTTGGTGTTGCTCTAAATCTGGTCCAAACTTTTGTAAAGCGGCACCAGCAACCATTAAGAATACTTTCTTTAATTTACCAATAATCTCTTTTTCTTCTGAGAATAATTCAGAATAATCTGGAGTATC
>JABXHX010000098.1 GCA_013373385.1 Flavobacteriaceae bacterium
CACTTAGGTGATATGGACTTTAAAGTAACGGGTACTGCTGACGGAATTACTGCTTGTCAGATGGATATCAAAATCAAAGGATTAAGTTACGAGATTTTAGTAAACGCATTAAAACAAGCACGTGATGGACGTTTACATATTTTATCTAAACTAACAGATACAATTGCGGCTCCGAATGCAGATGTAAAAGCACATGCTCCTAAAATGATTACTAGAGTAATTCCTAATGACATGATTGGTGCATTTATTGGGCCAGGAGGAAAACATATTCAAGAACTACAAAAAGAAACAGGAACTACAATTGTTATTAATGAAGACCCTGTTACTGAAGAAGGTATTGTTGAAATATTAGGCACAAGTCCAGAAGGAATTGATGCCGTAATTGCTCGTATTGAGTCTATGCTTTTTAAACCAGAAGTTGGTAGCATTTACGAAGTTAAAGTAATTAAAATATTAGATTTTGGCGCTGTTGTAGAATACACAGAAGCTCCAGGAAACGAAGTCCTTTTACATGTAAGTGAATTAGCTTGGGAACGTACAGAAAATGTAACTGATGTTGTAAATTTAGGCGATGTATTTGATGTAAAATACTTTGGCTTAGATCCAAGAACTAAAAAAGAAAAAGTTTCTCGTAAAGCCATATTACCTAAACCAGAAGGATATGTTGCAAGACCTCCAAGAGACAATAACAGAAAAGACAATAGAGGTAGAGATAATCGTAATAGAGACAATCGAAGAGATAACAGAAAACCTAGAGAAAACAAAAATGATTAATTCATTTTAACATTTATCTAAAAAACACCTAAACTAAGTTTAGGTGTTTTTTGCTTTAAGCAAATTGTTAATTCTTTTTTTATGGTAAGCTAAGTATTTATAGTTAGATTTATTTCCTTTGTACCATATTTATGAAAATCCAACGAATTATATATTTATCACTTGGAAGTAATCAAGGAAATAAACTTGAAAACTTACAAAAAGCCGTTAACTTAATAGCTCAAAAAATAGGTGCAATTTTAAGAGTAGCCCCTATCTATAAAACACCTGCACTTGGGTTTAACGGAGCAACTTTTTTTAACACATGTGTTAAAGTGTCAACATACTTACCTCCAGAAGCATTGATTCAACGAATTTTAAAGATTGAAGAAAGCTTAGGTAGAGTTAGGTCTACAGACAATAATTACACAAATAGAACTATAGATATTGATATCCTTCTGTTTGATGATGAAATTATCTTTTCTAAAGAACTAATTGTACCTCATCCTAGAATGTTAGAGCGTAAATTTGTTTTATGTCCGTTGTCTGATATTGCTTCAGATGTAATACATCCAGTAGAGAAAAAACATATCACAAAATGTTTAGACGTTTGTAAAGACAACTCAGAAATCCATAAAGTTGATACTAACTTAACTAGACCTATACCTCTAACTGAAAAATATAATTATATTGCAATAGAAGGAAATATTGGCGCAGGCAAAACAAGCTTAGCAAAAATGATGTCAGATGAGTTTAATGCAAAAGTGGTGTTAGAGCGTTTTGCAGACAATCCTTTTTTGCCAAAATTCTATGAAGATGAAGATCGCTATGCTTTTCCTTTAGAAATGAGCTTTTTAGCCGACAGATATCAGCAATTAAGCGACGACTTAGCTCAGTTTGACCTTTTTAAAAATCTAATTGTATCTGACTATTATATCTTTAAGTCGTTAATTTTTGCACAAGTAACCTTACAAAAAGAAGAATATCTTTTATATAGAAAAATGTTTGATTTAATGTACAAAGAAATAACCAAGCCAGATTTGTATGTTTATTTATATCAAAATACAGAAAGGTTACTGAAAAATATAGAAAAAAGAGGTAGAGTGTATGAACAAAATATATCGGCAGACTATTTAAAAAAAATACATAACGGTTATAGTAATTTTATAAAATCTCAATTAAACCTTAACACATTAATTATTGATGTATCTGAATTAGATTTTGTAAATAATACAAATGAATATCAATTAATTATCAATAAAATACAAGACCATTAATTTTTTTTTATACTTTTGCAGCAAATTAGTTCCCCAAAATTTAACTTTAAACACTAATGAAGAGAATTTTTATTTTTCTTTTCACTTTTTTTTTGGCATTTCATACTATTAATAGCCAAAATATAAGTGAAACTATAATTAAAAGGGAGGATTTAAAACTAGACAACAGTAATAGCTGGGCTATTTCTGCAGGTGTTAGTAACTTTATAATGCATGGTGATTTGCGCTCAGTGGGCACTGGTAATCTTGGTAACTTTTGGAACTTTGGTGGCTATGCTTATGTAGACAAAATGTTCAATCCTTTATTAGGATTGGAGCTAAAATTTAATTACTCAAAAATTTCTGGTGGTGCACAATATTTCTCTGATGTTTATGAAATATTATACCTGAAATCAACCAAAATCACAAACAACTTATTTTTTAGAGGTACTGCCTATGGTGGAGAGCTAAATATCATCTTTAGTTTTACCAACCTTTATATTGCAAATGCCTCTAAATGGCATTTTACAGGTTATTTTGGAGCTGGATACCATCAATACGATTCTGCGTTATTTGAAAGACTACCTAACGGCACAGATAATTTATTAATAGACTTTGGTAATAACCCTGCAAGGAATAGTGTTTATGAAGCTAGCTCAATATACCTATCTGCCCAAATAGGATTAAAATACAGAATAAATAAACGTATAGATATTGAGTTGAGACCTGCCTGGTATTTCAATTACGAAGACCATTTAGACGCCGCCATTTCTAACAAACAAGATTGGGAAACTTATTTGGTTACAAATTTAGGTTTGGTAATTAAATTAGGTAAGAAAAAAATATTTACTATATGGGGAGACGATGGCAAAGATAAAAGAAAGCCTTTCCAAATAATAGATTCTGATAAAGATGGAGTTATAGACGAGTTAGATATTGAGCCTAATACTCCTAAAGGAGTTATGGTATATGGTAATGGGAAAGCAATAGATTCTGATAAAGATGGTTTGCCAGATTACAAAGACAAATGTCCTTTAAAATTTGGCCCAGAAAGCAACAATGGATGTCCTATAGAAATAGATTCTGATAAAGATGGCGTTATAGATAGTAAAGATTTATGTCCAGATACTCCTGGCGAAAAAGACAACAAAGGCTGTCCAAAACAAGATAAAAAAGAACAAATAACTCAACAAATTAATTTATTAGCTACGAGTATTTATTTTGACACCAACCGTAGCTCCATCAAAAGTGTTTCTTACAGCAGTATTGATAAAATTATTGAGTTAATGAAACAAATACCTAATGCCAAATTTTTAATTGAAGGACATACAGATAATAAAAATACTGCACAGTATAATTTAATACTCTCTCAAAAAAGAGCAAACGCGGTAAAAGACTATTTTATTAAGTCTGGCATTAACCCAAACAGATTAGCGACTATTGGCTACGGAGAGTCTAGACCTAAGTATTCTAATGAAAATGATGGTGGTAGACAATTAAACAGAAGGGTAGAAATAAAACCTATAAAATAATAAAAGAGACCGTCAGAAAACTTAAAAAGCCTGTTAAACAAAATTTAACAGGCTTTTTAAGTCATAATAAACATCAATTAATCAACAAACGTACCTTTAATAGCTAAAGAAAATTCTAATTGAAAATCTAATTGCGAATTAGAATTAACATCACTCTTATAAGAAACAATTACTTTATTTCTTTGTAAAAGCTTAGATGAAATAGTTGAAAGTAAAGAAGAATCTGTAACTCTAAATGTTAAATTAGTATCACCTTTTGCTTGTAGAGAAGTAATCCCTATTTTACTGGTAATATCAATTTCATCTAAAAAAATCTTAAACCCTTTAACTTCGTTTGTTTTTGCACTTAGGTTACTAACATTATTCTGATTGATAACCTTTACGCTCATTTCAGTTACATCTAATTCTGTTAGATATTGGATGTTTTCGTTAAAAAATGATGATTTGTTTAAGCCAATCTCAGTTGATTGCACTGGAATTGTGTTGCCTTCTGTGTCTTGAATTTTCACAGATAATGTTTCTACTAATTTGTCATTAGAGTAAAATACTACTGATTCTTTCAAGTCATTTTGACAAGAAAAAAATAATAGTACTAACAATGACAAGGCTAAATAAGTTTTTATAGCTCTCATTTTGGGGGAAATTAAGTTAATACTGGTGTAAATTTAGCAAAAAAAATGGTTCAACTCATAAACCTATGTTAATAATTCACATTTCTTAACATAGGTTTATTTTTTTAATTCTAATTTTTCAGCAAAATAATCGCAAAAATCTCTCATGGTTGCACTCATCTTTTGATCATCGGTCGCTCTCTCAAAAGTATTAGCCATTGACACTAATGTTTGGTGAAAAAACTGCTTCATTTCATCTACTGGCATATCTTTTGTCCACAAATCCATACGTAAGGTATCTTTCTGCATATGATCCCAAACAGAAATCATCAAGGCTTTTGATTCAGAATTTTCTATACCTCCATCTTCTGCAGACCAAGCAATGGCTTCAGGTATTTTATTTTCGTCTAATGCTACTTTAAATATAATTTCTGATGTGTGCTTAATTGCCATTATTTTTTAGGTTTGTATAATGATTTTTTAAATATTTCTTCTGCTGGCATTTCTACCAATTCCTGCAAAGATACTGTATTATTTTCCATATAAGCCCGTACAATTTGCCAACCCATCCACGTACCTATTCTTCCGGGAGAAAGGTTGTCTTCTGACCTATAAAATTTAGAAAAAGGTGCTAAATCTAAAAACCTTTTATTAAGCTTTATATCTGTGCTAAAAAGTAATTTATTCTCTATAAAATATTTCCAAATTTGCGCTTCATTAGCGATGGCCCAATTCAATTTTTCTTTTGGATAACCTATTTTAACTTCATCTATAACTTGAGGCAAATACATATCTAACAAGTACAATTTCTTACCTGCATCAATCATTTTATAAAGAAACAATCTGTTTTTTGAAACCCTAACTGTTTGCTTAATTATTGAGTTAGCTGCATCAACAATAATTCTTTCTTTGGTAAAGTTATTTTTTATATAGACTGGATAATCTCCGTAAAAAGGATGCTCTTTTCCTAAAAATACATCTAATGATATCAATAAAAAAGTACCATTATATACAACTCTATTTTCAAAATCTACGCTATTCAATAAGGTAACTACTTTTGGTGGTATAAATGTAGTATCGTAATATTTTATATGCTTAAACAAATCTTCTAGTCTTTTTTTGAGAAAATCTATATCAGTATACTTCTTTTGCGTTTCTATAAATAATTCTTTTTCTTCTTTAATTTTACGCAACCAAATACTATCATGGTTCCCTTTGGGAAAAAATAACGGATATTTACTTTTTACTTTTGAAAGTGTTGTACTATCTGACGTATAAAAATCTACATCAAATCTATCTATGGTAACATCTGCTTTTATTTGACTAATAGCTACACGCTTTTTAGACGAGTTATTACATGAAAAGAATACAGTTATTAGAGTTAAAATCAAAATTTGTTTACGCATTATCTTTGTATATTAGAGCTTTCTTAACAAGAACGTACAAAAGTAGTAAAATAGTTTATAAATGGATACAGCAAAGGTTACAGAACACATCGTAAATTGGTTAAAAAGTTATGCCCAAAAAGCAGGTGTTAACGGATTTGTTATTGGGATTTCTGGCGGAATTGACTCTGCTGTCACCTCTACTCTGTGTGCAAAAACGGGCTTACACACTTTGTGCTTAGAAATGCCTATACACCAAGCCAAAAGTCAGGTTACAAGAGCAAGCAACCATATTGCGGATTTAAAAAAAAGATATCCAAATGTTACCTCAATAGCTGTTGATTTAACAAGCACCTTTGAAGAATTCAAAAAAAATGTTCCATCGGAAAATCAATCTCCAAAATTAGATCTATCACTAGCAAATACAAGAGCAAGGTTGCGTATGACCACCTTGTATTATTTTGCTGGATTACACGGATTACTAGTAGCGGGCACTGGAAATAAAGTGGAAGATTTTGGGGTGGGTTTTTTTACAAAATACGGAGATGGCGGCGTAGATTTAAGTCCGATTGCAGATTTAGTAAAATCTGAAGTTTATCTATTGGCCTCTTATCTTAAGATTATTCAATCCATTCAAAATGCGGCACCAACCGATGGTTTATTTGGAGATAGTAGAACAGATGAAGATCAAATTGGCGCATCGTATGATGAATTAGAATGGGCTATGCAAATGGTTGAATTAGGAAAAACTGCTTCAGATTTTTCTGGCAGAGAACTAGAAGTATTTACTATATATACACAACTTAACACCACCAACCAACATAAAATGATTGCCATACCTATTTGTACTATAAGTCAAGATATTAAATCTTAAAGCAAATTTGCAGCTATCATTTTTCTTTTTATTTTAAGATAGGTTTTCTTTTTTGAACCTTTAAAAACAAAATATGGAAGTAAAATAAGAAGGAAAATAATTTTTAGTATTTCTACAGCTTTTTTCATGGTTAGTTTTCATATCAAAATTTTTAGGGATGGCTAAGGTACAAAAAAATATAAAATTCTGCTGTTTTTTGCAACTAATAATTTTACACAACTCTATTTAGCTTTTCAAATAAGCGCTTTTTTAACATCGTATAATTAGAAATTAACTCTAAATCTAGCGTAGTAGACTCCTTTGCCAATTTTGCTTCATCCATAATTTCTTTAATCTTACGTTCTATTAATACTCTACGCAAATTTAAGATGGCGTCTGTAACCAGTTTTGGTAATATTTTTTTTGTCTCAGTTACAAAAATATCTTTGCGTTCCCAATCACTCAAAGTATATTTCTCTTCATCCATCAAAATTCCTGTTACCTCACTAGCAATTTCTTTATTCTGATGATGAATAAGCTGTTCTATTTCAATTTTTTCTTGTTGATTTAATTGATGAATTAACTCATAATACACTGCTTTAAAAATAGTATTTGTAAATTCAATTTCATCTTCTTGTAAGTTTAAATATAATTCTTTTGAAATTGAATTTGAGTACGTTTCTAATTCTTCTGTTACTCTACCGTTTTCATCCTCTACCTCTACGGTATCAGTGAAATTTACTACCTCATTACCATAAAGTAAGAGAATTCTAATAATCTCTTTTTCTAACAAATACAAGGCATCTGTTTTAAGCTGCTGCTTTTGTTCTTCTTTTACAACTTGAAAAGATTCTGCTACTTTTTGAGTTATTGTAGCCGAGTTGTCTCCTCCTTTTTTTAGCAATTGCGCTAACTCACTAAACAACACTCGTTCAGAAATCCCCATAATACGTGCACATTCTTGCACATATACTTCACGCTGAATAATATCTGGAATTTTAGAAATGCTTGTTACAATATCACGAATTAATCCTGCTTTTTTAACAGGATCATTCTGTGCATCTTGCATTAATAACGATACTTTAAAGTTAATAAAGTCTTGCGCAGTAGTTTCTAAATATGCTTTTAACTCAGCATCTGAATGCGATTTTGCAAAACTATCTGGATCTTCCCCTTCTGGAAAAGTCACCACTTTTACATTCATTCCCTGCTCTAAAATCAAATCGATTCCTCGAACAGAAGCTCTTAATCCAGCAGCATCACCATCAAAAAGTACCGTAATATTTTGAGTAAGTCTTCTAATCAATCTAATTTGATCTGGTGTTAATGCTGTACCAGAAGACGCAACTACATTTTCTATCCCCGATTGATGAAACGAAATTACATCGGTATAACCTTCAACCAAAAAACAATTATCTTCTTTTGCAATTTCTTTTTTAGCCTGATAAATTCCGTATAAGATTTTACTCTTGTGATAAATTTCACTCTCTGGAGAATTTAAATATTTAGCTGCTTTTTTATCATTGGTTAAAATGCGTCCGCCAAAACCTAAGATTCTGCCAGACATGGAATGAATGGGAAATAACACACGTCCTTTAAAACGATCAAATTTTTTATGCTCTTTAACAATCGTTAATCCTGTTGCTTCTAGATATTTTAAATCGTATCCCTTTTTTAAAGCTGCGTTTGTAAAATTATCCCACTCGTCTTTTGCATAACCCAAATCAAATTTCTCAATGATATCATCTCTAAAACCACGCTCTTTAAAATACGACAATCCAATGGCTTTACCTTGCTGTGTATTTAGCAATAAATCGTGAAAATACTCTTTGGCAAACTTAGATACCAAAAACATGCTTTCTCTTTCATTGAGTTGTTGTTTTTGCTCATCGGTCTGTTCAGTTTCCTCAATTTCAATATTGTATTTTTTTGCCAAATATTTTATGGCTTCAGGATACGAATAATGCTCGTGTTCCATTAAAAAAGAAATGGCATTTCCACCTTTTCCTGTAGAAAAATCTTTCCAGATTTGCTTTACAGGAGATACCATAAATGAAGGTGTTTTTTCGTCTGTAAACGGGCTTAACCCTTTAAAATTACTTCCTGCTTTTTTTAACTGCACAAACTCACCGATTACCTCTTCTACTCGGGCAGTTTCAAAAACACGATCGATGGTTTGTTTAGATATCATAAAACAAAAATATAAAAAAAGACCTCTCAAAAAATTAAATTTCCTGAAAGGTCTTTTAAGGTTTCAAATTGTAATGCCGATTTTTTTCAACAAAATATTTCTAAGAAGCAACACTTAACCTTTTTAGTGCTGTCTTAGTTAATTTATTTTCTGCATAGTCTTTGGTTACCACAAATTCTTTTTCTTCAGAACTTGGCAATTCAAACATTGCATCTGTAAAAATGGCTTCGCATAACGAGCGCAATCCACGAGCTCCTAACTTGTACTCTACAGCCTTTGCTACAATATAATCTAAAGCTTCATTATCTATTGTAAAGGCAATATCATCCATAGCAAATAGTTTGATATATTGTTTAATGATTGAATTTTTTGGCTCTGTTAAAATGGCTCTTAATGTTTTTTCGTCTAACGGATTCATATAGCTCAGTACTGGCAAACGTCCAATAATTTCTGGAATCAATCCGAAAGCTTTTAAATCTGATGGGATGATATATTGCAGTAAATTATCTTCATCTATTTTATCTTCAGAAACAGAAGCAGAATAGCCTACTGCCTGCATATTTAAACGTTTACTGATGATTCTGTCTATTCCAGAAAATGCGCCTCCTGCAATAAATAAAATATCTTTGGTGTTTACTTCGATAAATTTTTGATCTGGATGTTTTCTTCCACCTTTAGGTGCTACATTCACTACAGAACCTTCTAGTAATTTTAATAGTGCTTGTTGTACACCTTCTCCTGAAACATCTCTAGTAATTGAAGGATTATCGCCCTTACGTGCAATTTTATCAATTTCATCAATAAAAACAATACCGCGTTCTGCTTTAGCTACATCGTAATCTGCAGCTTGCAACAACCTACTTAAAATACTTTCTACATCTTCACCCACATAACCCGCTTGTGTTAACACTGTTGCGTCTACAATAGAAAACGGAACATTTAACATTTTAGCAATGGTTCTGGCAACTAAGGTTTTACCTGTGCCGGTTTCACCAACTAAAATGATGTTACTTTTTTCTATTTCTACTTCATCTTCGTCAGATTTTTGCTGTAATAATCTTTTGTAATGATTATACACTGCAACAGACATCGATTTTTTTGTTTCTGTTTGCCCAATGATGTACTGATCTAGAAACTCTTTAATTTCTAGTGGCTTTTTTAGCATTACATCTTTAGATAAACCACTTGCTTTATTTTCTGTAATTTCTTCTTCTAAAATTCCGTTTGCTTGCTCAATACAACGGTCGCAAATATGCGCGTCAATCCCTGCAATTAACAAATTGGTTTCTGACTTTCTACGCCCGCAAAACGAACATTCTAAATTTTCTTCTTTCGACATTATCTTATGTTTTTGGGTATTGGCTTTTAGCTATTAGCTTTTGGCTGTTGGTAGTTGCTGTTGGCAAAAATTATTTTCTCACTAAAATTTCATCAATCATTCCGTATGCTTTTGCTTCTTCGGCTTTCATCCAATAATCTCTATCTGAATCTGCATTTACTTTCTGAACTGTTTGACCAGAATGACTTGCTATAATTTCATACAATTCGTCTTTTAGCTTTAAGATTTCTCTGGCTGTAATTTCAATATCAGATGCTTGCCCTTGCGCTCCTCCTAAAGGTTGGTGAATCATAATACGAGAATGCGGTAAGGCAGAACGTTTTCCTTTTTCTCCTGCACACATTAAAACTGCTCCCATAGAAGCCGCCATACCTGTACAAATAGTTGCTACATCTGGCTTAATGAACTGCATGGTATCGTAAATTCCCAACCCAGCATAAACTCCTCCTCCAGGTGAATTGATATAAATTGAAATATCTTTTGATGCATCTACACTTTCTAAGAATA
>JABXHX010000089.1 GCA_013373385.1 Flavobacteriaceae bacterium
AACAAATTCCCCAACTGCTTGTCATATAAAAAGCCTAAAGAAAGGTCTACCCAGGGTTTGCGTTCGGTAAACTGAAATAATGCTTTGTAGTAGTAGTCTGGGTCTCGATCTACCCTTTCAAATAATAACCCATATTTATCAAAATCTTCAATTTTTGATATTTCTATGGTTTGAACATTTGATCCAAGCCCAGTTCCAACACCTAGTGCTTGTCCAAAATTTGAAAACCCTCTAGCAGAGAAGTGAGTATGCCAAGAATTATTTCCCTTGAGCCCCCTGTATCGAATATATCTATTTACAGACTCTTGTTGATGCGTGATTTCACTTCTTATTTGGATGAACTGACCTTTCTTAGGAAGTTTAAAAAGCTTATTGAACCCAAAAATATAAGCTCTTGCATGCTCTGGATTTAGGATAAATTCTCGCCAATTAAAATTGTGATCTCTTTTCCCAAACTCAAAATAAAGATCAAACATTGCTTTTTTTGCCACGTATTTCCCAAATATACTAACCTGTTGATCTCTACCATTAGCATCAAAGTCTACTGTATTCCCATCTTGGAAAAAATTCTTTTTTTGAAAGCCTTCAAAAACTGGAAACCAATCGTAAAAGCTATCCCCTCTGAGGTCATTATAAACTTGGAAAGTTCTGGTAAAACCAAGTGTTAAGCCACTAACCCACTTGGGATTATAGGATACCATTAAGGCATTTAGATATTTAAAATCTCCATTAAATGGTACGAAATAAATATCATTAAGATTTTGATCCTGCAAGGGTTCTAAACCAGAATCACGAAGCTTACCGATCAACAAATGTGTTTCAAAATTACCTAAAAAGGTTTCAGCTGGCTTTGTAGAATTAATTGATAAATGAGGGAAACCTCTAGCATTATTAGAAAAAGTAAGCGCATTCCATTGACCAGGACCCCACCAGAAATTTTCGGTAGAAAGTTTTAATTCAAAAGCACCATATTCAAAAGCAATTTTAGATTGACCCCACCAAAGGCTAGCTGAAGCTCCGGGACCAAAGTATTCTGGAAAATCTCCACGATTAAGTGTGTGAAATCTATCTTTATTCTCTTGGTCAGTAAAGTTGTCGGGAAATCCTATATACTGAATATTAGAATTAAAGTAAAATTCAGGTTGAATTTTAAAAGTTACAAATTTCCATTTTCCTAATATTCCAGAAGAAAAATATTGTTGATACCCAACATTTGGTTTTAATCCATAATCATTCCAACCATAGGTTCTATGAGAATTAAAACGAGAAAAAGACTTCAATGGAGCATATTCGAGATAAAATTCAGAATCAAATAACTTAAAAAACAATGAAGAAGATTCAAATAATTTAAAATTATCTACATTACCGTGAACCTTTTCAATATCTCTAAATAGCTGAAAACTGTTATAAATATCCTGTCCTACACAGATATTGAAAGAAAAAAAGAAACTAACGGCTAATATACTTTGCCTTAAAAACTTCATAGATAAATATGGGAGTTGATATAAAATTTCTTCGCCATAACCTTCTAGGTTCCTTAAGGAACCTTGGGAACCATTCAAGCCCAAGGTTTATCCAAAATTGACTAGGACGTTTTACAGTTCCTGCATAAAAATCAAAAACTGCACCAATAGAAGCAGCAGCATCAAATTTAAGTTTACTCCGGTTTTCAAATAACCATTTTTCTTGTTTTGGAGCAGTCATTCCAACAAAAAGATAATTTGGATTAAAATCATTAATAGTATTAATCATCTCTAAATTATCTTCATCATTGAAAAATTCTTTAAACGGAGGAGATAAAGTACCGACCTCAACATTAGGAAATTCAATACTACATCTAGTACGAATTTCACGTAAAACAATTTCAGAAGATCCAAGAAAAAAGCACTTTTTTCCATTTTTATCAGCTTCAATCATTAATTCTTTAAATAAATCAAAGCCTGATATTCTGTTTATCCTTATACTATGCAACATATTTATACCCCAAACTATTCCAATACCATCAGGAATAAGGAAGTCGGAACTAATTAATGCATTTTTGAAAACAATATCTTTTCTAGCTACAACAAAAGAATGGGGATTAAGGGTATTAATTACAACACCATCAACCAATTTGGTTATCTCTAAATGAGAATTAATCTTGTAATCTAGAAAATCAAAATCTAATTTCGTACCCATTTTTCTTTACTTGAAGGAATTAAATCTGAGTAAAATTTTTTATAAAAAACATGAGCTGTAATATTATCAAAAACTTTTGGCTCAATTTTAAGATCCTTCTTAACCTTATTGTAGGAATCAGAATAATACTTTTTATCCCCTATATTGAAATTTTTCATAGGGATATTAATTTTTTCTCCGGTAAGTAAAAACAAAATATGTTGCCAATTTGAATTAATATCCTCTAACCGAAGTAAAATAAAAAAAGAATTATAATTACCAAAGTAATATTTTGAATTTGTATCTATATCAAGAATATTTAAATTCAATGGTTCTTCGATTTCGGACCTAAACCAATCAGCTAAATCAATACATATTTGTTCATTAAAATTAGAATATAAAAAACCTAAACTTCCATTAATATCAATAGTTAGATCACTTTTTTCTATGGAATTTTTATAAAATTCTATATTTTGAAAAAAGGATGAAACATATCTAGAGATAGGCTCTCTAATTATTGTAACAATTTTAATTCTATCCTTATTTATATTAATTTCACGAGAAAGAATTTCTGAAATAATCAAATGTAGAGGCAACGATTTTCTATCAGAATCCATATGATCCTTTTTTGATTTTTCTATACCTTTTTTCGATAATCTATGAATATGAAAAATAGGTTGATTTAGCTGTTGCTTTAAATTGAAATATAAAGTTGAACTACCAACCTTACCTGGTGTTAAAATTAATATAATGGGTTTATCATTAAATTTTAATTGAAGATGGATAAAGACCGAAAAATAAATTTTAGCAAGCCAACCAAAATACCGGGCAATAAAACGCCTAAATTTAATTTTAATCATAATCTTGACAAAATAATCGAATTAAAATTAGATAAAAATTTATTAATAGTAAATTCCTTTTCAAATCTAGACCTACTATTAATAGAGAAATCTATAAAACTATTTTTATCATTAAATAGAGAAATAATTTTATCTCCATATTTAACAGGATCATATTCTTTTATTATAAAACCATTTAATCCATCGACAACAATATCCTCTAAAGCACCTTCCGAGGAACAAATAACCGGCAAACCAAAACAAAGAGCTTCTAATAAAACTAGGGGAAAACAATCTTCATGGGTTGGGTATAAAAACAGAGAGGATTCCTGAAAAACCTTCCATTTATCATTATCATATAGTGGACCAAGATAATAAACACAATCATTTAGCCCCCTTTCCTGAATAAATAAGGATAAATCTTCTGATGAAATCTCAGCTTCATTCCCAACAATTTGTAATTCAAAATGGAAATTGTTAATCTTTAAGTAATGGGCTATATCTAGTAAATCTAGTAAACCTTTAGAGTAGACCAAGTTAGAGACATAAAGAATTTTATTATTATCTTTCGCCTTGTACTTATAATTTGGACATTTATCTTCGATACCATTAGGCAAATAAAAGCAATTAGAATTCCTCAAGAAAGGAAGATAATACTTTTCAATCCTTCTACTTAAAAGAATCGATTTAGAATCATTTAAAATATAATTATGATACCATCTACCTAACTTGGATAATTTTTTGTTATGAAAACCTTTATTATGAAAATGGAGAAGATATTTAGTATTGAAAACTTTACAAAGAAGAATATAAAGACTATCCTTAAAAAACCCTATTCCATATGTTGAACAGGTTATATAAACTAAATCAGGTTTAGTAGATAAAAAGAAAAGCAAATTTATACAGTAATCAAAAATAAAACGAATTATTTTAGAAAAACTAGTTTTTCTCCTTTCCTTAAAATCCTTAGTAGTCCCAATATTACGATAGAATTTTTTGTAATTACCTTTTAAGTCAAATCTCTTTTTAATAAGATCTCCAACGGTGGAAGCACCATGAACAGGTGGAGGCAGATGTAGTAAAAAAATAACCTTAATAATCATTGTTAAACCACTTTTCCAATGTTAATAAATCAAAATAATTTTGAATACATTTAGAATCTTCATAGAAAAACTCTTTTAGATCCTTAAATATCTCTTCATTTAAAGAGACATCAATATCCTTACCACTGATTACATTATGATTAAAAATCCAACTTTTAAACGATGTTCTAATCTGAAGAGGCACGACCTTAGCTAACATAGATTTAAATGCATTCCTTTGAAACAAAATTTTGTTAACCATCGGAAACTTCGAATGTCCTCTACTATTGAGCACCATTTTATTATCATATTCAAACTTAGAAACTCCCATGAAATCGAGTATTGGCTCAATATAAATTTTATCCTTCAAAAAAATATCTTCAAATAGGAAACACTTAACTCTAGTCCCAGGAATTTGAGATAGAAGGTTATTTTGTATATGTTTAAAATATAAACCGGGCAACAAGAGTTGCTCACGCTTTAACCTCATTGATCCATAATTTAATTCTTCATAAACAACATTTTCAAACGGTCTATTTTCTACACCCATCCTTTGAAAATAAAGAAATGCTGATATAGCTCTCTTTATTGGGTCTCTCAAAATTAAAATAAATTTACTCTCAGGAAAGAAATTTAATATATTCTTGATACTATCATACGAAAGAACATAATTAACAGCACAATTGAGTCCCACCTTTTCATGAAAATTCAAGTACTCATTAACATAAGAAGAATTTGGATTTCCATGTTCTAAAAAATGAAAGTCTTTAAATTTGGTAGGAGCAAAAATTTCATTTGATTGAGAAAGGATTTCATACAGTGTTGTACTCCCAGTTTTTTGAAAGCCAGGTATTACAAATAAATTACCCATACTGGTTTAATTTTTTATCGTTGCGTAAAAACATTATAAGTAAGAAATAGAATAAAACAACAGGAAAAATTAAACTATTAGTAAAAAAAAGTAATACATTAAAAAATATCACTACAATAAACTGATCTTCATTCAATTTTTTATAAATCAACACAATAAAGACACAAAGCCCAAAAAAACCAAGCTCTACTAACAGTCTCAAAATATCATTATGCGCATTCCATCCCGAGTCTAAAAAGAAAAAATCACCAATATAATTTTGCAATGAACCAAAACCTATACCAAACAACTGACTGTAAAGGGTTAAACCTTCATAGAAGGAATAGATGAAACTATAAATAGAAGAACGTCCAGCGCTAAAAGCTCCAATGGACTTAATTCCAAAGAGCTCGAAAAATAACTCATTAAAGAATGAATTAGAAAAAAGGAAAAGTACAAATAAACCAACAAAATTCAACAATAAACCTATTAAGACTTTATATTTTAATAAATAAGTCTGTAAGTTGAAAATCTTTATAAACAAAACGATATTAATAGCTAAAAAAACACTACGCTTCCCTGTTAAAAAAATTAGAATAAGAAAAAAAACAAAATTTTTCTTCTTATTTGACAAAAGAAAGTACAAACAAATAAAACCTAGAATAAAAGGGAAAAGAAACGATTCAACTTCCGAGCTTTTACCAGAAAGCATAAATGAATCAAACGACAAACTAACAATGGAATTAAATTTTAAAATTAAAAAATAAATCCCTAACCAAACAAATAAAACATTAAGTTGATTATCACGAATTTTAAATTTAAGGCCTGAAATATAAAATATGCAAGGAATCAAAATAACGATGGAAGTAGCTAACTTCATCACGGTCGCATTGAGATTAAAAATAAAAGACCAAATGACAATAAAGAAGAATGGCCAAAGAAATTGTACATTCCAATAAAGTCTACTATCGTATATAAATAAAAATGCTAATGGCAAGATTAAGATGATATATTTAAAATACACAACAAAAACATTAGAGCTACCTGCCTCCAAGTCTCCTAAAATTACGATAAGTATAAAACTAATACTTAAAAAACTTGATACAGATAATTTATAGGAATTCATTATATATTTCTTTAGCCTCTGATATTTCTGCCAAATTATTCAGTATTTCTGAAATAAATAATTTCCTTTTGATTTTCTCATCACTTGGTACCGCAAGATGCAAAACACTAGCAACCTTACTCCTATTAACATTAAAGATGTGTTGTAGCACATTATCACTCAGGTCTCTTTTTTTATCCACCTCTATATCTAGTGAATAAAATTTAGAGAATTCATATAATACAAATTCAGGCTTACTAATTAAGTCTGTAAAAGGTACTACGAAAATATTACTTTTAAAGCTCAAAAGACTAGAATAATACCTAACATACATCCGCAGAAAATATTGACCGTAGAAAGGTAATTGTTTAATTGAAATATTCCTTTTCAAAAGCAAAGAGCTTATTGAATCAACAGGTTCTCGTATTAAAAGCAATATTGGCAAATTTCTTTTAATACCAAGAATTATTTGGTAAGGTAAATGAGAATGATGCCCAATTTCACCCAAATTATATCCACTGGGATATCTTATAAATTTAAAATAATTGAAAGCAAAAGTATTACCTGATCTTGGAAAACCTTCTATTATATACTTTGTTTTTTTTCTTAAAAAAGCATATTTATATTTTCTCCTAAATGAAGATAAATAATAAAATAAATGTGAATACCGTATTGAAATTAAAACTTCAATCACTACTTTAATTAACATATATAAATAATCCTTTCAATCCATGCACTCGAAAAATATTCAACATAGCCCAAAAACACCGCTTAATTGTATATAAATACATATAAACATTTCTTGGAGAACAAAGCTTAAACCAACGATAATATGGATAAATATCTTTTGGTTGAAATTTTGACGTCATCGACGAAGCATCTAAACCAACTTTATAAGTTATTAAAAATTCATTTATGAAAACAACATCACTTTTTAAACAAATTCTAAACCAAAAATCTAAATCTTCCCCACGACGAATTCCATCTTCGAATTTTAAACCATCGTGTATTAAATCTTTATGGATACAAGTAGTACTTCCCGTTAATATTGGATTACCCCAAAAGACCGATTTAAAGTAGTTAATTAGATACCCTTTCTCCCCATTAGTAACTTTAGTAGTCAATTTAGGGAATTTATAATCTCGCTTTTTAACATTATACAATTGATAATTTACAGAAAAAATTTTCGAGTCAAACATGGCTATTGCCTCCCTTAGAAAGAGTAGATATTTAGAATCCATCACATCATCTGAATCTAAAAAGACCAACCAATCAAAATTAGCTAATTGCATACCTAAATTTCTCGCAGACGATACCCCCCCATTAGTTTTTTGAAAGATTTTTATTCTTGGATCACTAAACTCTTTTACGATACCGATACTATTATCGGTAGATCCATCATCAATAATTAACACTTCAAATTCCTGAACTACTTGATTTAATACCGAATAAACACAATCATAAATCAAATCAACCTTATTAAACACGGGAATAATAATTGAAAACATGATTATATGAAAAATTCACTATGTGCAGAAAAAGATTTTAAAGCATTCTTGATACAATCTCCTATGCGCTTAGGCTTTTTGAATTCCTTAATATTATCAAGAATTTGAATAACTCTATCAGCCAATAACTGAGAATCAACTGACAAAAATTTATCAATTCTCAAATCCTCAAAACCAATAGTATCCAAAAAATCTGAACATTTCTTATGATACTCAACAAGGAAAAATGGAATATCGGCAAAACAGGCATATATACCAGCGTGTAGTCTGGTTGCTAACATAACATCACAACGAACAACCTTCTTCCAAAAAGAAAAAACATTAAAGTCATAATTCTCTAAATAAACTTTACCTATACCAAAATCCTTTAATTTATTAAAAAGCCAAATAGACCAAAATGCATCACCAACTTTAGAATTTCCGTTAAACACATAAATTATAAATTCAACAGAATTATTATTATTATAAATTTCTTTACATACTTCGAAATAATAATTTCCTCTTTTATATTCAAGGGAACTATCCTCATCAACAAAAAAAGACTCAAAGGGACAAATACTCAATCCAACAATATTACTAGCATCTTTATTCGAATAATCATAATCATAAATAGTAGGTTGTAATGCCGCTAGATCAAAGGATAAAATTGGCTTAAATGGCAGCTGATACTCGGACAAAAGGTTAAAAGAAGCCTTATCTCGAACAGAAATAAAATCGTAACAGCTTAATTGATTAATTATCACTTTCTCTTCCTTGGGACTTTTAAATGGTCCAATTGAAACACCAATCGCTCCCAAAATAAAATTGGAATTTAATTTTTTCTTGAACCTAGCTAAATTTTTAAGATTCAATAAATGAGGGATTGAATGGAAAATAGACCCACCAGCTGAGATTAATGCATGAGAATTAGTAATTATCTGAATATTATTTAAATGATTTAAAAGCAAATTATTAGATGAATTTACTTTGCGTATTTCCCCCCTAACTTCTGGCAATTCCTTTCCAATATAGGTTGCTTTTTCAAAACCCCAAAAACGTTTGGAACCCCACGAGGAAACCTCAACAAATGAATCATCACCAGCATTTTTAAAACCATAGTAACCTTGAAATATAACTTCCTTTTTCATATCTCTTTAACGAAAGAATGAAGATTATTTTCTTTTAGTAGCATGTTAATCTCAGTAATCTGAGTCTCATTTAGATTATTCCTCCACTTATCTTTCACATTTAGATCAATAATTGGTTTCTCCAGTTTCAAGCCAGTAAAAATCTTCAACTTCTCGATCTCATCATCACTATTTTCAAATAAATCTTCGTATGAGATTAAATATACTTTTTCATGCATTTGATTTTTCAAATTATATAATTCCAGATAAGTGGCCAACCACCTTGTAAAACATTTTCTCTCGATTGAATAGCTCTCATATTCTTCTATATTGTTTTCAGTAATACCTAAAAACCTATTCAATCCATCAGAAAACTTCCAATTTTTCACCCACCTCAATACACCACTATGCAATAGCATACTTGAAATAGTCGCATGGGGATCCCTATAAATACCAATAAAATAAGAATTTTTAATACATCTATTTATAGATTCGGCATTCCACAGATTTGGATGTGATTTATCGACAATATCAGATGATGTAAAACTCATCTTTATTCTGTAATATGATAAAACAATCCAGTAAAATGATTTTTTGAAAATCTGATTCTGAGCAGATTTGGTAATAATTTGAAATAAAGGATAAGTCTCAGGTACAATTTTAATATTTGGGTTACTCTCGAAGGCACTTAATAACCAGTGTGTACCAGACCTTCCACTACCAACTATATAAAAGATTTTATTCATTTTTTTGAAAATCGAGTTTATAAATAGTATTACTTAAACCTTAAAATTGAAGACAAATCAAAAGTTCGAATACCGACTTTTGTATAAACGAGATAAGTTTTTAACAAGTTAGAAATTATTAATACTATCATCGATGTAATTGCTGCTCCAATAGCACCAAAAAATGGAATGAGCACCAGATTTAGCGTTAGATTTATAATGACACTTACTGAAGAAACAAACCCAGCAACTTTTTCCTGTCCACACATAATCAAAATAACGCCTGTTGCCCCTGTTGAAATATTGAAAAATTGTCCAATAGATAAAATTATTAGTGGCCAAAATGCCTTTTGAAAACCTTCTCCCCAAAAAGTAAGAATAAACTCACCAAAAATAAAGAAACTGAAACAACTTAATAATGAAATAAGGCTTAAGGCTCCTGTAACTTTTTGAACCATCATTTGTAATTCCAAAATTTTATTTTGATCAAATAATGAAGCTACTTTTGGAGTGATTGTTGAAGTCGATAACGTATGAAAAATACTGGTAACAAGAGCCAACCTGACAGCAACACTGTAAAAACCGACTTCTTCAGAAGAACTTAACCAACCTAACATTAGCAGGTCTGCACTATTTAAAACCAAATTTGTAGACGATACCAGAAACAAAGGAAGACTTATTTTTAATTTTTCCTTAATAAGTAATTTAGGTTTTAGACGAAATTGGAAAATTTTTTTCCAATAAATCCACATAACAATTGATACTATTACCCTTGATAACGAATAAACAATTGAAACTAGAATTACCGATATACGATACCCTGAAATAACGATTAAAATTAAAAAGCAGAAGACAATAATAGAGCTAAGAGTTTCGTTTACAAGGTTACTTTGCCATATTTTTCTGAAACCGTTAATACTTGAAGCTAAAATTCGGGATAAAATCTGCGGAACAACCGCAATTAATGCAATTATCAAAGGCCATTTCAAGTCAATTTCTTCGAAAATATTCAAACTTAACCAAGGCGTAATAAAAATAAGCATTAAAGTCATTATAAAGCCAATTGGTAGGTTCAAACTTATGGCAGTCATTACTGTATCAGAAACATGTTGCCAATCCTTTCTTTCAAAAGCAATTGCTGTTTCTTTCAAAACAACACTATTCATTCCAAGAATACTTATAACTAGAAGTATCGTAATTATTTGATTAACTAAACTAATTATTCCTAATCCGCTAGGCCCGATGAGACGACCCAACAAGATACTCACCCCAAAAGTTGCCGCCATTCCACAAATTTTTACTAAAAAAGTAGAGGAGGATTTTTTTATAACTTCAGATGTATGAACATCTAAGGCTTCAAGCTTTCTTCGAAAAAAAGATATCAACAGTTCAAAAGTAAATTTCTAGGCTTGATATATCCCCCCTCATCATATCCTCTATCAATCTTGGCAGGTCGTATTCCGGAGTCCAGCCCAGTTGAGTTTTGGCTTTGCTTGGGTCGCCGATTAAGAGGTCGACTTCCGTGGGGCGGAAGTATTCGGGGTCTACCTTAATTAAAGTTGATCCAATCTCAGGTATTAGGTCTTCTAGGGATGAATCGTTAAGCGTTAAGCCGTCGTCTTCACCACTGCTTAACGCTGAACTCTTAACTTTTAACCCTCTACCTACAGCTAATTTGTACTTTTCCTTGTCTACTGATTCCAGGATTCCGACTTCATCGACGCCTGTTCCTTCCCATCGGATGGTAAAGCCTACGTGGGCGAAGGCCATTTCGACGAAGTCGCGGACTTTGGTGGTTTGACCGGTGGCGATCACGAAGTCTTCGGGTTTATCCTGCTGTAGCATTAGATACATGGCCTTTACATAATCCTTCGCATGTCCCCAATCACGCTGTGCATCCAAGTTTCCTAAATACAAACAATCCTGATTGCCCAAGGCAATCGCTGCCGCAGCCATGGTAATCTTCCGGGTAACGAAAGTCTCACCTCTTCTTGGGGATTCATGGTTAAAAAGAATTCCATTGCATGCATACATCCCATA
>JABXHX010000036.1 GCA_013373385.1 Flavobacteriaceae bacterium
CTTAAAAAGAAGTTAATAAAAAGAAAAATTGCTATTCCCCAAACAAAAATATTCACGATTAAATTTTAGTATTACTATGAAAAAACTATTGCTCTTTTGTAGCATAGCCTTGCTATGTAATGTGGTTTCCTTTGCACAAGGAAATTTCCAGCCTAAACTTTCAGATTTTATTCCTCCTTCTCCTACGGCTTATCAACTCACAAAATATGGAGATATTCCTGTAAATGAATCTACAGGAATGGCAAACATAAACATTCCGTTATTTAATTTTGGGACAAAGAATATTAGAGTTCCAATAAATCTTTCTTATACAACGTCTGGAATAAAAGTAAACCAGGTAGCCACATGGGTGGGGATGGGATGGAGCCTAAATTCTGGAGGAATCATAACTCGTAATATAAGAGGGGTAGCTGACGAGAAAGCTATTGAGCGTAAGTTTTTAAGTTATTCAGGTATTATGAGTGTTTTAGGAACTAGTTCGATTAGTTTGTTTTTAGACATGGTTGATGATGTGAATGATTATCAGCCAGATTTGTTTAGCTTTAATGTCGCAGGCTTTTCAGGTAATTTTTATTTAGATTCCAATTTTAATCCAGTAATTACTAAAAGAACATCAGAAATAAAAATAACCAAATTAGGTTATAATGATATTTTTTCAGAATTTTTAATTACTACTCCAGATGGAATGAAATACTATTTTGGAGGGGAAGACGGAATCGAATATTCAAAAACAGAAACAACAACAATTGCAGGACATGGATTTCCAACCTTTTTTTTACCTACATCTTGGTTATTAAAAAAGATAGTACATCCTAATGGACAAGAAGTTTATTTTGATTACAATTATGCTGCAGAATATTTCTACGATACTGGGGTTGAACAAGAGTATGCTAGAGTAGTATATTTTCGTAAAATGCTAGAAGGATGTGCAAATCCTCCAGAAGGATTAACAACCACAACCTTTAGAACACATATTAAGTCTAGGAAATTATCTAAAATATATTCAAATGAAAGAAACGATACACTTGTTTTTCATGCAAGTAAATCAAGATCAGATTTAACATCTGAATATAAATTAGACTCAATTACTTTAAAAGATGGAAATAACACAATTAAAGGATATAACCTAAATTACAGTTTTATAACTAGTAATGGAACTTATTATAGTAACAGTAATAGTTATAGATTAAGTATTCCAGAATATTTTAAAAGAATGTTTTTAACTTCTGTAAAAGAAACTGATTCAAACGGAAATGAGACCAATGGGAAAATACATTCTTTTGTGTATGAAGACCCTGCATCTTTACCTCCTAGGATATCATTTTCACAAGATTTATTAGGCTATTATAATGGAAAACAAAACACGAGTTTTTTGCCTGGAAGCGCAAACACAGAAATAGATCACTATCTGTTTTCAGGTGTTAATAGAGGGGATCGTTCTGCTAATTTTACTTATGCTCAAAAAGGGATTTTAACTGACATTATTTACCCAACCAAAGGAGTTACAAGTTTAGAATACGAAGGTGCAATTGAACTAATAACTACTACTAGTGACATTACATCCAATTTCTCAATGAATGTAAACAATTCACAAGGACAAGACATATTTGTTGATGAATTCACTTCTTTGTATAATCAAGAAATTTTTCTTAATCCAAATGTAAATATTTTGTTAGGACAACAAAATAGTTTACATACTCAAGTTTCAATTACAATCAAAGAAAAGGGAACAACAAATATAATTTTCGATCAGATTGTAAATCATAATACAGATGGAACATTTAAAGCAAATTTAAATGCCAATGTAACCTATGAAATAACCGTTTCATTTGTCCATGTAAAATTAGTTGAAGTTGAAGTAATTATACAATTTAACTACAAAAGTGGTGAGTCAAGTTCTACTTCACCCAAAAATAAAGCGGGAATTAGAGTAAAAAAAATTAAAAAGAAAGCTAGTTCAATTGCTCCAGAAGAAATAATTAGATATCATTATTCAACAAAAGAAAACTTAAATCAATCTGAATTTAAACAACTTAGAAGTTTTAGTTTTATTAAAGCGTCTCCTTTTTTCAATGGTCCCATGTGTAATAACAATGATCCTTGGGCATTAAATCATATCTATCAATATGTTAGATTAAAATCATCAAGTGTAATTCATGACATGACTTTAATGCCTGAATTTTTTATGTATAAAACCGTTACGAAAAGTTATGGAGAGAATTTTGAAGGAGGTGGGGTTGAAAAACACTTTGAAGTAAATCCTCACAATATGAATTCTATTGTTTGGGGAGAACCAATGCCTCAGGCTACAAGAACAAACCTAGAAGGTGAAAATGGTAGGTTATTAAAAGAAGTTGTTTTTGATAAGAAAGATGGAATTATTCACCCTTTAGAAGAAAAAAGTTATGTTTATAAAAAAGATGAGTCTAAATCTTCTTATATAGATTGTTTCGTTGGAGAAAAATTGTACGATAATAATACTACAGGCCCAGATCCATATGAAGAAATAAAACACTTAAATTTAAGTAGTTATAGACTGTATAAAACTTGGAGCTCTATAGATTCTATTAAAATAAAAAGGTATTTTGAAAATGATAGCATTACTACAATTCAAAAAAATATTTATCAAACTGGTTTAGCAGGTCTTCCTACAGAAGTAACTACAACAGATAGTAAAGGCAATACCTTAAAAACACAATATGTTTATCCTACTAGTGGTACTTTAAAAGATCAAAATCGTTTAGAAGTTTTAGAAACAAAAACCTTTAAAGGGTCAGCATTACTCTCTCATCAAAAAACAGAGTACAAAGATTGGGGTAGTGGAATTATTTTGCCTGAGTTTATAAAAACGGCCAAAGGTTCTAACGCTTTAGAAGACCGTATTGTATTTCACAAGTATGATGATAAGAGTAATCCTATCTCAGTGAGTAAAAAAGATGGTACCCATATTGTGTATATCTGGGGATATCATCAAACCAAACCCATTGCTAAAATAGAAAATGCCACTGAAGCTGAAGTAACCACAGCTATCGGAACTTTAAATGGCAATTACAACACGCTGACTGAGATTCAAACACTTTCGAATAACGATACCAATGGCTTCACTGAAAACACCCTTAGAACAGCCTTAAATGATTTAAGAGCAGTATTACCTAATGCTATGATGAGCTCTTTTACTTACGATCCTTTAATAGGAGTCACCTCTGTTACCGACCCAAGAGGAAAAA
>JABXHX010000063.1 GCA_013373385.1 Flavobacteriaceae bacterium
CCACCCCAGTATTACGTCGGTATGATAATAAGTAGGTCCGACGATAGCATGCAGGGTGGTGTATCGTACGGACCAGTAACCGCGTCATGCGTAGGAATAGTTAAAGAAAACTGCGAAAGTGGTGGAATTTGTAGACACGCTGGATTTAGGTTCCAGTGCCGCGAGGCGTGAGAGTTCGAGTCTCTCCACCTGTACAAAGCAAGAACCTTTTGAATTTTCAAGAGGTTTTTTTATGAGCACTCTTTTTGTTAATAACTTTAAATATTTGATAATAAATTAATTATTACATTAGAGCCTACTAACTAAAAATTTATATTATGAGTTTATTGTACACAATTTTAATCGGAGCATTAGCAGGGTTTCTTGCAGGTAAATTAATGAAAGGTGGTGGTTTTGGCTTTTTAATGAACATGGTTTTAGGAATTATTGGAGGTGCAGTAGGTGGCTGGCTTTTTGGAACTTTAGGGATTAGTTTGATGGATGGAATTGTAGGTGATTTGTTAACAGGCCTAATAGGTGCAGTTGTAATTTTATTTATTGCTGGGCTGTTTAAGAAATAATGAATTATTAAAAATTTAACTGAAAGAGCTATTTTTTAATAGCTCTTTTTTTTATTTTTACAGAAAATATTTTTATATGGAATTAGGAACTAGAAATTATACAAAAGAGCAAATTCAAACCCTACAAGCTGCATTTATGTCCAAGGTATATACTTGGATGTCTGGTGGTTTGGCAATAACAGGTTTAATTGCCATGTGGGTAGCGTCAATTTCTGGAATTGAGTTAATGATTCAAGAAAACATAATGTTATTTTATGGCTTAATCATAGGAGAAATTCTTTTGGTTGGCTACCTAATCTCGATGATTAACAGAATATCTGCACAAACAGCTGGAATTATTTTTACAGCCTATGCTGCAATAAATGGCCTCACATTATCTGTAGTTTTTTTAGCATATACATCTGCATCTATTGCTAGCACATTTTTTGTTACCGCCGGTACTTTTGCCATTATGAGTATCTATGGCTATTACACTAAAAAAGATTTGACCTCTTGGGGTAACTTGCTGTTTATGGCATTGATCGGAATTATCATTGCTTCTGTAGTGAATTTCTTTATGCAGAGTGAAATGTTGTATTGGTTAGTTACTTACGCAGGAGTACTTATTTTTGTTGGATTAACTGCATACGATACTCAGAAGATTAAAAGAATGAGTACAGCTTCTGAAGTTGGTTCTGAGCAAGAAGCTAAAGGAGCTATTGTTGGTGCATTAATGTTGTATCTAGATTTTATAAATTTATTCTTATTATTACTTAGAATTTTAGGTGATAGAAAGTAGTAGAATATGTTAGAGAATATAAAAAAAGCCAGTTTTGTCTAAAACTGGCTTTTTTATTTTTAGATTGAAGGACAAACATTTCCTTGGCAAGTTCCTTTCATATAACGATAGCCGCAACTAGCATGATGTGCATCACCGATTGCAGAAAAGTCTAATGTTGCCATTTTTTCGATGATATCACCAACTCGAATTATCATGGGGGTTGGAATTACGGCTACATCTCCTTTTGCATCAATATATTTTAGAGATCCAACAGTTTGATAATCCCAACTCGCTGCTTCAGAAAGAAACTTTTCGAAAGATTCAGGTAGAGGAAGTTCTTTTAGTAGCCTGATAAATTCTGGTGAAGGAGGTAATAGAGGAACAACGTCTAAGTAGTTTTCATAACGTAAATCATTTGGAAACTCTACATTATATACAGAGCAAAATTCTTTATCTCCAGGTTTTGGTCCGGCAAAAGTAATGGTTTGTGTTGCATGTAAACCATATGCATTTTTAAAATACATAGCCGCAATTGGAGCCATCCCTCCACCTTTACTGTGCCCTGTAAAATATAATGGTAAACTATGTGTTGGATCTAAATTATCTATAGCTTTTTTAATCCCTTCAGCTAAGCTAATTAGGGCAAATAAAAAACCTGAATGTATCTCTCCAGGTAGGTTTATGTCTGAAGTTGGCTTTGCCATTAAATCCTGAATCCAATCTAATAGAGAATCCCATGTTAATGGAGAAGGAGGAAGCGTACCTCTAAAAGCAACGATAAGTTCAGAGTCTGTTTTACCAACTAAGGCAGCTTCTATTCTGAGCGAAGTTACTACAAAAGGATTTTTAACAAAGCCAATGGCATTGTATTGAGAATTGTCATCTCCACAAGGATTGTATTGTCCATTTTTACTTGAAGGTTTTATACAATAAGCTGATGCTGATGCGCAAAGTAGTTTACATGATAAATCTAAAGAGCTCATAAATTTTGGTTTTTTATTCATTTGTAATTTAGTTGCTTATGTTTATTCTCTTAAGCGTATAAATACTTGGTTCTAAAATGAAGTAGTATTACGTGTTATAATAAAAGATTACTTTTTCTTTTTGCTGTATCTTTGCATTACTAATACATCAATATGAATTTTAAAGAATTAGGACTCAATAAACCTATTGTAAGAGCAATTTCTGAACTAGGCTTTAAAACACCAACAAGAGTACAAGAACAAACTATTCCTATTATTATAGAAAAAAGAAATGTTATTGTTTCTTCACAGACAGGTACCGGAAAAACAGCTGCTTTTGTATTGCCTATACTTCAAAATTTATTCGATAGGCAAGATGCCTCAAAGAAAGGTAAAAAAATAAGAGCCTTAATTGTTAGCCCAACACGAGAATTGGCACAACAGTTATTTGAAAACTGCAAACAGTTTAGTAAGTATACCAATATAAGAACGGGTATTGTGTATGGCGGAATTTCACTTGAGCCTCAAAAAGAGGTGTTGCGAAAAGGAGTAGATATTTTAATTGCTACTCCAGGTAGGTTGTTAGATTTGCACAAGCAAGATGCCGTACATCTTGATTTTGTAGAAACACTGGTCTTAGATGAAGCAGATTTAATGTTAGATATGGGGTTTATAGATGATATTAGTAAAATAGAATACTTATGCCCTAAAGAAAAACAGCAATTGTTATTTTCTGCTACAATGCCGCCAAAGGTGGTTGAGTTGGCAAAATCGATATTAGATCATCCAGTAAAAATTGAGGTGACTCCAACTGCATCAACAGTAAAAGAAATAGCGCAAATGCTATATTATGTACCAAAGCCAAAAAAAATAGCACTGTGTTTGCATTTGTTAAGAAACACCATAAAAGGCAGTGTTATTATTTTTAGAAGAACAAAGTTTGGTGTAGATAAGTTAGAAAAAATGTTGTTAAAAAACGGGTATTCTGTAGCGAGTATTCACGGAGATAAATCGCAACACTCTCGTCTAGAAGTGCTGCAAAAGTTTAAAAATTCTGAAATTGCTATTTTAATAGCTACAGATGTTGCTTCACGTGGTATTGATATTAAAAATGTAGATGCTGTAATTAATTTTGATGTGCCAAATTTACCTGAGACTTATGTGCATAGAATAGGTAGAACTGGTAGAGCAGGAGAGAAAGGAATAGCTTATACTTTTTGTGCTGCTGATGAAAAAAATCACATAGCATCAATACAAAAATTGACACAGAAAAAACTAGACGTTGTTGAAGAACATCCCTATTTATTAGATCCAGAGGCAACACCAGAAGTGCATAAAAAGAAAGGGAGTAAGTATAAAAAAGGTAGAAAATCTGAAGCTTCTAAGAAGAAGAAAAAGCGATGGTATTAAATAAAAAAAGCTCTTCAATTCTGAAGAGCTTTTTTATTATTTTTTGTTTGGGCCTTGCCAAATTACTTGTTCAATGAGCCAAGATCCATCATCTTGTTTGGCTAAAAACATATAATCTGTCCCCCAATAGGCAGTAACTTTAACAGTAGCAATCTTATCCATAATGTCTAAAATGGCTACTTTTTTTGGTGAACCTTTTTTTGCATAATTGTTTTTAGAAACTACATTTTCTGCAAACTTCAAAGCGCCTTCAAAAGTCATCGGAATTTTCTTTCCGTATTTCTTTGTCTTTTGAGATTTCCAATAGCCAAATTTATGTAGTGTTGGGCTTAAGGCCGATTTTAATTTAGCCTTATCACCTTGGTAAAATCCTTCTAAATAATTCATACAAGCTTGAGTAACCAGTTCTTTGTCTGATTTCTGTGCATTGGTTTGTAAGCTAAAACTTACTACAAACAATAGTAAAATAAGTTTTTTCATAATATATGATTTAAGTTATTTATTTCTTTTTGTAATCAAACCTCCTTTTTCACTATCAACAGTAATAGTAAACTTTGCACTCCCTTTTACAATCCAACGTACTTTAACCACACCATTACCTGGAATATTTCTCACCTTCATTTTAGCTGGGTTGTGCTTTTGTTCTTGTGTTACATTAAAATCGGCATCTGTAACAATCATACCAGCAATAACTTTTATTCCCTTAATACTCACAAAATCGGGTCTGGTAATATTGTATTTTAAATCTTGACTTGCATGCGTTGGCATAAGTCTATCGTTTTTAATAGTAACAGTAATTTCTTTTAAACCACCACCTATTTTCTTTTCTTTGATTTCATCAATGGTGATGTTTGGCATGTGATACGCATGATAAAAAGTAAATGCCATATTTCTATGCGCTTCTTCTTCTAACATAAAACCTGGAGTTGCTCTACCAAAATTCTTTTTAAATCCGCCAACTTCAATTTTTCCGTAAGTAGGATGGTCAAATTCTTTCCAAGGCGTAAAAGCATCATTCATCAACAAGTCTTTGTCAAAATCATAAGTTTGATTTCTTCCAGCATTATTTTTTTTGTAGTACGCAAACGAAGTAAAGATTTCATTGGTAAAGGTGTAAATTCCTCTACCACCATAAAACCAATCTAATTCACCACCAAAAACAGAATACAAGTCTTTGTATACAGTTAAATAGCGATAACCTGGGAGCATTTTTTCTCCTTTTCTACCAATTGCATCATAAATTCTGATGTCTTGTCTGTTGTAGGTTGCAATGTCTTCTTGTGCTCCTGGACCGCGTAATATCATTCCGCCAGAATTATGAAAACTTTGCGCTCCTGCAATATTAGGATGCGCTAACACAAAGTCTGCTACAGCTCTGGTTTCTGGAAGAGAAAAAGGGTATTTGTAGGCACCACGTTGAATGTAATCTGGTTGCCATTTCCATCCCCAATCTCTATTTGGGTCGTAATATCCATGTGTGTCTTCGTTGATTCTTCCATCGCCATCATTGTCAATTCCTTCGCTACCTAAATATTCATAGCGCTGCGTAGTAACTACATCATCTGGACCTACTTGAATCATTTTTCTTGGGTCTTTTGGGTCGATGATAAAATTACCATGTTTACTTTTTCTTCGCATTCTGGTAATAGAGCCATCACCATCAATATCATCATATCCATCTTCATCAAATTTCCCGTCTCTATCATCATCAAGAGCAATCATTCCAGATCTCGGACTATGAGCTGTGTTCGGCTCTTTCATATAATTATTTCTAGCATCTGGATTAATGGTTGGTACGATGTAAAAAACACGGCTGTTTAGCATATTTGTTATATAGTCATTATCGCCAAAATTTTCGGTTAAATACCATGCTGTATAGATGCAAATCTCTCCACCTTGAATTTCATTAGAATGGATGTTTCCGTCAACATAAAAGCCCGGTTTTCTGTCTGCATTTCCTTTTTTATAATTGGTAATTGCCAGCATCCAAATATCTTTTCCTTTGGCTGATTTTCCAATCGATTTTCTTTGTACCAAATTTGGATGTGCATCAGCAATTTTTTTACTCAATGCGGCTAAACCTTCAGCCGTGTAATATCTGTTGAAAGAAATTTGAACTTTAGGGTTGTGTGGTGAACCTGCCGCTCTAAAAATTTCAGTACTATTTTGTGCTCCTATTGCTAATGGAAATAAAAACACTAGCAACAATGATTGTATGATATTTCTATTGATTTTCATGTTTTCTAATTCTTTATTTTAAGTTGATTGTTGCTGTATCTATACCTGTATGTGATGTGCCTGCTTCTACACTAACACTACCTTTACCCTTTACCAACCAAGTAAATTGCTGACTACTGTCTGCATCTATACTTGTAATTAGAGTAATTGCTCTACCGCTTAAAATTTGTTGTTTTTTATTGGTTTTTAAAGCTATTTTGATTCTTCTTAACCAACGCGAACGCTTGCCCATTTCTGTATGTGTTGGTAATAAACCACTATTATATACATCAACCGTTATTCTAGTCATTCCTTTTCCAACAGCTTCTGTTTTGATGTTTTTTAGTTTGATGTTTGCTTGCATATTGGCTAGCTCTACAATAAAATCTGTATGTTTTTTACTGATGTCTGCTACCATTTTATAAGGCGGGTTTATCATTTTGTAAGGAGAAATTCCGCCAATTTCTACTTTTTGATTTGGAAAATCTGGATGTTTTACAACAGTCCAATTAACAAACGCATTGCTAATATTTTCTTTCTTTGCCCAGTTTAGGTAATTAACGTAGTTGTTTTTTGCCGATTTTTTTGCCGAGTCTTTTACTTTTGGAACCCACCATCCTGGAGTACTTAAAGCTAGCTTGCCAAAATGAAAATAAGACCATTGGAAAAAGCTACCTCCTTTACCTGTGTTTTTAGGCGCATTTTTTGCTCCGATAATCTTATTGTATTTTCCTGATAAAAACTTGTTAAGGCTTGCATCTTGTTTAAGAATACTAGTAACTACTCTTTTTCTAGCGCCACTTGGATTGTATTTTAAAGGATTAGATAAGTTGTTTTCTGGGCCTAAAGTGATAATTGCATAAATATTCCATTGTTGGTATAAAAAATCTAACAAGGCTCTGTTTTCTTTTTCAGAAACGGGGTGTTCACCGGCTCCTGATGTAAAATACGGATAGTTAAAACTAAAGTTTTTATTAAACTGAACTCCGCCTTTTCCATCTTCATTAAATTTACCATCTTTATCATTATCTACACCTTCTGTAAATAATTTATACTTCCCAATTTCACCTTTATTTTTGTCAGCTTTAACAAGAATTCTTTCATCTTCTTTTAGTTTGATATAGTTACCGGTTGCGTCTTCAACACGCATCATAGTAATCAACCCATCATTATTTAAATCATCAAAAGGATCTTCATTTACGCTACCATCTCTATCATTGTCGGTGTTTTTTGCATTTCCATTATTGTAATGATTTAACTTAGAAAAATAATTTTCGGTTGCATTCGGACTCATATTTGGGAAAATGTAAAAAGTGGTTTTTTCTAAAATATCTGTGTGATTTTTTAAAATGTTTTCGGCAATTGTAACGGCCATTTCTGGTCCTAAAATGTGTTTGCCATCTACACCACTCACTATGGCAATAGCTGGTTTGTTACTTGGGTTGCCTTTAGATAAAGTTAACGACCAAATTTTATGACCACCAATTGTAGTAGTTAGTTCTTTTAATTGTACGCTATTAGTATTTGCTCTCTGTAACGTTTTAAGTTTTTTTGTTAATTTACTGTAGTTGCTATAATCAATTTGTGCTGAAGTATGCAAGGTAGTAAAACAAGTAAGTACCCCAACCAATAAGGTAAAGACTCTTTTTTTGTAGTGCATCATAAAGATTTGTTTAGTTAGTATTGTATCTATCTTAACAAATCTATCTGATATTTATTTGAGAAACAAAAAAATAAGTTTTTTTAACATTTACTTTTGAATGATAATGTCTTCAAAATCTGCCGTTTTATCTAAAGCTAAAAAGAGTTTGTGAAATTTTTCTGAAGGCGTGGCTAACTTTCTTTTTGTTAAATCTATCCATGCACCGTATACATGTATTTCTGCTGCTAATTTTCCGTTGGCATTAAAAATATGGTGTTGTAATTTCCATCGTTCTAATTTACTAGAAACGGCTTTTAATGTTAGACTTACAGAAATATCTTCGCCTAAATGAATTTCTTTGTAAAAAGAAGTTTCTTCTTTAAAGAGAATTGGTCCTAAATTTTCTTTGGCAAAATCTTCAATAGAAAATCCTTGTTCTTTAAAGTATCGAACTCTGGTTTCTGCTGCATAATCATTATAGGCCGTATGACGCATGTGTCTATTGGCATCAAAATCAGACCACCTAGTTTTAAAAGTTATCGAAAAATTCATTAAGGTTTCAACTAATTTTTAACAATTGGACTTGTTTTTCTCATTCTTAACTCACTAAGTACGTTAAGTGCCTCATTTACGTAAATATCTTTGGCTAAGTTTCTGTGCCAAGCAATTCTCTTGTCTTTATCTACCACCCCACTTTTAATTAAAGGAAGCTCGCTTTTAGGAGAAACAAAATTTAATTTTGAACTAAATTTAAAGACAGATGTAAATTTTTCACTACTTTTTTTATGCTTTTCTGATTCTTTGGTGAATTGCTTAAAGTTAAGAGAATAAGTGGTGTCTTCTTGATTTTTCTTTAACCACTTTGCATAATCATTAATTAATTTAAAGTTTTTATTTTGTATAATCCGTTCTTTACTATTGCTTACTACATCGTCAAAATTCTCATACGAGTTTGTAGGTTTGTAATTTGCATGCTCTATTTTATCCCAAGCTAATGCTCCGTCTAAATCTCTTTCTCCTACTTTCATATAGCTATATCTGCTTGGCATGGCAATATCAGAATACACACCTTCTTTTTGAGTAGACCCCCCATTAACTCTGTAAAACTTTTGGATGGTCATTTTTAAATAACCCAAATCTTTTTTATACTTCGGATAAAACTGATTTATTGGTAGTATATTTTGTACAGTTCCTTTTCCGTAAGTTTGATTACCACCCATAATTACTGCACGATTGTAATCTTGCATCGCTGCAGCAAAAATTTCTGATGCAGATGCAGAGAGTTCATTTACCAAAACTACCAACGGGCCATTCCATTGTATTTTTGAATCGGTATCATTTAAAACTCTTGGTTTATTATTTCTGTATTTAGTTTGTACAATTGGGCCTTCACTAATAAATAACCCTGCTATTTCAATGGCAGTTTTTAATGAACCACCTCCGTTATTTCTCAAGTCAAGTATAAGTCCTTCAACATTTTCTTTTTTAAGATTTTCAATTTCTTTGGCCATGTCTTTAGCTGAGTCTCTAAAAGTTTGGTCTTTAAAATCAATGTAAAATTGAGGCAAATTAATAATGGCATATTTTTTACCATCTTTATTTACAATACTAGATTTTACATACGTTTCGCCAAGCTCTACAACATCTCTAATAATAGAGATTACTTTAATAGAGTTGTCTAGTTTTTTCTTTACGGTTAATCTTACTTCTGTGCCTTTTTTTCCTTTGATAAATTTAATAGCATCATCTAATTTCATACCCACAATATCAAGAGGTTCAGCATCGCCTTGTGCTACTTTTAAAATAATATCACCAGCTTCTAATTCTCCTTGTTTCCACGCTGGCCCACCCGATACAATCTCGAAGACATGTGTATAAATCCCTTTTGGTTGTAATCTAGCCCCAATTCCTTCAATTTTACCAGACATATCAATGTCAAATTTCTCTTTTACTTTAGGATTCATATATGTTGTGTGTGGGTCAAATCCACTAACCACACTGTTTAAAAAAGTAGAAAACCAATCAGAATGCTCTAATTCTTCAATACGAATGTATAGCTCGTCCATGCTTTTCAATACTTCTTTTCTTGCTTTTTTCTCTAATGTTTTAAAAGATGACTTTTTAAACTTTTTGTCTTTTTTAGCTTTTTCTTTCTCTAATTCTTGTTGTTCTTGAATTCTACCTAGCGTATTTAATTTTAGCTGTTTTCTCCAATAGTCAATCAATTCATTTTCGTTTTTAGCAAATGAAGCTTTTTTATAATCGATATCAATAGACTCTTTCTTGTTGAAGTTAAATGGCTGAGACAAAATCTGACCGTAATATTGTTTTGCAGATTTAATTTTTTGAATAAACCTACCGTATACTAAATGATAAAAACTTAAGTCTTGACTTTTAAGTTGATTGTCTATTAGATATTTATAAGCTGAAAATTCTTGGATATCGCTCTTGGTAAAATATCTTTTAGATGGATCTAATCCGTCAATAAACGTGGTAAAAACGTGTTCAGAAAAATCATCATCCAGTTCTTTAGGTAAGTAATGACCGTTGGTAAGCATGTAATTAATTACAGTAATTAATACTTTGTCTTTTTCTGGGTCATTCTTAACTGGTTTAACTGTAAAACTAGTTAGTAATATAAAAAATGCTACAAACGGAATGATAAATTTATAAACGCTCTTCATGTTTTCTGTTCTAATGTTTTTTAAATTTTGTACTTGCAAACTACTAAAATTATACCAAAGTATGGTTGTTATTTTGCATTGTTATTTTTCTTGTAAATTCCTCTAAATAATTCTTTTATTAGTGTATTGTTGTTATCTCTCAATTCCCAAACCTGTGTAACACTACCATCGTTATTTTTAGTAAATGTAAGTTTGTTGTAAAACTTGCCATTTTTACCTTGTTGTAGGCTACTTTTTAGTATCATTTGATTGTTGGTGTAACTTCCTTTTAATACTAAAGAACCGCCAGAATTGTCTATCCAAAGTTGGTTCCAAGTCTTATCTTTGGCATTGTAATAATTATAACTTGTGCCTTTACTTGGGCTTGAGGTTGAGCTCCAGTTTTCTTGAATAGCACAAGCATTCGGCATTTTAACAACCTTATTAGTTCCAATCAATTTATTTTTAGTATTGTAAACGTTCCAATTGCCCACCCAAAAATCAAATTGCTTGTACTCTTTGGTACTACAAGGTATTCTTTTGCTATTTTGAGACTGTGAGTTTGTCACGGTTGCAAAAAGAAGCGCTAATAAAAGGATGAGTTTTTTCATGATAGATAATTTTATCATTACAATGTTAGTTAAAAAAATACGGCTTTCATCTTTATAAAATGTTAAAAACGAAATAGCAAACCCCATAAAATAATGCTACATTTGTTAGCATAAAAATCGTAGAAAAATGAATGAAAGACCTTTAATTTTAGTAACAAATGATGATGGTATAACTGCGCCTGGTGTAAGAGCGTTGATAGAAGTAATGAACGAAATTGGAGATGTGTTTGTAGTTGCGCCAGATAGTCCACAAAGCGGTATGGGACACGCTATAACTGTTGATAGTGTATTGTACTGTAATTCTTTAACTGTTGATGATGGGCCACAGATAGAATACAGCTGTTCTGGTACGCCAGCAGACTGTGTTAAAATGGCAACCAATAATATTTTAAATAGAAAGCCAGATTTATGCGTTTCAGGAATTAACCACGGGTCAAATTCATCGATTAATGTGATTTATTCTGGTACCATGAGTGCTGCAGTAGAGGCTGGGATAGAAGGTGTGCCTGCTATTGGCTTTTCGTTGTTAGATTTTAATTGGCATGCAGATTTTACAACTTCTAAAAAGTATGTAAAAGAAATTGTTTTAAATGTACTAAAGAACGGATTATCTGAAGGAACCGTGTTAAATGTAAATATTCCTAATCTGCCAGAAAAAGAGATTAAAGGAATTAAAATTTGCCGTCAGGCAAATGGTTATTGGAAAGAGGATTTTGATAAACGTACCAGTCCGTTTGGAAAGGAATATTACTGGTTGTCTGGCGAATTTATTTGTAAAGATAAAGGAGAAGATACAGATGTTTGGGCTTTAAACAACGGCTATGTTTCTGTGGTGCCAGTGCAGTTTGATATGACTGCACATCATATGATTCAAAAACTAAACACATGGGATTTATAAGTAAAGAAATACTTATTGGAGTTGTCGTTTCTTTGTTTGCTACCTTTGCAGGATTGTTTTTGTATATTGAATTCTTTTCAACCGTTAGCTTTCAAGAAACACTAATTATACTAAAAGAACAAGAATTGTATGGTAAGGTATTAACCTTAGCTACAATCCCTAATTTATTTGTATTCTTTGTATTTTTAAAGAAGAAACAAGATTATAGAGCAAGAGGAGTATTACTTACAACTATTCTTATTGCAATTACTACATTTGTTATCAAATTTGTTTAGCAAACTATAAATGAAATATTATATCATTGCCGGAGAAGCTTCAGGAGATTTACATGGAGCTAATTTAATGAAAGCTTTATACAAGCAAGATACAAAAGCCGAAATACGATTTTGGGGTGGAGATTTAATGAAAGCTGTGGGAGGTAATTTGGTAGTGCACTATAAAGAAAGAGCATTTATGGGATTTTATGAGGTGTTTACAAACCTCAGAAAAATCTTAGGGATGCTTTCGTTTTGTAAGAAAGACATTGAAGCTTTTCAACCAGATGTAATCATTTTAATAGATAACTCAGGGTTTAATTTACCTATAGCTAAATGGGCAAAACAAAAAGGGTTTAGAACCAATTACTACATCTCCCCACAAGTTTGGGCATCAAGATCTAGTAGAGTTAAAAAGATTCAACGAGATGTTGACATGATGAATGTGATTTTGCCTTTTGAAAAAGCATTTTATGCCAAACATAATTATAAGGTAAATTTTGTAGGACACCCGTTAATTGATGCCATTGCTGATAGAAAGCAGGTAGATGAAGTTGAGTTTAGAAAAACTTTTAACTTAGGAAATAAAAAAATTATAGCATTACTACCTGGAAGTAGAAAACAAGAGATTACAAAAATGTTATCTGTAATGCTTTCTTTGGTTGATGACTTTAAAGCATATCAATTTGTAATTGCAGGAGCTCCAAGCCAAGATTATGCATTTTATCAACAATTTATCAAATCAAATAATGTATGTTTTGTGGCAAATAAAACCTACGATTTGTTAAGCATTTCTTATGCTGCTTTGGTGGCATCTGGTACGGCAACTCTAGAGACAGCTTTGTTTAAAGTGCCACAAGTAGTTTGTTATAAAGGAAGTACAATTTCGTACCAAATAGCTAAGAGAATCATTACTTTAAAGTTTATTTCTTTAGTCAATTTAATTATGGATAAAGAAGTGGTAACCGAGTTAATTCAGCATAATTTCACCAAGAAAAGCTTAAAAAAGGAGTTAGATAAAATTCTAGAAGAAACACACAGAGAGCAATTATTTTTGGACTATTACGAACTAGAACAATTATTAGGAGGCAAAGGTGCTTCAGAAAAAGCAGCAAAGCTTATTGTTGAAGCCTTGAAATAAAAAAATAGTAACTTTACTCTGCTATGAGAAAGTTACTAGAATATTTACCATTCCATTTTACCATTTGTTTAGTTGTAGGAATTATACTGCAATTTAATTTTGCCTGTTGGTTTCTAACAGGTATAGAATCTGTTATTCTTTTAGTTGGATTGGTAGGTGTTCTTTTTATTTTTAATCAATTTAAAAAGAAAACTTTTTTTACGGTAGTTTCTTGGTTGCTATTTGTTTTTGTGGGGATGTTTGCAGCGTTTACTACAAATAATGTGCATCGAGAAAACTACTATCAAAACCATCTTTCTCAAGAAGCGCCAGTTACGATTAAAATTGTCAAAGAGTTAAAAAGCAACTTGTATTATTACAAATACTTTGCTACTGTACAAAAGATAGGGAACAAGCCTACAACAGGAAAAATTTTGTTGCACCTACAAAAAGTCAATGCAAAAGGAACATTAGAAGTTGGAGATGAATTGTTGTTTACATCAGAATTTCTGACAGTGCAACTGCCGTTAAATCCGTATCAATTTAATTATAAAGAGTATTTAGAAAAACAAGGAATATATCATCAAGTATTTCTTAAAGAACCACTTTTCTTAAAAAGAGAAAGTCAGCAATTTTCTTTAGACGTTATAGCTAATAAGGTTCGCTATTCTATTGAAAAAGCATTGCTAGATTACAATTTTGCAGACGAAGAACTTGCAGTAATCAAAGCGTTGTTATTAGGACAACGAACAGATATTTCGTCAGAATTATTGCAAAATTATACCAATGCTGGAGCCATACATATTTTGGCAGTTTCTGGTTTACATGTCGGAATTATTTTACTAATTCTATCCTTTTTATTAAAACCTCTAGAAAGATTAAAGTATGGTAAAGCAACAAAAGCTCTGATAATAGTTTTGTTGCTGTGGTGTTTTGCAATTGTAGCAGGTTTATCAGCCTCGGTAGTAAGAGCTGTAACCATGTTTACTGCTGTAGCCATTGGTATGAGTTTTCAAAGAAAAACATGGCTGTTACACGCATTGGTCATGTCTATGTTTGTGCTCTTGCTTTTTAAGCCGTTGTTTTTGTTTGACGTTGGGTTTCAGTTAAGCTATTTGGCTGTGTTTAGCATTATTTTTTTTCAACCTAAAATTGCATCTACTTGGAAACCCAACTGTTGGCTTGCAACTAAATTTTGGCAATTGTTTACCGTTTCTTTAGCTGCTCAAATAGGAGTGTTGCCAATATGCTTGTACTATTTTAATCAATTTCCAGGGCTTTTTATGTTGTCTAATTTAGTTATCATTCCTTTTATAGGATTGATCTTATTAGGTGGAATTGTTGTGATTTTTTTAGCGCTTAATAATAGCTTGCCTAGCTTTTTAGCATCAGCATACAATGCTGTAATAGCTATGATGAACAGTTTTGTGAGTTGGGTTTCATTACAAGAATCTTTTTTGATTACAGACATTTCATTTTCATTGACACAAATGATTATCACCTATATAGTGATTGTCTTTTTAGGATTGTATTTAGAAAAGAAAAATTTTAAGAGGTTTGTTGGGATGTTATTTTTTGTGATTGTTTTTCAAATTCAATTGTTTTTTGAGAAACATCAAGTGCAAACCACAGAAGAATTGATAGTATTTCATAAAAGTAGATATACCATTATTGGAATAAAACAAAGAGATCAACTCTTGCTAAATCATAATTTAGATACAGTGGCAATTAAAAAGTTATCATTACTAAAAAAGTACACTACTGCTAAGAAAATTGATACTGTGATGTATAAAAACAACATTCCAGCGATACTACAATATCATGAGCAGCAGGTATTAATCGTAGATAAGTTGGGGGTATATCAACTAAAAGACATGATTACGCCAATAGTACTGCTTACACAATCTCCGAAGATTAATTTAGAACGATTATTACTACAATTAAAACCTAGGCTTGTGATTGCGGATGGTTCAAATTATAAAAGTAGGATTGCAAATTGGAAATTTATTTGTGATACAAACAACATTCCTTTTTATGATACAGGAAAAAGTGGTGCTTTTGTATTGAAATAATTAATTGAGATTGCTTTTAAAATCTTTCGTAAAAGCTTCCCATTTTGTTGTTTTAAAAGTATTGTTATTGTAATAAGCTAAAACCATTTCCATCGTTTTTGGTTTTAAATAACCAGGAATTCTATCAAGGAGTTTTTCTTCTTTACTCAGAATAATTGTAGAAGGATAACTTAACTTTCCGTTTAACAGCGCAGCACTTAACTCGTGGTATTTTGTATTACCTTGCTGTTGAAATTTAAAAGTATATCCTTTGTAAGTAATCGGTTTTTTACCTTCGCCATCCATTTTTACTGCATAATAATGTTGGTTGATGTAGGTGGCAATGGTTGTATTGGCATAAGTGTTTTTATCCATTCTTTTACACCAACCACACCAATCTGTGTAGACATCAATTAAAATAGGCTTTGGATTTTTCTTGGTAAGCTCAATTGCTTTTTCAAACGAAATCCAATTTACTTTTGTTTGCGCTAAAGAACTACTAATAGAAACAATAAGCAATAGGGAGAAGATTGTTTTTTTCATAAGGGGTTTGTCTTGTAAATAATAGCAAACTTACAAAATAAAAAAGCACTCTATCTGAGTGCTTTTCATAAAATATTGTAAATGTTTAATTATCGAATTCCGTGCATGAGTTTTTTCATCAATGGATTTAGTACTAAAAATATAATTCCAACTGCACCTGGTATGACAGTAAAAATTAAAAAGAAATAACTCATAGAGTATTGTTCAACAATGGTGTCAATATACTTACCAACTGTTGCAGCGGATAAGTTTCCAATGAAGTTTACCAAGTACCAAATTCCAAACATCATTCCGATTTTCTTTGGAGGTACTAATTTAGAAACATAAGATAAGCCAACTGGAGAAACACATAATTCTCCCATAGTATGTAATAAATAAGCTAATACTAACCAAATTAGGCTTACTGACGCTGTTTTTGCTCCTTGAGGTATTCCACTTGACCCATAAGCTAAAGCTGCAAAACCAATTCCTAAAAGAATCATTCCAATTCCAAATTTTACAGCTGCAGATGGGTTGTATTTGCTTTCCCACCATTTAGAAAATAAAGGAGCCAGACCAATGATAAATAAAGAGTTTAATATTAAAAACCAAGAAGCTTCAATTTCTGCATTTTCCTTTGGAAGAATAATATATAATTTCCAAATTACAATTGCCCAAACACCCAAAAAGCTGATTCCTAATACAATATTTGACAATGATATTTTTTTAAATGTTTGTCCAAATAATTTAATCAACACCCAAGAAATAATTAGTAATGGGACGGTTGAAACGAGTACGTCTACAATTTTGAAGATTGTGGCAGAATTTCCTTCTAAGGTTCTTTGCGTGTAATCACTTGCAAAGATGGTCATAGAACCACTAGCCTGTTCAAAAGCTGCCCAAAAGAAAACAGTAAAAAAGGCCAGTAAACCAACTACGATATAACGATCTCTTTGCACATTCGAAGGTACTTTTTCCTCTTTAGGTTCTTCTAAATTCTCAATAGCATCGGATAAATCAACTTCTTTACTTGGAGTTGCTCCTACGTTTCCAAAAATACTTCTACCAAACCAAAATTGTAAGGTTCCTAAAAACATAAAGATTCCTGCTAAACCAAACCCCCAAGAATAACTTAAATTACTGGCTAAGAAACCACATAACAATACGCCTAAGAAGCCACCAGAATTTACGCCCATATAAAAAATGGTAAAGGCACCATCTTTTCTTTCAGGATACTTGTCGTATAAACCACTAACCACAGAGGTAACATTCGGTTTAAATAATCCATTCCCAGCAATTAACAACCCAATACCAATATACAGTGTAGTTTCGGTTTCAAAAGCTAATGCAGCATGACCTAAAGTCATTAAAAATGCTCCTAAAGCTACCGCCTTTTGATATCCGGTAAATTTATCTGCTATCCAGCCACCAATTAAAGGAGTTAAATAGACAGTACTTGTATAAACTCCTAAAAGACCTACAGCTCTTTCGTTAGACCAATCCCAGCTTTTTACTAGGAATAACACAAAAATAGCACGCATTCCGTAGTACGAAAAACGTTCCCACATTTCTGTAAAGAACAATACAAAAAGTGCAGGTTTGTGTCCTAATAAAGTAAATTCATTGGTTTTTGCAGTTGTATCCATAAAGTATAAAGTTGTATTAAAAGTAAAAACCTCATAAGCTTCTTATGAGGTTTTTAAAAGTTAAATGTTTTTAGTGTACGTTACCCATTAATTTTTTCATCAGTGGGCCAAATACTATTACTACTACTCCGGCACTTATTGCATACATAGCAATCGATTCAAAACCATCTGTGTATACAGGCAATGTTTCCAACCCTCCAACTTCAGAATCAGTACTTTTAATAGCTAGTTGCTTACCTATAAAACCAGCAACTTGAAAAGCAAAAGCTGATGATAGGAACCAAATTCCCATCATAAAGGATACAATTCTTTTAGGTGATAAATCAGTGATTTTTGATAATCCAACCGGTGACATAAATAACTCACCAATTGAAATCACAAAATACATAATTAATAAATAAGCAAAAGGAACCATTCCGTTTTCATCAGCGCTACCTTTACTCATTGATAACACATAAAAACTCAAACCAGCCATTAATAATCCTAAACCAAATTTATAAGGTGTTCTAGGATTCAGTTTTTTCTTTGACAAATACCCCCATAAAAGAGATACAGGGATTGCTAGAATAATAATAAACATTGAATTCAAAGAATTCGTTTGTGCAGCTGACATAATACCTTCTAGGGAAACATTTCTACTAGCAAACAATGTAATTATACTACCTGACAATTCATGAATACTCCAAAATAAAGTCATGAAAAATGTAATTAACACAGCCATAAATAATTTTTTACGCTCATCTAAAGTGGCTTTTAGCATTATTGAAGATAGATATACAACAATAATCACCAATATGATATTAAAAATTAAACCAACTAAAGTGGTCTCACCAATAATAAAGGTATCTTCTGAAGTTATAGATTTATATGATGATAATAAAAATGCAATTACAGGAACAGCAAGTATAGATAAAATTGGAACTAATGTTTTTTGTGGTAACCCTAGTACCTTTTTCTCGTACACTTCCTTACTTGGAGGTAAACCTTTATCTCCAAATACATTGTCTTTTATTCCTTTCCAGAAGAAAACCAATCCTGTTAACATTCCAATTCCAGCTAATCCAAAACCATAATGCCAGCCATATGATGCTGCTAACCAACCACATAGTAATGGAGCGACAAATCCACCAATATTAATTCCCATATAAAAAATGGTAAAACCAGAATCTTTTCTTCTATCTCCATCCTTGTATAGAGATCCTACAAAAGTTGATATATTTGGTTTAAAGAATCCGTTTCCAACCACAATAAATGCCAACGCTAAAAAGAAAGCTAAATTATTTTCAATGGCTAATACAAAGTGACCTATTGACATTAATATCCCACCTAAAAAAATTGATGAACGCATACCTAAAATACTGTCAGATATTTTACCTCCAATTACGGTTGAAGCATAAACTAATGAACCATAAGAAGCATATATAACTAAAGATACTGCATCACGTTCTTCTAATGCTTTAAAAATTTCTTGTACCATGTAAAGCGTAAGTAACGCCCTCATTCCATAGAAACTAAATCGTTCCCATAATTCTGCAAAGAATAGATAAAATAACCCTTTAGGATGTCCAAACATTTGCTGTTCAGATGGATTTACTGTTGAATCTGTCATAATTATTTATATAATTTTAGTTGTTTTTATAATCATTGATTCGCTATTAGAATCAAATTTTTAATAATAGTTTGCCAAGTTTACGGAAAAATCGGCAAAAATCAATCTAAAATATTCATAAATATAGAATATAAAGGCTGATTTCAATCGATTCATTTATCTTTGTAACACCCAAAATTATAGAATCAATGCCCAAAATTATTTCAGGATTTTCTAAACTAACCAAGCAAGAAAAAATAGATTGGTTATCTAAAAATTATTTTAGTTCTCAACCAGAAATTATAAATACAATTCAACAATACTGGAATGCTGATGAGAAACTCCAACAATTGCATGATGACTTTATAGAGAACACCATTTCTAATTTTTATTTACCCTACGGAATCGCTCCAAATTTTATAATCAACGGAAAGGATTATGTGATTCCTATGGTTGTTGAAGAAAGTTCTGTGGTTGCAGCAGCTTCTTTAGTAGCAAAGTTTTGGAGCAAACGTGGAGGATTCAAATCTGAAGTAATATCAACAACCAAAATTGGTCAAGTGCATTTTATGTACCAAGGCGATAGAAGCGAATTGACTAATTATTTTAATCTACAAAAAGAGAACTTGTATAAAGCTACAGCTTCCATTACTAAAAATATGGAAAAGCGTGGCGGAGGGATTTTAGATATTGAGCTGGTTGATAAGACAGGTAGGCTAGATAATTATTACCAATTACATGTTACGTTTGAAACCAAAGATTCTATGGGAGCAAACTTTATTAACTCATGTTTAGAAGCTATAGCAAAAGCATTTCGTAAAGATGATATAGAGATAGTAATGAGTATACTGTCTAATTATGTTCCTCAATGTGTAGTTAGGTCAGAAGTTTCTTGTAAAATAGAAGATTTGGGCGGTAAAAATCCTCAAAAATTTGCAGAAAAGTTTCAACAAGCAGTGCAAATAGCAGAAATAGAACCTTATAGAGCAGTTACTCATAACAAAGGAATTATGAATGGAATTGATGCTGTGGTGTTAGCTACAGGTAATGATTTTAGAGCGATAGAAGCCGGAGCTCACGCTTATGCAATCAAAAATGGTAGTTATAGTAGTTTAACACATTGCGAGATTAAAAATGGAGTTTTCAGATTTTGGATTGAGATTCCATTAGCTTTAGGAACTGTTGGTGGTTTAACTGCATTACATCCTATGGCAAAACTATCGTTAGATATGTTGCAAAAACCTTCTGCATCAGAATTAATGCAGATAATAGCAACTGCTGGTTTAGCTCAAAACTTTGCAGCATTAAGAGCATTAACTACTAGCGGGATACAAGAAGGGCATATGAAAATGCATTTAATGAACATTCTAAATCAATTAAATGCAACAAACGAAGAAAAAGAACAAATGGTTGCTTATTTTAAAGATAAAACCGTTTCTCATAGTGCTGTTGTAGATAAGTTTAATGAATTGAGAAAGTAGGTGGATGAGCGTAGTCGAAGTTACCAAAAGAAAAAGAGAAAAAGATGCCAACTGGATATGTTTACATCTTGGAGTGTGCTGATGGTACTTTTTATACAGGAAGTACCATTGATTTGGATAAAAGGATTGAGCAACATCAAAATGGTAGAGGAGCTAATCACACCAAAAAAAGATTACCAGTAACTTTGATATATTTTGAAAAGTTTACTAGAATAGGTGAAGCATTTTCTAGAGAGAAACAAATACAAGGCTGGAGTAGAAAAAAGAAAATAGCTTTAATAGAAGAAAATTATAAAGATTTATCAAAGCATTCTGAATGTATGAATGCTAGTAATTATAAAGAGTGGCTTCGACTACGCTCAGCCAGCAAGAGAGATAATGAATAAATACTATAGTAACGGGAAATTATTATTAACTGGAGAATATGTAGTGCTGGATGGAGCAAAATCTTTGGCAGTGCCAACAGTTTTTGGTCAAGATTTAGTTATAGAACCTATTCAAGAACCGCAATTAGTTTGGGGGAGTTTTACGCATACAGGAGAATGTTGGTTTGAAGCGGTTTTTGATTTGCCTAAACTGAGACTAAAGAATGCAACATTTAATTCTGATAAAGAAGGAAGTGCAGAATTTATTGCTGAAACCTTACAAACTATTTTAAACGAAGCAAGAAAACTAAATCCAGATTTTTTACAAACAGAAAACGGATATGTAGTTAAAACAAATTTGACGTTTCCAAGAAATTGGGGTTTAGGAAGTTCTTCTACACTAATTAATAACATTGCTTCTTGGGCAGGTATTGATGCTTATAAATTACTATGGGATGCCTTTTCTGGAAGTGGTTACGATATTGCTTGCGCACAACATAATGCTCCAATTTTTTATCAGTTGACTTCGACTCCACTTAGTCAACCTGAAATTAATCGAGTTGATTTCAATCCGAATTATAAAGACGAACTGTTTTTTGTGCATCTAAATAAAAAGCAAAATAGTAGAGAAGGTATTGCTCAATACAAAAAGAATAGCCAAAACATTCAACAAGAAATTAATGATATTTCAATACTTTCTGATGAATTTGTAAAAGCAACATCGTCAAAAGATTTAGTAAAAGTAATTAATGAACACGAGCAAATTATTTCTTCAATTATCAAATTAAACCCAGTGAAGACAGCATTGTTTTCTGACTATTTTGGTGCCGTGAAAAGTTTAGGAGCCTGGGGTGGAGATTTTGTGTTGGTTACCGGAAATGAAGATACTCCAAACTATTTTAAACAAAAAGGTTTTGAAACAATAGTGCCTTATTCTAAAATGATATTGTAATCGAAATGTCACATCGAGTAAATTTATTGGAGAATAAAATAAATTTGTATCGAGATGATTCAATAAAAATTCTCGATATAATTTTCTATTGAAAATCACTCGAACTGACAACTAAAAAAATGAGTAAAATAATTATAATTGGAGGTGGTGCGGCAGGCTTTTTTACTGCAATTAATGCCAAAGAACAAAATCCAGATTTAGAGATTACCATTCTTGAAAAAGGAAAAGAAGTATTACAGAAAGTCAAGATTTCTGGTGGTGGACGTTGTAATGTTACGCATGCTTGTTTTGAGCCTAAAGAGTTGGTGAAATTTTATCCAAGAGGAGAAAAAGAATTGTTGGGGCCTTTTCATACATTTATGACGGGGGATACTTTTGAATGGTTTGATGATAGGGGAGTGCCTCTAAAAATTGAATCGGATAATCGCGTATTTCCTGAAGCAAATACTAGTCAAGCTATTATAGATTGTTTTCAGAATCAGGTTGTGAAACTCGGAATTACTGTGTTGAAAAATCATGGCGTAACGGCAGTTTCTAAAAAAGAAAATAGTTGGGTGGTTACTACAAAAAACAAAGAGTTTATAGCTGATAAGTTGGTCATAGCCGCAGGAAGTAGTAATAAAGTTTGGGAGTTAGTAAAGACCTTAGATCATACTATTATAGAACCTGTGCCATCATTATTTACGTTTAATATTAAAGATAAGCGTATTATTGATTTACTCGGAATTTCAGTGCCAAATGCAACAGTAAATATTGTTGGGACAAAATTAGAATCATCAGGGCCTTTATTGATTACTCATTGGGGAATGAGCGGACCAGCTGTATTAAAATTATCAGCATTTGGAGCGCGAATTTTAGCCGCTAAAAACTACCAATACAATGTACAAGTTAACTGGTTGTCTAGACCAACTAACAAGATTGTAAATGTATTAGTAAATCTAAAAAAGAAAGAACCAAAGAAAACAGTGATGTTAAAATCGCCATTTACAGATATTCCGAAACGATTATGGGAACGATTGGTATTGGCTTCAGATATAAATACATCTCCAAGATGGGCAGATTTGAATAATGCTCAAATAGAACAATTAGCCAACCAATTAACCAAAGGGGTTTATAATGCTAATGGTAAAAGTACTTTTAAAGAAGAGTTTGTAACTGCTGGTGGTGTAGATTTAAAAGAAATTAATTTTAAACGTTTTGAAAGTAAAAAACACAATAATTTATTTTTTGTTGGTGAGGTGTTAAATATTGATGCCGTAACTGGTGGTTTTAATTTTCAGAATGCCTGGACAGGTGGTTTTATTGCTGCAAAAGCAATTGTTGAAAATTAAGAAGTTTCGCTAACGTGTTTGAATAAGAAAAGTTGCGTGTTTCAAACACTAAGGTTAGCAAATAAATCACAAATAAAAAGTTTGCGAGGACTTTCATAAATTGGCTTTCACTAGGAATTTTTTTATTCGGTGTTAGCCACTGGCATTTTTCTTAGTTGTACAATCGATAAAATATGGATGAACACTGCTGAAGGCATTAAAAACGCAGGAACTAATACATAAGGGTATTTCAAAAATTCAATTGGAAAAGGCTCTATATCTCCATAAAATTCTGGAATATAAATTGTTGATTGAAACAAAAATATAATAATAGCAATTACTCCTAACCCTAAATAATTCCACCATAGAATTAAGCGTTTATACCAGATGATTTTTTTAAATACTATCAGTCCAATAATGAGTACTGTAAATGCGTAAACCATGTCAAAGTTGTATCCTTCTATTGTGACGTTTGAATGTAATATTCCTTTGGATACAGTAAATACGAATATGACTTCAATTAGAATTCTAAATGTTTGATAAAAAAACAACCAATGAGGTGGGATATTTTGAATCCAAGTATTATTTCTGTTTTTATAGATGAAGATTCCCGTAAATATAAATAGAGGTAAAATAGTCAATATAAAGAATCTTGGGGGAAATTCGAGGTTTAGCATAAATTCGGTAGATGCTAAAACAAATATGTAGATATGCCAAATAATCAGGAATGAAATAAGTATTACTTTCCTTTTACTATTTTTTGATTTCTGACGATAAGTTTTGTCAATTGTTTTTATACCTATTAAAATCAATATTAGTGTCATTAATATTGAAAGTCCTATGTATGCAATTTGTAATTCCATTATTTTAGATTTATAAGTTTTGTATGTACGAGGTCTAATGCATTTTTTCCGTCCTCTTCTAATAATTGGCTTATTTCATTCATTGCTTTTTTCCATTCAGGAATAATGTCGTTAACAAACGATTTTCCTAAATGCGTTATTCGAATAGTTGGAAAGTCAGCCCTTGACAGGTAGTTTTTATCAAAAAGGCGTTTTAGATTTCTATTGAGAGATGATTTTTCAAGTCGAATTATGTCTGATAATTGCTTTTGAGTTAAACCGCCTTTTTTTGTTAAGATAAATAGAATGCTTAATTGGCTATCAGTGATATTGAATGGCATTAAGTACTTTCGGAAAACTTTAGCAGTGATACGATTTAGTCTCATTATTTTCCCTGAAATGCATTCAGAGGGATTAAAGCATTTAAGATTTTCAAACTCCATAATGCAAATGTATAATACAAAAGTTGTATATACAACTTAATTTGATTTAGAATTGCTCTGTTTTTATGCTTGTGGCTAATGTTTTGATATGAACTTTTTTAATCGTTTATATCAGTAGTTAGCGAAGTTATCGAAAAAACAGTTTAGAATCAAATTGTATTATGTTGTGGTTTTTTCGATTGTTTTATACAAATAATTATTAGGCAGCTACTCTCGTTCTTCAAAAGGAATGATAATTCCTTTTTCTATATAATTTTTTAAACCATGTAGTAAGATTGCCCAACAAAACGATGAGTGTTTAAAATGTGCATTTTGTTTCGGCCAATTGGCATGAGAAAAATGAACTTTTGTTTTAGTTTTGTTAATGACTTCAAGCTCAAACCCAAAAGTTGTAGGATTCCAATCTTCATCAGCTTTGGTCATTTTAATAAAAAAAGCTGTGTTGGGTTTACAAACCGTTACTTTTCCATACCAATTATAAGCATCGGTAAAATTAAAGTTGTATTCGGTATCAACTATTGGCATTCCACTACATTTTAGTGGCCACCAATTCACTAAATGCTTGGGTAAAGAAATTGCATCAAAAATCTTTTTTGCAGCTGCATTGATAGTAAAACTGTGGTAGATGGTATTAACTTGAGGTTTCATGCATTAAAACTACAAAAATATATTTATGCCAATTCTCCACGATGCGGTATTAAAGCATCTCTGTAAATTTTCATGTCTACTTCATCTACAGTTACAAAAGCAATGGCGTGAAATTGGTTAAGCTGAGAATGATTGATTTCGTAATAATGTAAGTTTTCTGCAGTAGCAAATTCTTTTAAATGGATGCAGTGATGTTTGGCTGTTTCTAAACCATCTTCACCTTTAAAATCCCAAATCAATTTTAGTTTTCTATTCATACAACAAAAATACCTATTTCATATGAAATAGGTATTTAAAAACCAAGCAAACAAATCTCACGATTTCGTTTTCTGTTTGATCGTCCAATCGTAATTGATTTTTCGTTTCAAGTATTGTTTAATAGGCTCTAATCCAATTGCTTTTCTTTTCTGATCTACATATTTAGGATTCTTAATTGGAAAAGGTTCTAGCTTTCTGTCTTTAGTATATCGAAACTGCATTCCGTAAATTTGCTTTTGATTTGTGTTTACTAAAATTCTATCCTGAATTTTAGCATACTCCATACAACTACCTTCTTTTTGTAAACACGCTTTTTTAATTTCTGGCAAGTATTTAATTCGCATTTCTTCTCCTTCTAAATGATTAATAACCAATAGCGGAGCATCAGCAGCTAATGTACCTACCATAGAATAAGTTGGCCAACCATATTGTTTAATTAAATATTGAATATCGGTAAAATTAGTACCTCCGATTTCTTTTTTCAATTCTAAAATAGGATAAAACCAATGCGGAACGTGTCCGTATTTCATATAGTAGCGTCTTGCCATATCTTGTTGGTAATTCATGGCTTGGTCTTTCATGATAATTTGTAACAATTGTTTCGCATAAGTAGGATTTTTTATAGCTCCGTTTTTAGCTTGATATTTTGCTAATTGTTTATTTTCAATTGCTGTCCACCTTTTATCTTTACTTAAAGGATACAAATCGTTATCAGCCAATGCCCATAATCTGGTATCATCTTTTAATGAAATATTTAAATAATAAAAAGCACTGTCTTTTTGATAGGTTAAAGCATAAGCACAAGCTAGATTATAGGTGTTTTTTGAATTGAATTTATCTTTTTTATATACAGCTTTATAAGTTTTTATAGCATTCATTAAATCACCTTTTTTTCTAAAATCATCTCCTTTGCTTTGTGAAAGCATAGTGTTTGCAATGAGGTATGCTATGAGTAGAATTAATTTTTTCATTGCTGCTTAGTTGTTTTAATTGGTGTTGCTAATAATTTTATAATCATGGCAATTACAATACCCAACACTGGAGTAATCATTACGTTAGATAAGCCTCCAAATAGTAAATGATTTGCAATTCCTTTTGCTTTTGAGATAAAATAAAAGCTATGCATTAATCCTAGTAATAAAGAAAATACTGAAATGTATAAAGACCAATTTACCAGTTTGTTTAGCTTAATGTTATACAGTTCTTGTTTTTCTTTATTTGAGAGCTTTTTTACAAAATGTATGGTGGCAATGATTAAAAAAGCATACAAAATGATAACAAATTTCAAATCTCCATTTGTTAAAAAGTCAGTAATAGGCATTCTCATAATTATGTGTTTTTGTTGTTTATAAATGTCTTGGTGTTATTCTTTTTTTAATAGGTGTTTGTTACCTGCAAAGGTTAACTCTAGGGTGTTATTTTTTAAATTAAAATCAAAGCGAATTCCCATTGCGTCATACATAAAGAAGTCTTTTTTTGTTGCAGTTAACTTAAATATGGGTTGCCCTGTTGCCTGTGCAAAAAGCGTACTTCCTTTTTTAGTAAATGTTACTTTAGCAGGAAATGTTTTGCCGCTATAAACTCCTAAATATGCATCTAAATCTTTTGAGCTAAGCTTAATTGAAGCTTGTTTTTTTAGCGATGTATCACCTTCAAAGTAGTTGTCTAATATTGAAATTACTAAAGGCATCATGAGCATATTTAAGCCATTAAAGGTAAACGCCATTGAAACGTTTTTCTCAGGAATATATAAAGCATACGATTGAAAACCATCAATACCTCCATCATGTCCATAAACTTTTAAACCTTTAAATTTGAATTGACTGATTCCTAGTCCAAATCCTCTTTTTATTGTCATAAGTTCTTTTAATGAGCTTTTAGAAATTAGCTTATTTGTAAAAAGACTTGTGTAGAAAGTAGCTATGTTTGATGATGTTGAAACAATAGCTCCTGCACCCATAGGGGCAGACATGTGTGTTTGAAAATTGATTAAATTCCATTGATTGTTTTCAAGATAATAAGAGTTAGCCTCATTATTATTTGGCTGTATTGTTTTACCAAATTCTGTTCTTTTTAAACCAAGCGGTTGTATAATTCTATCATATAGAATTGTAGCAAATGGTCTGCTGTCTATCTTTTCTGAAATGTAAGATAAGATGGCAAAATTAGTGTTTGAATATGATGACTTTTCTTTAGGTTCGAAAACAGTTCCGTTTTTAATAAATCGATCAATCATTTGTTTACGAGTTTGTGGTTTAGAAATCCAAGATATTATGGTTTTATCTTGAGTTATATTGGTCAAACCACTTTGATGCCTCAATAAATCTTCAATGGTAATTTTATGTGCATTTGGTATTTCTGGAAAGAATTCTTTTAGCAGTGTATTTAAGGTTAATTTGCCTTCATCTATTTGCTGTAAAATAATAGCAGCTGTAAAGGTTTTTGTAATTGATCCAATTCTATATTTAGTATATTTATTTGGTCGTGTTTTTGTTTTTAGATTTGCATAACCAATATTTTTCTGATATATTTCTTTTCCGTTTTTAACAACAGAAATAGTTCCCATTGCTTTGTTTTCAGATTCAAGTTTGTTAAAAAAACGATCTAAGTTTTTATAGTTGTTATTTTGAGCTTCAGTAACAACTGAGCATGCAAATACAAGAAGAACAAATAGTGTTTTCTTCATAATAAAATATTTAAAAGTTATTGAGTTTAAAAGAGTGTAATGTTTATTCTTTTTTTAAGCCTATTAGAACTGTAACACCAGCTCGCCCAACTAAGAAAATAAACATTCCGAAAGTTGGAGGAAGAACTCCTATTTTAAAACCCCCAGCAACTACAGTAGGAGCAATGTCTCCATCAATTTCAACAATTCTATCAAGAGCTTCAATCAATCCAATAGTAAAGCCTAAAAAACCGAAAACCAAAGCGAATAAGCTAATTGATTTTAGTAGTGCAAGATTTTTTTCGGTATTATTTTTAATTCCTTTAAAAATTAGAAAAAGAATCACAACTAATAATAGCAATAACGGAATCATAAATTGATAGCCGCCATCAGAAAGTAAATGTGTCATAATTAAAAAGTTTTAATTCAAGGCTAAACTATGTTGTTATTCTTGTGAAAAATATTTTATACGACCAAGTTACCATTTTACAAGCGTTTTAACCTAAAGAATATCTTATTTTAAAAAAGGAATAAAACTTGTAGAAAAACATACTTAATATGAAATTGGTCTATATTTATCGGATAAAACAACCAATTTTATTTTCTTTACAGAAATGAAAAAAAACTATTTAGTGATATTAAAAGAATCTGTAATGCACCTTTCTTTTTGGATGCTGGTGTGGTTTTTCTTTAAAACTTTTTTTAGTGTTGGTAGTTCAAATCAGCAATTTATTTTTTGGTTTTCTGTCTTATTGAGTATTATTGCTATTGTAGCTTCATATATCTTTATTTACAATTTGCTGCCTAATTATTTGTTGCAAAAAAAATATAAAGAATTTGCCCTGTACACTGCCTATTCTGCTGTGTTTATTACTTGTGGGGTATTTATGACTATGGCATTTGGTTTTGTTTTCTATTTTAATTTAGAGTTTCAAAAAATGCCAGCATTAACTAAAAGTTCATCTGTAATTTTGGTTTGCGTACTCTTAATAGTTGTATTGACTAGTGTGGTAAAAATTCTGTCTCACAATTATAAGTCGTTAGAAAAAAACAAAACCTTAGAAAATAAAATATTGCAAGCGCAATTACAGCTTAAAGAGCAAGAGTTAAGGTTTTTAAAAATGCAAATTCACCCTCATTTTCTGTTTAACTCTTTAAATACCATTTATGGTTTTGCTCTCAAAAAGAAAGATGAAGCACCAGAAATGATTCTGAAACTTTCTAATTTATTAGACTATATTTTATATCAAGTAAATAAACCAACAGTTAACTTACAAGATGAGGTGAATCATTTAGAAGATTATATTTCGTTAGAAGAAATGCGTTTTAATGATACACTCAAAGTAAGTTTTGTAAAAAATAACATTGACGAATCGTTGCAAGTTGCCCCAATGTTGCTCATTCCTTTTGTAGAAAATAGTTTTAAGCATGGTAAAATTATTGATGGAACAATGCAAGTAACCATTCATCTTACAATGAAAGGTGAAAAACTACATTTTTTAATTAAAAATACATCAGATATTTCTGATGGAGAGAAACAAGGTATTGGTTTAGAGAATATTAAAAAGAGATTAGAGATGTTGTATCCTAATGCATATACATTAGTTATTGATGATGAAAAAGATACATTTATTGTTGATTTGCAAATACATACTAATGAACTAAAAAAAGAAAAGAATGTCTGAGAAAGTAACATGTATTATTGTAGATGATGAGCCAATAGCAAGAGAGATTCTAATTTCTTTTATAGAAAAAATTCCAAGTTTACAATTAGTAAAAAGTTGTAAAAATGCATTAGAAGCATTTGATGTAATTAATTCAGAAAAAATAGATTTATTCTTTTTAGATATTAATATGCCAGAAATTTCTGGATTATCATTAGCAAAATTGATTTCAAAAGAATCAAAAGTAATTTTTACTACTGCGTATAGAGATTATGCGGTGGAAGGATTTAATTTAAAAGCTGTAGATTATTTGTTGAAACCTATAGCTTTTGATAGGTTCTTAGAAGCAATAAACAAGTATTTTGAAGTAAACAATACAAACCATCAGCAGAAAAAAGAAAAAACAGAACAAGAAGCAAGTTTCTTTTTTGTACGCTCAGAGAGAAAAATGGTTCGAGTAGATTTTAATGAAGTTTTATTTGTTGAAAGTATCGGAGATTATGTGAAAATTTTTTTAAAGTCAAAAACCATTGTAACTAGAGAAACAATTACAAATATCGAAGCTAAATTACCTCAGACAGTATTTATGCGAGTTCACAGATCTTTTATTGTGGCGATAAGTAGTATTGAGTCTTATACAAACGAGTTTGTAGAAGTTTATCAAAAAGCAATTCCGATTAGTAGAAAATACAAAGAGTCGATTTTAAATAAATTAGATAATTTATAAAGATTTAAAGTATCTTTACAGCAAATACTTTTCGATTTGATTACAGAACAATTTATTCCTAAAAAATTAGATTATTTAGTAGATACTGTTTCCTATAAGTGGCAAACACCAAGTAATATTGCTTTGGTAAAGTATTGGGGAAAAAGAACTCCTCAAATTCCAAAAAATGTATCCATAAGTTTTACATTAAACAATTGCCATACTATAACTTCTATAGAGTTTGAAAAGAGTTCTGATAATAAGAAGGTTAATTTCGAACTGTTTTTTGAAGGTAAAAAAAATGAAGCTTTTAAACCTAAAATTGCTCAGTTTTTTGAAAGAATAAAAGTATACTGTCCGTATGTTTTTGAATATGATATGATAATTGATTCTTCGAATTCATTTCCTCATAGCAGTGGAATTGCTTCTTCAGCAAGTGGCTTATCAGCTATAGCTATGTGCTTGATGAGTTTAGAAAAAGCATTGAATTCTAATTTATCAGAAGATTTTCTTAAAAAGAAAGCATCATTCTTAGCGCGCTTAGGCTCTGGTAGTGCAAGTAGAAGTATAGAAGGTCCATTGGTGGTTTGGGGTAAGCATCCTGATGTTGATGGAAGCTCAGATTTATTTGGAGTGCAATTTCCGTTTAAAGTAGCTTCGGTTTTTGAGAATTATCAAGATGCAATTTTATTGGTTGATAAAGGAGAAAAACAAGTTTCAAGTACTGTTGGACATAATTTAATGCATAACCATCCTTATGCAGCGCAACGCTTTATTCAGGCAAGTGAAAATTTAAGTGAGATCTCTCAAGTATTACAAAATGGAGACGTAGATACTTTTATAAATATTGTAGAAAGTGAAGCGCTTACACTTCATGCTATGATGCTAACAAGTAACCCATACTTTATTTTAATGAAACCAAATACCTTGCAAATCATTAATAAAATTTGGGAGTTTAGAAATAATACTGATAGTAAAATTTGTTTTACGTTAGATGCTGGAGCAAATGTTCATGTATTATATCCAGAAAAAGAAAAAGAGATTGTAAATCAATTCATTGAAAATGAGTTGTCTAAATTCTGTCAGAATAAGCAGTTTATTTTAGATTTTGCTGGTAATGGAGCAAAAATTTTGTAACTTACAACAACAAAATCCTTAATTATGAAAACTTCAACCTTACTTTTCGCTTTAGTTGTTGGGTTTTTAACTACTACAGCTTCTTCACAAGAAACTCTTTGGTTTGATGCAAATTGGAATACAACTATCAAAGAAAAAGCCACCTATTACAGACCTACACCTAAAACACAAAAAAATGGTTTTTGGATTGTTGATTATTATATGGACGGAACAATACAAATGGAAGGGTTTAGTTTAAATAATAATCCAAATAACGAAAAGTTTCATGGTTTAGTAAAATATTATTTTGCCAATGGTAAAATATATCAAGAAATACACTATAAAGAAGGTAAAATTGAAGGGCTCAGAAAGGTGTATTTTGAATCTGGAAAACTAAAAAGTACAAAGAATTATATCAACAGTAAAATAGAAGGAAAATACAAAGAATATTACGAGACAGGTGAGCTTTTTATGACGGGGAGATATGAAAATGGAGAGCAAAATGGTATTTGGAAAACCTACTATAAGACTGGAAAAATTAAAGAAAAAGGAAAGTACAATAAAGGTAGAAAAGTAGGTGTTTGGAAAATATACTATAAAAATGTGTATAAGAAATAGCTAAAACCTTATAAATTAAAATAATAAATCTTATTTTTGTTGAATAGAAATTAATAAATTGATGAAAGGGCCATTGTTTTACGCTAAAATATTGCTATTTGGAGAGTATGGAATCATTAAGGACTCTAAAGGTTTGGCAATACCATTTAATGCTTATAGAGGTGCGTTAAAATCAGCAAATAATCTTACAGGAGCTGCAAAAAAATCAAATGAAAATTTACATCAGTTTTATCAATATTTACTTCAATTAAATCACAAAAAGTTATCTTTTAGATTAGACGATTTTAAAACCGATTTAGACAACGGTATGTACTTTGATTCATCGATCCCTCAAGGTTATGGGGTTGGGAGTTCTGGTGCTTTAGTGGCCTCTATCTACGATAAATATGCAAATAACAAAATTACGGTTCTAGAAAACCTAACCAGAGATAAGCTGTTGATTTTAAAAGAGGTATTTAGTATTATGGAATCTTTTTTTCATGGAAAAAGTTCTGGTTTAGACCCTTTAAACAGCTATTTGAGTTTACCAATATTAATCAGCTCTAAAACGCATATTGAACCAGCAGGAATTCCGTCGCAAAAAGAAGGTAAAGGCGCAGTATTTTTACTAGATTCTGAAATAATTGGAGAAACTGAACCTATGGTAAACATCTTTATGAACAAGATGAAAAACGAAGGGTTTAGAAAAATGCTAAATGAAGAGTTTGTTACCTATACAGATGCTTGTATTGATGATTTTTTACATGGTAATGTAAAATCATTGTTTGGGAATGTAAAAAAATTATCAAAAGTAGTATTGTCTAATTTTAAACCAATGATACCTAATGCTTTTCATAAGGTTTGGGAGCACGGAATAAAAACAAACGATTATTATTTAAAGCTGTGTGGCTCTGGTGGTGGCGGCTATATTTTAGGTTTTACTGAAGATTACGAAAAAGCAAAAATTTCTTTAAAAGATTACAAGTTAGAGTTAGTCTATAGATTTTAAAAAATCAAAATCTAACTTGTGAAAACTTCAAAATCATACTCATTTTTTTATAAAATATTAAGTCTCCTATCTGTAGTTAGAGGCTACAATGTGCTTGTATTAATTTTAGCACAGTATTTAGCAGCATTATTTATTTTTTCTCCAGAGAAATCGCCAAGACATATTCTAACAGATTATCACTTGTTCTTTTTAGTATTCGCTACGGTTTGTGTAGTTTCTGCTGGGTATATTATAAACAATTTTTACGATGCAAAAGCAGATATCATAAACAGACCTATAAAAGCAAGTTTAGATAGTATAGTAAAGCAAAAAACCAAATTACAAATCTACTTTTTTCTTAATTTTTTAGGCTTTTCTTTAGGTTGGATTATTTCTTGGAGAGCAGCACTTTTTTTTGCGATTTATATTTTTGCTATTTGGTTGTATTCTCATAAGCTTAAAAAGTACCCGTTTATTGGTTTACTAACAGTAGCTGTTTTAACAATAATGCCATTCTTTGCCATTTTTGTGTATTATAAAAACTTCTCTAAGGTTATTTTTGTACATGCTACCTTTTTATTTTTAGTTTTATTATTACGACAATTAATTAAAGATTTAGAAAATTTACGTGGAGATATTGCGAGTAATTATACTACTTTTCCAGTAAAATATGGAGAAAGAAACACAAGAAAAGTTGGAATATGGATTGTATTTATTACTACGATTCCTACTTTTTTACTCTATAATTATAAAGCAATTGGAGCAATGAAATACTATTTCATTTTTTCTTTTGTGATACTTTTTTTTATTGCCTTTATGCTATGGAAGTACAACCTAAGAAAGCACTATATGATATTACATAATGTATTAAAGGTTATGATTTTACTTGGTATTTTAAGCCTTTTATTTATCGATCCAACTTTAATTGTAGAAAGAGTTATTGATAAACTGAATTAAATCAAATATTTAACAGTATCTTTGCCGAAAATTTTAAAAAATGAACTCAAATAGAAACTCGTCGAGAGGACGACAAGGAGGAAATAAAAAAAGCTATCAGAATAAAAAAAGAAAAGACTACACAAAACCTCAACCTACTCAAAAGGCAAACATAGAAGACGGAATTAGATTAAATAAGTACATTGCAAATTCGGGCATTTGCTCGCGTAGAGAAGCGGATACCTTTATTGCTTCTGGAAATGTTGTTGTAAACGGAAAAGTGATTACAGAAATGGGGTTTAAAGTAAAACCTACAGATGATGTTCGTTTTGATGGGACTGCAATTTCTCCAGAAGAAAAAAAATACGTACTGTTAAATAAGCCTAAAAACTATATTACTACGATGGATGATGACCGTGGTAGGAAAACAGTAATGGACTTAATACAGAATGCTGCAAAAGAAAGAATTTATCCTGTTGGTAGATTAGATAGAAACACTACTGGTTTGTTGCTATTTACAAACGATGGAGATTTGGCTAAAAAATTAACGCATCCCAAACACAATGTTCAGAAATTGTATCACGCTTCTTTAGATAGAAAATTTGAAGTAAAAGACTTGCATAAAATGCGTGATGAAGTTGTAATTGAAGGAAAAAGAGTTTTTATTGATGAGGTTGATTATGTAGCAGGAGAAAAGAAAACAGAAGTTGGAATTAAAATCCATTCTGGACGTAATAGAATTGTGCGTAAGATTTTTGAACATTTTGGATATAAAGTTGTTAAGCTTGATAGAGTGATTTTTGCCGGATTGACAAAGAAGAATCTGCCTAGAGGAAGATATAGGGAGTTAACATCTCAAGAGGTAAACAATTTACATATGATTTAATAAAAAAGCCAGCTAATTAGCTGGCTTTTTTATTGTTGATTTTCTAATTTCATTACCATAAAGTCTACAAGCTTTGCCGCTAAATTGGCAGTTAAATTATCTCTATCTAAAGTAGGATTCAACTCTGCTATATCACATGATATGACTTTGTTAGTGTCAAATAAAAAGCGAAGTACTTTAAAAACAAAATAAGGAGTGAAACCAAGTGGAGATGGAGCACTTACTCCTGGAGCGTAAGCAGACGAGAATCCATCTAAATCTATAGTAATATATAAATAATCAGAATCATTAATAATAGATTGTAATCTGTCTTTTAAAGCATTTAATTCTTCTTTTGATGATTCACAATCATAATTTATAGCATAATCTACTTTGTTGTTTTTTGCAATTTCAAATAACTCTTTGGTGTTTGCTTGTCTTTGAATTCCAATAGCAAAGTAATTTACATTTTCAAACTCATTTAAGATTTGATTAAATGGGGTTCCAGAATTAGTTTTCTTTTCTACTGGACGTAAATCAAAGTGCGCATC
>JABXHX010000093.1 GCA_013373385.1 Flavobacteriaceae bacterium
CTTTTTTTACATCGTTAATAGAACCTCTGTTTTTTAAGAGAAGAATACAGTTATTAGAGATTGCCTTGGGTCTATTAGTTATTATCGGACTGTATATTATTTTTAATTTTGAAACACAGTACTATTTAGGAATTGTTTACGCGTTAACCTCAGCATTTTTAGCAGCGTTATTTTCTGTGTTAAATGGTTTGTTTGTTCAAAAAACAGATGCAGGTGTCATCTCTTTTTATCAACTCTTTTTTGGAGTAATTTTTGTAACCTTCTTTTTACTTTTTACCAACTCATTTACTACAGCTTTTTTTAAACTAACAATGTCAGATTGGTTGTATATGTTCGTATTAAGCAGTGTCTGTACAGCCTATGCATTTATCGCTTCGGTTAAAATAATGAAGCATTTAACACCCTATACGGTGATGTTAACCATTAATTTAGAGCCCGTTTACGCCATTCTATTAGCCTTGTTAATTTTTGGAGATAAAGAAAAAATGCAAGCAGAGTTTTATTATGGAGCATTTATTGTTTTATTTGTAGTATTGCTAAACGGTATTCTAAAAAACAAGACAAGTATTAAGCAAAAACTAAAAAAGAATACCACTAAAAACTAACTAAAAAAGTAATTTTTATAGTAAGTTTGTAGTTATACAAAATTTTAATCAATTTTACATTGATTCCGTACAATCAAACAACTAAAAGATGGAATATTTAGAATTTGAACAACCAATTAAAGAGCTTGAAGAACAATTAAGTAAATGTCAAATAATTGGAAAAGAAAGTGATGTAGATGTTACTGCAACATGTAAAAAAATTGAAAAAAAGTTAGAAAAGACAAAGAAAGATATTTATAAAAATCTTACCGCTTGGCAGCGAGTACAGTTGTCTCGTCACCCAAACAGACCTTATACATTAGATTATATCAGAGCCTTAGCTGGAGATACTTTTATGGAGTTACACGGAGATAGAAGTGTAAAAGATGATAAAGCAATGGTTGGTGGTTTAGGTAAAATAGGCGACCAATCTTATATGTTTATTGGGCAGCAAAAAGGATACAATACCAAAACCCGTCAATACAGAAACTTTGGTATGGCTAACCCAGAAGGATATCGTAAAGCATTGCGATTAATGAAGCTAGCAGAAAAGTTTAACATTCCTGTAGTAACGTTAATTGATACACCAGGTGCTTACCCAGGATTGGAAGCAGAAATGAGAGGGCAAGGAGAAGCTATTGCTAGAAATATTTTAGAAATGACAAGGCTTAAAACTCCTATAATTACTATTATTATTGGTGAGGGAGCTTCTGGTGGAGCTTTAGGGATTGGAGTAGGAGATAGAGTGTTGATGTTAGAAAATTCTTGGTATTCTGTGATTTCTCCAGAAAACTGTTCGTCTATTTTGTGGAGAAGTTGGGAGCATAAAGAAAAGGCTGCAGAAGCATTAAAGCTAACGGCAGAAGACGGAATTAAATTGAAAATTGTAGACGGCGTTATCAAGGAGCCTTTAGGCGGTGCACATTCTGATAGAGAAACTACTTTTAAAGAAGTTGCAAAAGCTATTGAGTCTGCTTATGATGAGTTAAAAGATTTAAACCATTCAGATCTTGTTAGTCAAAGAATGGATAAATATGCAACAATGGGAGTTTTTAAAGGGTAAAAACTTCTATTTACATAATAAAAAAGCAGGAAGAATCTTCCTGCTTTTTTATTTTCAATACGTTGGTAAACTAAATACCAGAGCTTTTAAATAAATCTTCTAATGCTACATCAGTAGGTCTTGGTGCATTTGAGTTGATAATGTTTCCTTTCGGGTCAATCAATATAAACCTAGGAATACTAGAAACCTGATAGTTTTTTAAAAACTCAATGTCTTCTCCAGCAAATAATTGTACACCAGTTAGGTTTTTTTCTGACACCATTTTCTTCCAGCTTTTCTTAGCATTATCCCAAGAACCAGAAGTTTTATCATTATCAACAGAGATACTTACAAAAGCAATGTTTTTTTGATGGTATTTTTTTTCTAGATCTTGTAATGCTGGGATTTGTGCCAAACAAGGTTTACACCAAGTGGCCCAAATATCTATGTATACAAACTTTCCTTTAAAATCAGCCAACGAAGTTTTGCCTCCTTTGTAATTGGTATAATTGCTAAATGTTGGAGAAACTTTACCAGCAGCTAAATTTTCTTTAGCTTTTAATGCAGCATGTTGCCTCTCGTAAGCTTGGTTTATGGCAGAAAAAAACTGTTCGTTTTGTGCATTATTGGTTCGCAACATCATTGTGTCTAGTTCTTTGTAAACTTTTTTAATGCTATCGAACTTAAATTTAAAAGTTTCAATTTTTTTGATAAAAGCATCTTTATCTAATGCAAACACGTTTGTAGGGTTTCCAAATTGATTTCCAACTTTTGCTTGTGCTAACAAATAATTGGCGGTTTGCGCTCCGTTTCCACTGTATTGTACGGTTTCAAAAAACGCGTTTTTATCTGCAGTAAGTTCTAGGTCGAATCCATTTCTTAAAAAAGTATACCCAAAATTCTTGCCAGCGATAAAAATATTATAATAGCCAGGTTTATTAATAGTTAAGGTATCTTTAAAAACACCATTTTTAATCAGCATACTTTTTGTGAACTCTCTGTTTGCAATTGTTAAAAGAGTATCAGCGTTGTTTGTGTTTTTTATTTCGCCAGCAAATGTTACAAAGCTTGCTTCTTTTTTATTACAAGCAATGATGCTAATAAGCAACAATGCTAACAGAATATTTTTTTTCATTGTATAAAAATTAATTTCGTTGCAAATATAGCTATTAGAAATTGCTGTTGATAACTTAGTAGGCGTTATTTTTTCATAAAAAAACCGAGCATTTGCTCGGTTTTTAAATTACTCTTCTTTTTGTTCTTGAGCTTTCTTTTTTGACTTTTTTATTTTGATAGTCAATTGATTGCTTTTCTCATCTAGATCCATTGCAATTGTATCTCCTTCAGAAAGTTTCGCATTTACAATTTCTTCAGCTAAAGCATCTTCTATATACTTCTGAATGGCTCTTTTAAGAGGTCTTGCACCATATTTTTTATCAAAGCCTTTGTCAGCTATATAGTCTTTTGCTTTTTCGCTTAACTTTAGTGTATACCCTAAGTCAGAAATTCTAAGTAATAACTTATTCAATTCAATATCTATAATGCTGTGTATATGCTCTCTTTCTAACGAGTTAAATACAACAATATCATCAATTCTGTTTAAGAATTCTGGAGCAAAAGATTTCTTTAGGGCGTTTTCTATGATGCCCTTTGCATGTGCATCTGCTTGTGCAGCTTTAGAAGCAGTCCCAAAGCCTACACCTGCTCCAAAATCTTTTAATTGTCTAGCTCCAATATTAGAGGTCATGATAATAATTGTGTTTCTAAAATCGATTCTTCTACCTAGGCTGTCTGTAATGTATCCATCATCTAAAATTTGAAGTAACATATTAAATACATCTGGATGTGCTTTTTCTATTTCGTCTAGAAGTACCACAGAATAAGGTTTGCGTCTTACTTTTTCTGTAAGTTGTCCACCTTCTTCATACCCAACATAACCTGGAGGCGCTCCTATCAATCTAGAAATGGCAAATTTCTCCATGTATTCACTCATGTCAATTCTAATCAAAGAATCTTCTGTATCAAACAATTCTCTTGCTAATACTTTAGCAAGTTGTGTTTTACCAACACCTGTAGAGCCTAAAAAGATAAATGAACCGATTGGTTTGTTCGGATCTTTTAATCCAACTCTATTTCTTTGAATCGCTTTTACAACTTTTGTCACAGCTTCATCTTGTCCAATTACTTTTCCTTTGATAAGTTGTGGTAATTCACTTAAACGGTTGCTTTCTGCTTCGGCAACTCTGTTTACAGGAATGCCAGTCATCATAGAAACAACTTCAGCAACATTGTCTTCTGTAACAATTTCTCGGTTTAGTTTAGAGTCTTCTTCCCACTGTTTTTGAGCAGAATCTAAAGCGGCTTCCATATTCTTTTCATCATCCCTTAGCTTGGCAGCCTCTTCATATTTTTGTCCGCTTACAGCTTTAGATTTATTTGCTCTAATATTTTCTAATTCAGCTTCTAAAGCAAGTACTTGTTGCGGTACCACAATATTGGTGATATGAATTCTAGAGCCAGCTTCATCTAAAGCATCAATAGCTTTGTCTGGTAAGTATCTATCGGTCATATACCTATTAGTTAATTTCACACAAGCCTCAATAGCATCGTCAGTAAAGTCTACATTGTGATGTTCTTCATACTTCTCTTTGATGTTATGTAAAATCTGAATTGTTTCTTCTACGGTTGTTGGTTCAACTATTACTTTTTGAAAACGACGTTCTAAAGCACCATCTTTTTCAATATTTGTTCTGTATTCATCTAAAGTAGTTGCGCCAATACATTGAATTTCTCCTCTTGCCAATGCTGGTTTTAACATGTTAGATGCATCTAAAGAGCCCGTTGCACCACCAGCACCAACGATGGTATGAATTTCATCGATGAACAAAATGATATCATCATTCTTTTCTAGCTCATTCATCAAGGCTTTCATACGTTCTTCAAACTGGCCACGATATTTTGTTCCTGCTACTAAACTCGCTAAATCAAGAGAAACAATTCTTTTGTCAAATAAAATTCTAGACACTTTTCTGTTTACAATACGTAAAGCTAAACCTTCTGCTATTGCAGATTTACCAACACCAGGTTCACCAATTAGCATTGGGTTATTTTTCTTTCTTCTGCTTAATATTTGAGAAACGCGTTCTATTTCTTTCTTTCTACCAACAACAGGATCTAACTTGTTTGCTTCTGCCAATGCAGTTAAATCTCTACCAAAATTGTCTAATACAGGAGTTTTAGATTTTTTTGCAGTTTTCCCTTTTGATGGCTGTTGCTGCCCAAATGGATTTGATTTTTCTTCGTCAAAATCATCATCTGATGGTGTCTCTGCTATTGGGTCTATTGGTAAATCAGTATTATCTGTATGCAATTGCTTGTACAATGCTTTTGCCTGATCATAATCAATGTAGAGTTTGTTTAATAACTTAGTTGTAGGGTCATTTTCGTTTCTTAAAATGCAAAGCAATAAGTGTGCGGTATCAATAGCATCACTTTGATATAATTTTGCTTCTAAAAAAGTTGTTTTTAAAGCCTTTTCAGCTTGTCTAGTTAAATGCAAACTCTTTTTCTCGTTGCCGGTATCAAAAACAGGATTGGTTGGATGTAAGCTTTCAATTTTTTTTCTAATCAAATCAAAATCCACATCAAAGGCTGTTAAAATATCTATAGCTTTTCCTTCTCCTTTTCTAATTAAGCCAAGCAATAAATGTTCAGTGCCAATAAAATCATGACCTAAACGTAAAGCTTCATCTTTACTAAAAGTGATTACATCTCTTACTCTTGGTGAAAAATTATCGTCCATATTTTACGTATCTAGTTGTAAATTTAGTAGAATTTTTATGAAATAATTACAAAAAAAGTACCAGTTTCTATTATTTGACAAAATGTTTTAGAAATAGTGTATAGAAATAGTTGAAAATCAATAGAATAATTCTTGTTAAAAATTATTAAAAAATGTTAATAACTATAAGGAATCTGTCAAGTGTTTTTTTTGAAAAAAAAAGGATTAATTGTATCTTGCTCGTTTAATGAATTAGTAAAAAAATTAATACATAAATATATATGACAGACGGAGAAAAGTTGATTCCTATTAACATAGAGGAACAGATGAAATCTGCGTACATTGATTATTCAATGTCGGTTATTGTTTCGAGAGCCTTGCCAGATGTAAGAGACGGTTTAAAACCTGTGCATCGTAGAGTGCTTTATGGAATGCATGAGTTAGGTATAAAAGCAACTGGAGCGTATAAAAAATCTGCTAGAGTAGTGGGTGAAGTGTTGGGTAAGTATCATCCTCATGGAGATACTTCTGTGTATGATTCTATGGTGCGTATGGCTCAAGATTGGAGTGTGCGTTACATGATGGTTGACGGGCAGGGAAACTTTGGCTCTGTTGATGGTGATAGTCCAGCAGCAATGCGTTATACTGAGGTGAGAATGCAAAAAATATCAGAAGAAATGTTGTCTGATATAGAAAAAGACACGGTAGATCACTCGCTGAACTTTGATGATACTTTGCAAGAACCAACTGTTTTACCAACTAGAATTCCCAATTTACTAGTAAATGGTGCTTCAGGAATTGCGGTAGGTATGGCCACTAATATGGCTCCGCATAACTTAACTGAGGTAATTAATGGAACATTAGCTTATATAGAAAATAGAGATATAGAGATTGATGAGTTAATGCAACATGTTAAAGCTCCAGATTTTCCAACAGGTGGTATTATCTATGGATACGATGGTGTGCGTGATGCTTTTCATACCGGTAGAGGGCGTATTGTTATGCGTGCCAAAGCTGTAATTGAAGAAGTAAAAGGAAGAGAATGCATTGTGGTAACAGAAATTCCTTATCAAGTAAACAAGGCAGAAATGATTAAAAAAACTGCTGAGCTTGTCAATGATAAAAAACTAGAAGGAATTGCCAATATTAGAGATGAATCTGATAGGAACGGAATGCGTGTTGTGTATGTCTTAAAAAGAGATGCAATTCCTAATATAGTATTAAATAAGTTATATAAATACACTGCTTTACAAACATCGTTTAGTGTCAATAATATTGCTTTGGTAAAAGGTAAGCCAGAGCAGTTAAACTTAAAACAACTCATTCATTATTTTGTAGAACACAGACATGAAGTAGTTGTTAGAAGAACAAAGTTTGAGTTAAATAAGGCAGAAGCAAGAGCGCATATTTTAGAAGGATTAATTATTGCATCAGATAATATAGATGAAGTAATCAAAATAATTCGAGGCTCTAAAAATGCAGATGATGCACGCGAAGCATTGATTGCTCGTTTTGAATTGACAGAAATTCAAGCAAAAGCAATTGTAGAAATGCGTCTACGTCAATTAACAGGACTGGAGCAAGATAAACTACGTGCTGAGTATGAAGAAATCATGAAAACCATTGCTGACTTGAAAGATATTTTGGCAAATGAACCAAGACGTTATACAATTATTACAGAAGAATTAATTGCAATTAGAGATAAGTATGGTGATGATCGTCGTTCTGAAATTGAATATGCTGGTGGAGATATGCGTATTGAAGATATGATACCAAATCATAAAGTAGTAGTTACTATTTCTAACGCTGGATATTTAAAAAGAACCAACCTAGATGAATACAAGGTGCAGAATAGAGGAGGTAGAGGGCAAAAAGGAGCAACCACACGTAATGAAGATTTCTTAGAGCATTTATTTGTAGGGACCAACCATCAGTACATGTTATTCTTTACACAGAAAGGAAAAGTGTTTTGGATGCGTGTATATGAAATTCCTGAAGGAGGAAAAAATACAAAAGGAAGAGCCATTCAAAACCTAATCAATATTGAGCAAGATGATAAAGTAAAAGCATTTTTAGTTACACAAGACTTAAAAGACGAAGACTACATCAACAGTCATTATGTAATCATGTCAACTAAAAAAGGTCAAGTTAAAAAAACCTCTTTAGAGCAATATTCTAGACCTAGAACTAATGGTATTAATGCTATTACTATTAGAGAAGGAGATGAATTGCTAGAAGCAAAACTAACTACAGGCGATAGCCAAGTAATGTTAGCGTTAAAATCTGGAAAAGCAATTCGTTTCGAAGAAGAGAAAACTAGACCAATGGGAAGAACTGCTTCAGGTGTTAGAGGTATTACCTTACAAGATGATAACGATGAAGTAATTGGTATGGTTGCAGTAAATGATGATGAAAGTAATATTCTAGTAGTTTCTGAGAAAGGATATGGAAAACGTTCTAGTTTAGAAGATTATAGAATTACCAATAGAGGAGGAAAAGGAGTAAAAACTTTGAATATTACTGAAAAAACTGGAAATTTGGTTGCTATTAAAAACGTAACAGACGATGATGATTTAATGATTATTAATAAATCTGGAATAGTTATTAGAATGGAAGTTGCAGATTTAAGAGTTATGGGTAGAGCTACTCAAGGAGTAAAATTAATTAATATCAAAGACTCTGATAGTATTGCTGCAGTAGCAAAAGTAAAGCATGAAGAAGAAACAGAAGAGAGTGAAAATGGCACAGAAGTTGAAAGTGATTCAACTGAAAACCAAGAATAACAGATAAATAGTATTAAACTAAACGAAAATGAGAAAACAGATATTATTGTTAGCACTAGGATTGTTTACATTAGCTTCCTTTGCTCAAAAGAAAGAATTAAAAGTTGCAGAAAGAGCAATCAAGAAGCAAGATTTTACTACTGCCGTTGCTTCTATTAACGATGCAGAAAAGTTAATTGCAAATGCAGATAGTAAATTAAAAGCAAAGTTTTACTTTTTAAAAGGTCAGGCTTTTGCAGGTAAAAAAGAGTATGCTATTGCCGCAAAAGCGTACAATGCTCTTTTTGATTATGAAAGACAAATAAAAAAACAACGATATTCTAGTAAAGCAATGCCGTTATTAAACGCTTTAAAAAATGAAGTAAATAGAAGAGCTTTTACTTTAAACGACATGAAAAATTATAAAGAATCTTCTGAAGCATTTTATTTAAGATATACACTAGATAAAAAAGATACATTGTATTTAAATAATGCCGCTCAGTTGGCTTTTCAAGTTAAAGAATATGACAAAGCATTTGAGTATTATACCAAATTAAAAGATTTAGGCTATACAGGTATAAGAGATGTTTTTGAGGCTACAGAAGTAGGTACTAATGAGAAAACAACTTTTAGCTCAAAAAGAGAAATGGATTTGATGGTTAAGAGTGGTAAATACTCTAATCCAAAAGTCGCTAAATCTCCTTCAAAGAGAGTAGATAACTTAAAAGTTTTGGTTAGTATTTTATCGATTCAGAAAAAGCACAGTGAAGCTTTAGCTTTAATACAAAAAATAAGAAAAGAAGAACCTAATAACTTACAGTTATTATTGACAGAAGCTTTTTTGTATAACGACTTAAAGCAACCAAAAAAGTTTGAAGCATTAATGAGAGAGGCTACAGAAAAAGACCCAACAAATCCTGAATTATTTTACAACATTGGTATTGTAAATTATAATGAGAAAAATATTGAGCAAGCAATAAAATACTTTTCTAAAGCAGTTGAGTTAAAGCCAGATTTTCCAAAAGGAAATTGGATGTTGGCAAATGCTATGTTATTAAAGGATGTAGAGTTAATGAATAAAATGAATGATTTACCTCCATCTGACATGAAAAATTATGACAAGTTAGAGAAAGAGCGTAAAAACCTTTATAAAAAGACATTACCCATTTTAGAAAAAGCAGACAAGCAAGAAAGAACAAAAAGCACTGTTAGATTATTAATGAGTATTTATGAGCAGTTAGAAATGACTGATAAAGCTTCAGAGATGAGAAATCTACTAAAGACTATGAATTAGTTTTAAGTTGAATGAAATAAAAAAACCGAAACAATTGTTTCGGTTTTTTTATTTAAATAATTTGCTTAATTACCCTAAGTTTATGTGTGTGTCTTTTGGTGTCAATATTATAAATTCCACTATGATCAATTCTATCAATTCTAACTTTACCATGTGCATGGATGATGTAATTGTCTTTCATAATAATACCAACATGGGTAATTACGCCTTCATTATCATCAAAGAAAGCCAAATCTCCAGGTTCACTTTCTTCAATAAAACTAAGTACCTCTCCTTGTGTAGCTTGTGCTTTAGCTTCTCTTAAAAGTTGATAACCGCAAAGTTTATACACCATTTGTGTAAATCCAGAACAGTCAATGCCAAATGGTGTTTTACCTCCCCAAACATAAGGCGTGTTCAAGTACATATAGGCCATTTTTAACAAATATTCTTTGCTAAGTTTTTTGTTAATAATATCTCCATCATACGTGTATTGAGACTTGTTAATTGATAACTTTTTATTGCTAAAAAATGGTAATTGAGAACCTAGGCAAATGGTTGATAAGGCACCATTACTTGTAGTTAGAAAATCGACTAAATTTGCGGATAAACTAATATCAGAAGAAGAGATTTTAGTGTATAAATCCTCAGTAATTTCTTCGTATTGTTTATTGTCAATATATCCTTCGTAAGAATCAAATTGTAACCTGATTTTACTCCAGTTTTTTCTTTTCTCTAAAACTTTAAAATGCTCTCCAAACAATACCTGAGAAATCATTTCAGATACATCAGAAGACTCTTTTCTTAGAGGAACAATACTTAAATTACAAATTCCGTAAAGCATTAAAGAGATTTGTTTTCAGGTAAATTATACTATTTTTTCAATTACCATAGCACTAGCACCACCACCACCGTTACAAATTCCTGCAGCTCCAATTGTAGCGTTGTTTTGTTTTAAAATAGAAGTTAAAGCAATGATAATTCTAGCTCCAGAAACTCCTAAAGGGTGTCCAAGTGAAACAGCTCCACCATTTACGTTTACTTTATCAGC
>JABXHX010000066.1 GCA_013373385.1 Flavobacteriaceae bacterium
TCCAGAGTTTTAGAATTCTCCGATTAAAAAAATGAGATTTTCGAACAGCAACTTTCACAAATTCAAATGAGAAAATATTCAGATTTTGAGAGTAGGAGTGAATTCCTGCACTATTTTTTGCAACGTGTTATATCCCATCAAATATAACTGTTTTTGGTTAAATATTTCCGGATAACAGAACATTTCTGTTTGTATTATCAGTAGCCTTTAATTTTTTTATAGCCATATCTAAAGGATTAGATATTTGCATCAAATCTTTACGTTTTACATGTGTATATATCATAGTTGTTTCTGGTTTTGCATGACCAAGTAACGATTGAATATAACGTATATCAACACCATTTTCTAATAAATGAGTAGCATAACTATGTCGTAAAGTATGTGGCGTAACAGTTTTGTAAATTTTTGCACGTACACAACTTTTTTTTAAAAACTGCCGTACGCTTTCTGCACTATACTTTGTATTTGCTTTTCCTTCTACAAAATAAATCTTTGGTAAAAAAGAATGGTAATAGTTAGATAAGAGAGGAAAAATACTATCAGCTAAACTTACATAACGATCTTTTCTTCCTTTACCATTTCTAACAATTAGCTGCTTTCTCTGTAAATTAAAATCTGTTAGTTTTAAATTGATAAGCTCGCTTATTCTCAATCCGCAAGAATATAACAAAGCAATAATAACTTTGTGTTTTAAGTTTTGTGTTACTTTAATAATTGTTACAATTTCTTCTTGTGATAAAACAAAGGGTAGTTTTTTAGATTTTTTTGGCCGTTCTAACTGCAATTCGTTAATTGTTGTCTGCGGATAAAAAACAATAAAAACTTTAATAGCACTAATAAATTGCCGTTGACTGCTAATTGAGTAATTTCTCTCTAAAAAAACAGTCTCTATAAACTCCTCTACATGTCTGTTACACAAATCATCTAAAGCAGTTTTTGTATGAAAATTAATAAAATCAGCAACAAAAAAAGTATAGGTGTTTATTGTACTTTCGCTATACCGCTTTCCTTTTAAAAATAAATAAAAAGCGTTTAAAAGTTCTTTTTGTGCTTCTGTTAAATTTCTTTGAAAAGCTCTTTTTTTATGTATTTTGCTAGTATCAACAGTAGTCACATTTTCAAACAACGCTATAATTGTACGCAGATTTTTGTCGGTATCTTTTAAATACCAACATTTTAAAGAAGAACTCCAATGAGTAGCATTTACAGACTTCATCAGATCAATAAGTTGTTGATGATACTGAAACCGAACCAATAATTGATTGTTTTTTCTATGAACTTTTTGTTCAAGATAAATAGTAGGTAATTTTTTCATTTTAATAGCAATTACCTCAAATATACTAAAATTTTATCGAATATCTTTTAAAACCAATTGTATACTTGTATAGCCATTCCAATTATTTTCTTCTAAAGAATAAGCAACATCAAATTCATTTTGAATTAAAGGCAGCTTATTTCCCAATCCAAAACCAATGGCATTATAGGTTTTGTTATCTGCGCCGTAAATTAAACTGAGTTTTAAATGACTTTTGTCTTCGCCAACCTGCTTTCCATAGCCATTGTCTCTAATTGCGCTAGAGCTAAATACGGGCTTCATATTTTGCGGGCCAAAAGGAGCCATTTGTTGTATAATTCTGTAAAATTTCGGAGTGATTTCTGATAAGTCTAATTCTGAATCTATGGTTATCTCTGGAGTTTTTAATTTGTCTGGAAGACTAGCTGCAACAACTGCTTCAAATTTTTGTTTAAAAGCTTCGTAATTTTCTGGCAACAACGTTAATCCTGCAGCATACTTATGTCCGCCAAATTGCTCAATAAATTCAGCACATTGTTCTAAAGCATCGTAGACGTCAAATCCTTTTACAGATCTTGCAGATGCAGCCAAAACGTCGCCACTTTTTGTAAAAACCAATGTAGGTCTGTAATAGGTTTCAATTAACCTAGAAGCCACAATACCAATAACACCTTTATGCCAATTTTTAGCAAAAACAACCGTTGTATGGTTTTGTGTTTCATTATTCTCAGTAATTTGTTGTAAAGCTTCATTTGTAATTTGGGTATCAAGTTCTTTTCTTTCTGTATTAAAGAGTTCTATGGATGCTGCAAATGCTACGGCAGTTTCAAAATCCATTTCTGTAAGCAATTCTACAGCGTAGTTTCCATGTTTTATTCTTCCGGCAGCGTTAATTCTTGGTGCAATGATAAACACAACATCTGTAATGGTTAACTTCTTTTTTTTAAGTTGATGAATAATAGCCTTAAAGCCATTTCTAGGCCTGGTATTTATAACCTGTAGTCCAAAATAGGCCAAAACTCTATTTTCTCCAGTGACAGGAACAATATCAGCACCAATTGCTGTTGCAACCAGATCTAAATAAGGTAGCAAATCTTGTGTGGTTTGATTTCTGTTGGATGCCAATGCCTGAATCAATTTAAACCCAACTCCACACCCACACAACTCATCAAACGGATAAGAGCAATCTTTTCTTTTGGGGTTTAAGACAGCAACAGCACTCGGAATTTCATCACCTGGCTTATGATGGTCACAAATAATAAAATCAATCCCTTTTTCTTTGGCATAGGCTACTTTATCTATGGCTTTAATACCGCAATCTAAGGCAATGATAAGCGAAAAGTCATTATCATCTGCAAAATTAATGCCTTGATAAGAAATTCCGTAGCCTTCTGCATACCTGTCAGGAATATAAGTAGCAATATTCTGAGAATAGTTTTTTAAATAGGATGAAACCAACGAAACCGCCGTGGTACCGTCTACATCATAATCACCATAAATTAAGATATTTTCTTTTTCAAGAAGTGCAGCTTCTATTCGCGCAACAGCCAAGTCCATATCGCGCATTAAAAACGGATTGTGTAAATCAGCTAATGAAGGACGGAAGAATTTTTTGGCTTCATCAAACGAAGAAATTCCTCTTTGTAATAAGATCTTAGCAATGGTTTTATCTACCGATAAATCATTAGCTAGTTGGTTTATTGTTTCTTTTTCGGGTTTTGGTTTGTAAGTCCAACGCATAGCAGTTTTTATTTAAATTTGATTTATTTTATCAATTTTACTCTAGCTTATTTCGAATTAATTGTCATGTAAATGTATTGCTGTGGTTATAGTAGCAAATTGTCTAAACATTTCCATCACACCACAGTATTTATCAATAGATAAATTTACAGCTTTGGTAATTTTTTTTTCATCGAGGCTTGTACCATAAAAATGATAATCTACAGTTACTTTATGGTAAAATTTTGGGTGCTCTTCTGTCAACACACCAGTAACAACAATATTAAAATCATCAATTTCAGCTCTCATTTTTGTAAGTAAAGAATCTACGTCAAGCCCTGAACAGCCAGCTAAAGAAGATAACATCAATGCTTTTGGGCCAAATCCTTTAAGATTTCCGTTATCAGCAGAAGCATCATACATTGTTAATGTATGTCCACTAGGGTTATCAGATTCAAATTGCATATTTTTTTTCCAATGGGTAGTTACTTTATTTGTAGCCATAATTTCAATAAATTTTTGTTTCTTGTGCTTTCTGTCAAACAAATTTAAAATAAATACCATAAAATTATGCCTTTAGTAACTCCTTTATCAGCAGAACACGATTTAGAAACCAAAAAATTAGCCGAGTTTTTTAACGAGACCTTAGGTTTTTGCCCAAACTCAGTCTTAACCATGCAGCGTAGACCAGCCATTTCAAAAGCATTTATTAATTTAAATAAAGCGGTGATGGCTAACGAAGGACGTGTTACTTCTGCTTTAAAAAGAATGATTGCTTGGGTATCTAGTAACGCAACGGGTTGTAGATACTGTCAAGCTCATGCAATTAGAGCAGCAGAACGTTATGGAGCAGAGCAAGAGCAGTTAGATAATATCTGGGAATACAAGACACATCCTGCTTTTTCTGATGCAGAAAGAGCCGCATTAGACTTTTCATTGGCTGCGTCTGTAATTCCGAATGCAGTTGATGAGACTATAAAGAAAGAACTCTACAAATATTGGGATGAAGGAGAAATTGTAGAGATGTTAGGAGTCATTTCTCTCTTCGGATATTTGAATCGTTGGAATGATTCTATGGGGACATCTATAGAAGAAGGTGCTATTGAATCTGGCGAGCAATATCTTGGAAAACACGGATGGGAAAAAGGAAAGCACCAATAAATAGATGCAGAAACAAGGTTGTGTTTTTACTGAAAACTTTAACAAATCAGTAAAATCTACTTTAGTATATTTACAATTAATAAATTAACATTCAACTGATTAAAATTTAAAAAATGAAAAAACTATCTAGAATTCTAGTATTGTTTTTAATGACCAGCACAGCACTAATTGCTCAAAAAAGCGATACGGTTATTAAAAATATTGTGGAGGAAGCTACAAATAACTCTCAGTTAAAAAATCTAGCGCATGAGTTATTAGATGTAGTTGGTCCGAGATTGGTGGGAACACCAAACATGAAAAATGCAAATGATTTAGTGGTAAAACTTTACAAAAGCTGGGGTATTGAAGCCAGAAATGAAAAATGGGGTGAATGGCGCGGATGGCAAAGAGGAATTACACATATAGATATGGTATATCCGCGAGTTCAATCTTTAAGAGGAACGCAATTGGCTTGGAGTGCTAGCACTAAAAAGAGAGGTGTTGAAGGAGAAGTGGTACATATCCCAACATTTAACTCAAAAGCAGATTTTGAAAGCTGGTTAAAAACTATTAAAGGAAAATTCGTTTTAGCGTCTGCATACGAACCAACAGGTAGACCAGATTATAACTGGAAAGAATTTGCAACAGAAGAATCTTTTGAAAAAATGAGAAAAGAACGTTCTGACATTGCTAATGAGTTTAGAAAGAACATTGGTAGAACTGGCTATAATACAAGAAACTTTACAAAAGCAATGGAAGATGCAGGAGCAGTAGGTATTGTTCAATCGCGTTGGTCTAAGGGTTTTGGGGTAAACAAAATTTTTAGTTCTAGGTTAAAGAAAATTCCAACTGTAGATATTGAATTAGAAGATTACGGAATGCTGTACAGATTGTCTAAAAGTGGTAAAAAGCCAAGAATTCATGTCAATGCACAATCTAAAGAATTAGGAAGAGTACCTGTATTTAATACAATTGGTATGATTAAAGGAACTGAAAAACCAAATGAGTATGTATTGCTTTCTGCGCACTTAGATTCTTGGGATGGAGGAACAGGAGCTACAGATAACGGAACAGGAACTTTGGTAATGTTAGAAACAATGAGAGTGCTAAAGAAAATGTATCCTAATCCTAAGAGAACCATCATTGTGGGTCACTGGGGAAGTGAAGAACAAGGTTTAAATGGTTCTAGAGCATTTGTTGAAGATCACCCTGAGATTGTAAAAAATATTCAAGCAGCATTTAATCAAGATAACGGAACAGGGCGAGTGGTTTCTATTTCTGGGTCAGGATTTTTACATGCGTACGATTATTTATCTAGTTGGTTAAATCCTGTACCAAGAAGCGTAAGAAAACACATTAAAACGTCTTTTCCAGGAAACCCTAGTGGTGGTGGTTCTGACAACGCATCATTTGTTGCAGCAGGAGTTCCAATGTTTAACTTAAGTGCGTTAAATTGGTCTTATTGGAATTACACTTGGCATACAAACAGAGATACTTACGATAAGATTATTTTTGATGATGTAAAGAACAATGTGGTGTTAACGGCAATTTTAGCTTACATGGCATCAGAAGATCCAGATAGAGCATCAAACAAAAAAATTGAAATGCCAATAAACCCTAGAACAGGGAAGCCAAGAACTTGGCCAAAACCACGTTCTCCTCAAAGAAATGGTGGGATGTAAAATCAACTCATTATAAAATAAAACCTCATCTGAAAAGATGAGGTTTTATTATTTCTATATTTTTCAAGGCTTATTTCTTTAATAAACCAATATTGTTCTTTGCTTTTTCTCTAATTACTTTTTGTGTTTTTTCTATTTCTAATTGAATCTTACTTGTATCGGCAAGCATGTCTGTAATTGTTGCAGCTGCTTTGATATACCAATTTTTCCAACTGCTAATAATTGTAAGTTGTGTTTCAAGCTCTTCTCCTCTTTGTAAAGCAAGTTTTCCTTGTTTTAACTCTTCGTTTAAACGAGTAATCGCAGCGTTTTCAATAGTTTTTAAAATATTCTTTGCTGTATTTTCATCCGCATTAACCAGTTGTAAACCAGAAACTAAAGATGCCGTTGCGACATTTTTTAAGGTAGCTTTTGATACTTTATCTAATCTGTCATTATCTGTGTGATAAAATTGATCTGTAAAATGCCAAAACAGCACACTCGGTATGTTTCCTCTTAAAAACGGAACATGGTCACTTCCTCCTTCAAACGGATTTGTATTTATTTTCCAATTTGCAAGTTTTCCTTGTGCTTTAAATTGGTCAATCACAAAATCGTTTAAGTAATGAGGTTTCATGTCTTTTTCAGCTAATTTTCTTCCGCCCCACTCTGTATGTTTGTCATTGCCACGAGTCCAGATAGCACTTGGGTCAGGCATCTTTTCAATTAAAAAAGAGCCGCCAGTAATAGCGGTGTTTTCGCCAACCATATCTAAAGAAATTCCCCAAACAATGTCTTTGGCTCTTATACTATCTTCTTGTACATATCTGCGGGTAGAAATAATTTCATCTCCCCATAAAAAAGTTAAACTTCGTTTAGGAACTATTTTTTTTGATTTAACCAATTTAGCAGTTACAGACGCCATCTCTAAAGCAACACCGACACCACTAGCATTATCGTTTGCCCCAGGCTCTTGTACATGTGCGCTAAAAACCAATCGTTTTTTTGGAAGCACAGCCCCTTTTACATCAGCAACAATGGTAAGCTCTTCTGAGTTGTAAATTTTGGTTTCAATCTTTACATTTAAAATAACCTTTCCTTTAACGAAAGCATTCTTTAGACGTTCTTTAGCTGCATAAGACATGGCAATTCCCCAGGGTTTTCTTACAGTATCTAGCGGAATAGAACGAAATTGAATGGAAGTAGTATTTTTTTCTGGTTGCAGGTAGGCGGGATTATTATAGGTCATAATTCCGATAGCTCCACCATCTACAATTGCCGATTTAAAAATTCTATACGGACTGGTTTCTGCAAAGACAATTTTTCCTTTTACATTGGTCGTTTTTAATTTTTTAACATCTTTAATAAAAACCACTTCTGCTGTAACACCTTCTTTTGGTGTACTATACGAGTTCATGGCAATCATATTTCTATTTGTTGTATGCGCCAATAAAGGTGTTCTTTCATCGTTAATGCGAATTGTTGCATTTACAGCTTCCCAAGTAGGTCTTTTAAGCGGACGCTTTTCTATTCTATAAGTTAATATATCTTTTTCTGTAGCTTTTTCCTCTAGTACATAACCTGCTTTTTCTAAATGTTCGGCAATAAAATAAATACTTTTATTAAAGCCTGTATTACCAACTACACGCCAAAATTTCTCAACAAACGCAGTGGTGTTGTAGGCTAAATCTCCTGTGATTTCTTTATTAAGAGTAGTTGAATATTCAGTAGGTTTTAGTTGATTATTTTGCTGACAAGCAACAAAAAAACTGATTCCGAAAAGAATTAGTATTGATTTTTTGAACATGGTTGATCGTATTTTAAAGTGTAATACTACAACTTTTCTACGAGATAATTTGGGCAACTTTCTTTTTTAGTATAGGTAGCACTTCACTTTCAAACCAAGGATTTTTAGTCAGCCAAAAACGATTTCTTGGTGATGGATGTGGCAACACAAAATAGTCTGGAAGATATTCAGGGTAATTGTCTACAGTTTCAGTCAATGTTCTTTTTGCTTTGTCTTTTAAGTAATAATTCTGCGCGTACATTCCAATGAGAACTACCAATTCTATATTTGGCATTTTGTCAAACAATTGTTGATGCCATAACGGAGCACATTCTTTACGAGGAGGTTTATCTCCAGAAGGACCTTTACCTGGATAACAGAAACCCATAGGTACAATTGCAAATAGAGTATCGTTGTAAAAAGTTTCGTCAGAAACATTGAGCCATTTTCTCAGTTGTTTTCCACTAGCATCATCCCAAGGAACTCCAGACTTATGCACTTTAGTCCCTGGAGCCTGACCAATAATTGCAATTTTAGCATTGGGACTTGCTGACAATACAGGATTTGCGCCCAACTCTAAATGAGGCTCACAAACGGTACATTGTTTTATTTGGGAGAGGAGGTTTTGCATTTAGTAAAAATAACAAATTAAACTTTTGAGTGAAACTACGGCACAAAGTTGCAGTAGAATTTATACTTCAGTAACATAAATTATACTTTTTGATTTATGTTTAAGATAATGTAATCTCAATATTCACAAGGCTTTTCATATGTTTTAAGTTGTTTTTAAAAAGTTGTCCTATTTTAAGAATTGAGCTTTCTGTAATATTGAAATATTAATTAAGTGAAACTACGGATTTGTAGTTTCAAAAAAAGAATAAATAAGCAAAGGATAAAATACTTTCGTAAAATAAAATTAGAAACCATGCTACCAATATGTTACACAATAGCTTCAATTGCCTGTGGAATTGTCATTCAAATAGGATTAACCAAAAGAAGAAAAATTATTGAAAAGGAAAAGCGTATGAGATTGAATTTATTTAAAGATATGAATGATTCTAAAATTAACGCAATAGGAAATTACGAAGAAAAAGCCAAAAGTAAATTTTTAAATAAGTGAAGATTTTATCTTCTTCCTTCAACTACAATCACAATCTCACCTTTTGGTGGTTTGGCAGTATAATGTGCCAATACTTCTGTTGCAGTTCCTCTAATGGTTTCTTCAAATAATTTTGTTAATTCTCTAGATACAGAAACTTGTCTGTCAGTTCCAAAATATTCTACAAAATGCGCCAATGTTTTTACTAGTTTATGCGGAGATTCATAAAAAATCATGGTTCTAGTTTCTTCTGCCAACAATTTTAAGCGTGTTTGTCTTCCTTTTTTTACAGGTAGAAAACCTTCAAAGACAAATTTATCATTTGGTAAACCAGAATTTACCAACGCAGGTACAAAAGCTGTAGCTCCGGGTAAACATTCAACTTCAATATTGTTTTCTACACAGGCTCTTGTCAATAAAAAACCAGGATCAGAAATTGCGGGAGTTCCAGCGTCAGAAATTAAAGCGCAGGTTTCTCCATTTCTAATTCTGTTCAATACACCTTCAATAGATTTGTGTTCGTTGTGCATATGATGACTGTGCATTTGCGTTGCAATTTCAAAATGCTTTAGTAATTTTCCGCTTGTACGTGTATCTTCAGCCAAAATAAAATCGACTTCTTTTAAAACGTTAATCGCTCTAAAAGTCATGTCTTCTAAATTACCAATGGGTGTTGGAACTAAATATAATTTCGACATTCTAAATGTTTTCAAAAGTTGTTACGGTAACATCGCTCATTACGTTTCCAGTGTGTTTTATTTCTAAAGGTTCAAATAACAAAACATGAACTTCTTCTTTGGCAATCGGTTTGTGTTCTACTCCTTTTGGAATGATATAGATTTCACCTTCGTTTAATTCTACCGTTTTATCTCTAAACTCAAGAATCAAAGAGCCTTTGATAATCATAAAAAGTTCATCTTCATGTTCGTGAGCATGCCAGATAAATTCACCTTTAATCTTTGCTAATAAGATTTGTTGCCCGTTTAATTCACCAATCTTTTTTGGTACCCAATGCTCAGAAAATAGTTTGAACTTTTGGTTAATGTTAATTACACTCATACTACAAACTTACAAAGAATTAAACGGATTATTCCCGATATATAAAAACTAGTTATTCTGCTTAAATTGTTTAATTTTGCAGGATATTTAAAGAAAAGAAATGTATAGAAGTCATTCTTGTGGTGAGTTAAGAACATCACACATCAATACAGAAGTTACCTTAGCAGGTTGGGTACAAAAATCTAGAGACAAAGGATTTATGATTTGGGTAGATGTACGTGATCGTTACGGAATTACGCAGCTAATTTTTGATGAAGACCGCACGCCAAAAGAAATTATAGACCAAGCAAAGACTTTAGGTCGTGAGTTTGTGATTCAGGTTACGGGAACTGTAATTGAAAGAACTTCTAAGAACCCTAAAATGAAAACGGGTGATGTTGAGGTGTTGGTTTCTAAACTAGAAATTTTAAACGAAGCAAAGCTTCCGCCTTTTACCATTGAAGATGAAACGGATGGTGGGGAAGATATTAGAATGAAATATCGTTATTTAGATATTCGTCGTAATCCAGTAAAAAACAGCTTACTATTCCGTCATAAAGTATCGATGGAAGTTCGTAAATACTTGTCAGACAAAGGATTTATTGATGTAGAAACGCCGTATTTAATTAAATCTACACCAGAAGGAGCACGTGATTTTGTGGTGCCAAGTAGAATGAACGAAGGTGAGTTTTACGCCTTGCCACAATCTCCACAAACATTCAAACAACTATTAATGGTTGGTGGAATGGATAAATACTTCCAGATTGTAAAGTGTTTTAGAGA
>JABXHX010000046.1 GCA_013373385.1 Flavobacteriaceae bacterium
AACTCTTTTAAAATCTTCGCGATTTGCAGCGGACTGAACTTACTTTTTCTCATAATTACTGTTTAAAATTAATACTTTTATTCTACTTTTAAACAGTTCGGTTTTTAGGGAAGCTTACATTAGCACCTAATAATTGCTTGTGATTTTTAAGTCTGAAAATCAGCGGCTTAACTAAAGACACCGTTCTCAAAAGGACGGTATCTTATGTTCTTTGAAATAGAAAATAATCGCAGAAAAAATGCGAAGACATTCTCCGTATAACTATGCATTTAACAATCCTATCTTCTTTATAGATCCTGATGGTAGAGAACCAGAATCTGCAGGGGAAAGAGGTAAAGCTTCAGATATAACAGATGATGTTCCTTATGAACATAGTTTCTTTGGGGTAAGTGGTACTAAAAATACTTGGGCTGGTAATGGAAATAGCAAAGGTATGGCTGTTTATAAGGAAGATGATATTTGGAAATTAGATAAAGAAGGTAAATTAGTCTTGGTTAAACGTACAAGTGATAAATTCAATGTTTTTATTGATGCTGAAGGTAATGAAGTTTTCAGAACAAATAAAGTTGCTACTCTTGAAGAAATGAAAAAAAACGGATGGCTTGAGACAAATAAAGTTGATGAGTTTTTAATAAAATATTTAAAAAATCATATATGAAATTGCTAATAATCCTGATGTTTTTGCTAGGATGAATACAAGAGCTAACTTAAATGGTTGGGATAATACTATTATGTCCTCTGTAGCAGACTTTAAATTGTATTATGAAAAAATTCTAAATAACCAAAAGGGTGTAGCTGCATTGGAATTTATTAAGAATATTCCTAGTTGGGGTGTAAAATCATTTTATGGAAATTCAGGAAGTGCTGGAGGAATTTTAACTGTTTTTGGTATCGGTGCTTATAAAGGGTACTATGGCACCGATCCAGTTCAAGATGCTAAATATAGATTTTTTGGAATAAAGATTCCTTGGTTAAATAAATTATTTAAACCTATCTATATAGATTCTCCAATTAATAAAAATAACAATAATCTTAAACCAATAAAAACGACAAATGAGAAATAAAATTTTTAGAGTATTAATTTTAATTATAATGTTTTCATTTTTGTATGCTTGCCAACAAAAAAAGAATAATTTAGATATAAAAAAAACAATAAAAAGAGGAATGACAATTGATGGTTTAAAAGAAGGGGTATGGATAGAATATGATGATAAAGGAAATGTTAAAAGAATTAAAAATTACAAAAAAGGAAAACTTCATGGAGGGCATGTTTCTTTTTATCCAGACGGGAGTATTTACTCATTTGGTTCTTATACAAATGGTGTATCAAATGGTCCTTCAGTTCTTTTTTTCTCTAATCAGAATATAAATGTACAAGATAATTATAAAAACGGGCTATTGAATGGATTTAGTAATTTATATGGAAAGAATGGTAATTTAAAACAATCTTTTTTCTATCTAAATAATAAAAAAGAAGGGTACCAGTATTATCTTGATGAATTTACAGGAGATACAATAAAGATTGAGAGATATAAAAAAGGAATAAAATCTAAAAATTAATTATAGGAGCTGGTAGTGACCAAAACTAGCACGCCCCCTTTTTTGACCTACTACAAAAATAGATTATATGGATAAAAAAAGAAAATAGTTTTTAATAGAATAAAACTTACCTAAACTAACTTTTTAAAACTAGTTTGTTACAAAATGCAGAATGGATAATAATTAATCTATCTCATCAATCACTTCTATAATGATTTGGCAGCCTTTTTTTATTTCTTCATCAGAAATGGTGAGTGGTGGAGTAATTCTAATGGCTTTTCCCTCAAACAGTAACCAGAATAGGAGTAACCCTTTTTCTATACATTTTAAAATGATTTTAGACGCTAGATCTGGAGTTGCAATAAGTATAGCTAGCATTAAGCCTTTTCCTCTAATTTCTTTAATTGCTGGATGTTTTAGATAACTTCTTATAAGTTGTTCTTTGCGAAGTGTTTCTTGAATCAAATGAGAACTATTTAATTCTGTAATAGTAGCCAATCCAGCTGCAGCAATAACAGGGTGTCCGCCAAAAGTTGTGATATGTCCCAGTTTTGGATTGTTCTTTAAACAACCCATCATTTCTTTTGAAGCTATAAATGCACCAATTGGCATACCGCCACCTAAGCCTTTGCCTGTAATAATAATATCTGGAGTAACTTGGTAATTTTCAAATCCCCAAAAAGTTCCTGTACGTCCAATTCCTGTTTGAATTTCATCCAAGATTAATAAAGCTCCGACTTTATTACAACGTTCTTTTACTTTTTGTAGATAATTATGGGTTGGCTCAATAAACCCTGCACCGCCTTGTATGGTTTCTAAAATTACTGCAGCAGTGTTTTTTGTAATCTTAGCTAAATCAACAGGATTGTTGAATTCAATAAATTTTATTCCAGGAATCAAAGGTCTAAATGCGCTGTTTTGTTGTTCTGCACCGCAAACACTCATAGCACCTTGTGTGTTGCCGTGGTACGCATTTTTAGCAGCAATAATTTCGGATTTCCCTGTATGTCTTTTGGCTAATTTTAAAGCTCCTTCTGTTGCTTCTGTACCAGAATTGGTTAAATAAACTGACCAATGTTGATATGTAGGTAAGGTTGCAGCCAATGCTTTGCACAGTTCTAATTGTGGATGTTGAATAAACTCGCCATACACCATAACATGTGTGTAAGTATCGACTTGTTTTTTAATTGCTTCTGTTACTTTTGGATGTGTATGCCCTAAGGTATTGGCAGAAACACCAGCAATAAAATCTAAATAAGGCTTGTTAGCAGTATCGTATACATAGCTGCCTTTTGCATGAGAAATTTCTAATGCCAATGGGTGCGGAGAAGTTTGTGCTTGATATGTGAAAAAATCTGACTTCATACTAGGACTGTTTTTTCACTTGAATTTCCGACTTTTTATGAAGTGGTATTTTTTTACTATCAATAAAAATATCCTCTAGAGTCTTTGGCCGTTCATCTTCTCGCCATATAAAACCTTTTAATTTTCGCTCGTTTTCAGGTACATCTCTTGGTGGATAAGAAGTACCTTCTGGTTTCTTAATATATTTTACCGTTTCTATATTATTATTGTCATCTAAAGTAAATTCAATCAAGCTACAAGCTTGTTTGGTAATGGTTTCTAGGACACCTTTTTCATTTCTATTGTAGTAAATAACTTGTGCATTTCCTTTTACCAAAAAGTGTTTTATTTTACCATTAACAAATTTACCAAACATGTTTCTTCCTTTGATTTGGTTGTAGGTAGCAACCCCATTTATTACTGTATCTAATTGGACAATAAGTGCATTGTTTAGAATTTTTATTGAATCAAGCTTGTCAGTTTCTTTATTATTAATTAGTTGGATGCTATCTCCGGTAATCTGATTTTTTTTAGACCAAATCACAGGGTTTCTATACATTTTGGTAACTCCGGTTGTTTGATTCGAATAAATTGAATCACATTTGCCCTGTAAGTCATTTTTAAAAATCTTGACATCATGATAAATACGCATCATTCTTTGTTCTGGCTTACCAGTTACTAACAAAGTATCTCCATGTATATATAATGAATCTTTTTCTACCAAAGAAATTGCCACAGCGCGGTCTACAATAAAAACTGAATCCTTTTTTTCGAAATATTCAGCATAATTTCCTTTGGCTACAAAATTTTCTAAAGTGTCAATAAGTTTAATATTATTTGTGGCAGAAGCAAAACCTTTGCGTTTATTGTAATACAAACTATCTCCTTTTATAGTTCTATTCTTTAGGAATAGCTTGGATTTTTTTATAAAATGAGAAATTTCTGTTTTAGTATTATAATACCCCTTTTCTGTATATACTTTATTATCTTTTCCAATAATATCTGATGGACCATAAAGATAAGCCTCACCAGAGTTTGTATAATAATCTAGGTAATTAGAAAGTATGATATTATCTGGATTGGTAATTTCTACTTTAGTAGTAGCCGTAAACTTTTTATTTGTTAAATAATAAGTGCCCACCTTACTTTTAAGTGTATTGGTTTCATCTTTTATGGTTGCATGATGTTGATAGTACAATTGTTGATTTACTCTATCAAACTGTAAGGTATCGGTAGTTAAAGTCATTTTTGGGTCACGAACAACTACATTACCCCAAGAGAGCGCTTTTTTTGTGTTTCCATCATAATCTACATAATCACTTGTTTGTGTTATGGTGTCTCCTTGTTTGATAAGTACACTGCCAAAAGCTTTAAAAAAATTACGTTTTTTATAAAAAATAGCACGTTTACAAGTTAAAATTGCTCCATCATGTTCAAAAGTTACCATTCTAGTTGCATCTCTTGTTAAGATAGTTGCACCTGGATATTTTTCATCATCAAAATCTGTAATTCCACCATAAATTATCAGTATCTTTTGTTTAGTTTGAGAAAAACTAGCAAAAGAGGCAATTAACAAGAAAAATAGAATGATTTTTTTCAATACAAAAAACTTAATTTTCAACAAAAATAACGAAAAGATTGCTGTTTGCTATTAAAGAAAAGTGAAATTTAAAGTATAAAAAGCCCACCTCAGTTTTAGGGATAACCAAAGTGGAGATTTCTTGACTATTTTATTTATAAAGAAGCTTCTAACTTTATGGCTTTCGGAAATAAAATATTATTTTCTAAATGTACATGTTGATGTAGGTCATCTTCAAACTCTTCAAGCTTAGAATACAAAGCTTTAAATGTATTACATGCACCCTCTGGAGTTTGGTACTTGTCGGTTAATTCAGAAATACGTTTAAAAATATCACCTGCCTTGTCATGCTCTTCTTCCATCATTTTAATAGGATTGTTTACCGTACCAAAATGTGGCTTTTCTATAGGAGTATTGTTCTTAATTGCTTGCACTAGCTTTTTAATAAAAGGAAACAAAATCAACTCCTCTTTTTTCATATGTGCAGCCAATTCATCAGAAACTTCGTGAATCAAATCTTTAATTTCTAGCAATTCTGTGTAGTGATGTCCGTGTACTTTGGCAACCCTATCACCGTATTGTTTCAATAAAGTTAAATTTTCTTCTACATACTTATGATGGGTATTTACAATAAAATCAATTAAAAAATCAAGCTCCCAATTGTTATAATCTGTAGCATACGAAGTTTTATTTTCTAATTGATTTAACTCTGCTACAATGGTATCAAAATCTACATTATTTTTTTCACATGCCTTTTTAATACTGATTCCGCCGCCACAGCAAAAATCTATACCGTGCTTTTTAAAAACATGTGCTGTTTTAATATTTTCAGTTACCACATCAGCTACAGTTTTTATATCTAAATTTTCCATGATGTTGTTGTTTTAAAATGAGTTACAAAATTACAGCCTCGTTTTTTAAAAATCATGATAAATGTCATGATTAAGAGAATAAGTTGCCGTATTTTTGCAAAAAAATATCTTATATGAAGCCACCATTTGATTTGTCAAAAGAAGAAATGAAAGCTTATGGGTACAAAATTATTGATATCCTAGCAGAACACTTTGACACTTTAGAGTCTAAAAAACCTGTTTCTTCTGCAACAAGAGAAGAAATGGATGCTGTATTTTTACAAGAAGCTCCAAATGAGGCTATGTCAGCTACAGAGGTTATTGATTTTGTGATGGATAATGTAATACCGTATAGCAATATTACATCGCATCCAAAAATGTATTCTTTTGTACCTGGGCCAAGTAATTATATAAGTACTTTGGCAGATACCTTGGCAACAGGTTTTAATATATTTTCAGGAGGATGGATTGTTTCTCCGGCTGCTGCTGAGCTAGAAATTGTTACGATGAATTGGTTGTTGAAAATGTTTAATTTTCCTGTGCAGGAAGGTGGTGGAATTTTTACTTCTGGAGGCTCAATGGCTAATTTAACAGCTTTAGTTACTGCTAGAAGAATTAAATGTGGTGATGACTTTTCTAAGGCAGTGATTTATCTATCAGATCAGGCGCATTCTTCTAATATTAAAGCTATTAGAGTATTAGGCTTTAAAAAAGAACAAATACGAATTATTCCGACAGATTTAGAGTTTAAAATCAGTTTTAACAAATTAAAAAATGCCATTGCAAAAGATAAGTTAGAAGGAAACCAACCTTTCTGTATTATTGCTTCTGCGGGAACTACAAATACAGGAACTGTTGACCCACTTGATGAAATTGCAGATATTTGTGAAAAAGAAAACCTTTGGATGCATGTTGATGGTGCTTACGGTGGTGCAGCCATTCTATCTGAAAAGGGGAGTAGAGTTTTAAGAGGAATTGAGCGTGCAGATTCTTTAACGGTAGATCCCCATAAATGGTTTTTTCAACCTTATGAAATAGGGTGTTTATTAGTAAAAGATTCCTCTTGGTTAAGTAATACGTTTTCTGAAAAACCAGAATATTTAAGAGATATAGAAGGAAACGAGTCTGAAATTAATTTTTACGATTACGGAATTCAGTTAACAAGACGTTTTAGAGCGTTAAAGTTTTATATGTCTATCAAAACCTATGGTTTAGATGCATTTAAAAAAGCAGTAACCTACAATATCAATTTAGCAGAAGAAACAGAGGATATACTGAGAAAAAGTAAAAATTGGGAAGTCATTTCTCCTGCAACATTGGCTGTCATTAATTTTAGATACAACCCAATTGGGTTAAACTTATCAGAAGAAAAGCTAGATAAATTAAATCAAGAAATTTCAGCCAGAGTTTTGGCTTCTAAAGAAGCTTTGTTGGTTACAACAGTTTTACAAAACCAAGTTGTATTGAGAATGTGTTTAATCAATCCAAAAACAACCATTACACATATAAGAGAAACCTTTTTACAATGTAATGCCTTTGCTAAGCAGGTGTTGAAGGAGTGGGAGTGTTAGTTGCTAAATTCGTAATAAAAACACCTACAATTCCAACAAGCATCAATGTGCTAACTAGAACGAGTGTAAGGTAATACTCTTCAAACAGAAATTGCTGTTGCCAAAGTAATACACCTTTATAAAAGATAAGAAGCTCAGAAAGGATAAATCCTGTTAAGAAAACAAGAAGCCAAAGCTTAGGTAATTTCAGGAGTTTAAAATAATGTAACAGCGCTAAAAGTGTTATTGTAACTATTCCTAAAAACACTAAGTGAAGGTAGCCAATTACAAAATCTACCAACTCAGTAAGTATCACAACAAATACAGGGAATGCACTTAAAAATTGTAAGGCAATTTTTAGTATAAAAAGCAGCAACACAAGTTTTAGTGCACTGTAAATCAATGAATTAAAAATGTTTTTAATAGCGGTTTTATGTGTTACGAGCATTTTTAGTAATATGAAGACTGCTATAAGTTGGGTTAATCCTCCTACAAACGCTAAGACATAGATTATCGTATTTGGATTTATCCAAAGAAATGATAAAAACAGCGTAAACACTATACTAATAAACATCAACTTAAAAAATAGTTGCATGATTTTTTTAGGTAGATATAGCTTGTTTTTTTCTAAGATGAAAAAGAACAATCCGAAAAGACAAAAAAGAAACCAGCCGTTATACTGAAAATGCAAATAAAAATAGATAGCATTTTTATACCAATGCGATGTGCTTCCTAAAGTATTCATAATAATACCTAATGCCCACGGACCTATGCTAGATACAACCATACATACAAGAGAAGTATAAATAAATTTATAAGAGTAAGCCTTCGTATTCATTGTATGATTTTTTTTAAAAAACCAAAAGAACCAATACGAACAGACTAAAAAGAGTGTAGAAAAAATGATAGAATACAATGCGTATCCAACAAAAGGAAATGTAAATAACATTCCGATAATGGTTGCTTGTGTAAACCAAAAAATACTTTGATAACGCTTCTTTTTATGGTTATCTACAACGATATGAAATAGAAGTGAAGTAAGTGCGACATAAACCCAACCTAGCAAAGCAATATGAGAGTGCGTATGCACAATATATCTATGCGTTGCATTGACATCTAGTATTGCAAACAATCTTAAAAAGACACCTAAAAATGTAGCTATGACAAGATAAGTTAAAGCAATTTTTATTTGTGTACGTGTAACCATTTATTCTGTTCCTTCTAATAAGAGCTTATTTTGCTGTGTAGCATCTTTTGCAAAATCTATGATAGTTTTGGTTTTAAAATTATTTAAAAGACTAATCTTAAAAGGTTTGTATAGGTGGTGTATGGCACATGGATTTCTATCATTACACTCATTTTGCCCCAAATAACACTGTTCAATTTTATTAACATTGTCTACGCTATTTATTATATCGTAGATTGTTTTTTTGTTATTAGCAGGAGTTAAGTAAAAGCCACCTTTTGGTCCTTTAATTGATGTTATAATTTCTTTTTTAGCTAATACCTGTAAGGTTTTTGCTAAAAAAGGTGCTGGTATTGCTAGCTTTTTAGCAATGTATTTGGCACCGATTTTATTCTCAAATGATGCATTTTTTACTAGATACATCACCGCTCTAATTGCATGTTTACTGGATTTTGTTAACATCGTTAATTTTTGTAAAAATAAAGACAAAATTATCTTTTAATATGACTTATATCATATTTTGAATTGCAAAGTAACTATAATTTTGCAATAGAAATCAAATATTATAGACCAATGAAAAATTTTAACTTACTATTAATAATTGTCTTTGCTTTCAGTTTAACTGCTTGTAAAGAAACACCAAAAGAACAAACTCCAACTACTAAGGTAGAGAGAACTGAGGTAAATACAAAAGGTCAATCTGCTGTAGATGATAAGGTTTCAGACCCAAACGCATTGCAAGTTGCTAAGTCTTTAGATGATTTTAAAACACTTGTGGTAGCTATAAAAGCTGCAGGGGTAGAAGATGCTCTTGTTAATGCAGGACCTTTAACTGTTTTTGCACCTGTAAACGGTGCTTTTGATAAATTACCAAAAGGTACTGTAGAAGATTTATTAAAGCCAGAAAATAAATCAAAATTAGCTTTTATCTTAAAAAACCATGTTGCACCAGCAAACTTTCCGATAAAGACTTTAGAAAAAAACGTTCGTAAAAACCGTAAACTTTTTATGGCTTCTGGTAAATACCTAGAAGTAACAAAAAAAGGTGAAGATTTATATGTAGGTGGAACAAAAATTTTAAAAACTGTAAAAGTGAGCAACGGATGGGTACATGTAATTGGAGACATCTTAGTTCCATCAGATAAATAAATATAAATTAATAACAATCAAAAATGAAAATCAGAAACATTTTAGCATTACTAGTAGTTGCGTTTTTAGTTAGTTGTGGAGGAGAAGAAAAAAAGCCTGCAACAAAAACGGTAAAAAAGGCAGTGGTTAAAAAAGCTCCAGAGCAAAAAACAACTACAAAAAGTACTACCAATAATGACTTAGTTGACCTAGCTAACAAAGGTATTGGCCCTGTAAAATCTGTAACTTTAGGAGAAACAGTAGACCAAGCTATGGCAGATAACGGTCAGAAAATATTTAAAAGCAAGTGTTCTTCTTGTCACAGAACAAACAGAAAGTTTATTGGACCAAATCCAACAGGAATATTAGAAAAACGTTCTCCAGAATGGATTATGAACATGATTTTAAATCCTGTAGAAATGGTGCAAAAAGACCCAATTGCAAAGCAATTATTGATTCAATATAATGGTTCACCAATGGCAAATCAAAACTTAACTCAAGATGAAGCTAGAGCCGTGTTAGAATACTTTAGAACTTTAAAATAACCAAAAATAAAATAGATGAAAACAACAATTAAATTAGTATCCTTTTTAATCATTGCATCTCTTGCTTTTATTAGTTGTGGTGATAAAAATGGGAAGAAAAAAGGAGCATTATCTTCTAGTGCTGCAGAAAAAGTGTACGTAGCTCCAGGAGAACACGATGAGTTTTATGCCTTTATTTCTGGAGGATTTAGTGGTCAGTTAGCTGTATACGGATTACCCTCTGGTAGATTATTCAAAGTAATTCCAGTATTTTCTGTAGATGCAGAAAAAGCATGGGGTTTTAACGAAGAGACAAAACCAATGTTAAATACTTCTCATGGTTTTATTCCTTGGGATGATGCACACCACCCAGATATTTCTCAAACAAATGGAGTGTTAGATGGACGCTATGTATACATTAATGGTAATAATACACCACGTATTGCAAAAATAGATTTATCTACATTTGAAACTACAGAGATTATTGAAATTCCAAATAGTGCGGGTAACCACAGTTCTTCATACGTTACAGAAAACACAGAATATGTAGTTGCTGGTACTCGTTTTGGAGTTCCTGTTCCGCAAAGAGACATATCTATAAAAGAATATAAAGGTAACTTTAAAGGAGCCTTAACATTCTTAAAAGTAAATCCAGAAGATGGAGGAATGGATATCCATTTCCAAATTTTAATGCCAGGATTTGATTACGATAAAGCACACCCAGGTCGTGGTGATTCTCACGGATGGTTCTTCTTTACAACCTACAATACAGAAGAAGCAAATACTTTATTAGAAGTAAATGCATCACAAAATGACAAAGATTTTATTGCTGCAGTAAACTGGAAAATGATTGCTGATTACGTAAATAAAGGTGGTGGTAAAAAAATGCCAGCTAATTATGCACACAACGTATACGATGATCACAAACATATGGCTACTTCTACCATGAAAAAAGAAGTATTGGTAGTAGATCCTACAGAAGTACCAGGAGCTATCTATTTCTTACCAACACCAAAATCACCTCACGGTTGTGATGTTAGTCCAGATGGAGAATACATTGTAGGTAGTGGTAAATTATCTGCAGATGTAACTGTACACTCGTTCTCTAAAATGAAAAAAGCAATTGCTGATAAAGCTTTTGATGGAGATGCGTATGGAATTCCAATTTTAAATTACGAAGCGATTAATGCAGGAGCTGTTAAGCAAGCAGGTTTAGGACCATTACATACAGAGTTTGATAATAAAGGAAATGCATATACAACATTCTTTATATCATCTGAAGTTGTAAAATGGAAATTAGGTACTTGGGAAGTAATTGATAGAAAACCAACGTATTATTCAGTAGGTCACTTAATGATTCCTGGAGGAAACTCTCGTCAACCATTTGGTAAATACGTATTAGCAATGAATAAGATTACCAAAGACCGTTATTTACCAACAGGTCCAGAAGTAACACAATCTGCACAATTGTATGATATCACTGGTGAGAAAATGGAATTATTATTAGATTTCCCAACAGTAGGTGAGCCTCACTATGCGGCTGGTATCCCAGCAGATATAATTAAGCCTCGTTCTAAAAAATTCTTTAAGTTAGAAGATAATAAGCACCCTTACGTAACAAAGAGCGAAGAAGATGCTAAAGTAGTAAGAAAAGGAAAAGAAGTACATGTATATATGACAATGATTCGTAGCCACTTTGCACCAGATAATATTGAAGGAGTAAAAGTAGGAGATAAAGTATATTTTCATATTACAAACTTAGAGCAAGATTACGATGTACCTCACGGAGTTAGTATGATTGGTGCTAATACTTCTGAGTTATTAATTATGCCAGGACAAACAGAAACGTTTGTTTGGGAACCAAAACAAGTTGGTGTATGGCCATTCTATTGTACAGATTTTTGTTCTGCACTACACCAAGAAATGCAAGGTTATGTTAGAGTTTCTCCAAGAAGTTCTAATATTAAATTATCATGGTCACTAGATGACGAATAATTTATAATTTTTGGTTGACAGGGCTGTTTGAAAATAACTTATCATTTTTATGGTAATTCAAACAGCCCAAACCAAAAAATACCACAAATCAACCAAAATAAAATCCATTATGAAAAAATCTAAACTAGCAATGATTATTGGATCATTGTTGCTATTAGGGCTATTTATATTTCCACTGTGGAATATCACATTAGAAGCACCACAATATCCTACACCTTTAGGTATGGAGATTTATATCAATCATTTTGAAGATACCAATGAGTTTGATATAAAAAACATCAATTTAATGAACCACTATGTAGGTATGAAATACATACCTAAAACTATTCCTGAGTTTCAAATATTCCCAGTAGCCATATTAATAATGGTAGCTTTAGGGGTACTTATCGGACTCAAAGCCAATTACAAATGGTATTTAGCCTGGTTTGTTTTAATGAGCTGTTTAGGAATAGCTGGTATGTATGATTTTTATTTATGGGAATATGATTACGGGCATAATTTAGACCCTAAAGCCATCATGAAATTTACCAATCCAGATGGTTCTATTATGGGCTTTCAGCCACCATTATTTGGAACAAAAGATATTTTAAATTTTACCGCACATTCTTATCCTAGACTAGGCGCCTACTTTATGTTTGTAGGAATGATGTTAACCTTTATTGCTTTTTTCTTAGGAAAAAAGGAGCATAAAAAAGCCTAACTATGAAAAAGATATTATCACTTGTTTTAGTAGCATTGCTTTTTACAGCTTGTTCTATATCACCAAAAAAGATTGAATACGGAAAAGACATGTGTAGCTTTTGTGACATGACTATTGTAGAGAAAACACATGCAGCTCAATATGTAACAAAAAAGGGTAAAGCGTATAAATTTGATGCCATAGAATGTATGCTGAATGATTTAAAAGACAAGAATGTAAACGAAATGGCATTTATTTTAGTTACAGATTATGGAAACCCAACGGTATTGATTGATGCTGAAGCTGCTACATATTTAATAAGCGAAGAAATTAAAAGTCCGATGGGAGCAAACCTTTCTGCTTTCAAAGATAAAGGACAAATTAAGAATAAAGGAACACACTATAATTGGAATACAATAAGAGCATACTTTACTAAAAAATAATATCTTATGTAAGATAATTATTTGTTTAATTTGTAAATCAATACTTGTTTAAGTCAACCAAAAAAATGAACAAGAATCTAACAATAATTACGCTACTTTTTACGTATCTGTTTCGTAAAATAATCCGCATTTCAAAAAAAAAGAAAATAGTTTTTCTTTGTTCAGTTTTGCTACCTGTAAGTGTATTTACACAGCAAATAGAAGTTTGTAAAACTTGCCCAATAAAAACAGTTAAAGAAGCCATACAAAATGCTGCACCACACAGTACCATTAAATTAAAAGATGGCATTTATAAAGAATATGATATCCTTATTGATAAGCCTGTAACTATTCTTGGCAGCAGAAAAGCCATTATAGACGGTAACAATAAAGGTTATATTTTAAAAATTGTAGCAGACAGTGTAACTGTAAAAGGGATTACAATAAAGAATGTTGGTAGAAGTTATACATCAGACTATGCTGCTATTTATATTTCTAAAAGCAAGCATTTTGTATTAGAAGAAATAAAAGCAGAAAATGTATTGTTTGGGTTTTTGATTGAGAAATCAAAAAAAGGACTTGTAAAAAACAATCATATTTTTAGTAATGCAGTGGTTGAAGCCGGGTCAGGTAACGGAATACATCTTTGGCATTCAGATAGCGTTATCATAGAAAATAATGAAGTCCATAATTTAAGAGACGGAATTTATTTTGAGTTTGTAACCAATAGCAAAGTAATAAACAACAGTAGTCACCATAACTTACGATACGGATTGCATTTTATGTTTTCTAATAATGATGAGTATCATAATAATGAGTTTAGAGACAATGGTTCTGGTGTGGCAGTAATGTTTTCTAAAAACATTGCTATGACAAAAAACAAATTTATATATAATTGGGGAACAGCTTCTTATGGATTGTTATTGAAAGAAATTTACGATGCAGAAATTATAGACAATACATTTCAAGAAAACACTATTGGTATCAATATAGAAGGATCAACCCGAATCAATTATAAAAAGAACAACTTTATTAGTAACGGTTGGGCAATTAAAATAGCTGGAGCTTGCTATGCAAATAAATTCAATCAAAATAACTTTTTGCACAACTCTTTTGATGTTTCTTACAACAGTAAACTAAACGATAATAATTTTACAAACAATTACTGGAGTGAATATACGGGGTATGATTTAGATAAAAATGGAGTAGGAGATGTGCCATACAGACCAGTAAAGTTGTTTTCTTATATTGTAAATAAAACTCCAGAAACGGTAGTTTTATTAAGGAGTTTATTTGTAGATATTATTAACTTTTCAGAAAAAGTTTCACCTGCATTTACACCAGATAATTTAGTAGATAAACAGCCATTAATGAGAAAAATACAATGATAACTATACAAAATATATATAAAAAATTTGGAAAAGTATCCGTTTTAAAAGGGCTTGATTTAGAGATTAATGCTGGCGGAATTTTTGCTGTGCTGGGACCTAATGGCTCGGGAAAAACAACCCTAATTAAAAGTATTTTAGGAATGGTAATTCCAGATAAAGGCAGTATAACCATTCAGAATAAAAAGATATTAAAAACACATTTGTATAGAAACAATATCAATTACTTACCACAGATTGCCAATTTTCCTGCCAATTTAACTGTAACAGAATTGTTACAAATGATTAAAGATATTCGGATAAAAGAGGCAGATGAAGCTGCATTAATAGAACAGTTTGATCTAAAACCCTTTTTAAAACAAAAATTAGGAAACCTTTCTGGTGGAACACGTCAAAAGGTAAATCTAGTATTAACCTTTATGTTTGATTCTGAACTGATTATTTTAGACGAACCAACAACAGGTTTAGATCCAATATCATTAATCAGACTTAAAGAAATTATTCAGCAAGAAAAAGACAACGGAAAAACCATATTAATTACGTCTCATATCATGAGTTTTGTAGAAGAAGTAGCTGATGAAGTTGTGTTTTTATTAGATGGTAAAATCTATTTTAAAGGCAATATTACCGAGCTAAAGAAGCAAACCAACCAATCGGATTTAGAACACGCAATTGCTAACATCTTAACCACACAACATGCTTAAAATATTTAAATACAGTTTCTTTGATTTAATGCGTAGTAGATGGAGCTACGTGTATTTTGTCTTTTATTTGTTAATAGGCTTTGTGCTGTTGTTTTTAAATAATGATACTTCTAAAGCAGTCATAACTTTAATGAACATCATTGTAGTGTTAACTCCGCTTATAGGAACCATCTTCGGGGTAATGTACTATTACAACTCTAGAGAATTTACAGAACTATTATTGGCACAACCGCTAAAAAGAACCACCATCTTTTTAGGGCAATATATAGGGGTTTCTTTTTCCTTATCATTAAGTTTAGTTTTAGGTCTTGGTATCCCTTTTGTAGCTTACGGAGTAACACAATCTACCGCTATATTTGATTTTATCTCACTCTTACTAGTAGGCGTTTTTTTAACTTTTATTTTTGTAGCATTAGCATTTAACATTGCTTTATCTAATGAAAATAAGATCAAAGGTTTTGGCTATGCAATTTTATTATGGTTATTTTTGGCTGTTATTTATGATGGTCTCTTTTTAATTTCATTAGTGCTTTTTCAAGAATATCCATTAGATCAATTCTCTTTGTTTGCCACTATTTTTAATCCGATAGATTTATCTAGAATAGTCATCTTGCTAAAGTTAGATATTTCTGCTTTATTAGGTTATACAGGCGCTGTTTTTCAAAAGTTCTTTGGAACTAATATAGGAATTATTGCATCTACTATTGTATTGATTTTATGGGTCTTATTACCAACTTTTAGAATTGTTGTAAAAGCAAAGAAGAAAGATTTTTAAAAGTTACATTTTTAACTTATTTCTGACATTTATCATGTTTTATAATACGTTGATGTTTTAATTTTGTTACAATAAAAGATAAAAAGGTCTTTTAATAATTAAATTCAACTAATTATGTTATCAAAAAAACAAGCAAAAACGTTTTTCTTAGGAGGAACATTTGTCACATTCATCATTTTTATTGGATTGACAATTTATTCTTTTTCTAAAGGGAATGACCAATCTAACTATAGCGATTTAACAGAATCGGCAGTTAGAGGAAAAGAGTTATGGGAAGCTAATAACTGTATGGGATGTCATACAATATTGGGAGAAGGAGCATATTACGCGCCAGAACTAACTAAAGTTATAGATAGATTAAATGCTAAATATAACGGTCAAGGAGAAGAAGTTATCAAAAGTATTTTAATGTCAGAAGTGCCATGGCAACCAAATGGTAGAAAAATGGTTGCGTACAAAATGTCAGAAGCAGAAGCAACAGATATGGTCGCTTTCTTTAAATGGATTGGTAACATAGACTTAAACGGGTTTGGAGAAGTAGTAGGCGTTGACCGTAAAATATCACCTTTAGCAAAATAAAAATCAACTAAATAAAACATTATGAAATATAAATCACAAAAAGTAGCATATTGGTTTTTTGCCTTGTCTATGTTATTATTAGTATTACAAATCACATACGGATTTATTATGGGGTTTGCTAGAGTAGGATTAGACAACCTTCACGATTTTATTCCATTTAACACTGCAAGAGCTGTACACACTAACTTATTAGTAGTTTGGTTACTTTCTGGTTTTATGGGAGCTGCCTATTATATTATTCCAGAAGAAGCGCAACGAGAGTTAGTAAGTGTAAAGCTAGCATACGTACAATTAATAAGTTTAGCAGTTGTTGGAGTAATAGCAATAGTAGGATATCACTTTAACTATTGGGAAGGACGTAAATTCTTAGAAATTCCTAGACCATTAGACTATTTAGTAGTAGTTAATGTACTCTTATTTTTAGGGTTGATATTACTCACATTATTTAAAGGGAAACGTAAAACAACTACTGCTCTTGTACTCTCAATGGGATTGTTATTCGCGGCATTGTTGTATTTACCAGGAATGTTACCGTTTGATAGTCAAGTAATGGATTCATTCTTCCGTTGGTGGGTTGTTCATTTATGGGTAGAAGGAGTTTGGGAATTAATTATGGGAGGTATTCTATCATTCTTATTAATCAAATTAACAGGTGTAGATAGAGAAGTCATAGAAAAATGGCTGTATGTAATCGTAGGTTTGACATTTTTATCTGGAGTTTTAGGTACAGGTCACCACTATTACTATATCGGTGTAAATAAAATTTGGTTAATTATTGGAGGTATCTTTTCTGCACTAGAACCTTTAGCATTCTTAGCAATGGCTTTATTTGCAGTAAACATGTATAGAAAAGGAGAAAAAAGACATCCAAATAAATTGGCACTGTACTGGACACTTGGAGCAGCTATTATCTCTTTCATTGGAGCAGGATTGTTAGGATTTGCACATACATTACCACAAACTAATCTATACACTCACGGTACGTTAGTTACTGCAATGCACGGTCACTTAGCTTTCTGGGGTGCTTATGGTATGATTGTTTTTGCAATTATTAGTTACACGTTACCAAATATGACAGGTAGAAAATTATACGATAGCGCAAGAGGTAGAATGGCCTACTGGTTTGCTAATATTGGAATGATTGGAATGACAGTTGCTTTTGGAGTAGCTGGGGTAGCACAAGTATATCTAGAGCGTAAAATGAAGTTAGATTTTATGACTGTTCAAAACGAAATAAGTATTCACTTTGTGGTATTAATCCTATGTGCATCACTATTTACTCTTGGCGTTATTCTTTACGTAGTAGATTTCTACAAACACGGAAAACCAACAGACGAAGCATTAGAGGTAAAATAAATAAAACAACTTTATAATTCATAAAAAATGAGAAATTACAAATTAGGCTTTATGCTTATAGCAATTATGGCTTTTGCAATTGGTTGTAAAAGCGATAAAAAGAAAGGCCCAGATTATTCCAAAAAAATAGTTACTGCAGAGAGTGGTATTCAAATTTCTGAAGCCGAGATGGAAAGCGCTAGTCAAGTGTATTTTGACAAATGTGCGGGTTGTCACGGATCTAGTAGAAAAGGAGCAACAGGGCCACACTTATTACCAGTTAAACCTAAAGGAAGTGATAAACCAGGAACCTTAGAATTTGGTACAGATGGTTTAAGAGCCTTTATAGAAAACGGTACGCCAGGGGGAATGCCAGAGTGGAAAGGTATTATGACTGATAAAGAAATTGAAGTAATGACACGTTTCTTACAAGTTGACCCGCCTGAGATACCACCTTACGGAATGACTGAAATTGAAAAAAGCTGGAAATTAATTGTACCAGTGGCAGACAGACCTACTAAACCAGAACACAAAAGAAACATTAATAATTACTTTGGTGTAATTATGCGTGATGCGGGAAAAGTTGCTATTATTGATGGAGATACAAAAGAAAAATTAGCGGTTCTTAAAACTGGTTTTGCAGTACACATTTTACGTACTTCTGCTTCTGGTAGATACATTTATTCTGTAGGTAGAGATGGTAAAATAACAATGATTGATACGTATACAAAAGTACCATCTATTGTAGCAGAAGTAAAAGGAGGTTTTGATGCACGTTCTGTAGACGTATCAAAATATAAAGGCTATGAAGACAAATATTTAGTATTCGGAGGGTATAGTCCATCTCATATTGTAATATTTGATGCACAAACTTTAAAACCTTTAAGTGTTACAGAAACAAAAGGAAATGCTTGTGATGGTGATAAAGAATTTATTGAAGAAGCACGTGTTGCATCTATCGTTGCATCGCACACAGACCCATTATGGATTTGTAATATTAAAGAAAGAGGTATAGTCAGTTTGGTAGATTATACAGATCCTGTAAATCCTAAAATTACCGAAATTCCTTCTGCAAGATTCTTACACGATGGAGGTTGGGACTCAACTAAAAAATATTTCTTAGTTGCTGCAAATGCTGCTAACAAAATAGTTGTAATTGATGTACCTAATAAAAAATTAGTAAAAATTATTGAAACAGGTATCAAGCCTCACCCAGGTAGAGGAGCAAACATTAAAAACAATTTAGGAAATCTTTGGGTAACTTCTCACTTAGGAGAAAACAAACTATCTTTTATTAAAACTAGCCCAGGAAAAGGACAATGGACTGTAGTAAAAGAAATCAAAGCTTCTGGTAATGGTGGTGGAGCATTATTTGTAAAATCACACCCAAAATCTAAACACTTATGGGTAGATAGAACTTTAAATCCAGATCCAAAATTAAACTCAGTTGTAGATGTTTTTGATACAAATACATTAAAATTAAAAGCTACACTCCATGCTCCTGAAGGAGTTAACGGTAGAGCTGTACACATGGAGTACAATAAAGCTGGAAATGAAGTTTGGGTATCTTATTTTATGGGAGACAAAAGTGCTGTTGTTATTTACAATGACAAAACCTTAAAAGTTAAGAAAATTATCCAAGGAGATTGGGTAGAAAATCCAACAGGTAAATTTAATGTGTACAACACTACACACGATGTTTACTAAATAAAATAACCAAAAACAGGCAAGCAATTTGCTTGCCTGTTTTAACAATATTAATTCACGTTAACCAAAAAGAAATGAGTAAGTTATTTACATCACTTAGTATAGTATTGCTATTAAGTATCTTAAGCATAACTTCACAAACAATACAACAAGACACTACAAAGGTTAGGTTATTAGACGAAGTAGTTATTACTGCACAATATCAACCACAATCAGAAAAAAATGCCATTTACAAAGTTAAAAGTATCAAGTCTGATATCATTAATAAAAAAGCTGCGAGCAATTTAAGAGAGCTTTTATTACAAGAAGCAAATATAGAATTAGAACAAAACTCAGTTTTTGGTTCTAGTATAGAATTACAAGGTGTTTCTAAAGAAAATATTAAAATATTGATTGACGGAGTTCCGGTAATTGGTAGATTAAACGGAATTATTGATTTAAATCAAATAGATTTAGCAACAATAGAAAGAGTAGAAATTATCGAAGGTCCAGTATCTGTGTTTTATGGTACTGATGCTATGGGGGGTGTTGTAAACCTTATCACAAAAAAAAGTCAAAAAGATAAAGTAGAAGGAAAACTTTCTGCATTGTACGAAAGTATTGATGCAACAAAATTAAACGGTTCTGTTGGATTCAAATTTGGAAAGAACACGATAAAATTAAACGGAAGCAAATATCATTTTAATGGCTTGTCTACCAATGAAAATGCTGTAAGAAATTTAAATTGGGAAGAAAGAAAGCAGCAATTTGGAGGTGTACAATACATTAGAGCTATAAACAGCTTAAAGCTACGTTATAGTACAACTTATGCTAACGAAAAATTATTTTCGGTAGGTGATGCAGACAGAAGAGGAAAAATTTACGATAAAGATTATTTTACTAGAAGAATCAATAATAATCTAAGTTTACAAGGAAAAATATTAGAAAATAAGTTTCTAAATATTTCAGCTTCGTATCTAGATTACCAAAGATACCACGATACGTATAATGTTGACCCAACAACATTTTCGAAAACAAAATCAACTACAGATACCAAAGACAATAATATTGTAAAATTCAATTTTACTGGCTTAAAAGCTCAGTTAGGTAAAGGAAAATCATCAGAAAAATTAAGCTATGCATTTGGTACAGATTACAATGTAGAAAATACAGAAGGAAGCAGAATTTTAAACAAAAAACAAGGAATTACCACTCTAGCTGTATTTGGTAGTGTCAACTATCAGTTAACAGATAATTTTGAATTGCAACCAGCATTAAGACAAACATGGAATAGCACTTATGGTTCTCTGTTATCACCAGCAATAAACTCTAAACTAAAGTTTAATAATGAAAACACGTTACGTTTTTCGTATGCAAGAGGATTTAGAGCACCATCTTTAAAAGAGCTGTTTTTAGATTTTCATATGAGTTTAGGTCCAATTACATACATTATTTCTGGGAATGAGAATTTAGAAGTAGAAAAATCGCACAATTTTAATCTTGTTTATACATTTCAACGTAGTGTAAATGAAGTAAGCTATTTTAAAGTAGAGCCGTCATTTTTTTACAACAATATTTCTAATTTAATTGCTTTGAGTGACTTGGTAAATTTTAAAAGAAATTATATCAATATAGATCAGTTTAAATCAGTAGGAGGTAAGTTACTTTTTGAATACAAACCATTTAGTAGTTTAAAACTAAATTCTGGGATTGCTGTTACTGGTAGGTATAATAAATTTACAGTTACATCTAATACAGACGAATTTTTGTATGCAACCGATGTGTTATCTTCTGTAAATTACTCTTTTAATAACTTAGGATTAGACGTTGATATGTTTTACAAGTTTACCGGAGAAAGAGAGGGGTTTGTCTTTGATTCAAGTGCAAACAATGTCTTTAAAACAAAACGCGATAGTTTTCATAATTTAGATATGACTTTGTCTAAATCGTTTTTTAAGAAAAGCTTACAAGCATCGGTTGGAGTTAAAAATCTTTTTGATGTAAAAGATATAGAAACTATTAATGAGATAGGTACAGCGCACTCAAGAGACATGCAACTTTGGGGTAGATCTTTATTTATAAGAACAAGCTACAGCTTTTAAAAAAATCTAGTAAAACACTATTATGATTCCATATTATAAACCCATTGCTAAAGAAGTAGAAGTTTTTGAGCATTCATATAAACAAAAACTACCATTTCTTTTAAAAGGCCCTACAGGTACTGGTAAATCTAGATTTATTGAGTACATGGCACATCAATTAAATAAAGAATTGATTACAGTAAGTTGCCATGAAGAAACTTCTGCTACAGATTTAATTGGTAGATATATTATCAAAGGGGCTCAAACAGTTTGGTTAGATGGCCCTCTAACAATTGCAGTTAAAACGGGTGCTATATTGTATTTAGATGAAATTGCAGAAGCAAGACCAGATGTTATTGTTGCAATACACTCATTAACTGACCATAGAAGAGAATTGTTTATTGATAAGCTAGGAGAAACGGTAAAGGCGCATAAAGATTTTATGTTAGTAGCATCGTTTAATCCAGGCTACCAAAAAGGATTTAAAGAGTTAAAGCCATCAACTAAACAACGTTTTGTAGCTGTATCTTTTGACTATCCTGATGCAAAAGTTGAAACTGAAATTTTAGTAAACGAAACAACTATTGATATAGCTGAAGCTAAAAAACTTGTAAATATTGCGAATAAAATTAGAAATTTAACAGAGCTAGGTTTAACGGAAACCGTATCTACACGTTTGTTAGTAGATGCTGCTAAGTTAATAAGCTCTGGTTTGCCTAAACGCTTGTCTGTACATGTGGCCATAGTTGAGCCATTAACAGATGATTTAGAAGTGATTACAGCGTTAAAAGATTTATCAGATTTAATGATATAATAGCAAAAGTGCAAAGTATTGAGTTTTTCAATACTTTGTACGAACTATGAACTCCAAGCAACTAATTTCTAATCCCTCAACATTATGTTTGAGTTTGAACCAGATGAATATATTTTTACCAAGTTTGCCAATTACTTTAAAAGAAGAAGAAAAAGTAAAGAGCAAAATAAAGAATATGCAGCCAAGTTAGAAGAGCTAACTCCAAGGCTTACTATTTTTGCAAGGGCAATTACAGGGAAAGCAATTGATATTTATCAAGCAGAAAGAGAAGGAGGTTATAAAAACAATAACTTTTTCTTACCAAAGCAAGTCGATTTTTTTGAGAATATAGAAGACAATGTTTCTTTTTATTTATTTAGAGTTTTGTATTTGTCGATTCAGAAAAATAAGAACTTAAATTGGAATGATAACCAAGAGCATGAGTTAGAAGCATCACAACAAAAGGCACAAGAACATTCAACAGAAGTATTAAAAGAATTGTTTAATCAGTTTCCGATAACACAGCAATTTCACAATACATTTTTAACTTATTTTAAAGACAATACGCTAAAAAATAAGATAACAGACTTTTCTTTTCTCTATGGAAAATGGATGAAAAATAATCCAGAAGATGAAGATACTGATACTTTAAAAAACTTTACAGATAAGGTAAAAAAGGCTAAAGATGAGAAGATAGAAACCATCTTGAAAGCTGCTGCTGTAGAAGAAATTATATCTGTACAAGTAGACGAAAAACAATTAGAAGATGCTGTATTACAACATCAGTTTGAAAAAGTAGAAACTGCCGATGAATTTGGAGGAAACTTTAAGGATTTTGATGGCGATGACGAGTTAGAAGAACATGCAAATGCGTTAGAAGATCTTTCTATGAAGCATACTGTTCGGGTTGATGACACTGCGCATTCGGTGTATCAAGCAGATTTTATAGAAAATACAACCATATCAGAAAGTGCAGAAATAGATGAAAAAGGCTATCATTTAAAATACGATGAATGGGATGTTGCCAAAAAGGCGTATAAAAATCATTTCTGTAAAGTATATCCGAAAACTATTTTAAAGACAGATGTAAACTATTATCATACAACACTTAAAGAAAATCAGTCTACACTGTTGGGCTTACGAAAAATGTTGAGCAATGTAGACAATCAATACCAACAACAGAGAAGACAACGACAAGGAGAGGAGTTTGATTTAGATGCATTAACCGATTTGTTTGTAGATATTCATTCAAGAATAACTCCATCAGAGAAAATATATTTGTCTAAAAAGAAAAAAGAAAAAGACATTTCTATTTTACTCTTGTTAGATGTTAGCTTATCTAGTGATGGTTATGCTGCTGGTAATAGGGTTATTGACGTAGAAAAGCAAGTTTCTATTTTATTCGGAGAAATTTTAAACGAATATAATATTGATTTTTCTATTGATTGTTTTTATTCTAAAACAAGGAACCATTCAACCTACATTACCATCAAAGATTTTGAGGATGATTGGCAAAAAACCAAATACAATGTTGGTGCAATACAACCTAGTGGTTATACAAGAATTGGTGCAGCACTACGTCATTCAGGAGCTTTATTAGACAAAAGACCAACCAAAAACAAATGGGTAATTTTAATATCAGATGGTAAGCCAAACGATTACGATAAATACGAAGGTGCATACGGAATTAACGATATTAAACAGGCGCTAAGAGAATTAAACGAGCGCAATATCAACTCGTATGCATTGGCTATTGAAGCACAAGCCAAGTATTATTTACCACAAATGTTTGGAACAAACCACTATCAAATTTTAACCACTCCAGTTGAGTTGTTAAAATCACTAGTACAATTGTATGAAAAAATTAAACACTCAAGATGAAAAAGCTCGTTCTATTTTTAATGATTGTTCAATTCATTGCTTGTAATAAAAAGCAATATACCATTGTTGTCGTTGATAATGAAAAGGTACAAGCAGATTTTATACATAAAATAGATAGGGCAGAAAAAGCCTTAATTACTTGGTATCTTTATGCCTATGGCAATGAATGTACTAATAGTAAACCAGCAACAAAATGCGAGCTGTTAAAATTATTAGAAATAAACAATGAGTGTAATACCAAGCACTTGCAAATGCTAAAACAATGGCTTTCAAAAGATATTTTGGCTAGCTACAAGCTAAAAAAATGTCCAAATCTACCCCATAATTCAGCCATACAAAATAGTATAGATAAACTTATATTAACTAGAAATAACAAAGCTTTATCTATAAGTTATAAAATTAAAGGTTTAAACAATAGTCAAGAAAAGTCTTGGAATATTGAACGAACAGACCATTATATAATTGAAAATAATACCTTTCTAAAAAAATGAAAGTAGCAGAAAAAAGTATTTTTTATCCGCCAGGCGGAATTTTAATTTGGATTGTTATTTTTTTAGAGCTATTTACTTTTGGCATTGCTCTTATTGCCATGGCAGCATCGGCAAAAGAAGAACCCATAGTTTTTCACAACTCAAGGTTAATGCTCAATACAACCTACGGTACAATTAACACTGTTCTTTTAATTACTAGCGGATTTTTTATGGCGGTTGCTGTACAGTACTTAAAAAAGAACAACATCAAAAAATTGTTACTCTATTTAGTACTAACTATGCTTGGTGGTGTACTGTTTTTAGTAGTAAAAACCATTGAATATCATAGTAAATTAGAATCTGGCTTAGATATGAGCTACAACACATTCTTTTCCTATTATTGGATGCTTACATTGTTTCATGTAATACATGTTATTGTTGGTTTAGTTATATTAAGTGCCATGTACTTTTCACTTAAAAAGAAACAACAAATCAATTTTGAAGATTTTGAAGCAAGCGCTGCCTTTTGGCATATGTGCGATTTAATTTGGCTACTCTTATTTCCAGTAATCTATTTAATTTTTTAAAATGACGCTAAAGAAACTCATTGTTACGTGGATTATATTATTACTGTTAACAATAGTAATTGTTGTATTGTCTAATCATTTTTCAGAAAAACAGCTGTTCACAACCATTATTTTATTCATATCTGTTGGTAAATTTTTATTAATAGCTTTTTATTTTTTAGAGCTGTATAAAGCCCATTCTTTTTGGAAATTAGCAGTAATACTATTTTCATTATTTTTTGTTCTTACATTACTTTTCATTTGATTTAAAAAAGATTTTGATATGATAATTATCAGTTTCTATAGTTTTTTTGTGATGTAATTTTGTGCAATATTAGAAGATAGATTTATCTTTTATTGTAATCAGAATAACATTAATTTAATAATACAATTATGAAAAAATTACTTTTATCAACTTTGCTATTAGCATTTTCTGTGGTAACATTAACTGCACAACAATTTGATTTATCTGGTGAGATAAGACCAAGATTTGAAAGCAAAAATGGGTATCAGACTTTATTAAAACCAGGAGAAGAAGGTGTAAGTTTTATATCGCAAAGAACACGTATAAATCTAAACTACAAACAATCTAATTTTTTAGTGAGAATAGCTCTACAAAATGTAAGAGTCTGGGGAGATGTAAGTACTTTGGCAGCAAGTGATAAAGCAAATGCTTTTCATGAAGCATGGGCACAATTTACAGTAGCTGATTATTTAGATTTAAAGTTGGGTAGACAAGAAATTGTGTATGATGACAGTAGAATTTTCGGAAATGTAGGTTGGGCTCAGCAAGCAAGAAGTCATGATGCATTAATCGCAAAATTTAAAATTGCTGAAAAAGGAAAATTAGATGTAGGTTTTGCTTTAAATAATGATACACAAGCTGGAGTAAACTATATATATAGCAACGCAGCAGGTTATAAAACTTTCCAATATGCATGGTATCACACATCTTTTGATAACTTCGGGTTAAGTTTGTTAGCATTAAATAATGGAATAGAATATTTAAATGGTGGAGTAGAAGAGATAAGTTATTCTCAAACATTAGGCTCTAGAGCAACATTTAAATCTGGAGTATTGGCATTTGACGCTGCTTTTTATTTACAAAGCGGTAATTTAAGAGCTAATAAAGTAAATGCAAGCTACTTTGGCGGAAATGTAAAATTCAAAGCATCTAATACGTTAGCACTTGGTTTAGGAGCTGAGTACCTTTCTGGAAAAGACATGAACGATGCAAGTACTGATATTAAATCTTTTGCGCCTTTATTTGGAACAAACCATAAGTTTAACGGCTGGATGGATTATTTTTATGTAGGTAACCATGCGAACTCAGTTGGTTTAGTAGACTTTTATGCAACCCTTGCTTATAAGAAAGATAAATTTTCGGCAAAATTAATTCCACATTTATTCTCATCTGCAGCAGATATTTACAATACAGGAACAAAAATGAGTAATAAATTAGGTACAGAAATAGATGTTACACTTGGATATAAAATAGCAAAAAACATACAGTTTAATGCTGGTTATTCTCAAATGTTTGGTACAAAATCATTAGAAGTTTTAAAAGGAGGTGATAGCGGTAGATCAACATCATGGAGTTGGTTAATGCTTACTTTTAAACCAAACTTTTATTCGTCTAATTAGTTAGTTTTTTAAGTTAAAAGAAAAGCCTCTTTAAAATTTTAAAGAGGCTTTTCTTTATAATAAGAATAGTTATAAGTTATCTAACTATAGTTTGTTTTCTGTCTGGGCCTACAGAAACTATTTTAACAGGTACTCCTGTTTCTTTTTCTATAAATGCCACATAATCTAGTAAGTTTTTTGGTAATTGCTCAGCAGAAGTCATTTTGGTTAAATCATCTTTCCATCCTTTAAACTCTGAGTAATTAACAGTTACATTTTCTGGCTCAATATTATAGGGTAAATGTGTAATTTCTTTTCCTTTATAATTGTAAGAGGTACATACTTTCAAGGTTTCAAAGCCAGAAAGCACATCGCCTTTCATCATCATTAGTTGCGTAACTCCATTTACGTCTACGGCATATTTTAAGGCTACTAAATCTAACCAGCCACAACGTCTTGGTCTACCAGTAGTTGCTCCGAATTCATGACCAACTTTAGCCATAGTTGCCCCGTCTTGATCAAATAATTCTGTTGGAAAAGGGCCTGACCCAACACGAGTGGTATATGCTTTAAAAATTCCGAAAACATCTCCAATTTTATTTGGTGCTACACCCAAACCAGTACATGCTCCAGCAGCTGTTGTATTAGATGATGTTACAAAAGGATAGGTTCCAAAATCAATATCTAATAACGAACCTTGCGCACCTTCTGCCAAGATACTTTTTCCTTCTTTTATCGCATTGTTTAAAAACTCTTCAGAATCAATAAATTGTAGGGTTTTTAATTTTTCTATTCCTTCAGAAAACTCAGCCTCTAATTCATCTAAATCGTAGTCTATTTGTACATCAAAATAGGCCAACATACTTAAATGTTTTTCGGTCAATGTTCTGTATTTATCTTTCCAATTATCTAGCTCTAAATCTCCTACACGCATTCCATTTCTACCGGTCTTATCCATATAAGTAGGGCCAATCCCTTTTAATGTAGAACCAATTTTTGCTTTTCCTTTTGATGTTTCAGAAGCAGCATCTAACAATCGGTGTGTAGGTAAAATTAAATGTGCTTTTCTAGAAATTAACAATTTAGAAGTATAATCAATGTTATGCTGATCTAAGTTTTCTAGCTCTCTTTTAAAAATTACAGGATCAATAACTACTCCGTTACCCACTACATTTAAAGCGGAATCATGAAAAATTCCAGACGGAATTGTATGTAGTACATGTTTTGTTCCATCAAAGATTAGTGTATGACCTGCATTTGGCCCTCCTTGAAAACGTGCAATGATGTCGTATTTAGAAGTAAGTACATCTACAATTTTACCTTTTCCTTCATCTCCCCATTGCAAGCCTAGTAATAAATCTACTGCCATTAGTTGTTTGTTGTGTGTTATGTTGTTTCGTTAGTTTCTTTTTTTGTTCCGTAAAAATAGAGTGAATGGTTGTGAATATCAATATCAAAAACTTCTTCTATTGTTTTTTTTATAATTTGAATTCTTGGATCACAAAATTCTTTCACTTCTCCAGTATCAGTAAATATTACATGATCGTGTTGTTTGTCAAAGTAGCTTTTTTCGTAGTGTGCCATTGTTTGCCCACCAAACTGATGTTTTCTTACCAAGCCACACTCTAACAATAAATCAATAGTGTTGTACAAGGTAGCCCTACTAACTCTATAATTTTTGTTTTTCATGTTGATATACAAAGATTCGATATCAAAATGTTCTTCTAAGTCATAAATTTCTTGGAGGATAGCATATCGCTCAGGAGTTTTTCTATGCTTTTTAGACTCTAAAAATGTAGTAAAGACATTTTTAACAATATCTTGATTTTCTTTTGTACCCATTTTTCTAACTTAATCGAAACGACAAATTTACGTTTATTTATCTATATAAAAAGTGTTTTTTTAAAATGATATTTACAATGTATTAACACGTTCTACTTTATTAACTCCATCTACTTTCTTAATACTTGCAATCAGTTTAGTTAATTGTGTTTTATTCTTTACGTTGATAGAAATTTTTCCATTAAAAACTCCATAATCACCAGAAATGTTAATATTATTAATGTACACATCCATATTATTAGAAATAATACGTGTAATATTGTTTACAATTCCTTTTTTATCTTCTCCACTTATCTGTAAAACTGCATTGAATTCTTGTTTTGAAGAATCAATCCATTTTGCTGGCATTATTCTATATGCGTAGTTAGATTGCATTGCAATGGCATTTGGGCAATCTTTTTTATGAACTTTAATTCCGTCATTGATGGTTAAAAACCCAAAGACTTTATCTCCTGGAATTGGATTACAGCACTTAGAAATTTTGTAGTCCAATTTTTCATCTTCTTTACCAAAAACTAGGGCATCGTACTTATTTGTAACTTCTTCTTTGTTCTCTATTGTTTTAGATGGAGTACGCTTTAATCTGTTTTTGAAGAAGCTTATAAATGCATTATTTTTTTGATTTACAAAAGCCTTTAATTGGTTGTTATCTATAGCACCATTACCAATTCTGTAAAACAAATCAAAACTTGTTTTTAAAGAAAAATAGGTAGCCATTTCATTAAAAATACGTTCGTTTACGTTAATTTTTAGATGACGTAATTTTCTTGTTAAAATAGCACGACCTTCTTCAGCAATTGCTTTTTCTTCTTCTCTTAAAGCGGTTTTGATTTTTGTTCTTGCTCTAGCAGTCATTACAAAATCTAACCAACGCACATTTGGTTTTTTATCAGCAGCAGTAAGTACTTCTACATGATCTCCGCTTTTTAATTGATAGCTTAACGGAACCAATTTGCCATTCACCTTTGCACCTCTACATTTTAAGCCAACATCTGTATGGATAGAAAAGGCAAAATCGAGTGCTGAAGCTCCTTTAGGTAATGACTTTAAATCTCCTTTAGGGGTAAATACAAAGATTTCTTTAGAATAGAGGTTCAATTTAAAGTCTTCAACAAAATCAACAGCATTCGTACTTTGATTTTCTAAGGTTTCTTTTAATTTGTTTAACCAATCTTCTAGACCATTTTCTTCAACATTCCCCTGCTTGTATTTAAAATGTGCGGCGTACCCTTTCTCTGCAATTTCATCCATTCGTTCTGACCTAATTTGCACTTCTACCCATTTACTATCTGGACCAATAACGGTAATATGTAAAGCCTCATATCCAGTAGATTTTGGCTGAGAAATCCAATCTCTTAATCGAGAGGGATTGGGTTTAAAGTAATCAGTTACAATTGAATAAATTTTCCAAGCATCAAACTTTTCATCTTTAGATATGGGCTGATAAATAATACGGATTGCAAACTTATCGTAGACTTCATCGAAGGAAACATTTTGTGCTTTCATTTTTCTACGTATAGAAAAAATAGACTTAGTTCTCCCTTTAATTTTATACGAAAAATCTTCTTTTTGTAAGCCTTCGTGTAAGATGGAAGCAAACCTTTCGATGTACTTTTGTTGTTCTTCTTTACTTTCTTTTATTTTGCTTAAAATATCTGCATACACTTCTGGTTCTGTGTATTTTAAACCTAAGTCTTCAAGCTCAGTTTTAATATTATACAAACCCAATCTGTGTGCTAGGGGAGCGTAGATATATAAAGTTTCTGAAGCAATTTTTACTTGTTTGTATTCTGGCATTGCATCCATAGTTTGCATGTTGTGCAAACGGTCTGCTATTTTTATCAAGATTACACGAACATCATCGTGTAAGGTTAAGAGCATTTTTCTAAAATTCTCTGCTTGTATAGAGGCATCTTGCCCTTTGTTGAGTCTAGAAATTTTAGTCAATCCACTTACAATACGCGCAATGTTTTCACCAAATAAGCGCTCCATATCTTCTACCGTATAGGCAGTATCTTCAACAACATCATGTAAGAGAGCAGCTGCAATAGAGGTAGCTCCTAAGCCAATTTCATAAGCTACAATTTTTGCCACAGCAATTGGGTGATAAATATAGGGTTCGCCTGTTTTTCTACGTTGCTCAGAATGCGCTTCTACGGCCAAATTAAAAGCAGTCCGAATCAGCTTTTTATCTTGTGCAGATAATGCTTGGTAGGTACCTTTTAACAAGTCTTTATACCTTTTAGCTATTTCCTTGTTTTCTTCTTCTATGGTTGCGCTGTACGTCATATACTAAAAGTAACACAAATAATGTTTTGTACAAAGTTATTTTTAAACTTTTGTAAGAACTTTTAGTTCTTAAGATTTAAGACTCTTTGTAATAAAGTTGGATGTGAATAATGCATAAAAACATATGCAGGATGTGGAGTTAAATTACTCAAGCTATTTTTAGATAGTTTTTTTAATGATGTAATTAATGGCGTTGCACTAAAAGTTTCTTTTGCGTAATTATCAGCCTGATATTCAAACTTTCTCGACATAATATTCATAAATAAACCTGTGATTTCTGAAATAGGAGAGTAGAGAATACCAAATACAATTAGTCCGATGTGAAAACTTGGCACTGGAACATTTAGGGCTTCAGAAAAAATAGGTAGACTCACAAAAAGAGATAACAACCAAAGTGTAAGTCCGGTAAGTAAAATAGACGAAAATAAATTAAAAATGATGTGTTTTCTTTTGTAGTGACCAACTTCGTGAGCAAGCACAGCCACAATTTCTTCAGTTTCTAAATCATTGATTAAAGTATCGTATAATGTGATTCTTTTTTGCACACCAAAACCTGAAAAATAGGCATTGGCTTTCGTTGAGCGTTTAGAACCATCAATCACAAAAATATTGTTGAGTTTAAACCCGACTTTCTGAGCATAAGCTTCAATGGCAGATTTTAATTCGCCTTCTTCTAAAGGACGTTGCTTGTTAAATAGTGGAACAATTAATTTAGAATAAAACATGTTCATAAATATCGAAAATACTGCCACTAAAATCCACGCATAAATCCAAAATTGTTTTCCAGCAAATTCGTAAAACCAAACAATTAAGGCTAGAATTCCGCCTCCTATAATAGCTGTCATTAGCAAGCCTTTAATTTTATCTAGGAAAAAAGTTTTTTTAGTAGTCTTGTTAAATCCAAACTTTTCTTCAATTACAAAGGTTTTATAGTAAGAAAACGGCGTATTGATAATATCACTACCAATTATTATAATTCCAAAGAATACTAAGGTGATAACGATAGAGTTTGAACTATAACTTCGGGCAATTTTATCTACAAACTGAAACCCGTCTAAGAAGAAAAACAGCAATGTAATTGTTAAAGAAAATAACCCTGTTATATTTGAGAATTTTGCATTGGTCTTTTTATAGGCCTGTGATTTTTCATATTCTTCTTTTTCGTACACATCAGCTAATTTTGTTGGTATGGCATCATTGAAATGTTTTGAGTTTAGATAATCCAATATTTTATCAACAATAAAATTGATGATTAGAATGGCTATAAGTATGTAGAAAAGGATTTTTGGTGTCATTAATCAGGTTTGTATTCAAAAAAATCAAATGAAGGCTGGTCAAAATATAATTTTATGCTACCCCCTCCTGCATATGCTTTATTTCCAATAGCAAAAGAAAACATGTATCTTCTTTTTTGATTGTCACTAAAAAAATCTTCAAATCGTTTCCATGAATTAGTTTGTGGATTATATTCCCAAATTTCATTAACAAAAACATTATTAATATCTTCATTAACAATAACATACCCTTTATTATTTAAAACATAACTTGTTGCGTTTTTTATTGAATAAGGAAAATCAGAAATTCTGACCCAAGAATTTGAGGCTGAATTATAAGACCATGAAGCTTTACCATTAGATTTTTCAGATCCTCCTATGACATATGCAATGTTGTTTATTACAAATGTTGTTGAGTATGCAATATCCAAATCTAAATTAGAACTAACTGTTGTCCAAGAATTGTTTATGGGGTTATACTTTTCTAAATATTTATTGTATACATTGGTGTTTCTATATTTTCCTAACCCTATATATATTTCATTATTTAATGTAAAATATGTGTGACCTAATATTTTTGGTTCGTTATTTATTTCAAAGTATTTACTTTTTGTTGTCCAAATTTTAGTTTCTGTATTAAACTCAATAAAATTTTCATAGTTGACCGCTTCAGATTTATATATATATATGCTTTTGCCTATGACTTGAAGTATAAATGCGTATGAGTGATAATCAGATATATCTTGAGGAAATTCTATTTTACTCCATTTTTTTGTTATCGAATCAAACACAAATAGCTTATATCTACCATCTAAAGAATCACGAGCAAATATGTAAGCTTTATTATCTATTACAACTGGATTTGTACGTAATTTTCGATAAGTTAAATCGTACAGAGGTAAATCATTTTTAATCTTAAGCCATTTATCTAATATATTTATTTGGTTATTGTAATCAAATTGCATTTCTAAAACACTACCTTTAATTTTAGCTGTTCTATTTAAATAAGGCCCATTTGGTATTATAACCTTTATAGAATTAGTACTTGCTGATACAATTTGAGTTTCAATTCCTTGATACCAAATTTTATTTTTTTCTTTAATTGGATGAAAGTTTTTCCCATTAATTTCAACTTCGGTATTTGTATAAACATTTAAGTTTGTACTTGTAATGAAAGGTTTAGATAAAGCAAATACATCTTTATAGGTTATAAAAGAGTCAAATGCTTTAATTTTAATTTCTGAAGTTTTTGACTCTATTTTGTTAGGAACAAGAATTGAAATTTTATTTTTATCAGTATATATAATTTCAGCTTCTATATTTCCAAAGAAAACCTTATTATATTCTGGTTTAACTCCAAAATTATCACCTGTAATTGTAACTTCTTCACCAAATGTAGCAGTTAAAGGGCTTATTGAAGTAATAATAGGTTTTTTTGTTGTAAATTTTTCTGGCGATAATGCTTCTCTGTTTGCTATTTCTAAAATTATATCAACTTTTTCTTTTGTGATTCCTTCTGGTACAATACAAGTAATTATTTTATCTGTACTTGAAATAACTTTAGCTGTTTTATCTCCAAAAACTACTTTGTTATTGTTTTTTACAAAGCTAAACTTATCTCCGATAATTTTTATTGTATCTCCCCAAACACCAGTATTTGGTTCTAATTTACTAATAATGGCAGCTTTACTTCCAAAGCTTTGAAATTTTAAAGCATTACCATAAACTAGATAATCTTTTGTTTTAATAAAAGACCTCACTGTGTAGATATAGCCATTATTTAAAGTTGTAGAAATATCTGCAGAAAATTTGTTAGACTGAATACTACTATTAAAAATTATTTTTTCTGAATCATGTATTGTTGGGTAAATACTCGTAGACCAAACAAACCCATGCTCTAGAATAGCATAATTTCCAGTATTTGTTATTGTTGCATTAAAGGTTACACCATTTTCTGAAACCTGAGTAACATCAAGTGTTTCTATGGTTGGGTAACTTCTTTCTAATATGTCATTTTGTGAGCATTGAACTAGCAAAAATAAACATATCAAAAGACTAATTGATGTGTGAAAAAAGTTAATCTTTTTCATAATTAAAATCTTATTCCTATTTGTATTTGAAGGTGTGTAACTGTACTATTATATTCTTCTGTTATCAATTGTGCAGAAGAACTTGTGTAAGTATGACTATTATTTAAAGAAAAGTTTTCATAGACTAACTCTATAAATCCTTTTAATTTCTTTGTAATTTCTTTTTCAAATCCAATACTTGTATATATACCAAATGAAATATTACTAATATCAAATTTTTTGCTTTCAATAATCACAGTACTATTTGTTAAAGTTTCACTTACCCAGTGTGTTTGAGAACTTATGTTAGTAGCACTAGCACCACCAATTGTAAAGTATGGGGAAATGAATTTAAAAGGCATTCTATATCGAATTCCAAAAGGAATTTTTGTTTGTTTAAGCTGTGTAGTGACTTCATTTAAATAATTATTGTTTCCAGAAGCACTTTGATTGCTATTGATAAAACTATTTGAACTGAAAAATACACCTGTAAAAAACGATAAATTTTCAGAAATCCTTGGTGAAGATAATTCAATATGCCCTCCAAAGCTAATAGCTGTACTTGGATTAGAGTTTGTTGTAAAAAAAAGTTGCTTTGTAGATTTATGCTCATAATTCATGGTAGAGTTACTATATCCAAAAGATCCACCGTATTCTGCTTTAAACCACTCTTTATCCTCTTTATACACAATACTTTTTTGACCTTTACATTTATTGTATTCTATGATTAGTTTAGATAAATCTCGTTCTTTATAATTTGTTCTATCAATTTTATTTTTCACAAGCTCACAATCTTTTAAAAGTACTTTTAGTATTCCTACATATTTTCTAGAAGCTCTTCTATAATTTTTTGAGTTACTTGTATATTCTATCTCTCTATTTTCTAACTCTTTAAAAACATCGTCTTTTTGAAGATAGTAAAACTTTTCTGCTTTGTACAATGTTGCAATACCAGAAACTATTACTTCTAAAAATTTTGTTTCTGTTATACTTCCTGTAGTTATTTCTTTAGAAATAAAATACTTATCATTCTCAAAGCCATAAGCTTTTATTAACTGGGGTGTGTATTTTTTTGAAGTTGCTTCTAAAGATGTTTTAAATTCACAATAATCAAATACAGAACTATTTTCTTTATAATTTAAAAAACCTGAGAGTTTTTCTCCGTCATTGTTAATAATAAAACCTTTTCTAAAATCTGATTGTGAGTAAGTTATAATGCTAATAAAAAATAGCATAATAGCAATATTTTTTTTCATAAAGGTAGTTGAAATAAATGGTTTTTATTTTTTGTAAATTTAAAAAAAATTAAAAAAATAAGCTAAATAATAAATAGTTTTTATCGAGATAAATTGATGTTATTTAAAATAACTGAATAAAAAGTATTAGACACAAAAATGTATTTTTTGTAAGTGCGTAATTAAAAACCTTTTTGTCTTTTTGCTTCAAAAATTACGATGGCCGCTGCTACTGATACATTCATAGAATCAATTTGTCCTTGCATTGGTATATTGATGTTTTGAGTAGCTGCAAATCTAAATTTTTCACTCAACCCTATCGCTTCGGTTCCTACAACAATTGCTGTTGCTTTTGTATAATCTTCTTTGTAGTACGCATTTGAGTTTTGCAGGGTGGTCGCGAAGATATTGATGTTACTTTCTTTTAAATAAGCAATGATTTCTTCTGTGCTTCCAACTCCTATTTGATTGGTAAATACACAGCCAACACTAGAGCGAATGATATTAGGGTTAAACATATCTGTTTTAGGATTGGCTATTAAAACGGCATCGATATTTGCAGCGTCAGCAGTTCTTAAAATAGCCCCAATATTACCAGGCTTTTCAATAGCTTCTGCTACCAAAATTAACGGAGTAGGAGATGTGAATTTTATATTACTGAGCAGAAAATCTTTGGTGTTAACCAATGCAATTAAACCTTCTGTTGTAGCTCTGTACGCCAATTTTTGATACACTTCTTTAGAAATTGAAATTAGTTCGGTATGTTGTGTTGTAAATTGATTCAATTTTTCTTGAGAAAAATAATCTTCACAAAATAATAAAGTGTGAATAGTATATGTTCCTTTTATGGCTAAAGAAATTTCTCGTTGCCCTTCAACAACAAATAGCTGCTGCTTTTTACGTTCTTTTACCTTTTCTTGAAGCTTTAGAATTTTTTTTACAAAAGGATTTTGGGTGCTAGAAATTTCTTTAATCATTTACAAATTGCTTTGAAAAACAAAAGTAGTAAACTAAAAAGAAAAGCTCTGAATTTAATCAGAGCTTTTACATTTATTTTTGATGTTTGTATTTTGTTGCGTAGCGTTTCCAAAGTTTAGTTTGATGTGTTTCTAAGCTTATTTTTCTTCCTTGTATAAAGGCGTCAGAAATGATATTTCCTCTCATGTCAAGAGCATCACCTTCAGATATAAACAAAGTAGCATCTTTCCCTACTGCAATTGTACCTACTTTGTCATCAATTCCTAAAATTTTTGCCGAATTAGAAGTAATCATTTTTAATGCTTCTTCTTTATCTATACCATGAGCAGCATAAGTACCCACATAAAATGGTAAATTACGTGTATTCATACGTTCCATTTGACCATTCATTCCTACTGCAACGGTAACTCCTTTATCTATTAATAGTTTTGCTAGTTTGTATGAAAAATCATAATCAGAATCATCTCCATTTGGAATTCTATGTGCTCTTTGTAAAATTACAGGAACATTATTTTTAACCAACACATCAGTAATTTTATAGGCTTCATCTCCGCCAACAATTACCAATTTAAAATTGAATTTATTTGCAAAATTAATAGCATCTATGATTTCACGTTCTCCATGTGTATGAACAAATAATTTCTTTCTACCATTTAGCAACTCTTCAATCGCTTCGAACTCTAGGTTTTTCGGAGTTTTATTCCCGTTTAAATAGGTTTTCGCATTAGCAATATATTCTTCTAAACTACGAATTGTTTTTACATAATTTGGATTGATTTTTGCTGAGGGATCTTCTCCCAACCACCATCTACCATAAGTAATGCTTCCTGGCCAGTTCATATGAATGCCGTCATCTACTTTTATTGTTGCATCTTCCCAGTTCCATGCATCAAATTGTACAATAGTTGATGTCCCAGAAATTCTTCCACCACGCGGAGTAATTTGTCCCATAAATACACCATTTGGACGCATACTTTCTACCACTTTAGATTCTGCGTTGTAGGCAATAATACTTCTAATATGTGGGTTCATACTTCCAACTTCTTGTACATCTAGAGATGCTTTTACAGCGTCTACTTCTCCCAAACCTAAGGTTGAATTAGCAGCAATAAAACCTGGATATACATGTTTTCCTGTTGCATTAATAATTATTCCTTGTTGCATGGCAGTATTCATGTTTGCATGCCCTACAAATGTTATTTTACCATTAGCAAACATAATTACTGAATTCTCAATAACTTCTCCATTTCCTAAATGAGCAGTTGCACCCTTGATCGTGTATACTTTTGTTTGCTTTGGAGCTGGTGTTTGTTGTGCAAAACTATTTCCAATAACTAAGAAAAATAGTAAGCCATATATTAATTGTTTTTTCATCTTTTCCTTAATTTAGTTCAGTGTTAACAGTATCACAGTGTAATACGCGTTTTACATTTTTCTTTGGAGCTTGTACTTTACCACCATTATTTTTTTCATTCAACATCATATTCATTAATGTACTGCGTTCCTCTTTTATTGCTTTTCTCTTAGCCAAGTCTTGTGATAAATCAAAATAAACTTTTCCTTCTATAATAGTTGTTTCTGCTTTAGTGTAGATAGACATTGGGTGGCCTGTCCACAATACCACATCGGCATCTTTTCCTACTTTTATACTACCAACTCTATCATCTAAATGCAATAATTTAGCTGGGTTGATAGTAACCATATTCCAAGCTGCTTCTTCTGTCATGCCTCCATATTTAATGGTTTTAGCAGCTTCCTGATTCAATCTTCTAGACATTTCTCTATCATCAGAGTTAATAGCAACCGTAATCCCTTGATTGTGCATGATAGCTGCATTAAATGGTATGGCATCATTTACTTCGTACTTATACGCCCACCAATCTGAGAAGGTAGAACCACCAACACCATGTTTTTTCATTTTATCAGCTACTTTGTACCCTTCTAAAATATGTGTAAATGTATTGATGTTAAAATTGAACCTTTCAGCAACTTTCATCAACATATTAATTTCACTTTGCACATACGAGTGACAGGTAATAAAACGCTCTTTATTTAAAATCTCTGCTAATACTTCCATTTCTAAATCTTTACGATATGGTTTTCCGCTTTTCTTTTTAGCATCGTATTCTTTAGCTCTTTGGAAATAATCCATATATACCTGTTCTACACCCATTCTAGTTTGTGGAAATCTTGTACTTGTTGTTGAACGCGATTGTTTTACGTTTTCTCCTAAGGCAAACTTGATAAATTTTGGTGTGTTTGTATACACCATATTATCAGCTGTTTCTCCCCATTTTAATTTGATGATTGCAGACCTTCCTCCAATTGGATTTGCAGATCCATGCAGTAGTTGTGCAGAAGTTACTCCACCTGCTAAGTTTCTATAAATATTCATATCTGCAGGATTGATAGCATCTTCCATGGTTACTTCTGCCACAGAATTATGACCAACTTCATTAGAAGAAGATAGCGCAATGTGTGTATGCTCGTCTATAATACCTGCTGTTAGATGTTTGCCAGTTGCATCAATTACTTTTGCTCCACGGGCTCTCAAATTTTTGCCAATTTTTGCAATTTTGCCATCTTTTAAGAGTACATCGGTATTCTTTAAAACACCTTCTCTTTCGCTAGTCCAAACAGTAGCATTTTTAAATAAAATATCTTGTTGCTTTGGTGCAGATGTAAATCCGTAGCCAACATTTGGATAACTAACAGGAACTACAAATGGAGTAGCGGACTTCGTTTTTTTCTTCTTTTTTGATGCTTTCTTTTTTGCATCATTTGTTTTGATTGCTGTCCAAGTTGACTCATTTCCTGCTTTATCAATTACTTTACCAGAAAAAGCGTTCATTTTACTATTTAATAAACCTACAAAACGTGTAAACTTTGAGCCATCATTTTGATTATTTAAGGTAATTTGAACCCAATTATCTTTAAATGAATACTTTGCTTTTAGCTTTTTATCTCCTTTTTTTAAGGTAGCTCTTTTACCAGAAATGGTAAGATCTAATGATTGATTGTTATACGAAAGTTTATAAGTGCCACTTACATCAATAGCATGCATGTCATTAATAACATGCTTAGTTCCTTGCACCCAGTTTTCGTAAATTTTTGTTGATGTTTCAAAAATTGGTCCAGATGTGATTAAAAAATTCGCATAGCTTCCTTTTTGCAGGCTACCAATTTTAGACGATTTTCCTAATAATTTAGCAGGAATTGTAGTCAGAGCTTCTAAAGCTTTTGTTTCACTTAAACCGTATCGAATTGCTTTCTGAATGTTTTTTTGAAAACCTGCTAGAGATTTTAGAGAATGTGTAGTAATGGTAAAGTTTACATTGTTTTTAGCTAAGACTGCCAAGTTAGATGGTTCTTGATTCCACCTACGCATATCATTCAATTCTAATTGGTTTGCTAAATACGGGTTTGAGACATCGTACGCTTTTCTAAAGTTTACAGGAACAATCATGGTAGCATTCATGCTCTTAATCTCTTGAATGTTTTCGTATTCGTGACCAGAGCCTACAAAACTAAATTGAATTCCGTTTTCATCACCTACTTTATCCATTCTAATAGCGTTTAAGTTGTTGCCACCAGTATCAAAAATTTGTGACAAACCTTTGTTAGCATTGATGGCCTCTAAAGAAATGTCTTTATTGGTAGTCGTTCCTTTACTGTACCAATCAGCATCAATAAAAACCTGTCTTAATAAAGCAGTTTTTCCCATAAACGAATTAGGATACACTTGCCTAGACATGCTACTTTTATTCAACGAAAAGTACTGCCCAGATTTTGTATCGATGATTCTATATGCGTCTGTAGAATTTGAGTTTAACGCAACTAAAACTCCAGTTCCTCTTGCAATACCGTCTGCTTGATGTGTATTAACAACGCCAAATCCAGCTTTTAATAAAGCCATGGCTTTTTTTGTATCATAATTGAAGCTCACAAAAGCATTGGTTTCTGGTCTAATGTGATCATTCCAATAATACCCCTTTCTGTTAGATTCATATTGAGTTAATCGACTTCTATTAGGTGTCGGAGTAGGTCTTTTTACACCAAAATTCGAGTACACTTCTATAAAAGAAGGGTAGATAGATTTCCCAGAGAGATCTATGGTTTTTACTCCATTCGGAATTTTTACACGACGCCCAACTTCAATTACTTTACCGTTTTTTACAAGTAAAGTTCCTTTTTTAATAAGTTGACTTGGTGTAACATAAATGGTAGCATTGGTAAAAGCTACTGTTGTATTTTTAGTAGTCTTTATACCTGCATTTGTTGGAAAGTATTCTTGCGAATGCATCATAATAGCACTAAAAAACAAGAATACTAGCAGTATTTTTTTCATAAGTTGTGGTTTGATTAAGTAGGTAAATTTAGTGTTCTGAATTTGATTTCTGTTTCAGAATGTTAAAAATTTTATGTTAAAATTTGTTAAGGTGTTTGATTTTCGTAGCTGATAATTAAGTCCACCACATAATTGTAAGACTGTATACCTTTTGATTGTTTGTTGGCTTTGAGATAAGAATTATAGCCTTTTTTAATTAGAGGTTCAATAGGATTTTGATATTGATTCCAAAATTCTGAACTCGCTTTAAAATCTTTTAACACTCCTTTGTTTACTGATAAAATCACTTCTCTATGAATTTCTTTATCATGCTTTCTTAGTTCAGAAACTAAATACCCAAAAGCCATTCTATATGCCGCATATTTAAAATAACTATCTTTATTGTTTAGCGCAGCCAAGTAGCCTACAAAATTGGCTTCATTTTCTGCAGCCCAACCAATTTGATGTGCCATTTCGTGACATACTGTTGTTGGATAGCCTGTTTTTGGAATCATATCATTTACCTGTGCCTCTCCGGTTAACGGATTTAAATAACCAGAAGTGCTATTGTAGGTTTGTAATAAACTCATTAATGAGCTTTTTACAGATTTGTAGCTGTAAGTTAACTGTGGGTAGGTTATCGATAGATTTTTATATCCATCTAATGCTTTTAGATACATTTGTTGTTGAGTGTACGGATTTACAACTTTAGTTGTATCATTTTGTGTGATAAAAGTATGCGTTGCATTTAACTTTTTTACTAGTTGTTTTGTTACAGCAGTCAATTGTTCAGTGGTATATTTTTCTTGCTGTATATTCAGATTACTGGCTAAAGATTCTCTAAAATAATTAAATCCCCAAAACCAGTAAAAGCAACAGTAAAGCAATGAAATTACTGCCGTTAACTGTAGTAGTTTTGAAACAAAATTTTGAAACTTCGTTTTAATTAATCGATATACAAAGCGAATAAAAACAACTAGTAAAAAAGCAATCAATACATCACCAAAAGAAAAAGGAATCCATCCTAAAAGAATCCGTAAAAACTTACTGATAATAGGATAAATTCCGTTTGAATAATACTTTTCTACAAAGCTTGGAAATTGTTGCGCTAATTGCACCAATACAATGTGTATCACCAACAAAAGGCTAAGGTAAGTATTGAATCTTTTATTTTTCATTGAACCAAAAATAAAGAATTAATTGAATCATTGCACTTTATTAACAGGTTAATAACATTTTAGTAAACAAAATTTGTGCAAAAAGAAATTGACTTTTCAAACAAGAGATTTCAACCTAAAAAACTACATTTGTCTCATGGAAGAAACAAAATCATTTCAAGGTAAAAAAGTAGATAAAGCTAGAATTATTAGCTTAGAGAAAGGGAAAATTCCACCACAAGCAGTTGACTTAGAAATTGCAGTGTTAGGAGCCATGATGATTGATAAAAAAGGAATTGATGATGTCATTGATATCTTGCATCCAGATGCATTTTACGATAAAAAACATCAAGAAATATATGCAGCAATTTATACGCTATTCCAAAACTCAGAGCCAACAGATTTACTAACTGTTTCTAATCAATTAAAAAAAGAAGGGAAGTTAGAATTGGTTGGTGGCGATTTCTACCTAATTAATCTTACACAAAAGGTAGCCTCTTCTGCACATATAGAATACCATGCTCGTATTATTTTACAAAAATACATTCAGCGTAAACTCATTTCTATTTCTAGTGAAATCATTGAAACAGCTTACGATGAAACTGTAGATGTTTTTGATTTGCTCGATGTAGCCGAAGGAAAATTATTTGAAGTAACTCAAGGAAACTTAAAGAAAGGCTCTGAAGGTGCAGGAGATTTAGTGAAGCAAGCCTTAAAGAAAATTCAAGACATTTCTAACAAAGAAGGAATGAGTGGTTTGGCAACCGGTTTTACAAAATTAGATGCCTTAACTTCTGGTTGGCAACCATCAGATTTAATTATCATTGCGGCACGTCCTGGTATGGGTAAAACGGCTTTTGTAATTTCTATGGCAAAAAATATGGCGATAGATTTTGGTTCGCCCGTAGCTTTGTTCTCTTTAGAGATGTCATCGGTACAGCTAATTACTCGTATGATATCTTCTGAAACAGGTTTGACTTCAGAAAAACTACGTAAAGGAAACTTAGAACCGCACGAGTGGGAGCAGTTAAACGTAAAAGTAAAAAAGTTATCTGATGCTCCGATTTTTATTGATGACACTCCGTCTTTATCAATTTTTGATTTACGGGCTAAAGCACGTCGTTTGGTGTCTCAGCACGGCGTTAGAATTTTAATTATTGACTACTTGCAATTAATGACTGCTGGAGGTTCTGCAAAAGGTGGTGGAAACCGTGAGCAAGAAATTTCTACTATTTCTAGAAACTTAAAAGCCTTAGCAAAAGAACTAAATGTACCCGTAATTGCCCTGTCTCAGTTATCGCGTGCTGTAGAAACACGTGGAGGATCTAAAAGACCGCTGTTGTCTGACTTACGTGAATCTGGAGCTATTGAGCAAGATGCCGACATTGTATCGTTTATTTTCCGTCCAGAATATTATGGATTGACCGAATGGGATGATGATGACCATTCGCCTTGTGAAGGACAAGGAGAGTTTATCGTGGCTAAACACCGTAATGGTGGTTTAGAAAATATCCGTTTAAAGTTTACCGGACATTTAGCAAAATTCTCTGATTTAGAAGAAGGCTTTAGCTCTGAGTTCCAATCTAAAATGAATGCAGGAGTTTCTCCAGATCAATTTATCAGTCCAAAAGATGCTTTTGGTATTGAAGATGATGGAGGAGATGTGCCGTTTTAATGACATTTAAATTGAACAAAAAAAAAGTAATAAGCAATAAAGAAATTGATAGATTAGGTGATCGAATTCGACAAGAATCTCCAAATTTATCAAATATTACTTTAGAGTCTTTACAACAATATAGATCTTCACATGAAGAGTCTCTATCAAAAATATTTAATATACTCTGTGAAATTAAAAGAAACATAAATAATTCTTCAATTGCTTCATTCAGAATTAAAAGATTTGAGTCAATTATAGGAAAACTCAAGAGATATCCAAAAATGAAGTTTAACAGAATGTGGGATATTGGAGGATGTAGGTGTATATTGAATTCAGAAAAAGAAATATATAAACTGAGAGAAGAGATAGGTAAGGTACTTGATATAAGGAAAGAATACGATTATATTAAAAAACCACAAGAGGAAGGATATAAGTCTTTACATCTTTTTGTTAGTTTGAAAAACGACGATAAAGTAATAGAAATCCAATTAAGAAATAAGTTCTTTCATAATTGGGCTACTTTAGTTGAAATTACTGATTTACTTTTTGAAGCAAAACTAAAAGAATACAAAGATGATAAAACATTATTAAGATTTCATTTTTTGCTATCAAAGAATGAATTGGTGTTAGGTGAAAAAAAAGAATTTGCTAAAATAGTTTCTAGTTATAACTATTTTGAAAAACTAAGTGAAGTTTTTTCAAGAAATTATTTAAAAGTTAGAGAGCAATGGACAGGTATTAACACATCTCATAGACATAAATATTACTTAATAGAAACAAGTAAAGATCAGGTTCCAATAATTACTGCATATGAAAGATACAAAGATGCAGAATCACATTACTTTGAATCTTTTAAGAAAAACTCTAAGGCTAATATTGTTTTGACTCATTTACCCAAAGCATCTTATCAACAAATTAGTTTAGCTTACTCAAATTATATTCTAACAGTCCATGACTTTTTTGATAAAAGTTTAGGAATAATAGAAAATCTAGTTATCGAATCCTTAAAAAAAGGAAAAATAATTGATTTTTATAGATATTATATTTTGTATAATAAAATTGTTTTTGGACATTTTGATAACATAATTAATGAGATTCATTTTTCAAATGAAATTTTTGCATCGATTATTTCTAAGAAAAAAAGAAAAAGAAGAAATAAGAAAAACAGAGAGTGGAGTATTGATATTAAAAATCAAGTAAAAAATTTAATCTCTAAATATAATAGTATAAGTGATAAGCTTCGAGAAACTCTATCAACTAACTGGGGCTATAAGTTTATTTTTCGAAAAATTGCCCGGTCAATAGAGAAAAAATATGAAAAAGAACTTAGAGTTAAGATTACAAGTAAAAACTTATAGAAATGTTAAATACATCAAATGATTCAATGATTTATGTATTTTAGTACTTCGTCAAGCTCAGTATACATTTTTTGAAATGAAAAAACTCCTTTCCATATTCGCTTTTTTATTGGTAACCAATTCATTGTGGGCGCAATTTGTTTATATCCCTATGAGTGCTAAAAATCAAAAGAATCACTTAAAAGCCTACGGAATTGTCTATTTTTCATTACAAAACGGTATCAAAGCAAAATGGCTACTCAACTATGATGGTGGTGCATTTTTAATAGAAAATTCAGAAGCCATTATTAAAGAATGTAAAATACGTGGTGTTTCATATCAAGTTGTATCAGATGCCAAAGCGCAGTTAATATTACAAGAAATTTCATCGCCTTCTAAAAATCAAGAAGCAGTTACTTTAGAAAAAGCCCCAAAAATTGCGGTGTATTCACCCAAAGATAAAATGCCTTGGGATGATGCCGTAACCATGGTGTTAAAATATGCTGAAATTCCGTTTGACGTAATTTACGACGAAGAAGTGCTGAATGATAAATTGTTGTTATACGAATGGCTGCATTTGCATCACGAAGATTTTACAGGGCAATACGGGCGCTTTTATGGCGCTTTTAGAACAGCTCCTTGGTATATAGAAGGAAAATTACGCGCAGAAAAAGAAGCCAAAGCATTAGGATATAGCAAAGTTTCGCAAGTAAAATTAGATGTGGCAAAGAAAATTAGAGATTATGTGATTGGAGGTGGATTTATGTTTGCCATGTGTTCAGCTACCGATAGTTTTGATATTGCCTTGTCTGCTGAGGGGGTTGACATTGCAGAATCAATGTTTGATGGTGATGCGTCTGAGCCTAACTATCAGTCTAAAATTGATTTCAACAAGACCTTTGCTTTTGAAAACTATACCTTGGTTCGCAATCCGACTACCTACGAATTTTCATCAATTGATATGACACGTAAACGTAGAATTCCGAAAACTTCTGATTATTTTCATTTACAAGAATATTCTGCAAAATGGGATCCTGTGCCAACCATGCTTACACAAAATCATACGCAATTGGTAAAAGGATTTATGGGACAAACTACTTCGTTTGATAGAAATACCGTAAAACCAACGGTCTTGGTAATGGGAGAAAATAAAGTAAACCGAGAAGCCAGATACATACACGGAACCAAAGGAAAAGGCATGTTTACTTTTTATGGCGGACATGATCCAGAAGATTATACGCATAGAGTAGGAGATCCAAAAACCGAATTAGACTTACACCCAACATCGCCAGGCTATCGATTAATTTTAAACAATGTCTTGTTTCCTGCTGCTAAAAAGAAGAAACAGAAAACTTGATTTTTTAAGCTATGAAAAAAACACTCATATTATTTGTTATTATTTGTATAATTGGTTCTTGTAAAAAAGAATTGAAAGAGATACCACCAAACAAGAATAAAATAAATAACGAGTTAGTTATTTTAATTTCAAATCCTGAAAAAATAAAAACAAATTTTGGTTCTGGAATATTTGCTAAAAATTTTTCACAAATAAATATAGATACAGATAAAGAATTTGATACTATCAAAATAAAATTAAAAGATTATAAAAAACTTTACATAAAAAATAGAGTTACTTTTAAAGTTGCTTTTGGTGAAATTAATGATACTCTAAATTTAAAGATTAACAAAAAAGATATACTTATTAATTATCAGAATAGAATTCTTAAAAAATATGACACAGTCTCTTTAAAAAACTTATATATTGATAATGCAAAAGAAGAAATTATAGCGCATAATAAATTATTTAAAAAGTATTATTCAAAAAATATAAAAACAAATATAATTGAACCTATAAAAAATCAAATAGCGCAAAATTTAACTGAATTTAAAGAATTAGATAACTTAGCTTTTAATAAGCTAAATAAAAAAGAAATAATATTAAAAACTCTTTTAGATAAAGGTTTAATTAGTAATCCAAATTATTTTAATGAAGTAACAAATTTAAAATATAAGTATTATAATAATTTGTTAGAAAAGTTTTTATTAACTGATGATGCTTATTATTCAAATAGAATAAAGAATATTTATTTTAGTAATAATGATGCTATAGAAAATGCTTTTTTATCATATGCTTATATGAATTTATTTATTGCAAATATTATTCTTAAACAAAAAGCAGCCTTCAATTTAGACTACGCAAAAGCTTTTGATAAGTTACCAGAATATTTTACAGGAGACCAATTAAAGGTTTTTAGAGAATTTTGTTTCAATCAAATTGCAAAAAACAGTGGAGAATCAGAAAAAAATACAAATTATTTTAAAAAGTTTAAAGAATTTTATCCAAATGATACAACTACACTATATTCACTATCAAATAGGTATTCTTTAAATTCTAGAAAAGCAAATCATAAGAAAAACAATGTGTATTTGCTCAATTCAAAAAACAATGAGTTGACACTTGCAAAGCTTATTAGTAATTATAAAGGAAAATTAGTTTATGTAGATTTCTGGGCAAGTTGGTGTGCGCCCTGTATTGCTGAAATGCCAATGTCTAAAATTTTACAAAAAGAATATAATAAAAAAGGTGTTGTTTTTATTTATATTTCTACTGATAAAGATAAAGAGGCTTGGAAAAATGCTAGTAAGAATTTAAAAATTAAAGATCAGTTTAGTTTTTTAGCAACAAATTATCCTAAATCAGATTTCTATAAAGATTTAAAATTAAATTCAATACCGAGATACTTGGTTTTTGATCGGAATGGAAAATTAATTCATGAAAATGCTCCAAGACCAAGTTCTTCGCAAATTAAAAATCTTTTTGACAAACTAATTAATAAAAGTAATTGGATATAACCTTTTTTAAATTAACTATTTCTTATTTAATTCTTTAATAAAATATGAAGGTTTAATTCCCGCAAATTTAAAGAAAGCTTTAGAAAAAGATTCGGCAGTATTAAAACCAACCTCGTGTGCAATAGCTTTTACACTATATTTTCTAAATTGCCTATCAG
>JABXHX010000071.1 GCA_013373385.1 Flavobacteriaceae bacterium
TATGAATCCTGCGCTCTAACCAACTGAGCTACCTCGCCTTGGTTATGAGGCTGCAAATATAACGCATTTTTGTTTTTTTGCAAGCTTAGTTTTTAATTTTTTTTAAAAGGAATAAATAGCTATATTGGCTTCCAAAGAAAATGAAAAATGAGTAAAATTAAATTTGAATTAGAATTTCCAATACATGCTTCACCTAGCATGTTGTATACCTATTTTGCCACTCCTGCAGGACTAGAAGAATGGTTTGCAGATAAAGTTAACTCTAGAGGCAAACTAGTAACTTTTATTTGGGATGGAGTAGAAGAAAAAGCAACCATCTTAACCAATAGAAATGATGAGAAGATTAAATATAAATGGATTGAAAGCGAAGGTGATGAAAGTTATTTTGAGTTTAGGATAGAGGTAGATGCACTTACCAAAGATGTTTCTTTAATAGTAACAGATTTTGCAGATGATGATGATGAAGTTGAAGAATCTAAGCGATTGTGGGAGAATCAAATTGATGAACTCAAGCATACCATTGGTGCCTAAGGAGAAAATTATTGAAGCCTCATTTTAAGTAAATTTTAATGAGGCTTTTTTGTTTTATTATGTCGAAATATTTTCGACAAAACATGTAAGTTTGCAATTTAAAACAACAAAATTATATGTTAAATTTTAACGGTAAACTTATCCCAGTTTCAACATTTTCTATATCAAACAATAACAGAGCTTTTAAATATGGCGATGCTATTTTTGAAACCATCCTTGTTTTGCAAAATAAAGTAGTATTTTGGGAAGATCATTATTTTAGGTTAATGGCTTCTATGCGAATGCTGCGCATGGAAATACCTTTAGAGTTTACTTTAGAATATTTACAAGAAGAAATTTTAAAAACTGTAAATGCTACGAATAGTTTAAATACACGTGTCCGTTTATCTATTTATAGAAAAGATGGTGGATATTATGCCCCAACTACAAATCAAGTTGATTTTTTAATAGAAGTTTCAGAAAACTTATATCAAACAAAAGAAGCATACACTATAGATTTATACAAAGATTTCTATAATTACTCTGGTTTGTTATCTACAGTAAAGACTACCAATAGAATGCTAAATACAATGGCGAGTATTTATATGAATGAAAATGAGTTAGATAATTGTATTTTAATGAACGAACAAAAAAGTATTGTAGAAGCTACCAATGCAAATGTTTTTATAATTAAAGACTGTGTTATTAAAACACCAAAATTAGAGGATGGCTGTATTAAAGGTATTGCTAGAAAAAAAGTGATAGAAATTTTAAAAAAACATCCAGACTATATCATAGAAGAGACTTCTATATCTCCTTTTGAAATGCAAAAAGCAGATGAAGTTTTTTTAACCAATACTATTATGGGTGTGCAACCAGTAACTAGTTATAAAAAGAAAAAATACACTACAATAATTGGTAAGAAAATAGCTGCTAGTTACAATCTTTTAAAAGTAACAAGTAACTAGTTTAACTGAATATCGCTAGGTGCATTTGCCCAAATCTTGTATTTCCCGCCTTTTTCTAATAGTTTATTTTTCCAAATAGAACTATAATCAGTGGCGAAAATATTAGGATATTCATTTTCTGAAACAAACCAAGAATCTGCAACAATTTCTTCTTGTAATTGATTACTACTCCACCCTGCATACCCTAAAAAAAAGCGAATTTGACTACTTTTAAGTTGTTTGTTATCTAATAAACCTTTTAGTGACTTAAAATTTCCACCCCAGAAAATTCCGTTAGCTACCTCAATACTATCAGGTATTAAATTAGGGATGGTATGAACAAAGTACAAATTATCTTGCTCTACTGGTCCGCCTTGATATACGGTAAATGTACAATCAATATCAGGCACTAAATCATTAACACAATAATTCAAAGGTTTATTAATAACAAAACCTACAGAACTATTGTAATTGTGTTCGGTTAATAAGACAATAGATCTATTAAATGAGTTATCATTTAAAATTGAGGGTTTGGCAATTAAAAGTCTTCCTTTTTTTGGTTGTAACTGACTCATCTGTTAATTTTAGTCTTTTTAAAGATAGTGACTTTTTATAAATAAAAAAACTCTCCTAAATTTAGGAGAGTTTTTAAATACAATTTTTTTGTATTTCTTAGTTTACTGAATTGCTTAATCCAGCACCTGCTTTAAACTTAACAACATTTTTAGCAGCAATTTGGATAGTTTTTCCAGTTTGTGGATTTCTTCCTGTTCTTGCAGCTCTTTTAGATACTGACCAAGTTCCCCATCCAACTAAAGAAACTCTACCGCCTTTTTTTAAGGTACCAGTTACGTTAGAAGTTAAAGAATCTAGGGCAGCTTTTGCAGCAGCTTTAGAAATTCCTGCATCAGCAGCCATTGCATCGATTAAATCTGATTTGTTCATGATTTGTAAATTTAAAAATTAATTGTTCAATATTTTTGCTTAACTAAGCTTAACAAATATAGCAGGAATAAGGGCTCATGCAAGGATAGACCTAAAAAAACCATGATTTTGTTAATAAAAGATGTTAAATTGTTAATAACCGTAGTTTAAATGTACAAATTCTTAGCAATGCCTTGTTATTAAAGGTGTCTATATCATTTTTGCAGACTTGTTAAATTCGAAACCGTTAAGTAAACTTTGTATCTCCATTTTCTTTTTACCCGAAAGCTTTATTTCATGAATTATTAAATAGCCATTTTGAACCGCTACTTTAAGCTCTTTTTTGGTTGTAATAATACTACCAATAGTTTCAGTTGGTGTTGTTACTTCTTTTGTTACCTTATACAATTTTGCCGTAACCTCTACACCATTATTATCTATAGTAGTCCAAGCTGCAGGAAATGGATTTAATCCACGTACCTTATTGTATATATTGCTTAAAGAATCTGTCCAATCTATTTTACAGTTATGGGGAAATAATTTATAAGCAGTTTTTTCTTCTAACTCAGGTTGTTTTCGGGTTGTTACAGCATTGTTTTGAATCAAATCTACTGTTTCTAATACAAGGTCTGCACCCAAAAACATCAATGTATTGTGCAATTCTCCTACAGTTTCATTCTCTCTAATTATACATTCTTTTTGTAAAATTATCTCTCCTGTATCAATTTTATCATCAATAAAAAATGTTGTTACACCCGTTTTTGTTTCGCCATTAATTATTGCCCAATGTATTGGTGCTGCACCTCTGTATTCTGGTAACAAGGATGCATGCAGATTAAATGTACCGTAGATAGGCATGTCCCAAACTACTTTTGGAAGCATCCTAAAAGCAACTACAATTTGTAGGTTTGCTTGTAAAGTTTCTAATTGTTCTAAAAATGATTTTTCTTTAAGGTTTGCAGGCTGTAAAACTGTTAAACCTTTAGAGAGTGCATATTTTTTTACAGCAGACTCGGTAAGTTTTCTGCCTCTTCCTGCGGGTTTATCTACTGCAGTAACTACGCCTACGATTGTATAGTTTTGATCTACCAAACTTTTTAGGATGGTTACAGCAAAATCTGGTGTCCCCATAAAAACGATACGTAAATCTCTCATTAGCTTATATAGTATTGGTTAAAATGATTTAGTTGTATTTTTTCTTCTGAAAGAAGTTCTTGCAAATTTACTAAAATCAAGTGTTCTTGATAAGGTAATTCAGTACATAATTCTTTTGATGTAGCCTTTTTTAAGCGTTTTAAAACTAAAAGAATTTCATCAGAGATAGAAGCATAGGAAACCTTTTTTGAGATGCATACATCACATATATTACATGGCTTGCTATTCGGTTCGTCAAAATAATTAAGAATTTGAATATTTCTACAAACCATATCATTTTTACTAAAATCTAATAACTTAGTTGCTTTCTGTATTTTTTGCTGAATAAATAAGTGAATGTTTTTTGAGATGCTATTAATGGTTCTGTCATCTTCTCTAGGCAGTAAAAAATACAATTCGCTATGACTATTGGCTTTTACATATTCAATTATGCTTTCTGCGTGTAATTTTTCTAAAAGAGTAGTAACTTGATTAGATAAAATACCTAATTTTTTTGACAACCAATATTCATTAATTTTTGTTTTTTGCTCAAAGATTCCTCCGTAACTTCTTAATAATAGTTGAATTAATTTCTGAGTATTATTTTTGCCATCGGCATATTGTATTACTTGATTGCTAGAAGCTAAAAATTGTACAGTAGATTTTTGGTTGTAATTATCAGACAAACTAATAATTCCATTATTTTGTAAAATAGCGAATGTGGTTAACACCTTTTGTTCTACAAAATTGTAGTTATTGCTAAATTCTGAAATAGAAAAATTAAATGGAGCATTCGCTAATTCTCCGTTAGCAATTTGAAAATATAAAAAAAGACTTTTATAAATCTGTTTTATCTCTTTAATAGTAGGTAAAGAATTAGATAATCGTTCTTTAAAAATTCTAACATCATTGTCATTAAATAGCACAACAGAAAAAGCTTTTTGGTTATTTCTGCCAGCCCTGCCAGCTTCTTGAACGTAATTTTCTAAACTATTGGGGAGGTCTAGATGCACTACTACTTTAACATTATCTTTGTCGATTCCCATACCAAAAGCATTTGTTGCTACTATAATGGGAGTTGCTTCTGTCATCCAATTCTCAAAAGCTTCTTGTTTTTCTACGGATGATAATCCTCCATGATAAAAACAAGCACTAAAACCTTGTGTTTTTAAAAATCGAGCTATTTCTATGGTTTTATTTCTACTGTTGACATAGATAATAACAGGAGAGGTATTTTTTCTGCAAATCTGTACCAATCTTCCTAGTTTATCTTCAATTGTAAACCACTGATAAGCTAAGTTTTCTCTAAAAAACGACTTCTTAAAAATAGCAACATTTTCTAGCTCTAAATTACCAGTAATATCTTCTATTACCTGTTGTGTAGCTGTTGCGGTAAGAGCTATTATTGGTACAGTAGGTAAGATAGCTTTTAAGATGTTTGTATTTCTATACGATGGTCTAAAATCATGCCCCCATTCAGAGATACAATGCGCTTCATCTATTGCAATAACATTTACAGGTAGTTGCTTTATTTTTTTTTGAATAAAAGTAGATTGTAACCTTTCTGGAGATAGGTATAAGAATTTATAGTTGGCATAATGCAAATTATCAAACAAATTAACTAACTCATCTTGTGTTTTTCCAGTTGGAAGGTTTAGTGCTTTAATGCCTTTTTTTGATAGGCTATTTACCTGATCTTGCATTAGTGCAGTTAATGGAGAAATAACAATACAGATTCCATCTAACAACATAGCAGGCACTTGAAAACAAATAGATTTTCCACCACCAGTTGGCAACAATGCAATTACATTTTTTTTGCTGATAACTGAATTGATAATTTCTTCTTGTGGTGCTCTAAACGAATCGTAATTCCAATACTGTTTTAATATTTTTAAAGCATTGGTCATACGCTTTTTGTTATAGAGTTTAGCAAGTAATCTGTTCTTTCTGTAACAGAACCAAAAGGTAAAGTATGTATTGTGTATCCTATTTTTTTATAGGTTTTTTTTAGTTGATGGTATATTGCTATTGCTTGTTCAAAGCTTTCGTAGCGCTCATTGTCTGAAATATAAATTTCTTTCCACGGAGGTAAAATAAACACTTCTGTATACTTGTATTTACTGCTTTTTTCTAGAAAGCAACTTGGATAATCAGTTTTTAAAAACTCTAAATAAGCATGTATATCAGGTATTCCTCTATCAAAAAAAACAAGATTATCTTTAGATTTCTGTGCTTCTAAATATTGTTTTTCTCTTCCTTCTAAAAGCAAATTGCTAAACAACAGAGGTTCGGTTAAAAAAAGTTGATCAATTCCTTTTTTTTGTGCAGCTAAAATAACCTCTCTAGAAATTTCTGGCATACAGTTGTAGCCTCTTTTACTGAGCTCATTAAGCAAGGTGGATTTACCTGTACCTGGGCCACCAATAATTACTACTTTTTGTTGCATTCAGCAAAAATAACCGATTCTATTTATAAAAATAATAATTAGTGTAATTTTGTACCTTTAAAATTTTAAAAGATTAAGATGGGCAACAAGGAAGCTTTTTATGTGAAATTAAAAGAGAGTTTAGATAATACCACTAAATTTCCAACAGCATATTTATACAAATTTATCGTTCCTACTAGTGGTAGCCAGTTAGAAGAGGTAGAAGAGTTGTTTAAAGAAAAGCTCGCAAAAATTTCATCGAAAGAATCTAAGACAGGAAAATACGTTAGTGTTTCTATCAATGTTAAATTATTTTCTGCTAATGAGGTAATATCTTATTACAGAAAGGCCGAAAAGATAGAAGGAATTATCTCTTTATAATTATTATGTATGAAATTTAAGATTTTATTTGCAAGTTTGTTTTTATCGCTAGCAGTCTACTCACAAAAAGACAGTGCAATATTATTTAAAATAGATAACAAACCTGTTTTTGTTTCTGATTTTAAAAGAGTTTATGAGAAAAATCTAGATATTGTATCAGATAAAGATCAAAAAGCAGTAGAAAGTTATCTTGATTTGTTTATCAATTATCAATTAAAAGTTAAAGAAGCCTATAGCTTAAAGCTTGATACAGTGAAGACTTACAAAAGTGAAATAAACTCTTATAAAAATCAGTTAGCTAAACCGTATTTACAAGATTCTACTTTTATAAAAAAGCTAATAAAAGACGCTTATCAGAGAACAAAGCACATGCTTAATGCAAGTCATATTTTGGTTAAAGTTTCTCCAAATGCAACTCCTAAAGATACTTTGAAAGCCTACGCTAAGATATTAAATGCTGTCAAAGAAATTAAGAATGGTACTTCTTTTGCAAATGTTGCTCTTAAATACTCAGAAGATCCTTCTGTAAAAAGCAACTTCGGAAATTTAGGCAATTTTACCGCGTTTAAAATGGTATATTCTTTTGAAAAAGCAGCCTATAATACCAAAGTTGGCGAGTTATCAACTCCATTTAGAACCCAATTTGGGTATCATATTGTTACCGTACATAGTAAAAAACCATCACCGGGAGAGGTAAAAATTGCACATATTTTTATCAATAAAAATACGATTAAGGGAAAAGAAAAAATAGATACGGTATACAACCAATTAAAATTGGGAGTTGCTTTTGAGAAATTGGTAAAAAAGTATTCTCAAGATAGAAACACAATTGCTAATGGTGGTTTGTTACCTAAATTTGGTATAGGTAGAATGCCAACATCAATTGAAGATGAAGCTTTTGCTTTAAAAAATGTAAACGATTTTTCTAAACCTTTTCAAACTAGATTTGGTTGGCATGTTATTAAGTTGATAGAAAAATACCCCATTACTTCATTTGAGAAAATGGAGAAAGAATTGGCAAAAAAAGTAAAAGCAAGTGGAGGTAATAGACTATCTGATTTAGCAATGAAACAAAAGCTAAGAAAGAAATATAATACCAAGATATATCAACCTGCTAAAAAGGTTTTTTATCAACAGCAAATTAGATCCGCAAAAAGAGATACTTTAACAAAAACGTTGTTGACAATAGAACAAAAAAAGATAAGTCAACAGCAATTTTTTGATTTTATTAGAAATAGAAGGCATTTACCTATAGATGTGCTTTTTGAAGATTTTGTTGATCAAGAGGTACTAAGTTATTTTAAAGAGAATTTAATTCACACCCAACCGAGCTATGCAGAAACACTAAAAGAATATCAAGAAGGTTTGTTGGTATTTGATTTTATGCAACAAAAAGTTTGGAATAAATCTGTAAAAGATAGCCTTGGTTTACAACAATTTTTTAAAGCTAATAAATCTACTTATAAATTTACCGATTTATCAAAGAATAAAGGTACGGTAATGAATGATTATCAAACCTATTTAGAAAATGAGTTGATACAAGATTTGCGTAAAAAGTACAAGGTGACTATCAGAAAAAGAACCCTTAAAAAACTAATTAAACACTATAAAACCAATGGTTAAAAAAGGGATAATTATTTTATTGGCAATAGCTTTTACTTCCTGCGATTTTTTTGATTTTAGCAAAAAAGAAAAAATTGTCGAAAATCCCATTGCAAGTGTCTATAATCAGTATTTATATAAGAGTGATATTCTGCATTTAATACCTAAAGAAATTTCTAGTAAAGACAGTTTGTTGTTTGTAAAAAGCATTATTAATAATTGGGCAATACAACAAATCTTAAAACAAAAAGCAGAAGAAAATTTGACCAAAGAAGAAAATGATTCGTACACAAAATTAGTAGAAGATTACAAGCAAAGTTTATTAGTAAATGGCTATAAGGAGCGTTTAGTACAACAGCAGTTAGATACTTTGATTTTAGAATCAGAAATTAATGCTTACTACGATGAAAACAAAAATAATTTCAGGTTAAACGAAGAATTGATAAAGATTAAATACCTGCATTTTGGCAAAGATTTATTAGATAAAGAAGAAATTATAAAGCTTTTTAAATCAGATAGCTATGATGATTTGTTAGCTTTAGAAGCACACGAGCTAAATTTTAAAGCAATGAACTTAAACGATTCTACTTGGATACGTTTAGAAGATGTTTTGTTAAAAAATCCAAAATTTAAAGAAGAACCCAAAGATATTTTGTTAAAAAAAACAAAATTCATACAAAAAGAAGATTCTTTAGGGTTATATTTGGTGGCTGTAAAAGATGTTTTAAAAAGGAATGATATTGCACCTAAAAATTATATCAAGCCAACCATAAAGCAAATGATTTTACACAAAAGAAAATTAGAATTAATAAGAGATATAGAAAAAACGTTAATCAACGATGCAATACAAAATGAGAATTTTAAAGAATATTAATACCAACGGATTTATAGTTTTATGTATGTTGTTTGCGCTAACTACGCAAGCACAGATGGCTAAGATAGATGGAGTAGAGGTTGTAATTGGTAAAAATGTAGTTTTAAGTTCAGATATCGCTAAATATAGATTAGACTTAGAGCAACGTAGCGAAGGAAAAATTAAAATTTCTGATTGTGAATTGTTAGAAAAATTAATGCTGCAAAAATTATTATCTCACCATGCTGTGGTTGATAGTGTTGTTGTTACAGAAGAGGAAATTAATAACGGTGTAAACAGAAACTTGGCTTATTTTACACAGCAATTTGGTTCTATAGAAAAAGTAGTAGAAGCCTATGGTTTTAATGATTTGGAAGATTTAAAGAAGGAGTTGTTTACTATTGAAAAAGAAAGTACATTGGTTAGAAAAGAACAAGCAAAGATTAATGAAAACATAACGGTAACTCCAGAAGAAGTAAGAATTTATTACAATGGATTGAAAGAGAAGAACGAACTGCCAGAAATTCAAGAAGAAATAGAACTAGCACAAATTGTCTTGTATGCAAAGCCAACAGAAGAAGAAAATAAAAGTGTGTACGAAAAACTAGCTAAAATTAAAAAAGAATTAGAAGCTGGGTCTAACTTTAAGATGAAAGCCATTTTAAATTCAGACGACCCATCAGTAACACAAAATGGAGGAAATCTAGGTACAATCACTAAAGATGCAAACTATATCAAAGAGTTTAAAGAAGTTGCGTTTTCTTTAGATGTAGGTCAAATTTCAGACCCGTTTAAAACAGCCTTTGGATATCACATTATACAATTAAATGCCATTAAAGGTAATGCAAGAGTAGTATCACATATCTTAATTGTCCCAGAAGTATTAGACTCTAAGTTAAAAGAGATACAGAATAAAATAACTACCATTAAACAAGATATTTTAGATAAGAAAATAACTTTTGAAGAAGCTGTAGCTAAATATTCTGAAGATAAAAGCACAAAAAATAGTGGAGGATTAATCGTTAACCCGTATACAAATGAAACTCGTTTTGATTTAACTAGAATGGATCCTACCTTGTATGCTAGAGTTATCAATACAAAAAAAGGAGAAATTACTGAGCCTTTTTATGAAGAAACACCTAGAACAGGAGAGAAGATGTTTAAAATCATTTATATGAAGGATAGAGCTGCTACGCACAAAGCAGATTTAGTAAAAGATTACGAAAAGGTTCAGAAGTTAGCATTGCAAAAGAAAAAAGAAGAGAACATTACAAAATGGTCTAGAGAAAAAATTGTAGATACTTACATTAAAATTAGTGAAAAATTTAATAAATGTAAGTTTGAAAGAAACTGGAGAAAAGAAAATTAAACCGACAATGTCTGATGTTGCTGCCATTGAAAAGCTAGTTGTAAAAACAGCAGAGCTAAAAAAAGAAATATCAAAAGTTATAGTAGGTCAGCATGACGCTGTGAATTTTGTATTACTTTCGGTTTTTTGTGGCGGACACTCGTTATTAATTGGTGTACCTGGCTTAGCAAAAACCTTATTAGTACATACTGTTTCTGATGCTTTAGGGTTGCATTTTAAACGAATACAATTTACACCAGACTTAATGCCTTCTGATATTTTAGGAAGCGAAATTTTAGACGAAAATAGAAAATTTACTTTTGTAAAAGGCCCGATTTTTAGCAACATTATTCTTGCTGATGAAATTAATAGAACTCCGCCTAAAACACAAGCAGCATTGTTAGAAGCTATGCAAGAACGCTCTGTTACAGTTGCAGGACATCAATATGCATTAGATTTGCCTTTCTATGTATTGGCAACGCAAAACCCTATTGAGCAAGAAGGTACTTATCCTTTACCAGAGGCACAATTAGACAGGTTTATGTTTTCTATCAATTTAGAATATCCAACTTTTGAAGAAGAAGTTGAGGTCGTAAAAAGCACCACATCAATAGAGAACAAAACCATTAGTTCAATATTTTCTGCGAATGAAATATTAGAAATTCAACAGTTGATAAGAAAAATTCCTGTAGCAGACAATGTTGTAGAATATGCAGTTGGTTTAGTTGGTAAAACAAGACCAAAAGCAACCAGTGCATCTGAGTTTGTTAAAAGTTATTTAGAGTGGGGGGCAGGCCCAAGGGCTTCACAAAATTTAATTTTGGCAGCAAAAGCACACGCAGCTATCAATGGTAAGTTTTCTCCAGATATAGAAGATGTTAAAGCCATTGCCATCCCAATCTTATCGCATAGAATTGTAAAAAATTACAAAGCTGAAGCAGAGGGAATTAGTATCAAACAAATTATTGAAAGCTTATTGTAATATGCCTAATAGAAAACTTATTTTAATTCTTGTTGTTGTATTTTTTGCAGCATTTTCTATTACAAGAATCTTGTTAAAACTACTTTAGTTACTTTCAATAGCTTTCACTTTTTCTCTGTACAAATCTATTTTTCCTTTTAATAGTACTGCAATAACTGTTACATCTTTATCTTGTACTTTTTCTGGCAAGTCTATGTATAATAAGCCAGGAACAGAACTCCAATAATGTTTCCCTATTACTTTGTGAGATAACTTAGTGCCATTACCAACTACCCAAATTCTATTTACTTTATTTTTTAATCCTTTAATTAACAGTGGTCCATTTGGTTTATTATCAACATATAAATAAAGAATTGTTTTGTCTTTAGAGAGCGCAGTATAGCCATTAAAATGTTCTTTTGGTATACCTGCTCTAGTACCGTAAATAGCCTCTTTGTGTTTTTTAGTCCAGCGTCCTAAACCTTTTAAAATTGCAACCTGTTCTTTAGGAATTGTTCCATCTGGTTTAGGACCAATGTCTAGTAAAAGATTTCCTCCCATGCTAATACAGTCAACAAAAATACGTATGATTTGATTGATACTTTTATACTCTTTATCGTTTGGTTGAAAGCCCCAAGATTTATTCATGGTCATACACAATTCCCAAAATTTGTCTGACGGTTTTACAATAGGTACACCTTGTTCTGGTGTAGCATAATCTCCGTAACCTTGCAATCTTGAATTAAGAATGGTGTTCGGATTTTTGCGAAGTAACAACGATCTTATTTCTTTTGCTTTCCACTTTTGCGCAGATTGTTCCCAATCTCCATCGAACCAATACAAATCTGGATTGTATTTGGTAAGCTCGGTTAGTTGTCCGAAGTTGAATTTGGTAAAAGAGTTCCATCTAGTATCATCATTGGTATAACGTTTTTTATCTCTTGTAAAGTTAGGGTAATCTGGATGCGACCAATCTAGTAACGAATAATACAATCCAACTTTTAGATTATTTTTTCTAGCTGCTTTTACAAAAGGGGTAAGCACATCTCTTTTAGCAGGGGTAGCTTTTACCGTGTTTAAAGTTCCGTATTTAGAATTCCATAAAGCCACACCATCATGATGTTTTGTGGTTAGTACCGTATATTTTGCACCACTTTCTTTTATCAAATTAGCCCATTGGGTTGGATTGTAGTTTTTTGCAGTAAAACCATGTAATTGTTTCATATAATCTTGGTACGAAATGTAATTGTTAAAGAACGACCAAGACTCATCAATACCATTTACAGCGTATATTCCCCAATGAATAAATACTCCTAGTTTAGCATCTTTAAACCACGCCAAGCGCTCTTCTTTAGGTTTTTCTGTTTGCTGGCTATACGTGCTGTTTATTAGGCTAAAAAATACAATTAGAAGTACTACTTTTAAATTTTTAGTTGAATATGACATGAACTCTATTTTTGTTAGTGAATATACTCAAAAAAGCTAAATACATTGCCTCCATACCTTTTTGCATATTGAAAGTTGTTATGAGAAGATAAATCGGTGTGTTTAGAATGCTCTATGATTAAAATCCCTTCTTCGTTTAGCAGTTCTTTTGCAAAAACCAATTCTACAATTTTTAAAAAACTTTCTTCTTCAAAATTATAGGGCGGATCTGCAAAAATAATATCTGCTTTTAGCGTTGTTTTTTCTAAAAACTTATACACATCGCTTTTATAAGCTTGTATAGGTAACTCTAATTCTTTTGCAGTATTGTGTATAAACTTTACACATCCAAAATGTTTATCAATGCTATAAATGGTTTCTGTACCTCTAGAAGCAAATTCAAAGCTAATATTACCCGTACCAGCAAATAAATCTATAACGCTTATTGCATCAAAATAATAGAGGTTATTAATGATGTTAAACAAAGATTCTTTAGCCAAATCTGTGGTTGGTCTAACGGGCAAGTTTTTGGGTGCAGTAATCCTTTTTCCTTTGTATTTACCAGAAATAATTCTCATTTAAGGGAGCAGTGTGTAAAATGAATGTTGATGGAGTTCTTTATCGTTTTTAAAAAGCGGATTTTCAATCTTTAAAAAAGAAACATTTCTTATGTAATCATACGTTAGTTGATATACTTCTGATATTTCTGTTACATCTCCCAAAAAGTAGAGTAAAAATTCTTCGGGATTTAATTTTAATTGTTCAGCAGTAAACAAAATGTAATAAATAAAATCTTCTTTGGTAACAAAAGTAAAAGAGTTGTAAAATAATAGTTTAGACTGCTCAATCACTACAATGTCAAAAGTAGATGTGTTTACGTTGACAAAAAACTGCTTGTCTGTATTGTTTTTTGTATGCAGAATTAACTTGTCAATTAATACTGTAGAATGATGTTTGTACTCAAACTCGCCAAATAGTTGAAAAAAATAATTATTAATGTTTACATACGGGATGTACACATTCTTAATATCGAGTTGTGTTAAATCATCAAAAGCAATAAAATCGTTTTGTAGTATTTTTATATTGTAATCTAAATAAGTAGCTAATTCATTTTCATTAAAGAGCGCAGAAGGTACCAAACTCGATAAATTATTTTGATGAATCACAGTTATTTTTTCAAATGTTTGGGCTAAAATATTCTTGTTTTCTTTTACTATCGATGTAATTGTATTGAGTAATAATTCGGGAGTCTCTTTACGATTTTCAAAAAGATAACAGCTAAAATGCTGTACCTCATTTGTAGTTATATTTGAGATACAAAAAGAAAATCCATCCAAACTAAATTGGATGGATAATGCTTTTCTAAAATGGTCTTTTAGTATATTATTTATCGTCTTCTTTTGCACTTTCGTTTTTGTCATAAGAAGGAGGCCAGTTACCACCTGTTGTTACTTCGTTTAAAGAACCAACCGAAACTAATTCACCTTTAATTTCATCAGAAGTATTAGCTTCTAATTCTTGTTTAACTAAAGATGGATCCATACCTTTTAATATTTCTTTTTTGTGCACATAGGCAAAGAAAACATCAACTTTTAATCCTTGAACTTTTTCTACAGATCCTAACTCAACTGTAAACTCTTTATCAGTTCCAGGTACTTTTGCCATGTTTTTATAGTCTCTACCTTTAAATCTATTTAATACAGGTACGTATCCAATAGTATCTGTTTTTCTTTTTTCAACGTCAACCATAAGTGGCTGCCATTTAGTTCCTTTATTTACTTTTTCTACTACTGTAGTTGTATTGGTAATAGCTAGTTTTGCAGTATCAATAAACTGCACCAAACCACTAATGCTTTTAGCATACTTTCCGGTAACTTCTTTGTGTGCAATTTCTGCATCTCTAATCATTTTTAGTTGGTCTACTACTTTCGTGTAAATAACTCTTTTGTTTTTATCAAAATTGATGGGTTTCATAATACCATCATAAATTTTCCAAGTTAAGAGTACTGCTAGTGCAAGTAATAAAATAGATATTAATGGTCTTAATTTTAATGGCAGAAACTTTACAATAAGAAATGCAATTATAAACGCAACAATAGAAGCAATAATAGCTACAATAATAATATATAACATTAGTATAGTTTTTTTTAAATGATTATTCGCAAATCTACAATTTTTTTTTAATCATAAAAATTTTTAAGCATAAATCAATTCTTATCTTTGACATTTAAAATTTTATGATAAAAACTACCACAGATTTTTACAAAGAACTTCTAAAAAAGTTCCCTTTTGAGCCAACAATTAAACAAGAAAAATTACTTGAAGAACTCGCTGACTTTGTTTTTGATAGCAATAATCGTGCCTTGTTTCTGTTAAAAGGCTATGCAGGTACTGGTAAAACTACTACCATAAGTACAGTAGTTAACTCTTTATGGAAAGCTGGTAAAAAGGCTGTATTATTAGCACCAACGGGTAGGGCGGCAAAAGTAATTTCTGGCTATTCAAAAAAGAAAGCATTTACCATACATAAAAAAATATACTTTCCTAAAAAACAAAAGAACGGTTCTGTAGAATTTGTAATGCAACCTAACAAGCATACAGATACAATTTTTATAGTTGATGAAGCTTCTATGATACCAGACAGACCTAGCAATGCTAAGCTTTTTGAAACAGGTTCTTTGTTAGATGATTTAATTAATTATGTGTATTCTGGTAAAAACTGTAAACTTATTTTTATAGGTGATACAGCTCAGTTGCCTCCTGTAAAACTAACAGTAAGTCCGGCATTAGAAGCTACAACCTTACATTTAGATTATCAAAAAGATGTGAATGAAATTGAACTAGATGAGGTGATGCGTCAGCACGAAAACTCAGGTATTTTGGCGAATGCAACGCATTTAAGAATGTTGTTAGAAAATAATGCAACTAATTTTCAGTTTGATTTGGGCTATCCAGATATCATCCGTTTGGTAGATGGATATGACATTCAAGATGCTATCACTGTCGCGTATGATAATGACGGAGTAGAAGATACCGCATTTATTGTTCGGTCTAACAAAAGAGCAAATCAGTACAATCAACAAATTCGCGCTAAGATAAGAGGACAAGAAAACGAAATTTCGACAGGAGATTATGTGATGGTTGTTAAGAACAACTACTATTGGTTAAAAGAATCTTCTGAAGCAGGTTTTATTGCTAACGGAGATATTTGTGAGATTATGCAGATAAAAGCGATAAAAGATTTATATGGATTTAGATTTGCAGAAGTAAGTATACGAATGATAGATTACCCAAATCAACAACCATTTGATACAGTATTACTTTTAGATACTTTAACCAGTGAATCTCCTTCTTTATCGTATGAAGAATCTAATCAGCTTTATCAAGCAGTTAAAGAAGATTTTGTACACGAAAAATCGAAATATAAACAACTACTTTCTATTAAAAACAACAAGTATTTTAATGCATTACAAGTTAAGTTTTCGTATGCAATGACGTGCCATAAATCTCAAGGAGGTCAGTGGAAAACAGTTTTTATAGAACAACCATACTTGCCCGATGGTATTACAGAAGATTACTTACGTTGGCTCTACACGGCCGTTACCAGAGCACAAGAGAAGTTATATTTAATAGGGTTTAAAGAAACTTATTTTCAAGATTAATTAAAATTATAGCCAATAAAAATACTACCATAACTATTGGTATTAGTTACATTTGTGCTCTTTAATTTTTTTGTATGAAAATGATAGGTGTACCCATAATTAAATCTTTTACCTGAGGTATACATATAACCCAATTCAAACGAAAAGTAAATAGGTGCTAACTCATAGGTAACCGTACTGCCAGTGTTTAAAAAGCTACCTTGTATAGTTGCATCATACAACGTGTAATGAAGCATAGGTTTTAAAAAGAAAAAAGACTCACTTTTTTTTGCTTCACTATTACTTAAAGCAGCATTGAAGGCAATTGAGTTAGAAAAATGTTGTAATTTTTTTAAGCCAAATCTTGAATAAAATCCAGTAGAAATACCCGTAAAAATAGTTCCCGCTTTTAAACTACTTAAGCTACTAATATCTAAGGTTGAATTGCTTATTTTAGAAAAGTAATTTAAAAAAGAGGCTGATGCATTTAAGCCAAAAGCATTTTTTATTTGATGCTTCCAGCCTTCAACTTTTGGATAGTCATAAATACTGTGGATAAAATCTTGAAGCTCTTTTGCTCTAGCAGCTTCACCAATGATACCAACTTCTACATCAAAAGTAAAAATATGTTGATTCTTATAATATCTGTCTTGTTTATATCTTGTAAATAAATACCCAGCAAAAGGACGGTCGTGTAAACTTGCAATTGCTATTGTAGTTTTTTTTGGGGTATACATCATGTGCCCAAGGCTAAGGCTATGTATTTTTTTTGTTTTAGTGTTGTTTGAATTATTTTTAGAAAGCATGCGGATATTTAGAAATAATCCATTTGTGTAGTATCTATCTCTGTAAACAGAAGTGTATAAATCATTATCATTCAATAAACTAAGCTCTTTTGAATATTGATTTTGCGAAACACAAAAAAATGAGCTAAAAAAAAGAAGTACACAAAAAGCCAATCTCATAAAAACAAAGATAGAATTTGTTCTTTAATATCTTTAATAATTAGACTAAAAAGTAGCTGAAATTTTGTAACTTTAAGCTAATATTTAATTTCAATTTTTAGGATGGAAAACAATAGTTTACTAACACTATCTGAGATAGAAGATATTTCTACAAAAGCAGCATTGATAGCATTGATGAAAGAAAAAGAGAGACCTTTTCAGAAAGTAGAAAAAACACTTATTTATGAAAAGGAACTTCGTGATTTGCAAATTGAATTGGTAAAATTACAACATTGGGTTGCTAAAGAAAAAAAGCGCATTGCAGTAATTTTTGAAGGTAGAGACGCCGCTGGTAAAGGGGGTAATATTAGACGATTTATGGAACATCTTAATCCTAGATCTACCAGATTAGTAGCTTTAAACAAACCGACAAATGTTGAGAAAGGACAATGGTACTTCCAGCGCTATATCAAAGAGCTTCCTAACCCTGGAGAAATCGTGTTTTTTGATAGAAGTTGGTACAATAGAGCAGTAGTAGAACCAGTTATGGGTTTTTGCAATGAAAATCAATACAGAGATTTTCTGGTGCAAGTTCCAGAGTTTGAGCATATGCTATACGAAGATGGGTTGATAATTATAAAATTTTGGCTATCAATATCTAAAGATGAACAGTTAAGAAGATTTGAGTCTAGAAAACAAACTCCTTTAAAAAGATGGAAGTTTAGTCCGGTAGACCAGAAAGGGCAGCAGCTTTGGGATAGATATACTTTTTATAAAGAAGAGATGTTTAGTAAAACACATACAACTTATAGTCCGTGGATGATTGTAAAAACTAATAATAAAAAGATTGCTAGACTTGAGTGTATGCGACATGTGTTGTCTCAGTTTGATTATAAAGGAAAAAAATCAGCTGCAACTACCTTATTGCCAGACCCAAATATAGTAATGCGTTATTTTAGATCTGCGCACCAAATAGATTAAATTATGGAGAATCAACATATAAATTCAATCGAGAAAAAAATAAATTCTAAAAAAGGAATTTTAGCACTATTATCTAAAGAGCCAATAAATGTTGAACGTGCAGTTAGATATGTAGATTACGAAAAGAAACTAGTAAAATTACAGGTAGAACTTATAAAGCTACAAACCTGGGCAATAGAAAATAATCAAAGAATTATTGTCCTTTTTGAAGGGAGAGACGCAGCAGGAAAAGGTGGTGCTATTCGTAGAATTACTGAGCGAATTAACCCAAGACATATGCGTATTGTAGCCTTAGCAAAACCAACCGAAGACGAACAGTCTCAATGGTATTTTCAGCGTTATATTAGTCAACTACCTAAGGCAGGAGAAATAGTATTTTTTGATAGGAGTTGGTATAACAGGGCGGTAGTAGAACCTGTTAACGGTTTTTGTACTAATCAAGAGTATGAAATCTTTATGAATCAGGTAAATGAATTTGAACGTATGATTACCGAATCTGGTACTCATTTGGTAAAAATTTATATGTCGATTTCTAAAAAGGAGCAAGAAAAGCGATTTTATGATATAAAGAATGATCCGTTAAAACAATGGAAAATGACAAGTGTTGATGAGAAAGCACAAGAACTTTGGGATGAGTACACCTTGTATAAGAAAAAAATGTTTTCTAAAACCAACACAGAAAATTGTCCGTGGAAAGTAATACGAGCTAATAGAAAAACAAGTGCAAGAATTAATGCAATTAATTATATACTAAGCCAAATTCCGTACGATAAAAATATTGAAGTTTAACCTAAAGTTTTTTTAATTTCTTTAAAAAGGAAATGTATTTCCGCAGCTATTTGTTGGTTTGTTTCTAGGTATGCCTCTTCGGTTTTATTTGAATTATCAAACGCTTTTGGGTCTACATAGGGTAGGTGGAATCTATGCATTGCATTGGGAATGAATGGGCAGTTTTCGTTAGCACTACTACAAGTGGTTATTGCAATAAAAGGCTCAGAATTGTAAGCGTCATCAAACAGTTTTGAAAAACCTAAAAGAGGTTTATGTTCTTCATTAAAAGAAATGGTATACTTAGGATTTTCATGATTGAATTCTTGTACATAAAATTGAAAGCCAACATTTTGTAAAGTCTTAACAGTATTTCTATGAAATGCCGTAACTGCTGTGCCTCCAGAGTAACTTTTTACCTTTGGTAACTTAAAATAAACAGCAGCATAATACGCCCACACTTGTGCTAGCTGACTTCTTCTAGAATTATGTGTACAAATAAAATTTAGGTTAATGGTAGTTTTACTGTTAAGGTATTCTTCACTTACTTTTGTGGCAATAGCTGTTAATAATTCTCTCCTTGCATCAGTTATTGTTGCCTTTGTAAATGCCTTTGTAAAGAAATGTTGTACTTTTAAGTTGCCCTCTAAAATCATCTAACTACTTTTGTGTAAAAGTAAGTATTAATAAGTTTATTAAGATTAATATAAGGTTAAAATGAAATTAAAAATAGGTAATAAAGTAGCTGTTCTAGATGATGTTGTGAATGGTGTTGTTACAAATATTGATGGAGAAACTATTGAAGTGTTAGATGATACGGGGATGTATTTTAGCTATTTATCTTCTGAATTAGTTAAAATAGAAGCTGAACAGTTTGAGCTTACCAAATATAGCGATATTGAAAATAAGCTATTAATAGAAAAACTAACTGAGAAAAATAAACCGACTAAAAATTTTAAAAAAGAAAAAAACCAGATAGTCTTTGAAGTGGATTTGCATATCCATCAATTAACAAACTCAACAAAAGGAATGGATAATTACGATATGTTGAATTTGCAGCTAGATACAGCTAAAAGAAAATTAGAGTACGCTATACAAAATAAACTGCAAAAGGTAGTATTTATTCATGGAGTAGGCGAAGGTGTTTTAAAAACAGAATTACAGTATTTATTTAAAAAATATCCTGTAAAATATTATGATGCTTCTTATCAAAAGTATGGTTTGGGAGCAACAGAAGTTTATATTTTTCAAACCCCTAATTAATACCTATTTTTGTTAGATGAAAACAATCTATTTAGACAATGCAGCTACAACACCTATAGATAAAGAGGTTATTGAAGTAATGCAGCAATCAATGTTAGAAAATAACGGAAACCCATCTTCTATACATCAAGTTGGTAGAAAAGCAAAAGCGTCTGTAGAAACTGCGAGAAAAAATATAGCAAAACATTTTAATGTAGATGCTAGTGAAATTATTTTTACAGCAGGTGGTACAGAAGCCGATAATCTAATTTTACACAATGCAGTAACAAATTTAGGTGTAAATGTTATTATTACGTCTAAAATAGAACACCATGCTGTGTTACACACCTTAGCTTACTTACAAGAGTATTATTCAGTTGAAGTATTGTTTGTTAGCGTTACAAACAAAGGTGAGGTTGATTTAGAACATCTTGAAGAATTACTGGCAGCAAGTACCGATAAAAAATGTTTAGTTAGCTTAATGTATGTCAATAATGAAATTGGCAACTTATTACCATTAGATAGAGTTTGTAGTTTATGTACTACTTACAAGGCTTTATTTCATTCAGATACGGTACAGGCTATTGGGCATTATCCGATTGATTTACAAAAAAATCCGATAGATTTTATTGCTGCAAGTGCGCATAAATTTCATGGACCTAAAGGAGTTGGTTTTGCCTATTTTAAAAAAGGAGTTAGAATTCAGCCAATGTTACATGGTGGGAGTCAAGAAAAAGGGGCAAGGTCTAGTACAGAAAATGTACATAGTATTTTGGGTATGGAAAAAGCTTTGAATATTGCAATTACAAATATTGAAAAAGACACAAATGATTTAAGCTCATTAAAAAAGTATTTTATAGAGGAATTAACTGCTAGTTTTACTGATGTAAAATTTAATGGGTGCTCTGCTGATTTAGATAATAGTAGTTATACTATTTTAAGTGTACGGTTTGTAACAGCAAATAGTATGTTGTTGTTTCATTTAGATTTAAAAGGGATTGCTGTTTCTGGTGGAAGCGCATGCCAAAGTGGAAGCAGTAAAGGCTCACATGTTTTAGAAGAAATACTGTCTACAGAAGAGCAAGAAAAGATATCGGTTCGTTTTTCTTTTAGTAAGTTTACTACCAAAGAAGAAATAGATGCAACTATTATAATCCTAAAAGAGCTGCTTAATTAAGCAGCTCTTTTAGGATTATAATGATTTAATTTATTCTATTATTATTTTTTTAGATTTGACACCTTCATTGGTAAGTACTTTTACAATATAAATAGTAGAAGGTAGGTTTTTAACACTTAATCTATTCTCTTTTAAACTATTCTTTAGATCCCAACGATTTATTTCTTGTCCTAAAAGGTTAAATAACTTAATAGCTTTTATATCCATATTGTTATTATTTCTAACTACTAACTCTTGAGAATTTTGATCAACAAAAATATTTAAGCTCTTATTTAAAACATTATCACCTGTGTCTAAAGTTATTTGCTGTTTGTAAAATTTCAAATAGAAACGATCCTCATAGTTTCCTTTTGCAAGGTTTAGTTCTACAGGTTTTTGAGATAAGTCATATACCTTATCATCCACTTTATCTTCTAATAAAACTTTATGCTTAACATTTTTAATTTCATCAATCATTAAAAATACTGGCTTATCTGTGTCTATAGTAATAGCTATAGGAATTTCTAGTTGATTGGTAATTTCTCCAACACCAGAAATAATTAACTTTTTATCTAATTCTGGAAATTTCCAATAAATATCAGTTGATTTAATATCATATATTTCACTATCATATCCACTCTCATATCCAAAGTCATTACCTCGTTTAAAAGAAATACCTATTTGTCTATGCAGTTTTATTTCACTACTTGTTTGATAATCGAAACCAAGTTTTATTATTGGTAATAAATCTTTTTCAGTCTGCTGTTGCGTGTTTCTCCCTTTATAGAAGTACGAACCACCGCCAGCATAATTATCATCAGCAAAAGCTCTTTGAGCATTTTCAAATCTAATAGTACCGCCAGTAGAAGAAGCAGATACAAAGAAACCTTGACCAACCGCAATGTATCTATTTGGCGCATGATAATCACCTTCACCCAAACTAGGTAAATTTCCTTTTCTAAGTTTTAAATCATTTAATCCTAAGTTAAAAGGTGAGCTACTTGAAATGGTAAAAGAAGTTATATCTTTCCAAGAAACAGCAACAGTCTTACTAATAATTTGAGAGGCTGTATTTGTGATAGTTGCTGTTGTACTGGCAACTCCATTATTTGGTTGTATCGTTACTATTAATGGGGTAGTATCTAATACATTATTAAATAATTCTATGCTTTCTACATCTACTTTTTGATTAAAACTAACAGTCATAGTGTATGTACCTGGACCATTACTATTTGTTACAATATTTCCAGAAGAAGATGAGATATTACTAAAGTTTAGTAGTTCAATCGTTCCATTAGATAAACTAACGGTAGTTGTAATACCATCTTTTGTTTGAGTTATCTGGCCACCACTTACATTAGCTTCTTCCCAATCAAAAAGAATTGGAGCAGTAGAAGGAGCGCTATTTGCTGCTATTCCCATTGCAAGGTTTCTTTGAGAATAACCTCCTTGATAACCGGTTAAATTATGTCCTTCAGAAGAAGCTGGATTTGCCTCATCTTCACCAGTATGCTCCCAGAAGTATAGTGTACCATCTATTTCATTAATATTTGTATTAATAAAGTCTGTAGCATCTAACGCACTTGGATAAGGGTTACCAAGTAAACTTGTAGCTCCACCAGAAACATTAAATGTGATTGATCCATCATTAGGTGTACCCACAAAAGTAAAGTTTTGAGGTACTTGTCCTGTACTTTTCATTGAGAAACCTTGCCCTCTATTAATAGCACCAGTTTCTCTCTGTCTTTGCCAAGCAGAACCATCACCAGGATCATTAAAGTTAGTGTAAATCCAATAACTAGAGATAGTTATTGGGGTAACACCAGCTGTACCAGTTGCACCATCATAATTTTTACCTCCTACAAAATTGATATCAGTTGTTGTTGAATTTTCTGACGTTGGTACATTACCATCTTTCATAACTTGACCAACTCTAAATGTGTTTGAATTCAATTCCCTTACTGGAGAACTCCAATAATGATATCTATATATACTTGGGACTTTAGCCGCTTGATCTCTAAATAATTTACCATTTCCTTGTACATTTGAGGTACCTGAATGTGTTTGAAGTAATTGCCCATTTCCTATTAATCTAAGTTCTCCATCTAAAATAAAATCTTCATCAAATTCTAAATACTGATTATTTTGAACCATTAATTTTGAGTTTCCTTTAATCCAAACACATTCAATTTTCGCATTTTCTGTTAGTGTTGGATGGTTTGATGTACCTTGAGCATCAATTATCATTACTTTATCTGTATCTGAAGAACTTGTACTTGGTGCTCCAGTTGTAAAATCACTATTACCACCTTTCCATCTATCTGAAGCATTTGCTGTAGCTCCACTCCAGAAAATTCCGTTTATTTCTGAATATGTAAAATATTTAGTTCCATTAAAGTCATAATTAGCAGCATATACATTTTCAGAATTGATAGTAGTGTCTGTTAAAGGAACATAAGATACATTTGTTGTAAAAGAAGCATCATCAGCAATTTTAAGTACTTTAATAGTATTAGGTGTAGTTAATGCTCCATCAATAGTTGATTTATTTACTGCTATTTGAACCGAACCAACTGAACCATTTTCAACTATTTTCCATGTTCTACCAATTGTTTTTTCTGGAGCACAAATAAGTTCAGTTTCTGTAACAGTATTGATAACTCCATTATTATTACCCCAAACTAAGAAGTCTTTATTGCTGTTAAATGTATTTCCGTTAGCTAGGTTAGTAGCTGCTATTGATCCTAAACCAATGGTGATAATAGCATCTGAATTTACTGATTTTGATTGGAATTGATTTAAATCCATCGCATCATCTCTACCAATACCAGCCACATCATTGTGGTATGCACTATTTGCAGAGTAGTCCCAAACTTTAGTTGAACCTCCAGTTAAAATATAATCACCTTCTACAATAGAGCCACTATTATCTGTAGTACTTAAAGTGAAACCATATTTAATTGCTAAATAAGTTTCTACTTCTTGTCTTTTAGCATCTGTATGAGCATCACTGTATAAAATAATTTCTGCTATGGCTCCATTAATTACTCTGCTTGTTTCTTGCGTTTTGTCTCTACCTACGTAATAGGTTCTACTTTCATTAGAAATGTTTGAATTAAATATTCGAGAGTGTAATTCAAAATTATCTGGTCTAGCATGAGTTAAGAAATCAGTAGCCAAACCATTAACATATTCTGCCCCGTTTCTTATATCAGCAGGAGTATTAGTTGTATTGTATAACTGAGAGTCATCTGAGTGCCCATGACCAATATCATCATTATTAGTAAAAGGAGTTGCCCAGCTAGTTGTTGAAGCATCTTTATAAACGATATACATAGTTCTTGGGTTTAAGTTTCCAGTATATGTTAAAACATCGTTATCTGCTTGAACGAAAGTTATAGTAGGATTAAAGTTCAAATTATTAGCTGTAACAGTAGCATCTGGTGTGCCACTTCCTATAAAATCTAAACTTGCAGTTTGATCTTCCCATAAGGTTACATTAGAGCCTCCAGTTACATTTTTATCTGCACGTAACCATAATGTGTTTCCAGAATAGCTAGGAGATACAGGGTCATTATCTGCATCTCTATAGTCTACATCATCTGTATTTACGTCAGAATCTATATCTGGTAAATCTGTAGAAGGAGTATTAATATCATCATTTATATCAAAACCATCATTTGTATTTGATCCTTCAAAATTATCATCCAGTCCATCTCCATCAGTATCTATTCCACTTACTGTGTTATCAGAATCCCCATTTTCTTGAATGTCAGGAGTTCCATCATTATCTGAATCTGAATCTAAATAATCTGGATTATCAGTATTATCAGTATTTGTTGGAGTAGTAGAGATATCTGTTCCACCTTGAGCTACTTCATAATTATCATCTAAACCATTATTATTATCATCAGTTATTCCAGATCCAGTTCCACTAGGGGCTATATAGCCAGTAGTTGTTTGTACTTCAATATTATCAGGGATTCCATCATTATCTGCATCTATATCTAGGTGATTTGGTATTCCATCTCCATCTGTGTCTGTTGGATTTGTAAGCGGATTATTATCAGCATCAGTATTCGCATCTTCGTCTGTGTCTAAAATTCCATCATTGTCATCATCAATATCCACAGAGTCTATAATTCCATCTCCATCTGTATCAAGACCATTTACATTGTCTCTATAATCAACATCACCACTATTATTATTCACATCTCCATCAGTATCTGTAAAGTTATCGGTTTGTGTGTTATCAAAAGAACCATTTATATCTGCATAAGTATCACCATTATCTAATGTATTATCTAAACCATTAGTGCCTACGTCTCCATTAGTTCTACCTCCTGTATGAGCTAATCCACTACCAGATTCTACAATATCTAAAGTGCCATCATCGTCTGAATCTAAGTCTAAATAATCTGCATCTCCATTACCATCAGTATTCTGTGGAGTTAATCCTGAGCCATAAGCTAAATCAATACCATTGATGTTATAACTTCCAGAAGGAGCTATATAATTTTGTGTGTCTTGTGCCTCAATATTATCAGGGATTCCGTCATTATCTGCATCTAGGTCAATGTAATCAAAAATACCATCGTTATCAGAATCTACAGGTGTACAAAAAGTAAGGTTCCCAATTGCAATATCTTGATCTTCAGAAAGAGAACCTGTACCATCATTCTTATAGATGATTTGTAATTTAACAATCCATGCAGGAATTGAGTTAATTGTTATGTTAGAAGTTCCAGTTGTAGTTCCAACAAACTCATTTGTTCCAGAATTATACGAATTAGATGCGCCAGTTGTATAATCAGCAGGAGCTAAGGTGTAACTTGTTCCATCTAGTTTAGTCAGTAATATTTGTACATTATCTGTTGCTATTCCTGTAATATCCTGATTTACATCGTAAATTGTAAATGATAGACCATGAACAGGATTGCTAAAATTAAAAATGTGCCTAGAAGTAGCTCCAGAAATTGCTCTTTGCGATAAATTATAAGAACTATTTGTTGTAATAGCATCATTAACACGATAATTACTACTTGTAATTACATTTGATGTTCTAGATAACCTAATTTTTAAGTTACTGTTAGTTATTGTTGTATTTGTAATTATAGGATCATCACCATTTGCAATGTTTGTATCTCCTTCTGTATATTCATTATCCCAATTTAATACACCATTATTTACTGTACAAGTACCAATTTCTACTGCATCAAGAATACCATCGTTGTCATCATCCAAATCTACTTCATCATTAATTCCATCACCATCATGATCTGTTGTAAAGGAGTCATCCCTATAGTCTACATCTCCTCCTGAAAACACATCAGAATCATTATCAGGAAAATTATTTACTTGAGAATTATCAAAACTCCCATTTACATCAGTATAGTTATCTCCGTTGTCATAGTTATTGTCTAAACCATTGGTTCCGTATGTTCCAGAAAGAACTAGGTTAGCTTCAATATTATCTAATATACCATCATTATCAGAATCGGTTTCTAAATAATCTTTAGAGCCATCGTTATCTGTATCTACTGGTGTAAGACCTCCAGTATAAGCTGTATCTACTCCATTAGCATCGAATACGCCATTTGGAATTACATAACCTACAGTTGGTTGAGCTTCTATATTATCTGGAATACCATCGTTATCTGAGTCTAAATCTAAATAATCGGGTATTCCATCTTCATCTGTATCTCTGTTTTGTACAACACCGCAAGTAACATCTACTGTATACTCTAAGGCGAATGTACAAA
>JABXHX010000070.1 GCA_013373385.1 Flavobacteriaceae bacterium
ACGAGTATCGGGCAATGATGGAGATTCTTACCTCTATCAAGCGTGCGGGAGCGAAAGTTATCTTGACCTATTTTGCCAAGGATTTTGCAAGAGGTCAGCACTAAAACACTTTCAGATTAAAAACAAAAACAGAAAGGCCCATTTTATGGGTCTTTTTTGTTTTTAGGTTATTCTTCGAAGCTGTTTTTATGCCCTTGTCCAAAGTTTTTCTTATTCATATTCAAAAAAAATCGAATATTATGAAAATTTATATTTTTCATAATTTCGTAATAATGAATTTTTATTATGAAAAGATCTAAAAAATAGAATAAAATTCGTTTTTATCTAAAAAAGCCATTATTAGTACTTGTTTTTTGTTTTTCGAAATCGTTTTCAGAAAATATTCTTAACCTAATCAGAATTTTATTTTTTAACTATCTAAGTTGATAAATTATATAAAAAACGATGAATTTTTGAAAAATTATTAAAAAATGGTTTGAAAAATAACTTATAAATCATTAAAAATCAGTTTTTATTAAAAAAGTGATTTGTTTTTTAGCTATAAAATAACCTACATTCGTTTCGAGCCTAGGCTCTCAAACCTATCATAAATTTTGAAATACGTTCAAATTTAATCTCAAACCTATGAAGTATTTTGTACACGTTCTGGTCAATGAAATGGCCACCATGGATCTTTCTTTGGAGATGTCCAAGAATATCCTAACCACCAACAATGTTTGGATGATGCTTTCAACGGCCTTGGTGTTTATCATGCATTTGGGCTTTGCTGGGGTAGAAGCCGGTTTTGGTCAAGCCAAAAACACGGTTAATATTCTTTTTAAAAATACCGTGACTCCAATTATCGGTATTGTTTCTTATGCTGCTGTTGGATTTTACTTAATGTATCCAGGATTTGAAGTTCCCGGTTGGATGAGTTTTGATTTTAGTGGATGGAAAATGTTTTGGTTTTCCCCTGCAACTGCTGATGTAAGTGCTGATTATGCCAATGCAGGCTACACATATTGGACAGATTTCTTGTTCCAGGCCATGTTTGCAGCTACTGCGGCCACGATTGTCTCTGGTGCGATTGCCGAGCGTGTCAAACTTGGAGCCTATTTGATTTTCACCTTATTCTTTGTGGGAATAGTATATCCTATTATCGGTAGCTGGAAATGGGGTGGAGGCGCTTTAGATGCCATGGGATTTTATGATTTTGCCGGAAGTACCCTTGTACATTCAGTTGGAGGCTGGGGAGCTTTGGCAGGGGTGATTTTAGTGGGGCCGCGAATAGGTAAGTATGTTAATGGCAAAACTGTTGAAAAACCAGGCGCTAGTGTCCCTTTGGCAGTAATTGGTGTCTTTTTACTCTGGTTGGGGTGGTTTGGGTTTAATGGAGGTTCAGTCCTATCGGCTGATCCTGGATTGGTCTCTTTTGTTCTGGTTACTACTTCCTTGGCGGCTTGTGCAGGGGGATTAGGAGGATTTTTAGCCGCTTATTTTGCCTTTAAGAGGTTGGACTTGGGAATGGTCCTTAATGGGATTTTAGCAGGACTTGTTTCTATTACTGCAGGTGCAGATGTTATCAATCCTGGTGCAGCAGTCTTGGTAGGCTTTATTGGAGGGATTTTCGTTGTTCTTTCAGCTATTTTACTTGATAAATTGCATTTGGATGATGTGGTTGGGGCTGTTTCAGTCCATCTGACCTGTGGAGTGTGGGGGACTCTTGCTGTGGGGATTTTTTCCACCAATCCTGAACATAGTTTTTTAACCCAACTGATTGGTGTCGCAATTTGCGGTTCAACAGCTTTTCTATCAGCCTACATCATTTTCTTTATTCTTAAGAAAACAGTAGGAATTCGTGTTTCAGAGGAACATGAGCGAACAGGCTTGGATTCTCATGAACACGGAATCCGTGGATACACCATCGTATTTGATGAATAAATAATTACCTCTTAAAAAGAAGAACCCCTGCCGAAGAAAAAAACGCGATTCTCTTTCGATCGGCAAGGGGCTCTATTGGTCAACGCTATCATTAACCAACATCCAAAATTAAAATGAAAAAGATATTTCTACTAACTATATGTATTTGTCTTAGTACCTCCTATAAAATTTTTGCTCAAGATGAAAAGGAAGAAAATACTTCTGTATTAACGATTTCAGGATCTGTTGATGCCTATTTTCGAACCAATTTCAATGCACCCAATAAGGGTGAAAATACAATGGCTCCTGCTAGTTCATTTGCCAACTTACCTGGATTTTCTTTAGGAATGGCCAATATTATTGCCACCTATGAGGGTGAAAAAGTTGGAGCGGTTGTAGACTTGGTATTCGGTCCTCGGGGGGAGGATGCTGTCTTCGGTTCCCCATTGTATTCTGGTGGAATGGCAGGAAGTTCCCAAATCGTTAACCAACTTTTTGTTTACTGGAGAGCAACGGATAAAGTCACATTTACTTTTGGTAATTTTAATACTTTCCTCGGTTACGAAGTAATCTCTCCGACTGGAAATTTCAATTATTCCACTTCTTACATGTTCTCCTATGGCCCATTCTCTCATACAGGGTTGAAGGCAGACTTCGCTTTGTCGGATAAGTTTTCCTTTATGGCTTCGGTCATGAACCCTACGGATTTAACCGAGTTCAACCCTTTTGGCTCCTTTATTTATGGAGCGCAACTTGGTTATTCCTCAGGTTCAGGAAGTACATTCCTTAATTTAGTTTATGGAGACAATGATGGAAAACTCATCAATGATGGTGGATTGATTCCGGGTCAATCTTCGTTGGGGAATACGCTTCAAATAGACTTGACCACTGGTTTTGATTTGTCTGACTTCTGGTATCTTGGCGTAAATACCACTTACAATACTACCAGTTCGGGCCAGGAATTTGATGGTGGAGATGTCTTACCACTGGATGGAGAAGGATCTGGTTTCTACGGGTTTGCTGGATATCTACAAGCCAAGCCTTCGGAAACTTTGGGCTTTGGCCTTCGTGCAGAATATTTCAGTGTCTTCAATAGAGGGCTTGAGGAAGTAGTGGGGTTGACCGATACTGGAGATGGTAATGTCTTTGCGCTTACATTTTCGGCGAATGCCAAGATCGGAAATAATTTAACAATCATACCTGAATTAAGACTGGATTCCATGGGCAATGATTACTTTTTAAACAAGGATTTGGCTGCATCCAAGAACCTTTCATCTTTTCTTTTAGCAGCGGTTTTTGCCTTTTGATACAGAAAAAACAGGGTCTATTGTTGAAGAAAATGCCGGGTTGATTTTCAATCCGGTTTTTTTCGTTTTACTGCAAGAGAATTTATCTTTCTATTTAATTCAGACAGTTTCTATTGGCAAATTGGTACCAAGTTGAATTTGTGCCTGATTTTTCATCTAACCCTCAAGTTATTTTCAAAATTCGTCTTTTGATCATGGATTAAAAAAGTTGATCCCTGTAAAACATTTTATTGTAGAGGCAGTATATTAAGCTGTAAACCCAAATAAAAACGTATGAAAAAAGGACTTTTCCTTCTTTCGGCATTTCTTCTTTTCGGATATTCTTTCGGCCAAAATTCAGAAACTGGCCCAACTGCGAAAAATCAAGCAGTATGGGATAAAAATCCGAAAAGTCCTATGGTATTTGTTGATGCTACACCCGAAAGTACTACAGGGATAGGAGCTAAAAACTTCAAGGCTTGGAATAAGGAGTCGGCCAAAATAAAAATTAGGACCGGAAAAGAAATTCAAAATCTGAAGGGATTGGATGCAAAAAGTTGGAAGCCTTGGAAGGAATATGCTGCTAAGAATACAAACTCAAAAGCTGCCTACATTATTCCAAAAGGTTTGCGTAAGAAAAAAATCTGGTTTCATTAAAAAATACAAAAGCCCGGTGAAATTCACTGGGCTTTATCATTTATAAATCTTGTTCTCGCTCGAGCATTAGAATAGCTCCTTGTGAAACGATGTAATATTTTTCCCCTTCGTACAT
>JABXHX010000059.1 GCA_013373385.1 Flavobacteriaceae bacterium
AATAATGTATTACCAGGAGCGACAGCTACAGAGCGTTTAACAGAGATTATCAATAATAAAGCAGCTAAAACGGGTAAATCATTTGAAGAAGTTGCAACAATGATGAAAAATGCATCACCTGCAAAACGATTTGCAAAGCCAGAAGAAGTAGCGAATGCAGTGGTGTTTTTAGCAAGTGAAAGAGCTAGTTTTATCAACGGAATTAATGTTCCTGTTGACGGAGGGAGAACAAAATCTTTATAAAGAATCATGAACCAATATTTTAAGAGTTAAGACATTTTTTTAGTTACCTTTAAAGTCTTGGTTTTGGAATCTAGTAATCTAAAAAATCTAAAAATCTAAACAATGAGTCTAGTACAACCTTTAAATTTTAAAAAATGGATTGATGAAAATCGTCATTTACTAAAACCACCTGTAGGAAATAAATGTGTTTGGAAGGATGGTGAGTTTATTGTGATGGTTGTTGGAGGTCCAAATAATAGAAAAGATTATCATTATAATGAAACACCAGAGTTCTTTTACCAAATAGAAGGAGATATGGTGTTGAAAATTATTGACTATGATGGAAATCCACAAGATGTAGAAATCAATGAAGGAGATATATACTTATTACCGGCGAAAGTACCACATTCGCCACAAAGAAAAGCGAATACTGTTGGACTGGTAATTGAATATCCAAGAACAGAAGGCATGTTAGATGCTTTAGAATGGTACTGCGAAAATTGTGGAAATCAACTTTACAGAGAGCCATTTGCATTAGATAATATAGAAACAGATATGCCTGTAATTTTTGACAAGTACTATTCAGATACAAATAAATGTACATGTGTAAAATGTGGAACAGTAATGGAAGCTCCAAATAAAGTATAATAGATGAAACGCAAACTAAGAATAAACGGTCACTCACATTTATTGCCTTATCCAGAGCAGATTCCACCTTATATGAAAGATAAAGGGATTTTTTGGGTAGATAATGACCGGAAGTTTATGCTCCAAAAAGATTGGAGTAGGCCTGTAACAGATTCAAGTTTCTTTTTAGATGAAAAGTTAGCTTGGATGGATCATTTTAAAATAGATCATGCCGTAGTATTAAATCTTTCTCAATTATATGGAAATGGTTTGCGTATTGAAGAAATGAAACAAGCGTTGCGTTTTCAAAACGACTTCAATGCAAAAGTACAGCATGAGAATCCTTCTAAGTTCACTTGTGGGTTTGTAGTACACCCAGGATTTGTAAGAGGAGCGTTGTGGGAAATTGAACGTTGTGTAGAAGTGTTAGGCATGCGTTTACTGTGTTTGCCAACACACTATATGGATACGATTGGAACTTGGCGTTGTATTTTTGATGAAGAAAATGAGCCAATTTTTGAGTTAGCTGACAAATATAATTTAGCTGTAGAAATTCATCCATATGATGGAGAGAAGTTTATCAAACTTCAAAATACTTCTTGGCGTTTTCATTTAATTTGGATGTTAGCACAATGTGCTGATGCGTATCATTTTTTAACGTTAAATGGGTATTACGAAAAGTATCCAAACATGCGTATTTGTTTTGCGCATGGAGGACAATTAGCACAAATGAATTTAGGAAGACGAATTCAAGGGTTTGATGGAAGGCCCGATTTATTTGAAGGTAAAGAACATCCTAGAAAAGCAGTTGGACATAAAAATATTTTCTTTGATACGTTGGTTCATGATACTGGTTCGTTGGATTTATTGATTAAAAATCAAGGCTCAAAACAAGTGTTAATTGGTTTAGATGATCCGTATCCGTTAGGGGAAATGGAGAGCGATAAACAATCGTCATATCCAGGTAAAATATTAGATTTAGCAATCGGTCGAAATATTATAACAGAAACCGAAAGAGACGAAATGTGGGAAGATAATGTGTTGCAATGGTTATTTGGAGAGGATGAAAAAGCAAAGAAAGATTTGGTAACTAAAATTAGTTTATAAAAAAAGCCTCACAAAGTGAGGCTTTTAAATTTTATTTAAATATTGTTGTGATATTTATCGCAACATCATTCCAAGTTTTTGATATACCGTCTGCTGCTTTGTGTAAATCTTTACAAGCTAGATTTAATGAATCTATAGCGTGTTGTGCATTCCAGTTTTCTAATAACATAGTAGCTGAAATCTTAAACTCTTTTGCGTTTAAAGTATATTTAAAAGGGAGCTTTTTTGTGACTCCGTTCATGGTTAAATCTGCATAACCAATAGAATCATTTTCTATAGTTAGAGTACCAGAAAGAATTTCTGTCTTATCCATTACACCAAAAAAGAACTGTTTTAGTTTAGAATCTCTACCCGCATCCGAAGTAAAAATACTACTTACAGGAATAGAAAATTCAGCTCCATTAATGGCTTCTTTTGCAGTATTACCAAAACCGTTTTTTGTAATAGTTACTTTTTTAAAAGTACCTTTTACAGGGAGTTTATCTGTGGTTTTATAGGCAACCCAATTGATAGTATTGTTGGCTTCTTTTAGCGAAAACGGATATGTTTTTTTGGTTTTTTGCTTAGGTTGTTCTTTCTTCTCTGCTTTACAAGCTGTAAATGCTAAGGTAATTCCTAAAAGGATCGTTAGTGTGATTAATTTTTTCATGATTGACAAGATTTATAATGAGTTTACAATTTTTATGTATTCCTTTTTTGCTTCTTCTTTAGAGATACCTCTTAATTGAATCCAAGCGTTTAGTTTAAAGCCATTTCTTACTGTTAGGTCTTCTTTTTCGGTAAACTCAGGATTATTGTCTCCATAAGTAGCTTGCTTGTAATAAGCATACAATTTAAGCATTGTGTCTGGAGTAAAATCTTCTTGAGACAATTTAGAAATGGTTGTATACGCTTCCTGAAACTGTATGTCTAAAGATTTATTCATGCTATTTACTTGCAACAATCTGTTCACCACCTTTTACTTTATCTCCAATTTTTACATTAATCTGAGTATTTAAGGGTACATATAAATCTACCCTAGAACCAAATTTTATAAACCCTGCATCGGTACCTTGAACAACTTCTTCTCCTTCTTTTGCATAGTTTACAATACGTTTGGCAAGTGCTCCAGCAATTTGCCTGTACATCACTTCTCCAAAAGACTTGTTTTCTAATACAACAGTTGTTCGCTCATTTTCTGTTGATGCCTTTGGATGCCAAGCAACCAAGTATTTGCCTGGGTGGTATTTGCTGTATTTTACAAGGCCACTCATTGCATACCTTGTAACGTGCACATTAATTGGAGACATAAAGATAGATATCTGTAAGCGTTTGTCTTTAAAATATTCAGGTTCATACACTTCTTCTATTACCACAACTTTACCATCTACAGGTGCAATAATATGAGCATCGTTTAAAAGTGTGTTTCTTTTAGGATTTCTAAAAAACTGTAGGACTAGTAAAAAGAGAATCAGTAAAGAAATTTGAACGGTTTTTTGTATCCAAGCAGTGTGTAAAAACTTATCTGCCAGTAAGATGCTAATAACAATAATAAGAGAAGTTATTGTTAGTATTTTAAATCCTTCTTTATGAAACATATGAGTTGTTAAGTTGTTAAATAATATAATGGATGTACAAATATAAGAAAGGTATTGCAAAAATTAAACTGTCTAATCTGTCTAAAAAACCTCCATGACCCGGCATCACATTTCCGCTATCTTTTACATTGGCGTGTCTTTTAAAGTTAGATTCTACCAAATCTCCCACCGAACCAATGATTGATGTAATTAATGCAATGATAACCCAATTGGTAAGACTATAAAGTCCTGATAAGTATGCGATGATTATTCCTGCAAATACCGCAAAGATAACACCACCAATAAACCCTTCTATTGTTTTTTTAGGGGATACACTTTCAAATAATTTTGTTTTTCCAAAGTTCTTACCTACTAAAAAAGCAAAGCTGTCATTTACCCAAATAATAATTAAGATATTCACTAAAATATAAGGGTCATAGTTGTTGTTATGATAAGGTAATACTAGTAAAAAGCAAAATGAAAAAGCAATGTATCGTATAGAAATATCTAGTTTTTCTGAAAAAAAGCGTGCTTGTAATGTAGTTTTAGAATACAACCTGTAAACTAATTGAAACGAAGCAACCAAAGTGAAAATTAAAACGGGTAATATTAATTGACTTTTGGGATTGTACGCAAAGTAAATTGCCAATGCAATAAAAACTAGGTATGGAATACTATTTTTAAAAGAAATGAGTTTGTGAAATTCATAAATACAAAAGAGCGAAAATACCGTTACCAAAGCAATAAAGGTAACTTCAGAAAAAAGTATGGCTCCTAAAAAGAGTAAAACATAAATTGCACCCGAAAAAATTCTGGCGAAAAGGGGACTCGTCTTATAAATCTTCATAAAGCAGCAAATATAAGTTTTTTGAATTACTATTGCCGTAATTTAAAAAATTATCATCTTTTTGTTTGGTGCAATAATTTTTTATAGAACTTATATTTGTAGGAATATTGTCTTTGCAGTTTGTCTTAATTCCCGTTAAGCCTTCTCCCGTATTTTTAACTAATTGACTTGTTGTAGCATATACAATAAAATGCTCTGACAAGGTTGCTATTTTTTTACTTCTTAATTGATTTGATGAAAACAAGAGTTCTCCATTGTCAGCTATTAAGTGTTCACAGGTAGTAAAAAATGGCGCGGAATAATTGATGTTATCCTTTAAAGAGACTTCAATGTTTTTAGTGATTTTTTTTAAATTTTTATCAATGCAAACAAGCTCGTTCCAATTGTTCTCTTTAAGGATATTTTTTATATGCTCAGCAACTTCTTCTTTTTTTGTACAATATAAAAACTTACCACCTTTTTCTAGAAAATAGTGCACAAAAGAATCATCTAAGGATAAATAGACTTCTTGTTTTTTAGCAGCCTTCTCTTCAGGTTTTTCTTTAAATGATTTTAAAATGTTTTTTAAAAAGCTCATTTTCAATTAAAATAGAGAAAAATTACGATTCTTTGTTAGGTGTTGCTTCTACTTCAGAACTATTTTTTTCTTCAATTATTTTTTTTACATCTTCCTTTTCTTCTTTTTCAAATGGTCTTTTTCCGAATATTTTTACTAAATCATCTTTAAAAATTACTTCTTTTTCAAGTAGTAGTTCTGCTAGTGTTGTTAGCTTTTCTTTATTGTCTTCAAGTATTTTGATAGCTCTTCTGTATTGCGCTTCAATCATTTTAGAAATTTCTTCGTCAATCTTTTTAGAGGTTTCTTCACTGTATGGCTTAACAAAGGCATCGTTACCAGAAGAATCGTAGTAAGTGATATTACCAATCTTTTCATTCAAACCGTACACAGTAACCATAGCTCTTGCTTGTTTGGTAACTTTTTCTAAATCGCTTAATGCTCCTGTAGAAATTTTATCAAAAGTGATTTTTTCTGCAGCTCTTCCTCCTAAAGCAGCACACATCTCATCTAGCATTTGCTCGGTTTGTACAATCATTCTTTCTGCAGGTAAATACCAAGCAGCACCTAACGATTGTCCTCTTGGAACAATGGTTACTTTTACCAAAGGTGCAGCATGTTCTAGCATCCAACTTACAGTTGCATGACCAGCTTCATGATATGCAATGGCTTCTTTTTCTTTTGGAGTGATTACTTTGTTTTTCTTTTCTAATCCACCTACAATTCTATCTACTGCATCTAAAAAGTCTTGATGCTGAATTTTCTTTTTGTTCTTTCTGGCAGCAATCAATGCAGCCTCATTACACATATTTGCAATGTCTGCCCCAGAAAATCCAGGTGTTTGTTGTGCTAAAAACTCAATATGAACATCGTCTGCTAATTTTAAAGGTTTGATGTGTACTTCAAAAATTGCTTGACGCTCATTGATATCTGGTAAATCAACAAAAATCTGCCTGTCAAATCTACCAGCACGCATTAAGGCTTTGTCTAAAACATCTGCTCTGTTGGTTGCAGCAAGTACAATTACGTTAGTGTCTGTTCCAAAACCATCCATTTCTGTTAGTAACTGATTTAAGGTGTTTTCACGCTCATCATTTCCACCGGTCATACTGTTTTTACCACGTGCTCTACCAATAGCATCAATTTCATCGATAAAAATAATTGAAGGAGATTTTTGTTGCGCTTGTTTAAATAAGTCTCTTACACGAGAGGCACCCACACCTACAAACATTTCTACGAAATCTGAACCTGATAAAGAGAAAAATGGCACACCCGCTTCACCAGCAACTGCTTTGGCTAACAATGTTTTTCCTGTTCCAGGAGAACCAACCAACAAGGCGCCTTTGGGTATTTTACCTCCTAAAGAGGTGTATTTTTCTGGGTTCTTTAAAAAGTCTACAATTTCTTGTACTTCTTCTTTGGCACCTTCTAAACCTGCAACATCTTTAAAAGTTGTCTTAACTTTAGTGTCTTTGTCAAATAGCTTGGCTTTAGATTTACCGATGTTAAAAATTTGACCACCTCCACCACCAGCGGCACCACCAGACATTCTTCTCATAAAAAACAACCAAATTGCTATAAGAATAATAAAAGGTAAAAAGGCGAAAATTTGATCCATAAAGCTAGTTTGCTCTATGTGTTTTTGGTCAAAAGTTAAACTGTATGTTTTTTTAGCTTCTTTTAATTGATTTTCAAAGTTTTGTAAGTCACCAAAATCATAAGAAAAAATAGGTGCGGTTTTGTTAAATAGCGTTGGTTTTGCATATTTTTTGTAGGCATCTTTTTGAAGTGCTTCTTTTGTTAAATACAATTGTGCACTTGTTCTGTTAACAATAACAATTTCTTTGATGTCATTGCTTTTTAAGATTTCAGAAAATTTATTTGAAGAAATATTTCTTGAAGAGATATCGCTAGAACTAAAAAACTGAAATCCAATTAAAAGTATAAAGATGGCACCATATACCCAATAAAAATTAAATTTAGGTAAGGTCGGTTTATTATTATTTTTTTTAGAATCGCTCATGTGTTAGGTTTCAATAAACGGGTTATTAATTTGACGGACTGATGGTAGTAATTTTTGCATCTCCCCAAAGACTCTCAATGTCGTAAAACTCTCTGATGTGTTTTTGGAAAATATGTACAACAACATTCACATAATCCATCAAAACCCATTCGGCATTTGTTTCGCCCTCTATGTGCCAAGGTTTGTCTTTTAAACTTTTACTTACTGCTTTTTGAATTGAGCCAGAGATGGCCTTTACTTGTGTGTTAGAGTTAGCAGAACATACTATAAAATAATCGCAAACTGTATTGTCAATTTCTCTTAAATCTAACAGTTGAATATCTTCTCCTTTTACATCATCAATTCCTTTGATTATTTCAGCAATTAAATTATCTGTGTTTACTTTTTTTACGGTCATTAAAAATCTTTAAAATTTAAAGCAAAGTTATTATTTTTTTATCATTATTTTGCGCTATATTCAATGAGTTTGTAGAATATTTAACAACATATGAAGATAATCAAACTTGATGCCATCAACTCAACCAATTCTTTTTTAAAAGAATTATCTCAAAATACTAGCATAAACACCTTTACAGTTGTACAAGCAAACTATCAAACTTCTGGTAGAGGACAAATGGGGTCGCAATGGGTTTCAGAACCCAATAAGAATCTGCTTTGTAGTGTGTTTGTGAGGTTTAATGGGTTGCCTGTGTCTCACCAAGTACTGATTAACTATGCAGTCTCTTTGGCGATATTTACTACATTACAACGTTATAAACTACCAGAAGTAGCTATAAAATGGCCTAACGACATTTTGTCATCTCATAAAAAAGTTTGTGGCATTTTGGTAGAAAATGTCATACATAAAGATAAGATAAGTTCTTCGATAATTGGTATTGGTTTAAATGTAAATCAGTTGTTGTTTCCTAAAGGGCTAAATGCAGTCACCTCAATGCAAAAAGTGTTGGGTAAGGAAATAAATATAGATGTGTTATTGCAGGATTTATTGAGTGATTTAAAGAAAACGATAGCTTATATTACAGATGCATCGACCAATGTGTTAAAGAAAAACTATTTGCAGTATCTGTATAAAAAGAACATCCCTACCATGTTTAAAAATAGTAGCGATGTCTTATTTATGGGTAAAATTGTTGGTGTTTCTACTCAAGGTAAACTACAAATAGCACTCGAAGATGACACCATTAATGAGTTTGCAATAAAAGAAGTCTCTTTTGCTTAAAGCTTAGCTATATTTTCTGCCAATACTTCAATAAATTTTCCAAGTGGCTTTTTAACCATCATAGCCATCATTGGGTTAAAATCTCCATTAAATACTAGTTGTACTTTCGATTGATTTTCAGAGACTTCATTTATATTACCAGCCAGTGTGAATGGTAATTTGCTACTCGCAGCACCTAATGTTATATTTGAATATTCTGTTTTGCTTTTTAAAACCAATCTAATTTCTGGCATCCCTTTTAATGCAAATAAAAAAGAATCGCCATCTACTTCAAATTTCTGTGTATTCTCAGGCATTAACTGCTCAAAATTTCCTAAGTTAGATAAAAATTCGAATACTTCTTTTGCCGATTTTTTTACGGTTACTTGTCTGCTCTCTAGATTCATACGTTGTATTTTATTGTTTCCACTCACTCGGATTTTTTCTCCAATCCTGTAGTGTTTCTAATTCTTTATCAGTAATGTATTGGCTGTCTAACGCTTGTTCTAACAAATACTCATAGCTGCTTAAAGTAGTCAGCTCAACATTGCTTTCAGAGAAATTGTTTGAGGCTACATCAAAACCATACGTAAAAATAGCAATCATTCCTTTAATAGTTACATCGGCTTCTTTTAGTGCTTCTACAGCTTGTAAGCTACTTTTACCAGTACTGATTAAATCTTCAATAACCACCACATTTTGTCCTTTTTCTAGATGCCCCTCTATTTGGTTTTTTCTACCGTGCTTTTTAGCTTCTGGTCTAACATAAACAAACGGAACGCCCAATTCTTGTGCTACCAAAACACCAATAGCAATTGCGCCTGTAGCTACACCAGCAATTACATCTGGTTTACCGTGCTTTTCTTCTACAAGCTTTGCTATTTCAGTTTTTAAAAAATTTCTAACAGCAGGAAAAGACAAGGTAATTCTGTTGTCGCAATAAATTGGAGATTTCCATCCTGAAGCCCAGTTAAAAGGCTCAGCAGGACTTAATTTTATGGCTTTAATCTGCAATAAAAATTCAGCTGTTTTTTTTGCAGTATCTTTGTGTAAAATCATGCCGCAAATGTATAAAGTTTTTATCAATGATAAACCAATAATTTTAACAGATTCATTAAAAAAGACAAACAATTTTCCTGTTTATATTTTTAATGAAACTGTAATTGATGAAATTTTGCACAAGCTTATAAAAGGGAATGCTAAAGGGATTAACTTGTTTTGTGCAAATTTAGAAATGGCTTGGAAAAAATTTCAGCGTAACTTTGCTGTAGTTGTTGCAGCAGGTGGTTTGGTTGTGAATAACAGCAATGAAATTTTATTTATTTACAGAAATAATACCTGGGATTTACCCAAGGGAAGAATAGAAGAAGGAGAATCTATCGAAGAAACAGCAGTTAGAGAAGTAGAAGAAGAATGCGGAATTCAAAACCTCGAATTGCAATCGTATTTAACAACGACCTATCATTTGTTTTTTATGGATGATAGCATGCAAATAAAAGTGACACATTGGTATTTTATGAAATCTAATTTTTATAAAAAACTTACCCCACAAGTAGAAGAAGGGATTACCAAAGTTGCCTTTAAAAACAAACAGCAAGTAGCTGATGCACTACAAAACACCTATGAAAATATTAAATTGGTTTTAGAGACTTATAATAAAATGTAAGTTTAAAATAAAACCTATCTTTGCCGACTTCAAAAAACAACCAAAAAGAATGACTGAATTTATTAGAAAAAGAGTTCAAAATGTAAAGAATGATGTTTTGTCTGGAATTACAGTTGCTTTGGCATTAGTGCCAGAAGCTGTTGCTTTTGCTTTTGTAGCTGGTGTAGACCCATTAGTTGGTTTATATGCAGCTTTTATGATTGGTCTAATTACCTCTGTATTTGGTGGTAGACCCGGAATGATTTCTGGAGCAACTGGCGCATTAGCAGTTGTAATGGTACACTTAGTTTCTGAAGGAAATGCCATGGGAGCAGCAGGAGAAAACTTAGGGTTGTATTATTTATTTGCTACGGTTATTTTGATGGGGTGCATACAAATGTTGGCAGGTATTTTTAAGTTAGGAAAATTTGTAAGATTGATTCCACACCCAGTAATGATGGGCTTTGTTAATGGATTGGCTATCGTGATTTTTCTTTCGCAATTAGGCATGTTTACAAAAAAAGTAAATGGAGAAAAGATTTGGTTAGAAGGACAGAGTTTGTGGTTAATGATTGGTTTGGTAGGTTTAACTATGCTAATTATGTGGGGATTGCCAAAACTAAAAGCAACCAAAAAATTACCAGAAGCATTGATTGGAATTTTAGTCGTAACAGGAATTGTAATTTTCTCGAATCTAGAGGTAGCTACCGTAGGATCATTTATTAGAGAAGGTGGTGGAGAAGGATTAAAAGGAGGTTTACCAACACTACATTTAGAAACATTTTCTAAAATACCAATGAATCTAGAGACCTTAAAATTTATTTTTCCGTATGCGTTGATTTTAGCAGCGATTGGCTTGATAGAATCATTAATGACCTTAAATTTAATTGATGATTTAACAGAAACCAGAGGAAATTCTAACAGAGAATGTGTTGCTCAAGGAGGTGCAAATATTTTAACTGGTTTATTCGGAGGAATGGGCGGTTGTGCTATGATTGGACAATCAATAATTAACATCAAAGGTGGAGGTAGAGGTAGATTGTCAGGAATTACCGCTGCTGTTTTTCTGTTAATTTTTATTGTTTTTGCTTCGTCGTATATAGAGCAGGTCCCTATTGCCGCATTGGTCGGAGTAATGTTTATGGTGGTTATCGGAACTTTTGCTTGGTCTAGCTTTAGAATCTTAAATAAAATACCAAGAACCGATGTTTTTGTACTGATTTTAGTTTCTGGCTTAACCGTAGTTTTCGATTTAGCAATTGCAGTAATTACAGGAGTTATAGTGAGTGCTTTGGTCTTTTCTTGGGAAAATGCAAAACGTATTAGAGCACGAAAAAGAATTAAAGAAGATGGAACCAAAGTATATGAAATTTGGGGGCCATTATTCTTTGGAAGTATAGCTGCTTTTAATGATAAGTTTGATGTGAAAAATGATCCTCAAAAAGTGGAGATTGATTTTGTAGAATCTAGAGTAAGTGATCATTCGGCTATTGAAGCTATTTTTGCTTTGGTAGAAAAATATCAAGCAGAAGGTAAGTCGATTGTGTTAAAACATTTAAGTGAAGATTGTAAGTTGTTACTGTTTAAGTCGAGTCCAATTTTTGCTGAAATCATTGAAGAGGCAGTAGATGATCCTCGGTATCATTTAGCAGCCAATCCAGAAGATTTTCCAAAGCCTTTATCAGAGTATAAATTTTAAAGAGCTATAAATTCTAGCCAATCTTTTGGCGTATTAAGATTTTTTATACTAGATGCATCTGAAACGTTTAGAATAGTAATTTCAGATGCATTTCTTTTTTTGATTTGTACATCTAACCGCGCTTCATTATTATCAATAGGAATGTCTAAAAGAGACTTCCAAAATAGAGCATTCAATTTTACAGGATGGCCTTTTTTATTTTCAAATTTCGGAATAACAATCAGATTGTTTGTTGCAATTATTTTTGCTTGTTCTTGTTCACTTAATAAAGGAACATCAATAGGCAAAACAAATATATCTTGTTTTTTATTAACTTGTTTTAGAAGATTTTGTAAGTTAGAGAATAACCCAAATTCTGGTTGAGAATTTATCAAAACGCTTACCTTTTTACCCTTATAGTTTACTGGGGCTTCAATAGCGGTTTTTAGCCATGGGATTGTGTTGAAATATACCTCTGAATCATACCCAAGTCCTATAAATACATCATTACCAATAAAACTGTTTATTTGATGCAGTAACCAATACTCTCCTTTAAAATCTAGGAGTCCTTTAGGTTTTCCCATTCTAGAAGATTTACCTCCAGCGAGAATTATAAGTATTGGATTTTTTTTCTGCATATAGAACAAGCATCAGTTTGAGTGAATTTTATTTTAAACCCAGTTTAAAAACCGCTCGAAGTGACATCTATGAATCAAATTATTAAACAATTCCGTGTTCAGATAAAGGCAATGTTCTATAACGTTTTCCAGTAGCATTGTAAATGGCATTCACGATGGCTGGTGCAACTGGAGGAACACCAGGTTCACCAACACCTGTTGGCGCTTCATCATTGTCAACAATAGTTATATCAATAGGCGGAACTTCGTGCATTCTAGTCAGAATGTAATCATGGAAATTGCTTTGCTCAATGGCACCGTCTTTTGCTGTAATTTTACCATGTAACGCGATTGACATTCCAAAGACCGCAGAGCCTTCCAGTTGATTAATGACATTGTCTTTATTCAGGTACATTCCACAATCTAAAGCGGTCCAAACATTGTGTAGTTTCACTTTATTATTAATTACAGACACTTCAACAACAGTGGCAACATAGCTGTAGAAGCTATAATAGAATGCAATTCCTAAACCATGCCCTTTAGGTAATTCTCTTCCCCAATTGGCTTTCTTGGCAGCAATTTTCATCACATTTTTTAAACGTTTTGTATTTAATGGATGTGGAGATTTTTCTTTTCTAATTCTGTCTTTACCAATTAAGTCAAGTTTAAATTGTAATGGGTCTTTTTCTGCTTTTGCCGCCAATTCATCAATAAATGAATTGATTCCGAAACTATGGAATATGGCACATACAGAACGCAACCAACCAATTCTAACATGAGGTTCTGCTTTTGCATTTTCATAACGCACATTCTCAATTTCAAAAGGATTGTTATTCATTCCTTGACCAATTTCCCAACCAGCAGCATAATTAGCGCTAGGCATAAAAGTAGAATTGATTGTAGGAAATGCTGTACGGTGTAACCAACCAGTTACCAATCCATTTTTATCTAAGGATGCTTTTAAATATTGTACATTAGTGGTGTGGTAATAACTATGTTGAATATCGTCTTCACGAGTCCAAACTACTTGAACTGGAGCATTCATTCTCTTGGATAATGCGACTGCTTCTACTACAAAGTCTGGTTTCGATTTACGTCCAAACCCACCACCTAAAAAGGTAACGTTTATTGTTACATTTTCTTCATTAATTCCAAGATAAGCGGCCGCTTCAGTTCTTGCAGATTGTGGAGATTGCACTGGCGCCCATACCTCACACTTTCCATCGTGTACCCAAGCCAATGCGTTTGGTACTTCCATTGGAGCATGCACCAAATGAGGAAGCTGATAAGTAGCTTCAACAATTTGAGAAGCATTGGAAAAAGCCTTGTTTACACTTCCTTTTGTAGGAGGTACCACTTTAGCTCTTGTGTGAATTCTATTGGTTAGTCGTTGTGCGTATCTTTTACTGTCGTAAGCTCCGTTTTTCCCTTTGTCCCACTCAATTTCTAAATTATTCCTTCCTTGGATTGCAGACCAAGTATTATTGGCAATAACTGCAACTCCACCAAGCATTCCAAATGGTCTTTTAACACGTTCTACTTCAAAAACATCTTCAACGCCAGCAACAGCCATTGCTTTGGTTTTGTCAAAGCTTTTTACTGAACCAAAAGTAGATGGACATCTTGCAATGGTAGCAAATTTCATATTTGGCAATCGAGCATCAATTCCGAAAGTAGCTCCTCCATGAGTGAAATCTTTAATGTCAATACTTTTTAGTTTTTTACCAATATAATTGAAGTCTTTTTTGTTTTTTAACGTAACATCTTTTGGAACCTCAATTTTCATAGCATCTTCAACTAAATCGCCAAAGAATAGTTTTTTATTGTTGTTTTTGTTAATGACATAATGCATTTCAGTTTTACATTCTGAAGCTGATATTTCCCATTTTTTTGCAGCAGCAGCAATTAACATTTGCTTTGCAATGGCACCCATTTTACGCATCGGTGCTAAAATTGTTCTGACACTTCGAGAGCCGTCTGTATTTTGATTTCCGAATTTTTTATCACCTGTTGCTTGCTGAATTTCAACATATTTCCAATCGGCATCCATTTCATCTGCAATAGCAGAGCCTAATGATGTTCTGATGCCTTGTCCCATTTCAGAACGAGAACAAATCAGAATCAATTTTCCGTCTTTTTTAAGTTGGATAAATAGATTTGGAGCAAAGGTTGTTCCGTCATCAATTCGTACAATTTCTTTTTCAGAAGAAAACTGACATCCAATAATTAATCCTCCCGAAGCCAAGCCAAAAACTTTTACAAAATTTCTACGGCTTATATTTTGTATACCTTCCATATCTATTTGTTTTTAAGTTTAACAGCTGTGTGAATTGCTTTTTTAATTCTTGAGTAGGTACCACATCTACAGATGTTTCCGCTCATAGCAATATCTATATCTTCATCAGTAGGGTTTGGATTGTTGTCTAATAAAGCAGATGCAGCTATTAGTTGTCCAGATTGACAATAACCACATTGAGGGACGTTTATTGTTGACCATGCTTTGCGAAGTATTTCTAAATTGGTTGTTTTGCCTTCTATGGTAGTAATGTTTTTACCTATTCCATAACTTAAAGGTAAACTACAAGATTTAGCTAATTCGCCATCTATTAAAATAGAGCATGCTCCGCATTGGCTAACTCCACAGCCATATTTGGTGCCAGTTAAGCCAACAATATCTCTAATTGCCCACAACAAAGGCATGTCATCATGCGCTTCTATATTGTGATTTTTTCCGTTGATAGTTAGTGTTTTCAAATGCCTGAATTTTTGGTGTTCACTAAGTTACTGTTTTTTTTGAAACTACTTTTTTTAAGAACCTGAAACGTGCAAACTTTATAAGAATTATAACATTTGCTTAGTAATTTAATTAAAATTAGAAAGATATTTTTCTTGAATTGTTTTTTAAAAAGACTCTAAAAGGGTATATTCGCAATATTGCAAAAAAGACCTACTTTTTTATTATTTTAATTTAAAATCGCTTAAAAATCATTTGAAAACTATAAAAAAAGCTCAAAAATCGATAAAAAAAATTTCAAGCCTGATTCAAGTTTTGAATGAAAATGAAACGAAAAACTATACTACTATTTTAAAGAATCTAGAAATGCCAATTCATAAATTTAAAAAGTATGCTTCATGGTCTGATGAACATTATACCCGTAACTGTATTGAAGAAAACGAGGCATTTGAGTTAATTTTGTTGTGTTGGGAAAATGGACATAAAACCGCGGTTCATGATCATGGAGGTGAAGAGTGTTGGGTATATATACTTGAAGGAGAATTCAAAGAGAATATATATGAGTTAAATGGTAGTGAAAATTTGGTAATTAAAAAAGAATCAAATTACAAAGCAGGTGACTGTACTTATATGAAAGATTTTATGGGATATCATGATCTTGAAAATTTATCAAATAAAAGAAGTATGTCTTTACATTTATACGCCAAGCCAATTAAGGTCTGTAATGTGTATAATTCTAAAAAGAAAACTTTTGACCGTAAGGAATTGTCTTATGATAGCGTCCAAGAAATCGACTAGCAAAACTAAAATCAAAAATGTATGTCTGAATTGAGTAACGATTTAATTCTATTTAATGAGTTAGTTGAAGTTTTATTAAATGAGGAAGCGTTAAACCCTGTTGCAAAAAGAATTGATGCAGCTGCGTTGTATAGCACTATAGATTTATCATTAAATAACTCGGCAATGGTCGATGGTGCTTTTAAAGAAGTATTAAAAGAGGTTTTAATTGCAACCCCAAAAACAGCAACGAGTTTATTTTTTAATCAATTGTTTGGTGGTAGACAAAGTAAGGCAGTTTTAGGAGATTTATTAGCTGTTTTGTTAAATAATAGCATGTACACGTATAAAGTTGCTGGACCTCAAGTTGGAATTGAGCAAGAAATTATTAGAAAATCTTGCGAAATGATTGGTTATGGATCAAAGAGTAATGGTACTTTTCCTACAGGGGGATCTATGAGTAACTATATGGCTTTGATTATGGCAAGAGATGCAAAAGATTCTGATTGTAGACATAGTGGAGTTACCAAACCTTTAGTTATGTACACATCAAAAGAGTCTCATTATTCGAATGCTAAAAATGCAAGTTTTGCTGGTATTGGTAGAAAAAATGTTCGTTATATAGATACTGATTCTAGAGGAAAAATGATTCCTTCACAATTAGAAACGCAAATTAAAATTGATATTCAAGATGGTTTCACTCCGATATTTGTGAATGCTACAGCAGGAACAACAGTGTTGGGCGCATTTGACCCCATTGATGAAATAGCTACGATTGCAGAAAAGTATAATATATGGTTACACGTAGATGGCGCCTATTGTGGTTCTGTTATGTTTAGTAAAACTAAGAAGCATTTATTAAAAGGCGTTGAGCGTTCTGATTCTTTTAGTTATAATGCTCATAAAATGATTGGAACTCCATTAACGTGTTCTGTTATTTTAGTAAATGATAAGAAGCAATTGCATGACTCTTTTAGTAACGAAGCTGATTATTTGTATCAAACAGATGGAGACGATTTTAATTTAGGAAAAACATCGTTTCAATGTGGAAGGAGAAATGATGCATTAAAATTTTGGACACTTTGGAAATCGGTTGGAACCAATGGATTAGAAAGAATTGTTAATACCCAATTTGAATTGGCAGATGTAGCTAGAAACTACGTTGCAAATCATCCAGATTATACGTTGTATAGTTTTGAAGATTCAATTTCAGTCTGTTTTAATTATAAAGGCATTAACCCTAAAACATTATGCACATTACTGTATGAACACCAAATTACAGTTGTAGGGTTTGGCGCTTTTAATGAAGAAGAATTTATTAGATTGGTTACTATTAACGCAACAAACTCTTCTAAAGATATTTTAAATTTCTTTAAGGTTTTAGAGCAATTTGTAGAAGAAAACGCTTCGGTATTAGAGGCAGTTTGTTAATTATTATTTTTTAGAAAAATACTCTGCAACAGTTTTTGGAACTAAACTAGAAGCATCTCCATGATTTCTGACAACATCTCTGACAATTGATGAGCTTATATATGAAGTTTCTGCGCTAGTTAAAAGAAACACCGTTTCAATTCCAGATAATTTTCTATTTGTTTGCGCAATAGCTTTTTCAAATTCAAAATCAGCAGGGTTACGTAGTCCTCTAAGAATAAAGTCAGCATTAATTGATTTACAGTAATCAACAGTTAAACCAGTATAAGTTTCAACGGTAATTTTTTGCTCAGCAAAAAAAGCATTTTGTATAAACTTTTTACGCTCTTCTACTGTGAACATATAATTCTTTTTAGCATTGATTCCAATTGCAATTACAATTTCATCAAACAGAGGTAAACTTCTTGAAATTATATCTACATGACCTAATGTTATCGGGTCAAAAGAACCAGGGAATACTGCTTTTCTCATAATTATTAATTATTTAATGCCATAGCTATAGCGTTATCAAATAAATCTGATA
>JABXHX010000080.1 GCA_013373385.1 Flavobacteriaceae bacterium
AAAACCATCATTAAAAATGCAAATAGAGATTTCATAATAACTATGTTAAAAAATTAATACTGTAGGCAATGCCATAAAAATAAAACTTTCAAAACAATTTATTCGAATTTATTTTTAGAATTACTGCAAATAATTCTTAATAATGTAACCTATGTTACAGATAGCCTTCTGTATGATATATATCATAATTTTAAGATATGAGCTTTCCTAACTTTGAACTATAAAATTTAGGTATTATGAAAAATTTAGTCATATTAGGAGCAGGAACCGCAGGTACAATGATGGCAAATCATCTTGTAAAAAAACTCCCTAGAAAAGAGTGGAACATTACCATTGTAGATCAATATAAAACACATTATTATCAACCTGGATTTCTATTTCTTCCTTTTGATATTTACACCACCAAGCAAGTCAAAAAAAATGGGAAAAAGTTTATTCCGAAAGAGGTTAACTACATTCAAAAAAAGATTGAATTTATCATTGCAGATAAAAATACTGTAACACTAGAAGATACTACAACACTGAATTATGATATTTTAATTGTAGCCACAGGTACTAAAATTGCTCCAGAAGAAATTGAAGGAATGAATGGGCAAATGTGGCAAAAAAACATCTTTGACTTTTACACTTACGAAGGCGCCAAAGCTTTACGAAATAAACTAAGAAAATGGCAAGGTGGTAAATTGGTTGTGCACATATCAGAAATGCCTATTAAATGCCCTGTTGCTCCTTTAGAATTTGCTTTTCTAGCGGATTCTTATTTTAAAAATAAGAAAATGAGAGACAAGGTAGATATCACTTTTGTGACTCCCTTAGACGGTGCTTTTACCAAACCAAAAGCTACCAAGGCATTACATTACTTACTGGAAGAAAAAAACATTAAAGAAGTAACTAACTTTAATATAGAAAGAGTTGATTACGAAAACAATAAGATTATAGATTACGCAGACACAGAAGTTTCGTATGATTTATTGGTAACCGTACCAACCAATATGGGTGATGATTTATTAGAACGCTCAGGGTTAGGAGATGAATTGAATTTTATTCCTACAGATAAAGCAACCCTACAAACTAAAGAGAATGAAAATATTTTTGCCATTGGTGATTGTACAAATTTACCCGCTTCTAAAGCAGGTTCTGTAGCACATTTTGAAGCAGAAATTTTAACAGAGAATATTCTACGATATATAGATGGAAAAGAGTTAAAGGCTGAGTTTGATGGACATTCTAATTGCTTTATAGAAACAGGCAATGGCAAAGCTTTATTAATTGATTTTAACTATACACACGAACCCGTAGAAGGTACTTTTCCGATTCCTGGTGTAGGACCTCTAAAACTCTTAAAAGAAAACAGAATGAATCATTTTGGGAAAATGGCTTTCAGATGGATTTATTGGAACATGCTCATTAAAGGAACTCACATCCCTTTTGTATCTGCAACAATGAATGAAAAAGGAAAAAATTTTAATTAAATAGTAACCGTAAAATTATATACTCATGGAAAAAACATATTTACAATCTATTATACAGATTAATGAAGAAGGATATTTAACAGACTTTACACAATGGACCAAAGAAATTGGAATTGAAATTGCCAAAGAACAAGGAATAGAAATGACAGACAAACACTGGGAAGTGATTGATTATATTCACGACAAGTACAAAAAAGAAGAACCACTTTCTATTAGGGGCATTAAAAAAAGTGGCGTTATAAACATCAAAGAATTCTATCAACTTTTTCCTGGTGGTCCATTAAAAAAAGCAACCTTAATTGCTGGTATTCCTAAACCTAAAAGTTGTATTTAAAACCTAGAAATCATGCAAAAAACTAAAGTTAAAAAAATGCTTTTTATCCTTTCTAAAGCTACCATAGAAAACGTGTATGCAGCTTTTATAATGGCAAACGGAGCAAGAATGGAAGGTATCGAATCTGAAATATTTTTTACTTTCTTCGGATTAGAAGCTATTCAGAAGAAAAAACTAGAACATTTACGCGTTGCCACCGTAGGTAACCCAGCCATGCATATACCAACCATGCTGGGTGGTTTACCAGGCATGGAAGCCTTAGCTACCAAAATGATGAAAAAAGAAATGGAAAAATTAGATATGCCTCCTGTAAGTGAGTTCTTAGAAATTCTCGCCGATTCTGGCTGTAAATTATGGGCTTGTAAATTAGCGTTAGAAATGTTTCATTTAAAAGAAGAAGACTTGATTGACGATTTAGATGGGATACTAACTGTTGGCGATTTCTACAACAGAGCTGACCAAGAGAATACACATCTTTTATTTATCTAAAAAGAGTTTCAAAAAACAAAAAGCCGAAACAAATGTTTCGGCTTTTTGCATATCATATCCTACTAATAGTATGTGTATCTTCTTACTTTAGCAATGTGCTTTGCCAAACGAATTACTTGGTGAGAATAACCATATTCATTATCATACCAAACATAAATTACAATACTATCTTTGTCGGTAATTGTAGCTTTACTATCAAAAATTGATGGAGCAGAAGAACCAACAATATCAGACGATACCAATTCGTTATCTAACGAATATTTAATCTGTTCAACTAAATCTCCTTCTAAGGCATACTTCTTCATAATAGCATTTACAGATTCTACAGTAACATCAGAATGCAATTGTAAACTCAAAATTGCCAAAGAACCATTAGGTACTGGTACACGAATAGCATTAGAGGTTAATTTACCTGCCAATGCTGGCAATGCTTTTGCAACTGCCTGACCTGCCCCTGTTTCTGTGATTACCATATTCAACGCTGCTGCTCTACCTCTACGGTATTTTTTATGCATATTATCTACTAAATTTTGGTCATTGGTATATGCGTGAATAGTTTCTAAATGCCCTTTTTTAATTCCAAAAGTATCTTCTAACACCTTTAAAACTGGTGTAATGGCATTTGTTGTACAAGATGCTGCTGAAAAAATATCAACTTTATCAGGGTCATTTTCTAAATGATTCACCCCATGAACAATATTTGGAACACCTTTACCAGGAGCAGTTAACAATACTTTACTAGCTCCTTTAGCTACTAAATGTCTACTTAATGCTTCTTTATCTCTAAAGGCACCTGTATTGTCAATAATTAATGCATCATTAATTCCGTATGCTGTATAGTCAATATCTTCTGGTTGATTTGCAGAAATCATATAAACCGTTGTACCATTTATAATCAATGCTTTATTTTCTACATCAACTTGTACGGTACCTAAAAAATCACCATGTACAGAGTCTATGCTTAACAATGATGCTCTTTTTTCTAATACTGTTTGGTTGATTTCTCCACGAGTAACTACAGCTCTTAAACGTAGCTGAGAACCTTTACCCATTTTATTCATTAGCTCACGTGCTAAAAGTCTACCAATTCTACCAAAACCGTATAAAACCACGTCTTTTGGTTTGATATCATTTACCGCTTCTGCATCTTTTAGTTTGTTTTTTACAAACTCAATTTTATTAGCGCAAGAATCTTCAGTTAACAAGCATTCATAAGCCAATTTACCAATATCTAGTTTAGATGATGGCAGCTCAATTTCTTTAATTGCTTTTGCTATTTCTAAGGCATCAAAAATTGTAATAGGTTTTGCAACAAACTCTTTTGCGTAGTTCATTAAATTTAAAACTTCGCTAGCTCGTTTATCTACCAATTGATTTCTAAAAAGAACCAACTCTATAGATTTATCGTACCATAAATTATTTACAATATTAATAAACTCTACTGTAGCTCTTCTTGTTTGAGTCTGTGAGTTTATTTCAGTTTCATAGTTACTCGTTGTTGACATAGTTGTGTGTTATATCGTTTGTTTAAAATTTTCTGCAAAAGTAGTGATTTCAATCGATTTCGTAACTATTTTTTAACTAAAAAGTCCTGTCTTTAAATTCTTAAAAAACAGGACTTTTCTTACTTAATAAACTAACAACTATCTGATATAATACTTTACCCTTTCTCCATCTAAGTTTAACATTTCTATAGTGACAGAATATCTTTTCTTAGAATCTAAAAATTTTGCAACTTGAGAAGCATTTGTAACTTTTTTATTATTAATTTTTGTAATTACAAAACCTTTGATACTAGAGCCGTTATTTCTACCAGAAAAATCTTCTGTAATTCTTACTCCATAAGAAATACCGAGCTCTTTCATTTCTTTCTTAGTAAGATCTCTTAACTCTAAACTATAATTAGCAGACCTGTACTTTTCTTTCTTAGAAAGCTTTACTTTTTTATTGATTAAATCTCCAGCCCTATCTACAGTTACTTCTACGTACTCACCTGGTCTTTTTGCTTTTAACTGTCCAGATAAATCAGAAAATTTAGCAATTTTCACATTGTTTATTTTTTTAATGATATCACCATCTTTTAAACCAGCTTTTCTAGCTCCACTATTATTAGGCAAGCCACCAATTTTAACACCTTCTTCTGTATACGTTCTATCAACAATAATTCCTAATACAGATTCTTGCACCCTACCGTATTGCATTAAATCTTCAATAACTTTTTTAGCAATGTTTGATGGCACTGCAAATGAATACCCAACAAACGAACCAGTTCTAGAAGAGATTGCTGTATTAATTCCTACCAACTCACCTCGGGTATTTACCAATGCACCTCCGCTATTCCCTGGATTTACAGCGGCATCTGTCTGAATAAAAGAATCTATAATATTTCCATTTCCTTGTAAGTCTCTTCCTTTTGCACTTACAATTCCTGCAGTTACTGTTGATGTTAAGTTGTATGGATTTCCAACGGCCAAGACCCATTCTCCAATTTTTACAGCATCAGAGTTTGCAAACGGAACATAAGGTAATTTTTCATTTGCATCAATTTTAAGCAACGCAATATCATTTTCTGGGTCAGTACCAATTAACTCCGCTTTGTACTTTTTTTGATTGTTTAAGGTAACTTCTAAATCAGAAGCGCCATCAATTACATGATTGTTTGTAACAATAAATCCGTCAGCAGAAATAATTACTCCGCTACCTGTACCAACTTGTTCGTACTTTCTTGTTCCACTACCTCTTCCATAAAACAACTCAGCCCAAGGATCTGTTTGAGTTTTTATAGCTGTATTTTTTACATGTACTACCGAGTGTACCGTTTTTTCTGCGGCAACTGTAAAATCTATAGACGATTCTACTGCTGACATCTTAGCTGTTGAGAAATTTGTGTTTACTGTTTTGTACGATGGTTCTACCGTACGCTCTACTACCAATTGCGGCTTTTCTAAAAAGAGTTTATAGCTTCCAAGAGCTATCAAACCACCAAAAACTGCCACAACTACTAAACTCGCTATTTTTTTCATCTTTTTTTATTTTTTTGAACTATTCAAATATACAATTTTAACATTTTAACAAAATCTGTTTTAACTCCTTTTAACGATTTTTAACCATGATTTAACACCCTGTTTTCAGTATATAAATTAGTATCTTTGCTTCTAAGATGGAGATACCTTTTTTTAAATATCAAGGAACTGGAAACGATTTTGTGATGATAGACAACAGAGCAAATATCTTTCCAAAAGAAAAAACTGACAAAATTGCAAGCATTTGTGACAGGCATTTTGGTGTTGGGGCTGACGGAATTATTTTAGTTGAAAATGATGTAACTTATGATTTTAAAATGACCTACTTTAATGCAGATGGTAGCGAAACTTTTTGTGGTAATGGTGGCAGATGTGCTGTTGCTTTTGCTAAGTTTTTAAATATTATTGATAGTACAACCCACTTTATTGCTTCGGATGGTCCACATTATGCCGAAATAAAAAACGATACAGTGTCATTACAAATGATTGATGTCGATGAAATAAAAATTTCTAAGAATACTGCTTTTGTTTATACAGGTACACAACATCATGTTAAAATGGTAGATAATTTAGAAAATTATCCTGTATTTGAACATGGTAAAAAAATTAGATACAGTTATAAATCTCCAGGTGCCAACGTAAATTTTGTACAGCAGCTTAACGAAGATACTTTTAGAGTTAGAACCTACGAAAAAGGAGTAGAAAATGAAACACTTGCTTGTGGCACAGGTGTTACCGCAGTTGCTATTGCCATGCACAAAACAGGAAAAACAAATTCAAATGCTATTATCTTACCTGTTGAAGGGGGACAATTAGAAGTTTCTTTTGATGTTAACAATAATGTTTACACAAATGTATTCTTAAAAGGTCCTGCCACTTTTGTTTTTAAAGGAATTATAGATTGCTAATGAAAACTTTACAAGGAAATACAATTCTACTTAGAGCGCTAGAGCCAGAAGATTTAGAATTTCTGTTTGAAACAGAAAACAATGAAGCTTTTTGGGAAGTAAGTTCTACCCAAGTACCGTTCTCAAAATTTTTATTAAAAAACTATTTAGAAAATGCGCATATAGATATTTTTGAGGCTAAACAATTACGATTAATCATTCAAGAAAACTTAAATAACAAAGCTGTTGGAACGATAGATTTGTTTGACTTTAATCCACAACACCAAAGAGCTGGTGTTGGAATTCTAATCCATGAGAAATATCAAAAAAACGGATTTGCATCAGAAGCCTTACAGCTGTTAATCACATATTGTTTTACACATTTAAACTTACATCAGCTATATGCTAATATTACATCAGATAATTCTAAAAGTATAGCTTTATTTCAAAAACATCAATTTAAAAAAATTGGGTTAAAAAAAGATTGGATTTATTACAACGGGAACTTTAAAGATGAAATTTTATTTCAATTAATCAATGGATAAAAAAAAGTTAATCATATTAATCACTAGCTTATTGGTGCTAATTTTTGGAGTATTTGCTTTTAACACCTATACTAAAATCTACAAGCCAAACACCATTAAAAATGGTTTTATCTACATTAAAACCAACAGTACATTAAAAGATGTTGAAAATGAAATAAGACCTTTTCTTAAACGTGTAAAACCTTTTATTTGGGTAGCAGAAAAGAAAAAGTACAACAAAGCTATAAAACCTGGTAAATACAAAATTACCAAAGGCTTGTCTAATAATGAGGTAATTAATTACTTGCGTAGCGGGCAGCAAACACCTACCATTGTTACTTTTAACAACCAACACCGTTTAGAAGATTTAGCCGGAAGAATTGCCCTACAAATAGAAGCAGATTCTCTTTCTATATTAACAGCAATGAAAGACCCTTCTTTTTTAAAACAACAGGAGTTTACCCAAAAGTCTGCACTAGGCATGTACATACCAAATAGCTATGAATTTTATTGGAACACTAACGCTACTCAATTTAGAGCACGTATGCTAAAAGAATACCATAAATTTTGGAATGGTAAAAGAGATAGCTTGGTGAAAAAATTAAATCTTAGCAGAACAGCAATAATGGCATTAGCATCTATTGTACAAAAAGAAACTGCCAAAATTTCTGAGAGACCCGTAGTTGCGGGTTTATATCTTAATAGGATTAAAAGAGGCATTCCGCTACAAGCAGACCCTACAATTATTTACGCTTTAAAAGAAAAACACGGACAAGATTTTGAAGTAAAAAGAGTGCTTAATAAAGACTTAACCATTGATTCTCCTTACAATACTTATAAATATAGAGGCATTCCACCTTCTTTAATTGCCATGCCAGATATTTCATCTATAGATGCGGTTTTACAAGCAAAAAAACACAACTATATTTATATGTGTGCAGACGTAGACAAACCTGGATATCATGCCTTTGCAACCTCATTAAGGCAACACAACAAAAATGCTAGAAAATATCAACGTTGGATAAGTAACCAAGGAATACATAGGTAGATGTTAAATGTTAAAAAACCATATGGTTATTTTTTACCCTTTGCGAGAAATCGAGAATCTATTTTAGTTGCCTTTTTATTGCTATTTACTTCACTAATCTACAGTCAAAATGCTTTTTTTAAAAAGTCCGATACGCTTAACATCAAAAGAAAAAATATTGTTTTTATTACCGAAGCGGTGTTAGCTACAAGTACATTGGTTGCTTTAAATAATATGTGGTATGCAGAATATCCTCGTGCAAGTTTTCATTTTAAAAATGATAATAATCATTGGCTACAAATGGATAAAATGGGGCATGTAATGACCTCTTATTATGTTGGCAAAGTAGGTATGGAAGTGCTAGATTGGGCTGGAGCATCTAAAAGAAGCCAACTAATATATGGTGCAACTTATGGATTTACTTTTTTAACTGCTGTAGAAATTTTAGATGGATTTTCTAAAAACTGGGGCGCATCGTGGGGAGATGTATTCGCCAATGCTACTGGTGCCGGAATCTTAATTGGTCAAGAGTTGTTATGGCAAGAACAACGAATTACATTAAAATATTCTTTTAGTACAACACCATACGCAACTCAACGTCCAGATTTTTTTGGAAAAACTTACATTGAACAAGCATTAAAAGATTACAACGGGCAAACCTATTGGTTGTCTGCAAATATCTGGTCTTTTACTAAAAAAAGCAGCTTCCCAAAATGGTTAAATATTGCTGTTGGCTATGGTGCAGAAGGAATGTTGTACGGAGAAAATAGTCCGAACAATCAATTTACTCAAGACCCATACAGACAATTTTACTTCAGTTTAGATGTAGATTTGACAAAAATTAAGACAAATTCAAAATTCTTAAAAACCTTGTTTTCTACTATCAATTTTATAAAAATTCCTGCTCCTGCTTTAGAATTTAATAGCAAAGGGCGCTTTAAATTTCATTATTTGCATTTTTAAAAAAATATAATCAATTGATTATTAACCATTTAAAAAATATGTCGTAAATTTGCACCCGCAAAACAGAAAGTAATTTATTATTAGATATTTTTTATTGATTTTTGGAATTACACTTTTACCAAGCAACACGGTAGTTGTAGAAGAAAAAGTTAACAAGATTTCAGCAGAAATTATTACAGTAAAAGAATACAGCCATTCTGAGTTATTATTTTTAGACAATAACTTTACCGCCTTTAAAGAAGCACTTGCTTTTAAAGAATCTCAAGGCAAATACACAGCTATAAACACACTAGGCTATTTGGGTAAATACCAATTTGGAGCTTCTACCCTAGAGAGGTTTAGAATCTATGACACAAATCATTTTTTAAAGAATCCTGAGTTACAAGAACGTGCTTTTATTGCGTTGTGTAAAGTTAATAAGTGGATTTTACGTAAAGACATTCAACGTTCGGTTGGAAAAAAAATTAACGGAATCGAAATTACTGAGTCTGGTATTTTAGCAGCTGCGCATTTGAGTGGTGCGGGAAATGTAAAAAAATACTTGCGCTCTAATGGCGACTTTAATTTTAGTGATGCCTACGGTTCTACCATCCAGTACTATATGAAACGCTTTGCAGACTACAATGTCTCTGAAATTAAAGCAAATAGAAAGGCAAAGGTTGCAATTTAGTGTTCTACTTTTACAGAAATAAACGCTTTGTAACAACAAATGGTTGAAATAGCAAACAGCAACATCCAATAAACAAATTCTTCTATAGGAAAGTTAACTCCAAACAAATAAACTTCACCTATATAAGAACCATTAAATGCCCATAGGCCTGATGTTAATCCTATATATTCCATAGAAAAGTATATCATAAAAAAATATAGTCCTAATGGCAATAGGCTAATTATAAATTTTGGTCTTTTAATTATATAGTATGCGACTGGTATAAAATTTATAGAACCAAATATCAAATAAGAATATTTTTTTGTAAAAATGTTTGGCCAATAAATACATAAAACTATAATTAATGTCGAGATTATTAACAAGCAAATTACTATCGGTTTAAACCGATTTGAAATTCCTCTAACTTTATTATTAAAACCGATATAAAAATGTTGATATACTGCAATTGTCAATGCAGTCATAAGCATCCAACCAATAACCACAGGAAAATAAAACACATTGAAAAGCCTCCAGTTTTCTGCATAAATTGTCCAAGCGTAGGTAAGCTCACCTAAAAAAGTAAACGGTAAACCAACAACAAAACCTATTACCAAAACAGTAGCCAAAATCTTAATCCAATCCTTTTTTTCTCTTAATGATAAATACAATAATGGTGGTCCTAAAAAAAGAAAACTTCCTAAAGGTATGGTTATTAATACATCATCAATAAAATAGAAAAAAACATTTGTTAAAATGATAAAAATAAAAAGCACCAAAACATCTATTTTTTTCTTAGTCATAAAGAGTACTTTTATTTATGGATAATAAATATGGCTGGCCTTTTATGTAAGTCTAGCTTTTCGTGTTTCCAGTTTTGTACTGATGCTGTTTTGATATACTCTGTTGCAAGAGTAATATCTGCTGCAATGCACAATTGAGTCGTTGGAGTTAAGGTAGCTTTTAAATCAGTAAACAATTTTTCATTTCTATAAGGTGTTTCAATAAAGATTTGTGATTGATTTTTTTCCTTTGATAATTTTTCTAATTCTTTTATCGCTCTTTTTCGATCTGATTTATCAATTGGTAAATACCCATTAAAAGCAAAATTCTGTCCGTTCATACCAGAACTCATCATGGCCATTAATATAGATGAAGGCCCAACTAATGGAACTACTTGAATACCTTTATCATGTGCCAACTTAACAATAGTAGCTCCTGGATCAGCAACTGCAGGAACTCCAGCTTCAGACAATAATCCAACCGAAATTCCCTCATTACAAACATCTAAATAGCTTCTTGTTTCAAACTCATCTGCATATTTATCTAACATCATAATAGTTAGAGATGGTTGTGATTTTTTTGGTGTAATTTTTTTGATAAATCTCCTAGCTGATTTTTCATTTTCTACAATAAAATGATCTACTTGTTCAACAACCTTTTTTACTGATAACGGCATCACCTCTAATGGTTCGTTATCTCCTAATGTTGTTGGTATTAAATATAATTTTCCTTTCATCATTACTGTACTTTATCAGCTATTTTCTCACAAGCTTCATCTAACATGCTATATACATTTTCAAATCCATCTACTCCACCATAATAAGGATCTGGAACACTATTATTTGAACCTGGATTTGTTTCATTTAAAATCATCTTGACCTTAGATGCATCTTCACTATTTCTAGCTAACGCCAACATATTTTGATAATTGCTTTCATCCATCGCATAAATCAAATCAAACACATCAAAATCATTCACAGAAAATTTTCGCGCACGTTGATTTGTTATATCGATTCCATATTTTCTGGCAACCTCAATAGAACGCGTATCAGGCAACTCTCCTACATGATAAGCCGCAGTTCCGGCAGAATCTACTTTAACTTTATCTGGATGTACTTTAGATTGCAAAATACCCTCAGCTAATGGAGAACGACAAATATTCCCCAAACATACCATTAGTATTTTCATAATGTAAGTTTTAGAATGTCAACTTCTTAGTTAAGTCGTCTACGTATTTTCTGAATTGCTTATCAGTCTCAGTTAAGTTATCTACTGTTTTACAAGCATGCAAAACTGTAGCATGATCTCTATGACCGATTTGAGAACCAATACTTGCTAACGATGACTTAGTCATACGCTTTGCAAAATACATAGCTAATTGACGTGCTTGTACAATATGACGCTTTCTTGTTTTAGATTGTAATGTAGCTACATCCATATCAAAGTATTTAGAAACTACTTTCTGAATGTAATCTATAGAAACTTCTTTCTTAGTATTTTTAACAAACTTATCGACTATTTGCCTTGCCAAATCCAACGTATATTCTCTCCTGTTAAAAGATGCTTGCGCAATCATAGAAATAATAACGCCTTCTAATTCTCTTACATTAGATTTGATGTTCTTAGCTATATATTCAATAATGTCTTCTGGCATCTCAACTCCATCTCTAAACAATTTGTTTTGAAGAATAGAAATTCGAGTTTCATAATCTGGCGCTTGTAATTCTGCAGATAATCCCCATTTAAAACGAGACAATAAACGCTGTTCGATATCTTGCATATCTACAGGTGCTTTATCTGATGTTAAAATTACTTGCTTACCATTTTGATGTAAATGATTGAATATATGGAAGAACACATCTTGTGTTCCTGTTTTACCAGACAAAAACTGTACATCATCAATGATTAACACATCAATCATTTGATAAAAATGAATAAAATCATTTCTAGTATTCGATTTTACAGAATCAATAAATTGCTGTGTAAATTTTTCCGATGAAATATATAAAACTGTTTTATCTGGATATTTATCTTTAATATCTACACCAATTGCATGTGCAATATGTGTTTTTCCTAAACCAACTCCACCGTAAATTAATAATGGATTAAAAGAAGTTCCTCCTGGTTTGTTAGCAACTGCCATACCAGCAGAACGTGCCAAGCGGTTAGAGTCTCCTTCTACAAAATTATTAAAGTTGTAATTTGGATTTAATTGCGATTCTATTTTTACTTTTTGCAATCCAGGAATTACAAAAGGATTTCTTAGCTCTCTATCTTTTGTTTCGATAGGAACCGTAACTTTTTGTGGTTGTAAAGGGTTTCTATTAGAACTCGGAATTTTTACTGTTTGCGGTCTATTACTGCTATACGTATTTTCCATACGTACATCGTAAATTAATTTGGCTTCTTTTCCTAGCTCTCTTACTAACGCCACTCTAAGCAATTTAATATAGTGCTCTTCTAGCCATTCATAAAAGAATTTACTAGGCACTTGAATGGTCAACGCTTCTCCAGAAATTTTTATTGGTTTGATAGGCTCAAACCAAGTCTTGTATGCTTGCGGTTTTATATTGTCTTTTATAAAAGAGAGGCACTCGTTCCAAACTGAGTCAGCAGTTTTCGTCATTCTAAATTACGCAGATAATTGGGTTAATAAATTTAGTTGTTTTTTAGAGGATTTTATTCCTACTCAAAGAGCCTTACAAAAGTGTGAATAATTTTCAGTATAAAAAAATGAAATTGCTATTGATTATTAACTTTTTTTTTCGTAAAATCAAACCCTTTTAAAATCAAAACTTAGTGATTTCTTATTCCACCTCATTTAGAATACGTTATGGTGAAACAGACCAGATGGGCGTTGTATATCATGGCAATTATGCCCAGTTTTTTGAAATGGGCAGAATCGATTGGCTTCGTTCTCTTGGCATTTCCTATAAAAATATGGAAGAAAACAATGTGATGCTCCCTGTAATTTCACTACAATGCAACTTTAAAAAATCAGCTGAATTTGATGATGAAATTACAGTAAAAACCATTCTTAAAAAAACTCCGACTGTTAAAATTGAGTTTGAGTACGAAATTACCAATCAAAACAATGAACTATTAACTACCGGAAATACAGTATTGGCTTTTATTAATATGGAAACAAATAAACCAATGCGTTGCCCAGATTATATTTTAGAAAAATTAAGTAATTAATTATAATTCTTTTATTTCTACCTTATAAAGATTCGTGAAAATTTCAAATATCTGATTCGCTTCTTTTTTACGTACAGAAATTACGTATTCACAATCGAGCTCTAATTTTTGATTGATAATTTTCAATTGTTTTTCTTTAATGATTCGCTGTACTTTATTCATCACATCATACCCAAAAGAAAGTTGAAAATGAATATCAATTGTTTTCTCTACAATATCTGACTCTTCTAAAGCCAGTTGCGCAGAATTTTTATATGCATTAATTAAACCTCCAACACCCAGTTTTGTCCCTCCAAAATATCGTACAGAAACAATTAAAATATTAGTCACATCAAATGCTTGAATTTGCCCATATATTGGCATTCCTGCAGAATTACTTGGTTCTCCATCATCATTTGCTCTAAATCGAATAGTTTCTGTTCCAATTTGCCAAGCATAACAAAAATGTCTTGCAGAATGATGCTTTTTCTTCAAGCCTTCTATAGCTTCTTTTACATCATGTTCGTTTAAAACAGGAAACGCGTAACCAAAAAACTTACTATTTCTATCTTTAAATAGTGTTTCTTCAGAAGGTTTTTCTATTGTTTTATACGTGTCTTTCATTATGCAATTGCTACCAAAACAATTCCTGTTATTGCTAACAAAATTCCTATTTTATTTTTTAGGCTGAATGATTCTTTAAACAACAATAATCCTACCAGTGTAGAAACTACCACTATACCAACATTATTAATTGTAAACAATGTTGAACTTTCGAACCCTTTTGTTTGTAATGCTTTAATTAAAAATACTATCGAATAATAATTGGGCACTCCTAAAATAATTCCAGCTATTAAATTTTTAACTCCGAATGACTCAGGTTTTTTAATGGTTTTAAAAATCAATATTAGTAAACCAAAAAAAGCAGCAAAACCAAATAAACTTCCTGAAAAAATAGCCACTTCATTTTCTGCAACAAAATTATTCTGCACATACTTAAGCGTAGTATCAATTGTTCCTGAACCTAAAAATAAAATTACCGGAAGTAACAACCCAGCTTTCTTATGTTTTGAAGCGTCTTCTTTTACCGAAGCCAAATAAACAGCAAAAACTGCTAAAATAATTCCGATTATTTTAATTGCCGACAATGATTCATTATACAAAATGACACCAAAAATAATAGGGATTACAACCGACATTTTTCCTGCTACAGAAACCACTGACACACCATTTCTTTGAGCTGTTAAGGCCATAACAAAGAAAATAGACACAAACAATAATCCCAATACCAACGCGCCTCCAAACCAAGGTTGATTTGGAATTTCAGCCAACGAAATTGAATTCTCTGACAGTAAAAAACCTAAAATAAAAGCTACAATATAATTTACTACAATTGCTTTTAAAGTATCTACTTTAAAAATTTCGAAGTATTTAAAAATCACAAATAACGAGGTTGCAAAAACAACACTCAACACTAAATAAATCACTAATTAAATTCTTTTTTGGTTAACAAATCTACTACGTCTTCTTTCCCTGGAATAACATTCCAAACTTTTATTCCCAATTTTTCAGCAGCTATAGTATTCTCTTCAGTATCATCAATAAAAAATGTCTCTTCAGCCTTTAAACCGTTTTCTTGCAATACAAATTCGTAAATATCTGCATTAGGTTTTCTAAAACCTATTTCGTGCGACAAATAAAATTGTTCGTAACAGTCTTTAAACTCATTATACAATTTCATTCCCCAGTTGTTTTGTATCCAAGAAATATGCAATTCATTTGTATTACTCAATAAAAACAATCTGTATTTTTTTGTAGCCGCCAAATCTTTTAAAAATTGCAATCGATGTAAAGGAAAATCTAACAAAATAGCATTCCAAGCTTTTATCAATTCATCTGAATTAATTTTAAATTCTTTCTCAAAAAAATGCACAAACTTTTGTGTAGAAATTTCCCCAACTTCATATTGCTTAGCTACATTCATCATTTCCTCTGTAATATCTTCAACACCTAGTTTAGCAAGCTCAATAAAAGTAGCTTCTTTATTTAAGTTGATAAATACATCTCCAAAATCAAATACAATATTTTTAATCATTCGCAATTATCTTTAAAACATCATTTTTAATGTTACTTTCAGAAATATATTTCCCAAAAATAATGGGTGCATCTACTCCATTTTCAAACTCCTTATCACCAATAAATATTCTAGCTTCATCCCACAGATTTACATCTATAAATGATTGCAATGTCTTTCTTCCGCCTTCTATTATTACTGATTGAATTTCATTTTTATACAATACCTCACAAATTTGCTCTACAACTCGACTTGAAAAGTTAATTTGTTCATATTGAATATTCTGACTGTCTGAATATTTATCTACTTCAGTTATAATTATCGTTGCTGCATCATCATTAAAAACTGATAAATCTTTAGAAAGCTTCAGTTCTTTATCTATAACAATTCTTATAGGGTTTTCACCCTCCCAACTTCTAACCGTTAAAGAAGGATTATCATGCTTTACAGTATTTGTTCCCACTAAAATTGCATGCTCTTCACTTCTCCATTTATGTACTAATTGCTGAGAATAACTATTAGAAATCCAAACAGGTTTTTGTTCTTCTTTTATTAATGGAGCAATAAAACCATTTTTAGTTTCTGCCCATTTTAAAATAATATATGGTCGCTTTTTATTTTGAACTGTAAAAAACCTTTTGTGGTGTTCTAAACATTCCTTTTCTAAAACACCAACAATCACATTAATTCCTGCTTTTTTTAAACGCTCAATTCCTTTTCCTGCAACCAGAGAATTGGTATCTACACATCCAATTACTACATTTTTAATTTGATGCTTCACTATCAGATCAGCACAGGGTGGAGTTTTTCCAACATGCGCACATGGCTCTAGTGTTACATAAATAGTTGCCTCTTTTAAAAGAGAAGTATCTTTTACAGAATTAATAGCGTTTACCTCTGCATGATTGCCTCCATAAGAACTTGTATACCCTTCTCCTACAATCAAATCATTCCATAAAATCACAGCACCAACAGACGGATTTGGTTTAGTTGATCCTATTCCATTTTTAGCAATTTGCAAACAACGTTGCATATATTTTTCGTGCTGTAAAATTGACATTAATTTAATTAAAAATGATAACTTGCTCGTGCAAAAATAGTGTATTAAAGTGAGAACAAAACAACCAATTATTAGAGAAATACAAGCAAAAGACAATCAGCAGATTGCAACAGTAATTAGAGATGTTTTAATAGAATTTGATGTTCCAAAAGTTGGTACAGCTTATGAAGACACTGCAACAGATGAAATGTATGAAACTTATAACAAAGAAAATGCTGTTTATTTTGTGATTGAAAAAGATAAAAGAATTATTGGTGGCGCAGGAGTATCTAAGCTTGACAATTATGATGGGAACATTTGTGAGTTTCAAAAAATGTACTTTTTACCAGAAGCTCGTGGAATTGGTTTAGGCAGTAAACTAATTGATGTTTGTTTACAGAAAGCCAAAGAATTTGGCTATAAAAAATGTTACCTAGAGACCATGCCTTACATGGATGCAGCTAGAGCATTATACAAAAAAAATGGTTTTAAATCACTTGACAAACCCGTTGGAAACACAGGACATTATTCTTGTAATGTTTGGATGATAAAAGAACTATAAAATGCTTGTAAGTACGTTTAGAAATCATTTTAACAAAGAATTGTCAGAAATATATCCTGCAACCGAAATAGATTCTTTTTTCTTTTTATTAATTGAAGAAGAACTTGGTTTACAAAGAATTGATCTTGCTTTAACTACTCAATTAACAATTTCTGAAGAAAAATTTAAGTACTTATACAATGCATTATCGAGATTAAAAGCACAAGAACCAATTCAATATATTTTAAGAAAAACCGAATTTTACGGTTTGCAATTCAATGTTACAAAAGATACATTAATTCCAAGACCAGAAACCGAAGAGCTTGTTGATTGGATACTAACCGAAAACAAACAACTACATGCATCTAAAAAAATTAATATTCTAGACATTGGAACTGGAACAGGCTGTATTGCCATTTCTTTAGCTAAAAACTTACCAAATGCAAATGTAACTGCTATAGATATTTCTAAAGAAGCGCTACTAATTGCAAAAGAAAACGCGCTTGCAAATAATAATGTAGGTATCACTTTTATAGAAGCCGATGTTTTAGCATTAAAAAGTTTACCAAGCAAATTTGACATTATTGTCTCTAACCCACCCTATGTTAGAGAACTTGAAAAAAAAGAAATCAAACCCAATGTTTTAGAAAACGAACCTCATCTTGCTTTATTTGTAGATGACAACAACCCTTTACTTTTTTATAAAAAAATTGCCGAACTGGCTAAAAATCATTTAACAACCAATGGAAAATTGTTTTTTGAAATAAATCAATACCTCGGAAAAGAAACGTTAGCCATGCTCAACGAAGTTGGCTATACTACAGAATTAAGAAAAGATATTTTTGGCAATGACCGAATGATTAAATCTACTTGCTAAAACAGTTTTAATAATGAAATAAAATATCAGATTTTCTAATAAACCTTTATATTGTTTTTGCTTTTTTAACAATACAATTTTAATGCTGATTAAAATTTCGATAACTTTCTAGCTCAAAACCAAACTTTTAAATTATGGGAACATCAAAAAGCAGAAGAGAGTTTGTTAAAAAAAGCATCTCTGCTAGTATTGCAATACCGCTTATTGGAAGCAGCTTATTTTCATGTAACTCAGAAAAAAGACCTAAAAAAATGCGAATTTTAATCTTAGGCGGTACAAGTTTTCTAGGGCCCCATCAAATTGCATATGCATTACAAAGAGGTCATACTGTTTCTATATTTACAAGAGGTAAAACAAAATCTACTGTACATAAAGAATTATTTGATAAGGTTGAACATTTAATTGGGGATAGAAATGACAATTTAACCGCATTAGAAAAAGGAGAATGGGATGTAGTTATTGATAATTCTGGTCGCAAAGTGAAATGGACAAAAGATACAGCAGAACTTTTAAAAGATAGAGCTAAACTTTACATGTATACTTCTTCTACTGGCGTATATTACCCTTATTTAGGAGATAATATTACTGAAGAAACCAACACTTTAACCAAAGAACCCTTAAAAATTGAAAACGAGGATGAAAAGTTAGAGTATTGGTATGGGGTAATGAAAACAAATTCTGAAAATGAAGTTATTAAAGCTTTTGGAGAAAAACAATCTATAATCGTTAGACCAACCTATATGTTTGGTCCAGGTGATAAAACAAACAGATTCATTCACTGGCCGCTACGCTTAGCAAAAGGTGGTGAAATTTTAGTTCCTGGAAAAAAAGACGACCCCGTACAGTACATTGATGTTAGAGATGTTGCTGAATTTATGATTCGCTTGGCTGAAAACAAATTAGGAGGAACTTTTAATGCTGTAGGTCCAACCGAAAAACAAACCATGTTAGAATTTGTAAATACTGCTAAAGAAACATTTGATGTCAAATCTAATATCATTCAAATAGATGACTATGGTTTTTTAAATAAAAATGGAATATCATACCTAGTTCCATGGATTCCACCTATAGAAAAAAACTTTGGTTCTTCTAGAGTTTCAAATAAAAAAGGTATTGTAAATGGTTTAACTTATAGGAATTTAAACACATCTATAAAAGAAATGTATCATTGGTGGAATTCTAACGCACTTACACAAGAACAAAGAGATAAGTTTGAGAAAAATCCTAAAGGAGTTTTTACAAACGAATCAACAATTATTAAAAAATGGAAAACTTTAAAGACAAGTAGATAATATCTACTAATTTTTAGTTAAAACTATTTTTTTATTAGTTCTAAAAAACACAAAATTGTATATTCGCGCCGCCTAAACAGATTGCTAGGTAACAGATGAACAATAATAAAAGAAAGAGAAAAAAATCTAAGACAAGATTACTTCACCAATACTATTCGTATACTGGATTTTATACATTTATTGGTAAAAGCATAAAAAAATCAATTATGCCTATTGCGTTGGTTGTTATTGGTTTGATTTTATTTAACAAATATGTATACAACATCAATGATGGTTTACAACATATGACTGAGACTTTCTCTACGTTTGGTGTTCTCACAGTTTTTTTTATTTCTGAAACCTTATTGGGGTTAATTCCGCCAGAGATTTTTATTGCTTGGTCTAAAAAAACAGATGAACCTTTAGTTACGCTTGCAATTTTAGCAACCTTATCTTACACAGGCGGGTTACTTACATTCTTTATAGGAAAAGCATCTTTAAGAATACAATCGTTTAAAAATTACTTAGAAACTAAACTGATTAAACATTTAAAAAACACCAGTAAATGGGGTGGCTTTTTAATTATTGTTGGTGCATTGTTACCCATACCCTTTTCTATTACGTGTTTAACTGCTGGAATGATAAAATATCCGTTTAAAGGTGTTGTGTTATTTGGATTATTTCGTTTTGCAAGATTTGCCATTTATGCACTTGCAATTTTTCAAATGGTAGATTAACCAACACTTCTCTCTAAATATTTCAACTTTTTTTACATCCTTAATTCAAAATCTCTTACTTTTGTTTTATCAAGGTTAACGATTGACTATTGCATAAAAACTATGCATGAATCATAATAACACTAATAGTTTCAAAAAAAACTATACTATAAATAAATAGACATGAAAACAAAACAAGCAACCCATAGTATCTTTTTACTATGCACATTCCTATTTCTTTTTTCTTGTAAAGAAACCGTAAAAACACCTTCAGATTCATTTACTGTTACAGGAACAATTAAAGGATTAGATACAAAATTTATGATAAGAAGCGTCTACGACAAAAACGGCAAACGCTCCTCAGATTCTATTTTTGTAAAAAATGGCACATTTACTTATACTGCTAAGATTAATAAAGAAGAACATATCATATTTTGGCCAAATGTAGAACGCACTATAAAAAGATCTGGCAGAGGGTATTACCCCGTAAAATCTTCTCAATTTGCATTCTTAGCCAAGCCAGGAGACCATATTGTTTTTAAAGGAGAAGTGACAGATTTCATCAACGCATATCCATCAGGGACAAAAGCAAATGATGATTTAGCAATAATTAATAGTAAAATTTTTCCGTTAATGAATAGCTCTATCAACTATTTATTGAAGAAGAATAAGCTAAAAAAAGAAGATCCAAGAATAAAAGTTCTTAGTGATTCTATTGAATTTCTTGACAAAAAAGTAATAGCTCTAAAAAAAGAATTTGTAAAGTCTAACTCAAGTTCAGAAGCAGCAGTATGGTATTTATCTGATATGATGATGCGCAAACAATTACCTAATGAAGCTGCAATTACTATTTTTAAAAACTTAGATGAAAGTTTACATAATAATAATTTTTATAAAGAAATTGCTACTAGAATTAAAGGAATAGAATCAACTACTATTGGAAAAGTTGTTCCAAATTTTTCAACTAACAAGACGCTAGATGGCAATACATTTACATTCAACTCTCTTAGAGGAAAATATGTACTGATTGATTTCTGGGGCATTTGGTGTGGTCCTTGTGTAGCAGAAATGCCTACAGTAAAAAAGTACAGCGAAAAATATGCTGATAAATTAACTGTTTTAGGAATTAATAGCGGAGATACAAAAGAAAAGATAATAGATTTTATCAATAAAAAAGGATATCAATGGCCACATTTAATGTCTGGTAAAGAAGTAGATAACCTAGTATTAAAATTTAATGTATCTGGATTTCCTACAAAATTTATTATTGATCCAAATGGAAAAATACTACATAGATACCTTGGAAGTTCTGAAGCTGCTTTTGATAAATTAGACGAGCTTTTAAAATAAAAGTAGTATTAAAAAAAAGCAAGGATTAACCTAAAATAGGTTGCCTTTTAAAATAGACCAGTGAAAATTATTTCACTGGTCTATTTAATTTTTAATAGCATTATATTAATAAGTTATTTACCAATAATAAAAACATATCTCTTTGAATTACAAAACATTGTACAAGAAGCTAATTCACGACAAAAATTATATTGTTTACGACATTTTTCTCTGATTTAATTTGATTTTAATCATCTTTGATATCATTCCCCCACTATTTAACAATTAATAATATGCGTGGCTACTAGTCTATGTGTATCATTACAGGTAGAATTTTATTTAAACAACGAAAAACTAAAATCAATTATCATGCTTAAAAAACTACTCTCATTTGCTAACAAGAAAAAAGTGTTTTCTAGTAAAAGCAGTACCTCTTTTCTGATATTTCTTTTCTTTTCTAGCACTTTACTAGCTCAAGTTACTATTTCTCCTTGGAGAATGAATAAAGGTGGAGGAATTATTTATTATTCAATTAGTCATCATGGTGACCCAATTGCATACAGCAAAGCTAATATTCCAGATACAAATGCCTCTGGATGGACAAGCGCCCCAACAAATTCTAATGGAGAAATTCATTATTCAGTAAGATCAATTTTAACTAGCTGTTTAAATCAACTAGATTTTACCTACTTTGAAACGTATATAGACATCCCAACTGGATTTATTGTTAACGATTTAAATGTTGCGTTTTCAGCAGCAGATGATGGTGCAAGGGCTTATATTTTTAACTCAGACCATCCAAACGGAGCCTTTATTGGACAAATTAAATTAGGACAACAACCTGTAACTGCTAACTACGCTTCTTTAGCAAAAGCTGGTGAAAGAAACAGGCTTGTTATTGTACAATTTGATGATTGTCCGTCTGGTAATAATTTAACAGGAGCTCAAGTAAAAGTAAATGGAGAAGTTGCCCCAATAAGCAACCTTACATTTAGTTCTACAGAAGCTTCTTGTACTTACAATGCTGATGGTAGTGCTACAGTTAATGTAGATGGTGGTCAAGGCCCTTTTTCTTATTTATGGAGCAATGGGCAAACAACCGCAACTGCTACTAATTTACTACCTGGCACATATACTGTAACTGTAACAGATGGTTTAAACAGAGCTAGCAATGGTTCGGTTACTGTTAAAACTAAAACGGGTCCTGATAATGATAACGATGGAGTTCCAGATGCTTGTGATTTAGATGATGATAATGATGGAATACTCGATACAGATGAATGTACAAATTCTAATTTTTATTGGTCAAATGCACCAGTAAAAAATGGCAATGTTGCTACAGGAACAATAAACGGTATATCGTATACGTATACTTCTAACGTATCTTTCACCACAACTAGCAACCTTTTTGCACATTACAAATTTCCACAACAATACAATGTTCCTAATCAAACGTCTATCAGAAATGATTATGCTTCACAAAATACCTTAACCTTTAGTCAACCGATAAAAAATCCAGTGTTGGTATTTGCATCAATTGGCGGTGGTCAACCTAATCCAACCGTTAGCATACAGTTTCAAAATAACTTTTCTGTTGTTTGGGCAGAAGCTGGCACAACAACTGTAGACTTAAATGCAAAGAAAATAACTGGTACAGAAGGTAATATTATTGTAAGATTTGATGGAACTTTTACTCAATTAACATTTAACTATTTAAATGCAGAATCGTATGTAAATTTTGCATTTGGAGCAGATTTTTATACTTACTGTGATACAGACAATGATGGTATTGTAGACATTTTTGATACCGATTCTGATAATGACGGATGTCCAGATGCTATTGAAGCTGGACATTTAGATGCAGATGCTGATGGTGTATTAGGAAATTCACCTGTTGCAGTTGACGCTAGAGGTTTAGTACTTAACCAAGGTGGATATAATGGTACCAAAGACATTGTAGTAGACAACACTAAAAACGGATGTAATGAACCACCTGTGGCAAAATGTAAAAACATCACTGTATATACCGATGAAAATTGTACTGCAACTGTTGCAAATAATGCAATTGATGATGGATCTACCGATCCAGATGGAGATGAATTAACGTATACATTGAGCTCTAACGGTCCATTTACAGTAGGTACTCACGAAGTAACAATGACTGTAACAGACCCTTCTAATGCAAGTGATAGCTGTACTGCAATAATTACTGTAGTAGATAATACCTTACCTACCGTAATCACTCAAAATGTTTCTGTTAATTTAAATGAAAATGGAACAGTAAGCATTACTCCAGAAATGATTAACAATGGCTCAAGTGATGCCTGCGGTATTAAAGAAATATCATTAGATACTACTTCTTTTACGTGTGCTAATGTGGGTGAAAATACAGTTACTTTAACGGTTACAGATAATAACGGTAATAACGCTTCTGCTACAGCTATTGTAACTGTAAACGACACAACAGATCCTGTATTAACAACCAATAATATCACTTTAGCATTAGATAATAATGGGCAGGCTAGTATTACGAATAGCACTAACGAAACTCCTTTTTTCACAGACCAGTTTACCAATAATTCTAACGGATTGTATACTACTAGCAATTCTGTAACAAATTGGACAATTATTTCTGGTGATGTTGATTTAGGAAATTGGTACAATAGTATCCCTGGTAATGAAATTGATCTAGAAGGAAACAACAACGCTGTAATTGAAACAACTTCATCTATTGGCTTATCTCCTGGAAATTATCAATTAAGTTTTGATTATGTTAATAATAATGCAGGTTCAGGCAATTCATTTAGTGTAAGTATTGGAAATTTAGTAAACCAAACCATTAGTTCACCAACTACTGTTCAAACTAAAACAATACCTTTTACTGTTTCTCAAACAACAGCTGCAAAAATTAAAATGCAATCTTTTGGACCAAGTGACAGATCTGGTACTTTTATTGGAAATATAAAATTAGTAAAAGTAATCTCTTCTTATGAAGTTGTTAGCAGCATCAGCGATAACTGTGAAATAGCTTCATTAACTTTAAGTAAATCTAATTTTGATTGCTCTAATCTTGGCGAAAACACAATCACTGTTACTGCAACAGATGTAAACGGTAATACAACTTCTGCTACAGCTAAAGTAACTGTAGTTGATAACATAAATCCAACAGCAATTACTCAAAACATTACGGTTGAGTTGGACGCTAGCGGTAATGCTACCATTACTCCAGAGCAAATTAACAATAACTCAACAGACAATTGCGGAATTGTTTCAATGAGTTTAGACACCACTAATTTTTCTTGTAGTAACTTAGGTGAAAATACTGTGAAGCTAACCGTAACTGATGCTAGTGGAAACAGCAACAGTACATCTGCTATAGTAACAGTAAAAGACGTTACTGCGCCAATTGTGTTCACTCAAAACATTACGGTTGAGTTAGATGCAAATGGTACTGTAACCATAACTCCAGAGCAAATTAACAATAACTCTACCGACAACTGCAATATTGCAAGCATGAATCTAGATACTTTTACTTTTTCATGTGATAATTTAGGAGAGAATACTGTTAATTTAACAGTTAGCGATGCTAGTGGAAATTCAAATACAGCTTCTGCTATTGTTACTGTAGTTGATAATATTGCACCAACTGTAAACACCAAAGACATTTCTATTCCTTTAGTAAATGGTGAAGTAAATATCACTACAGAGAGTATTGATAATGGTACTTTTGACAATTGTGAGTTTACATTAAGTATAGATAGAGAAAACTTTACTTGTGCAGACATTGGCACACATATGGTTACTTTAACTGCTACTGATGCTTCGGGTAATACGAGTAGTAAAACAGCAACAGTAACCATTGAAGGTGAAACCCCAGAAGTTACAATTGCAGACTTTACAGCTGTTCAATCTCAAAAAATCAATACTATTTTCTTAGGATATGGACCACAAAGTATCAATTTAACTACAACTACAACTGGTGGTGATAACTTTACATATCAATGGACTGCATCAACTGGAGAAATTGTAAGTAATGTTGCAAATCCAGAGATTGCACCTACAGTATCTACAACATATACTGTTGTTGTTACAAACAATTATGGATGTACAGCCACTACAAGTATAGAAGTTTGTGTTATTGATGCAATTAGTTATGACAAAAAAGGAAGAGCTACAAATAAAGTGTTAGTTTGTCATCATACAAATGGTAAAAAAGGAACGAAACACGTTTTAATTAGTATTAGTAAAAATGCGGTAGCTAAGCATATCTCTAACCACGGAGCTGGTACAGGACACGGAGATACTCTTGGAGCTTGTAATGCTACCTGCGTAACGAGTAGTTCTATCTTTGCATCTAAAACAAGAGCAACGAACAACACCGTTTTATCACAAGAAGTATTGGTATACCCTAACCCTTCTAAAGGTGAATTTGAAATAAAGATAGCTAACATCAAAGCAGGCACTAAGTTTAATTTATTTGACTTATCTGGTAAATTAATTGAAACTAAAACTGTGAATGCTAATGGACTATCTAACAAAATATCTATAGGTAATGTAAATCTGCCAACTGGAGTTTATCTCTTAAAGATTGTTTCTACAGAAGAAACCATTACTAAAAAGTTAATAGTAAAAAGACAGTAGTAATAGTTAATAGATATGTTATAATTAAAAAGGGTACTAAAATAAGTACCCTTTTTTCTTTTTTATAATAACATTAGCCAATAATCCATTACATTTGCTTCATGGGATTAACAAATAATGATATTTTTAAAAAGCTACGTGTAGCTCACAAATTACGTGATACTGATATTATAGAAATTTGTGCTTTGGTAGATTTTAAAGTTACTAAGGGAGAGCTAGGTGCAATTTTTAGAAATGAAAAGCATCCTAAATATATGGAATGTGGTGATCAATTTTTACGTAATTTCTTAAACGGATTGATTATTCATCTTAGAGGTCCAATGCCTAAAAAATAGTATTTGCTTCGTTAAAATAATTTTATCATTATTTTTTTACCTCACATACTTGGTCTTCTTTAAAGTACTTAACACTATAAAAGAAGCTAAAAAGAAAATTGCTAAAGCCAAAAACACTCCATTGCATTGAGCCAGTGAGTGCAATTAATATTCCGTAAGTAATCACCTCAACATTAAAGCTATCTTTTCTGTTACATCAAAAAACTAAAATAAGAAGCCGTATCTTCTGTATCGGGCAATAGCTTAGAATAGGTTGATCTAGCAAGAGATTGTATAGCTCCCATTACCAAGCCAATCGCCCCACTAAAGCATAAAAATACATGTCTACATTCGAAGTGCCTTTTACTATACGGAAAACCACAATAATAGATACGGAAAACCACATCTATATACAAGTTAACCTATTTAATTTTAAAGAGTTAATGTAAAAACAAATAACTATGGCTTTTTTAACTAGAAATGAAGTAAAAAAAATTGTAAAAGCTGCATTAGAAGAAGTTGCTGGCACAATTACTGGAGATATAGAAGAATTTCCTAATCAAGATTTCAAGGCTATGAATAATATATTAAAAAATAGATTTTTAGACACCTTGAAAAGTCAAATGAACAATCATGAATTCTATGATTATGATGATGACGGTAATAGAGTAGTTATTGATGGTTGGTATTATGATGTTGCCCTTTCAATTCTAGAGATGGATAATTGGTCTGGAGTAACGGCATGTATTGATTACGTTGATGAATATCAAAGAGAAGAAAGAAAAAATTAAATTGTCATGAGACCTATTTTTATTATTTCTTTGTTTTGCTTTTTTAATGTATTTAATTTAAATGCACAAAGCAAAACATTAAACTTAATTGATATCAATACTAAGATAGATACAAGAAGCAATCCTAAATTAATAACATTAAACCTATACCTAAGCCTACCAAATAAAAACTACCAAGTTAAAGGCACGTCAATAAACAATAGTCAATGTAATATAGTTATTGGAGATAAAAAATATACTGCAACAATAACTTCATTTAAAGGAGGAGGTATTACCATCAAATCTCAATTAGAGGTAGATGATATTGCAAAAAGGTTAGAGGAACTTAAACTAAATCATTATGTAGAAATTGATCAACCATTAGTTTTTAAAATTGTAGAAGTAATTGACCCTGATTCTGGGAATATTGACCCTAGCAAAACTAAAACAGTTACTATTTCAGAAACTCAAATATCTAAATGGACAAAAAATGCTTTTTTCAAATTAACAAAAGATCAAAAAGAAGCTTTAATCAATGAAAAAGGAGGTGAAGCCATTATTGCAGAAAACAGTATTGATATAGGATATGTTTCTGAAAGCGAATCGGTTTCAGGGAATAATGAGGTTAATGTAAGTTTTAAATACAGAGATTATTGGAAAAATAGTACTAAAATTGGATATTCATTTGAAGGATTGCTTAGTACAAACTCAAAAGATTCTTTAAATTATTTTTCTATGTATCCGTTAATCTCAAATTTGGGAAAATTAGATAAAGAAGGAAATTATAATATCATTGGAAAAGCTGGAGTTGAAGGAAATCAAACTTTTAGCAATTATAGAATTTCTGCCAATCTATCAATTCAAGGAATTATACCAAATTTAATTGATTTAACTGCTGGAGAAAATAGATTGCGTTTAAAACCTGTAATAAACGTTGGAATAAAATTTTACAATGAGGTAAAAAACAATAGACGAATTAATACTGATAATGAAGTATCAAACCAGGTTTTTACAGATTTCTATTACTATATACCTATCCACAAAAGCTTTAGTTTAACTGTAAATGGCACTGCCTTTTATGACCTCAGCAAAAAAATAAACCCAAGTAAAAAAATCAGTTATAATTTTGATGCTACTCTCGGTTTCATTGTTAGCAAAGGATTTAAAACCGTTTTTAAATATACCAAAGGGAACAATATTGTTACTTTTGAACGAGGAGATTTTTTTAGTATAGGTGTTTTATCAGATATTTTTAGTGGAGTAAATCAATAATTTATGAACACAAGATTTACACAAAATAAAACTATTTTAAAACTTGTTGACCAAATTCCGAAGAATAAACAATATTCAGATATAGTAGATGCTGAAGGTAACCAGTATGTAGATTTGGTTCAAGAAGGTGGTGGTGTTTTAGGAATTGCTTTAGTTGGCTATACTTATATTCTTGAAAAAGCTGGTATACGCTTTATAAGTTTAGCTGGAACTTCAGCCGGAGCTATTAATACAATAATGATGGCTGGTTTAGGTCGCCTAGAAGATACAAAATCTGAAAAAATACTCGATATTTTAAATAGACAAAATTTGTTTGACTTGGTAGATGGGCATAGTTCTATAAAAAAAATCATTAACAAAGCTATAAAAAAAGAAAAAGGATTGATTTGGTCATTAATTTGGAGTGCTGGAAGAATTTTTAGAACTATGAAACAAAAGTTAGGTCTTAACCCTGGATCTTATTTTGAGGCTTGGATTACAAAAGAACTAAGTCAAAATAGTATTCATACACTTAAAGATTTAATTGAACTCCGAAAAATTTTACCCAACGGTCTTAGGAACGTAGAAGATGGTGGCGACATAACTGACATTGACCCAAAACTAGCAATTATTTCTTCTGATATTACAACACATACAAAAGCTAAATTCCCGAAGATGGCTAAGCTATATTGGTCTAATCCAGACATAATTTCTCCTGCAAAATTAGTCAGAGCTTCTATGTCAATTCCTTTTTTCTTTGAACCTTACCAAGTAAGTAATATTCCAAATGTCGGAGTCTTTAATGATTCTAATTGGAACGAATTTGCAGGATATAGTGGCCCAGTTCCTCCAAAAGTAAAATTTGTTGATGGTGGCATGTTATCAAACTTTCCAATCAATGTATTTCATAGAAAAGATGGAGGAATTCCAAGAATGCCAACATTTGGTGTAAGGCTAAGTACTTATAGAGAAAAATATAGTAAAACTGATAGTTTTTTAAGGCTAAATTCTGCAATGATTAATACCATGAGGCAAATTCATGATTATGATTTTCTCTTAAAAAATAAAGATTACAAACATTTGATATGCAGAATTAATGCCGATGAAAAGTTTAATTGGTTAGATTTTAATATGTCAGAAGAAGATAAAATAAAGCTATTTAATTTAGGCGCTGAAAAGGCAATAGAGTTTCTAAAAAAATTCGATTGGATAGCTTACAAAAAAATTAGAGCAGAAAACTAAAGGATACTTTATTAGCTACCTCACATACTTGGTCTTCTTTAAAGTGCTTAACACAATAAAAGAAGCTAAAAAGAAAACTGCTAAAGCCAGAACACTCCATTGCATTGAGCCTGTGAGCGCTATTAAGATTCCGTAAGTAATCATCCCTAATACCAAAGCTATCTTTTCTGTTACATCAAAAAAACTAAAATAAGAAGCCGTATCTTCTGTATCGGGCAATAGCTTAGAATAGGTTGATCTAGCAAGAGATTGTATAGCTCCCATTACCAAGCCAATCAACCCTCCTAAAACATAAAAATACATATCTACATTCGGAGTATCTTTTGTTAAATTAAATCCTATAAAACAAACGATTCCCCAAATAAAAATAGTGATTTTTAAGGTTTTAATATTTCCTATTTGATTTGAAAGTCTTGAAAATAAAAACGCCCCAAAAATTGCAACAAACTGCACTAGTAAAATGGTGGCTATTAAATTTAACGTAGGTAAACCCAACACTGTTCCAAAAATACCAGCCATCAAAATAATGGTTTGCACTCCTACACTTAGCAAGAAAAAAGCAATTAAAAATATTTTTAACTCTTTGTAGCCAAACAGCTCTTTAGATACCTTTTGTAATTCTTTTAACCCTTTGATAAAGTAGTTATCTTTTGGTAATTTACTCTTTTCAGTCGTAGGTAATTTTGCATAGGTAATCTGTGCAAATCCAAGCCACCATAAACCTACCAATACAAATGATAGCTGAGAACCATATTGTTTATCATACAGTCCAAAAACCTCAGTTTCTATAATTACCAAACACAATACTAGCAAAATAATTGAACCAATATAACCCAACATAAATCCTTTTGCACTAACATTGTCTTGTTGTTCTGGAGGTGCAATTTCTGGTAGATAAGCGTTGTAAAAGACAATACTACCCCAAAAACCGACACTAGCTAATATGCTAAAAACTATGGCAACCCACAGTGTTTCCTTTCCTGTAAAAAAATACAAACTCATAACTGATAGCGAGCCCAACAAACAAAATCCTTGTAAAAATTTCTTTTTATTACCTGCATAATCTGCAATACCAGATAGCATCGGAGATATAAATGCCACCACTAAAAAAGAAAAAGCTAAGGCGTAGTTATATAAAGTAGTGGGAGTCCAAAATGTGCCTAAAAAAGCTATTTTTCCTTCTGCATTTGCAAAGCCTTCAGAAGCTGTTAAGCCTGCATAATAAATAGGAAAAACCGCTGTACTAATTACTAGTGAATATACTGAGTTAGCCCAATCGTAAAATGCCCAAGCATTGATGAGTTTTTTGTCCCCAATTTTTAACATGAAAAAAAGTTTAGTTTATAAGGAACACAAGATAAACTTTTATTTTGAAATTGGCGCTGCATTGAACTTTTTAGCCAATAGTTTTGCTTCTGGCAAAAATGCTTGTAATGTTTGTATTCTAGATTCGTTAGACGGGTGTGTACTTAAAAATTCTGGTTGGCTTGTTCTGCCTGCTCTTTTGCTCATTCTAACCCAAACTTGAGCTGCTTCTTTTCCATCGTAACCAGCCATAAGCATAAATACCAAACCTAACTTATCTGCTTCTGTTTCGTGTGTTCTACTGTAGGCTAACATTCCTAATTGAGAGCCAACACCGTATACTAAATTCCAAAGTTTTGCATTCTTATCATTTCTAGTTCCGTATGCAACAGCTAATGACAAACCTTGTTGTGCTATTGCTTGCGACATACGTTCTTGTCCATGCCTAGCAAATGCATGAGCTACCTCATGCCCCATTACAGCTGCAACACCATCTTCATTATTACAAATTGGTAAAATTCCTGTATAAAAAACCACTTTTCCACCAGGTAAACACCAAGCATTTACAGTTTTATCCTCTACCAAATTAAATTCCCATTGATACGCATTAGCCTCTTGTACCATATTATTGGCTCTCATAAATTTATCTACCGCAATTGATATTCTTTTTCCAACGTCTTTTATCAATACCGTATTTTTTCTGTCTTTAGACAATTTGTTTTTTTCTAAAAAGCCTTTATACTGAGCAAAACTTGCAGGTAAAACTTGTGCGTCGCTTACAATATCTATTCTCTTTCTTCCTGTGATAGGAACAGTAGAACACTCTATAAAAAGTAAGCTTACAAATAGAAGTATGGTATATTTTTTCATGAATTAAATTTTATTAAATCGGTCTATAAAGTTACAAAACTACAATAGCATATACATTTATTAACGAAGTTTAATTTTAGTTATTCTTAGTTAGAAAAGAAACTTTCACCCGTTATGTAAGTAGCCATAAAATCAATCGACCAAATTCTTATAAATTTCTTTTTATGCGAAAAATAATTATACTGACTTTGATAGCAACCTTAACAAGTTATACGATACAAGCTCAAAAGAAAAGCACTACTAAAAAATATAAGGTTACAAAAACAGAAACTGAGTGGAAAAACATCTTAACAAAAGAACAATACTATATTTTAAGAGAAGCTGGTACCGAAAAACCTTTTTCACATCCATATAATAATATTAAAAAAGCAGGGACTTATGTTTGTGCTGCTTGTAAAACACCACTGTATTTATCTAAAAATAAATACAACTCTGGCTCTGGGTGGCCAAGCTTTGATAGAGCCATCAAAGAAAACGTAGAGCTAGATGTTGATTACAAAATTGGTTATGCTAGAACTGAATTAAAATGTAATACTTGTGGCGGACATCTTGGTCATTCTTTTAACGACGGCCCAAAAGAAACTACTGGAGTAAGGCATTGTATTAATGGTGGAGCTTTAGAATTTATTCCAGATAAAAAGAAAAAATAGCTTACCTTTATGTAGTAAAATACAGCATCATTTAATGGACAATTCTTACCTACCAAGCGTACTCAAACAATTTGAATACAACAAAAGTTTAGGAGATAAAACCTTTTTACAACTTACTAAAGAGCAACTTTTTTGGCAATACAATGGCGAAAGTAATTCTATTGCAACCATTGTAAAACATATTGCTGGTAATATGCGTTCTAGATGGACTAATTTTTTAACAGAAGATGGAGAAAAAGCTTGGAGAAATAGAGACGATGAATTTGTAAATACCTACGCTACTAAAGAAGAAATGATTGTTGATTGGGAAAGAGGTTGGCAATGTTTGTTTGAAAACCTACACAAAATTACGCCAGAAAACAGGGATACAATTGTATACATTAGAAACGAAGGTCATACTATTGCAGAAGCTATTAACAGGCAGTTATGTCATTATTCTTATCATATTGGTCAGCTTGTTGTTATTGGCAAAATGGTAAAAGACTCGGCTTGGAAAACACTTTCTATTGCTAAAAATGCTTCGAAAGCATATAACAACGAAAAGTTTGCTCAAAACAAAAGTAGAAGGCATTTTACTGATGGTTTGTAAGCTTTAATTTCCATTCAACTGCATAAGATTCTTTAGGGTGTAAAACTTTCAATCCAAGTTTATTATTAAAACTATCTGATACACCAGATACAGGTTCTATCGCTATACAATTTTTTATTGGCGGTGTGTACAGTTGTAAAAATCCATTTTCTGAAGTTGTAGCTATTTCTAAATTGTAAGTAGGAGTTACAAACCCTACCTTACTTGTTGCCAATTGATAACAATCATCTAAAGTGTTGTCCTTTATTTCTAAACCATTCTCAATTTTTACATCAACAATCTGATTTGTAATCATTTTGTCATCAAAAAGCACTTGTTTAGTACTCTTAAATTGCACAGTACTTTTACTTAAATCTTCAGAGCAAAAATACGGATGCCATCCGTAGGTAAAAGGAAATGAGTTCGCAGATGTATTTGTAAATGTAGCTCTTAAAAGCAACTCTGTATCTGATAAAATATAGGTTAGTTTGATATTGTACGTAAACGGAAAGCCTTTCAGTTTCTCTTTCTCATTAAACGCTAAGTCTACAATTGCTTCTTTTTCTGTACAATTAGTTGCTATAATTGAGAATGCTTTATTAGACACCAATCCATGTAAAGCATTATGTCCATTTGGATCATTTTTTGCTAATTGAAATTGCTGATTGTTAAAAGAATAGTGCCCTTCTTTAATTCTACTTGCAAACGGAAAAAGTATGGCAGATGCATACGTGTCTTTGTAAGTTAATGGATGTAAATTTCTTATAATTTTTTCATTGTCTAAAACTAGCTCTTGTAAACTTGCCCCTTGGTGTAAAACAATAGTTGCGCTAGCTTTTTTACCAGATATATAAAGTTCTTGTTGATTTGTTTTAGAAAGCTGAATCTTAAAAGGCATCGTTTTTTATTTTTACACAAATCAATAGAAAAAAAGTGTAAAAACCTAGCAATTAATTTCCTTCAAACCAAGATTTAAAAGCAGTTACTTTTTCTCTGCTAACAATTATTTCTTTTTCTTGATAGACGTCGGATGAAATTTTTAATCGGCTATTAGAATACACCAACACATCCGCTATCGAAGAAATATTAACAATAAATGTTCTATTGACTCTAAAAAACACTGAAGATTCTAACACATTTTCTAAGCTTTCTAATTTGTAGTCTAAAATGTATTTTTTCTTTTCGTTGGTAATTAAGTAAACCGTCCTTCCTTCTGCATAAAAAAGAGCTATTTCTTCTGTTTTTATAGAGTGAATATGATTGCCCAAACGTACCAAAAACCTATCTTTTGTTTTCGAATCAGATAATTGTTGCACTGCCTTTGTTACATGTTCATTAGCTCCAAAAACATTTTGTAGTTTCTGTAATTTTTTCATTGCGTTAGATAGGTCTGTAAATGTAATTGGTTTTAAAATATAATCTACACTATTTACTTTAAAGGCATCTATGGCATACTCATCAAAAGCTGTTGTAAACACTATGGGTTTTAGTATTTGAACCTGATTAAAAATTTCGAAACTCAACCCATCTGTCAGTTGAATATCCATAAAAACAATGTCATAATCTTGGTTGTTTTGAAACCAAGATACAGCCTTAGAAATACTCGGAAGTGTTTCTAAAATTTCGGTTGTGGCATTGTGCTTTACTAAATATCGTTCTAGCTTTTCTGCTGCCAATGGTTCGTCTTCTACAATAACAACTTTCATTTGATTATGGTTTTATTTTTAATATCGGAATTGCAATTGTTCTTTTATCATCGTTGGTTTCAATAGCTATTTTTTGCTTGCTATAAATACTATAAACGCTTATAATATCACCTATATTCTTTGTGCCAAACTGCTCTAGTATTTTATCTTCAGTAAAATAACTAATGGTAAAAAAGTCATCTTGTACTGCTATCTCAATTTCTATAAAACTTTTATCTGAAACAATTGTAGTTTTAATTATTTGCTCAACTATAAAAAGCAATGCTCCAGGAATTATTAAAAAATCTTTATCGATGCTGTTAACAATCTCTACCTTTCTGTAAGGCAATTGATTGTACAGTACCACAAGTTCATTAAGCATTTTTTGTTCTTCTATAACAGAAATAAGTTGCTCTTTTCTATTCGCTAAAATGTATCTATATATAGTTGACAAATGATCTATAAACTCATCTACTTTGTCAGTATCTTCTTTAATAAAACTTAGTAGGGTTTCAAAACTTTGAAACAGTAACTCTGGATTAATTTCTCTTTTAAATTGCTTAAAATCTTCTTCAATATTTTGCTTAATCAATAATTCGTGCTCAAGTTTTTGAGTGTTTATTTTATACAAATATTGATGACTTAAATTTAATAATACGTATGCAATTGGTATACTACAATAAATACTATTAAACGTTAGCAGCTCTTCTGTTGAGGGTAAATATCCAGAAGAAGTTTGGTAATACATACTTATTAACACCGATACAATTAGTACAGAAAATAAAATAGACAATACGATATGAAATATCAAGCTTAAAACTGTTCCTGTTTTTTGTGGAGTAAACTTAAAAACCCACAGTAAAAATCTAGAAAATTCATGAACACAATACGAAAGAACGACCGCCATATACAATTCTTGTCCTAAAAACTGTTCTTGCAATTGGCTGATATTATTATTGATCAACAGAATTAATAGATAGGCCGTTGTTCCTGTAAAAATCGGACTCAATAATCGAAATAGTATGCTATGTATAAATAGTTTCTTCATCTAATTATGGGTACTTTTACAGAAAAAACTGCTCCGTTACTTACCACAATCCCTTGATTAACTAACAGCAAATATCGCTGATTGATATTTTTCAATCCTATTTTAAAGGATACCTTATTTTCTGGTGATTTTGTAATGGTATTTTGCACACAAATATGTGCATTGTCTTTAAAAATTTTTATCTGTAGCGGATGTTCATCATCCATCACATTATGCTTTACAGCATTTTCTACAAGCATCTGAAGTGTAAGTGGTGGAATATTTGTTGCATACAAATCTTCTTCAATCTCTATTGAGGCTGTAAATTTATTTCTAAAACGTGTTTCTAATAAATACAAATACGATGAAACAAAATCTAACTCTTCTTTTAATGGGATTACTTTAGAGTGATAACTCTGTAAAGTATACTGATACATTTTTGCCAATCTTCGTATAAATAACGTTGTCCTTTTTACATCGGTATGTACTAAAGAAGAAATGGTATTTAAACTGTTAAATAAAAAATGCGGGCTAATCTGAGATTTCAACGCTTTTAATTGTAAATCTATCTGCTTACACTCTTGCTTCACCGTTTCTATTTGTAAGGTTGCAAACGAATAGTAAGAATAAAAAGCAAAATATACAATTGTATATATTAAAATTGCAATAAACAATAATAGGTAGATTTTTATTAAGGTTTCTTTATGTACTGTAAAGAATGCTTCGGTAGTTGTAAATAACCTAGCATAAATATAAAAACCGGTAACAGCAATACTAACAACAATACTATATTGCACAAACAATCCCACAAATAATCGGCTATTGGTGTGTGTTTGCCAAGGAAAAAATTTATCTAATTTTTTAGTAATAAAGTATAACAAGTAAGTAGTGAGCACTCCAAAAATTGAAGCAAAAAAACCAACACCTACAGTAAATTCACTGTCTGTATTCGTTCCGCTAATAGCTAAGTAATATGATAAAACTATACTTAGTACAATACTCGAAAAAATGATGATGCTGTGCTTCTTCAAAAAATTCAGTTTAGTTGACGCTTTTTATAGCAATGAAAGATACTCAATCTTATCCAACTTTTTTAGATAAGACTGAGTATCATCTATTTTTAATTGATAGCTTTCATGGCTCTACCATAGTAAGTGTCTGATTTTATTGTTTTTGCTGCTTTTTTATAAGCATCTTTCACTTTTTCTGATGATCTATTTACTTGTTTAGAAAGTGCAACTAAAACACTAGATAAATTATGACTAGATCTTATGTTTTTTTCTGCTGAATTAATTACATCAATTAACTGACTTTCAGATAAATTATAAGTTTCTACCATTTTTTTATACATGCTTGCCATATAATGACTAGATCTAATATTGTTGTTAATAATAGACAGTGCCGTATTTAATGAATTTGCACTTTTGTTTTCTAATAGAACTTTTACAACTGTTGCTTTGTAATGGTCAGATTTAAGATCATGAACAATATTCAAAAACTGATTGTAGTTGTTCTTCGATAAACCTTTGGTATTCATTGCTTTTTTAAGAATTGAAACTTTGTAATGGTCAGATTTCATTCTTTTAATCAAGTCAAGAGCCTTACTCATATTTCTAGCATTTAACTTTCTGCTATCTATAATATTTTTAAGAAGTTGACTGATATAATGGTCAGATTTAATGCCTTTAGTTATCTCTAACAATGTAGCTAATTGACTATCTGTTATCTCTTTATCTTCAATTACTTTCTTTAAAACGCTTGTTGCATAATGATCTGAGCCAATGTTTTTAGTTGCATTGATATAGGCTGTGGTAGTTCTTTCGCTTTTTAAAAATGCCTTTTGATTGCTTTTTAAAATTTGAGAAACATAGTGGTCAGATTTAATGTATTCTCCTGTAAACTCAATTGTTTTTACTAAATCACTTGTGTTTAAGTTTTTCTCTAACAATAGTTTTATGTAAGCAGATTTTACATAATCCTTATTCATGCTGCTCACTTCTTTCAGTACCGCTTTTGCGCCACCTTTATTGTAAAAACGGTTTACTCTTGTATTTGCTGCAATGGTTGAAGTTCTTAAAATTTCTGGTAAAATTTCTGACAACCACTTTTTACCATCAGGACTGTAAGGCTTTTCAGACCAACCTACAAAATACTTCTTAACCAGTGTGCCATTTTCATTATGAATTAAGATTCTTCTTTTGGTACCAAAGCTCGATTTTTTAATTTCTATAAAGCCACCTCTAGAAATGGCAACGATGTCTTTATCATCATCAGATAAAGTAATGTCTCCTTCGTACTCAATTCTAAAATCTTTTTGCCCATCTTTAATATGATAAGTTCTAACTCCATTTTTAGAAGTTGAGCTAATGTGATAGGTTTTTCCTTTTGATGTTGTAATACTTGTCTGTCCGATAGCAGGTGTTACACTAAGTAAAAATGCAAAGGCAAATACCGTTGCTAAAATTGATTTGTTAAAATGTGTTATTGCTTTCATGATTTAATAATTTCTATATTGATGCAACAAATGTATTGGATACATCCACCTTAAAAAAACCAAATGTAATCAACTGTTTTATTATTGTAGTGAATTGTAGGTTCAGTTAATTTTTATATATTTCTAGCTACAAAAAACACAGATGACACAAGAAGAAATTGTTCATTTACTAGAAGAAAAGCATCAATTTTTAATTGAACTATTAGAACATAAGCTTGAAGACAAATGGGAACTTGCTTCAGAAAATAAATGGACTGTTGGGCAGCATGCTTTGCATTTACTCGATGCTGCAAAACTGTTAAACAAAGCGCTATCATACCCTAAGTTTATATTAAAGTATAAATTTGGCATGGCTAATAGAGAAGTTAGAACCTATGAAGAGGTAACAAAAAGATATCAAGATCGTTTAAAAGAAAACCAAGAAAGAGCTAGAGATTTTAATAAAGATTTAAAAATTCCAACTATAGCTGATAGAAAAAGAATAATTGACGATTTAAACAAACAAAAAAAAAAACTACTAGCAATTACACGTTCTTGGAAAGATAAAAAACTAGATACACTTCTTTTACCACATCCATTAATGGGTCGTATGATTGTGAGAGAAATTATTATGTGGTCTGCATATCATACAGAACACCATGCTGTTATTTTAAAAGAGTATTAAAAAATGAAAAAACTAATAGAAAAGCCATATTTATTCTTTTTAGGAATTATTCCTGTCCTATTTATTTTTGGATACCTCAACAAAGGGCAATCAATTAACTTAGAATATTTTGGCGGAATTTTTTCTATTCGCTTTTGGCCAGTAACTTTATTTTCTTGTGTGTTTTTTTTATTAATTAGCTTTAATTATCTCACATTACATTGGACCGATAAAAGGCCAAAAAAAGTACTATCAGCATTGCACATAATACTTCAACTAATATCTTTTCTCGTTTTTTATTATTATAAAAGCACTTATCAAGGAGTTCTAAATGAATCATTTAACCAAATAAATAGTGTTCTTATTTTATCTGTACTCCTTTTTATTTTTGCAACAATGATTCATTTGATTAATTTCTTTGCTGCACTTACAAGTAAATCAAAATAAGCCCTGCTATTTGGTTTATAAAATGAGCGGAGTTTCTTATATTTGTGCTTCCAAAAAAAGAACACAAAACACATGTTTAATAATTTAAGTGATAAATTAGATAAAGCCCTACACACCCTTAAAGGTCATGGTAGAATTACAGAAGTAAACGTTGCAGAAACATTAAAAGAAGTGCGTAGAGCATTATTAGATGCCGATGTAAACTTTAAAATTGCAAAAGACTTTACCAAAAGAGTTCAAACCAAAGCCTTAGGTCAAAACGTATTAACTACCTTAAATCCAGGTCAGTTAATGGTTAAATTGGTCAAAGATGAGCTAACTGAATTAATGGGTGGAGAAACTATTGGAATTAACTTAGGAGGTTCTCCAACAATTATTTTAATGTCGGGTTTACAAGGTTCTGGTAAAACTACCTTTTCTGGTAAATTAGCAAACTTTTTAAAAACTAAGAAAACAAAGCAATTATTATTAGTTGGATGTGATGTGTATCGTCCAGCCGCCATCAATCAGTTACGTGTTGTAGGTGAACAAATTGGTGTTGAAGTTTATGCAGAAGAAGGCAATCAAAATCCAGTTGAAATTTCTCAAAATGCGATTAAACACGCCAAAGCAACTGGTAAAAATGTAGTTATTATTGATACCGCAGGTCGTTTGGCTGTTGATGAGCAAATGATGACAGAAATTTCTAACATTCATAAAGCTGTTAACCCACAAGAAACTTTATTTGTGGTAGATTCTATGACTGGTCAAGATGCAGTTAATACTGCAAAAGCTTTTAACGATGTTTTAAATTTTGATGGAGTTGTTCTTACAAAATTAGATGGTGATACCCGTGGTGGAGCTGCATTAACCATTAAATCTGTTGTAGATAAACCTATTAAGTTTATTGGTACTGGAGAAAAAATGGAAGCGATTGATGTGTTCCATCCAGATCGTATGGCAGATAGAATTTTAGGAATGGGAGATGTAGTATCTCTTGTAGAACGTGCTCAAGAACAGTTTGATGAAGAAGAAGCGCGTAAGCTTCAAAAGAAAATTGCTAAAAACCAATTTGGTTTTGATGATTTCTTAAGTCAGATTCAACAAATCAAAAAGATGGGTAACATGAAAGATTTAGTTGGAATGATTCCTGGTGCAGGTAAAGCAATGAAAGATGTAGACATTGATGATGATGCTTTTAAAGGAATAGAAGCAATCATTCATTCTATGACACCTTCTGAAAGAAGTACTCCGAGTTCTATCAATGCAAGTAGAAAGAAAAGAATTGCAAAAGGATCAGGAACATCAGTACAAGAAGTAAATCAGTTAATGAAACAATTCAATCAGATGAGCAAAATGATGAAGATGATGCAAGGTGGTGGCGGAAGAAAAATGATGCAAATGATGAAAGGAATGAAATAAATTATACAAAAAGAGATGAACCATGTTTGTCTCTTTTTTATTTAAATAACAACAACACAATTATATTATGGTATTATTAGACGGTAAAGCAACATCAAATCAAATTAAAGAAGAAATTGCAGTAGAAGTACAACAATTAACTAATCAAGGTATTAGAGCCCCGCATCTGGCTGCTATATTAGTTGGTAACAATGGTGCAAGTTTAACTTATGTAAATGCAAAAGTAAAAGCTTGCGCAAAAGCTGGATTTGAATCTACGTTGGTAACTTTATCTGAAGATATATCTGAAGAAGATTTATTAAATGAAATAGATAAATTAAATACCAATCCAGAAATAGATGGGTTTATTGTTCAATTACCTTTACCGAAACATATAGACGAACAAAAAGTATTAATGGCTGTAAATCCTGATAAAGATGTTGATGGATTTCATCCAACAAATGTTGGAAAAATGGCATTAAATTTACCTACTTTCTTACCTGCTACTCCTTTTGGGATTTTAGAGTTGTTAGAAAGATACAATGTTGAAACTTCAGGAAAACATGTCGTTGTTATCGGAAGAAGTCATATTGTAGGAAGTCCGATGAGTATATTAATGTCTCAAAAAAGAACTGCAGGAAATGCTACCGTAACTATTACGCATAGTAGAACCAAGAACTTAAAAGAGATTACACTCCAAGCAGATATTGTTGTTGCTGCGTTAGGTATCCCAGAATTTTTAACTGGCGATATGGTTAAAGATGGAGTTACTATAATTGATGTTGGAATTACAAGAATTGCTGATGATACTAAAAAGAGAGGATTCCGTTTAGCAGGTGATGTACATTTTGAATCAGTTTCAAAAAAGTCTGAATTCATAACACCTGTTCCTGGTGGAGTTGGCCCAATGACTATTGCTATGTTAATGAAAAACACATTATTAGCTGCAAAAAATAGAAGTTAATTTCTTTTTTTATATTGCAGTATAATTAATATTTCTGCAATTGAACGATTTCTTTTTTAAAGAGAATACAGGATTTACTCCATTTACATTACAGCACCTATTGTTAATTCTTATTTTAATTACATTTGGTGTAATTCTTATTAAATGGGCTAAAAAGCAACCTGAAAGAACTCAAATAATTACTGGAAATATTTTTACAATTACCATCTCTTCTTTTATAATTGTTGGCACTGGCTTAAAGATGTATGCTGGTGATTTTGATTATCAAAAAAATTTACCACTACATTTATGTAGTTTCCTTGCACTAACAATCCCAATAGTATCTTTTTGCAGAAAATATTTACACTATGAAATTGTCTTTTTCTTAATCTTAACGGGCACTTTTCAATCTTTAGTTACACCAACCTCTTATAACTTTTTAAATTTCGAATTTTTCAGATATTGGTTTGTCCATGCTGGTCTAGTCATTTTTATGATGTATGCTACTTTTATATATAAAATGCGACCAACATTAAAAAGTGTATGGAAATCGTATTTAGGATTTCAAGTGTATATGATTGTAATGTTTATTATTAATTACTTCTTAGGTTCAAACTATTTCTATACCAATAGAAAACCAGACGCTGCTTCAATGTTAGATTTATTTGGTGAATGGCCTTATTATGTGTTGGTTGTAAACCTAATTGTCATTCCATATTTTTTCCTGATTTACTTACCATTTCACTTAACAAGAAATAAAAGTAAAGCTTAGTTTTTTATCTTTTCACATTCTATTTTCCATGTCGGAAAAGCAATAGTTTCCTTTTCATCTACCCATTCTCCAATCCATTTAAATTTTCTTTTGGTAATATCATAAAAAGTCAATCTATAAAATCCTTTCATACCATTCGACGCAGGCTGCTCTTTATATAACACTATTTTACCATCCTTTTTATTTCCATGCCAAACTGGTAATTGTTTTACTGTTGCTCTAGAAGTATAATAGTGAACATTCCATCTCAAACTATCTTTATCGTACTGTCTAATGCTGCCAGAATGTGTTCCATCCATTTTTAAAGTTTCATCCTGAACTCCCATTCCATTCATAATATACTTCCAAACCCATTTCATGTGTACAGGTTTAGCCCATGTTCTATCTGGATTTCTTGAAATAGATGTACATTTATTTTCGCCTATTAAATCTTGATAATCTAATAATTGCTTTGGAGCTGTAGGATTGTATTTTCCGAAAAGATTTTCTTTACTTACTTTATAATTGAATTGAGAAAAAGCTGTAAAAGAGATTAATAAGACTAAGGTAGTTACAATGTTTTTCATTATTGATATTTCATTTTGTATTCAAAACAAATCAACAGAAAATAATGATTACATTTCTATTTTTGCAGTTAATAGAAGTTAAAATGCAGTAAGCTTAGTTAAGAAAATGATAATTTATTTTTCTAGAAAACTTTTAACTAATTTTAAATTACTCTTTGAAACTGACACTTCTTGATTATTAATTAAAATAACTCTTGGATTAGTAGCCAGGTAATACTCCCTTACCTTGTCCATATTTACAATACCTTTTCTATGAACACGTAAAAAGTTATCTCCGAGTTTTTTTTCTAATGATTTTAATGTACTTCGCATTGAGTAAGAAGGATTGTTTATTGTATGAACGTTTACGCAATAATTGTCTGCTTCTAACCAAGTAATATCATCTACAGGGATAATTTTTCTTTTATTTCCTATTTTTATATTTAATATTTTGGCTTTGTCAGTATTTACTTCTTTTAGTTTTTTATAAATCTTATCATTGCTATTTTTAATCTCGATTAATTCTTGAACTTCAATTTGTAAAATCTCTTTAGAAAAACTTAAAAAAAGTATAACTGTAATAGCTATATAACCTAATATGTATGTTGGAGATTTTTGAAAAACATAAAACAAAAAGTATTCATAAAAAAAATTACTAATTGTAACTTCTGTTTTAGAGATAATCATTTGTACTGCTGATATCACTAATATATTAAGAATAACTAGCAAAACAATAATTATAAAGTACTTAGAAAACAACCTGAACCCTGATTCTTTTTTTACATCTTTATGTAAGCTTCCCTAAAAACCGAACTGTTTAAAAGTAGAATAAAAGTATTAATTTTAAACAGTAATTATGAGAAAAAGTAAGTTCAGTCCGCTGCAAATCGCGAAGATTTTAAAAGAGT